>NZ_DAOUDC010000017.1:0-184071 GCF_034431535.1 Chloroflexus sp. | reverse complement strand
ATCCCATTCGTACATTCGTTATCCCATTCGTACATTCGTTATCCCATTCGTACATTCGTTATCCCATTCGTACATTCGTTATCCCATTTGTTGTCTACCGAATTCGCAATCGCTCGCCGGTGCGCTGCTCCCACAGCCAGACCAGCAGGTAGAGACCGCACGTACCCAACATCACGATATTCGCAAAGACAGCCGCGTTGATGATAAAACCGGTCTGGCCAATGATACGGACAAGGTTGGCGACGGGCGCCAGAAAGCCCAGCAACCCGACCAGCGCAGCGATCCACTCAAAGCGGCGCGGGGTTGGTGATCGTTCAATCGCCACGCCCAACCCAAGCAAGACGATCCCGAACAAGGCGGGAATAGCCGACGTTGCGGCGCCGGTTGAAAAGACGCCACCAATGCCAAGCACAAGCAGCAAAATGGCGGTAGCGATCGTGCTATTCATCAGCATACGATTACTCCTGTGTTGTGGTGCTTCATAGAGAGATACGGAGCAATCGTATGATTCGGATGCCACCCAGCAATAGGGTAGTTTGGCGCGTTGCTATGGTGGAAATAGCCGCGTTATGAGCGGGGAATATGTGATGGCTCTCACAACCACCCAGAGCGATGCGTAACTGCGTGCCGCTCTGGGTGGTGAGGATCAAGGTTACGGCACCTGCCGGATCATTGCGATTTCATCGCACCGATCCTGTTTGAAGCAGGTAGCGCAATCTTGCCAGATTTTGTGCGGTAGGCGCAATTTTGGTATTTCGCGGAAGCCGAGCGAACTGAAAAATCCGACCTGCAAGGTGAGCGTGAAGAGGGTGGGAATGCCCAACTCAATCGCCTCGGTGAAGAGCGGTTCGACGAGGCGGCGGCCAACGCCGCGGCCCTGAAATGCCGGATGCACGGCAACACTGACCACTTCGGCCAGATCGGCCCACGTGATATGCAACGCGGCGCAGCCGATCACTTCGCCATCGGCTTCGGCCACATTAAAATTGCGCACCCGGTTATAGAGCTGATCGAGCGTCTTGGGCAGCATATCGCCGCGGGCAGCGTAGTAGTTGATGATCTCGTAGAGCCGCGGCACGTCGCTCACTCGCGCGCGGCGGATCGATATGGCGGCGTCGGGCCGGATGTGGAGTACCGGCAGGCTGACTGGCGGTGTGTAGAGCGGGCTGGTCATAGGTTTAGGTGTCTCACATAGGGGTCACAGCACGTTGTGCCCTGACGGTTCGGTATCGAGGCTCAGCAGGCTGCGCCCTTACTCGTCTTCTTCCTCTAAGATTTCGTGCCAGCGAGCGCATTGCTCACGGACTCGTTGCGGCGCGGCACCGCCGTAGCTGGCTTTTTGGGCGACGCTGCGCGCCATATCGAACACGGCATAGATGCTCGCGTCAAGGCTTGGCTCGACCGCCTGATACTCGCTCAGCGGCAGATGGCGCAGGCTGGCGCCCAGCGCGATCGCTCGCTGCACCAGTTGGCCGGCTTTGCCGTGGGCAACCCGGAATGGCACGCCACGCCGCACCAGTTCGTCGGCCAAGTCGGTAGCCAGCATCGCATCATCGAGCGCGGTGGCCATCCGCTCGCGGCGCACGGTCATGGTGGCAATAGCCGCCGCCGCTACTTGCAAGCCGAGATCGAGCGTGTCAAAACTGTCAAAGAGCGGCTCTTTGTCCTCTTGCATGTCTTTGTTGTACGTGAGCGGCAAGCCTTTCAGCACGGTCAGCAGCGCCACCAGATTGCCCAGCAGCCGGCCGCTCTTGCCGCGCAACAATTCCATACTATCAGGATTTTTCTTCTGCGGCATCAGACTTGAGCCGGTACTGTAGGCGTCAGCCAGTTCAACAAACCCAAATTCGCTACTCGCGTAGAGAATAACATCCTCGGCCAACCGGCTGAGGTGAATGCCGATCAGCGCGCAGACAAAGAGTGTCTCGGCCACGAAGTCGCGGTCGCTGACCGCATCGAGCGAATTGGCGGCCAGCTCATCAAATTCGTCGAGCAATTCGGTCAGCCGCTCGCGTTCAACACCGAGCGAGTTGCCGGCTAGTGCTCCCGCTCCCAGCGGCAACACGCGCATACGGGCAATGGCGTCGCGCAAGCGGCTGCGGTCGCGAGCAAACATCTCGACGTAGGCCAAGCACCAATGGCCGAAGGTGATCGGTTGAGCGCGTTGCAGATGGGTATACCCCGGCATGAGGGTATCGGCATGTTGTTCGGCTTGGGCAAGCAGCGCCAATTGCAGATCTCGCAACCGCCGGTCGAGCTGGCGGGCAATGCCGATCGTGTAGAGGCGCATATCGGTGGCGACCTGATCGTTGCGCGAGCGGCCAGTATGCAGTTTGAGCGCGGCGTCGCCGATCAGCTCGCGCAACCGGCGTTCGACAGCGGTATGAATGTCTTCGTCACTTCCGACTGCGACGAACGTACCATTGGCGAATTCGGCCCGCACCAGCTCTAAGCCGCGCACTAGCTCGGCATGCTCGGCCTCGCTAATCAGGCCGACCTGCGCCAAGGCGCTGGCCCACGCGATGCTGCCGGTAATGTCAACGTCGGCCAGCCGCCGGTCAAACCGGAACGAGTCATTAAACCGGCGCATCTCGGCTGCCGTTGGTTCGCTAAATCTGCCCCCCCAAAGCCGGTGTTCCATTGACGCTACTCCTCCATTCGGATCACAAAGGCGCGGTTGCTGTGGTCTGATGAGATTCAATGGTCAAACTGCACCGTACCAGCAATTGCCAGTAGTTGGCAACGAGCGTGCCGGCCACGCGCACGATCTCGTCGAGCTGATGAGCATTGAGCAGCTCTGCGGCCAGTTGCGGCCAATCGCGCGGCTGCAACGGAAACGAAAAACTCTCCCCGATTCCGGCGAAGCAGCGCTGGGAGGGCCAGCGCCGGTTGATCAAACAGAGCGCAGTATGCAGCTCGGTAAGCAATGCCGGCACCAACAAGACCGCATCGCGCTCGTGGCGGCGAGCGGCGGCGGCGCGGAGTTCGCCGTAAGCGCCGAACACCAATTGCGGCAGGTGCGGCAAGATGCTGCGGTAAAAATCGAGTTCGGCCAAAGCGCTGGCCTGCGCGAGCCATTCGTTTACCTTTTGACCATTGCCGATCAGTGGTTGCAATGCCGCCAGCCAGCCCAGCCACTGCGGCCAGCGTAGGTCAGGCGCGCACATGACTTCCGTAAGTTCTGCCGCGGCAATGGTATGGATCGTCACCGGCAAGCTCTGCACAATGAAGCTATGATGTAGGCGCGTGACGGCGCTCTCAACCACTGCCAGCACCTCAAGCGGATCGAAATCGGTCAGCGGCGTAGGCGGTTCAAGCATCCCCGCCACCGCCACGACCATTCCCGGCTGCGCGGCGAGGCGCTGGCATAGCTCACGGGCAAGTTGTTGGCGCGCGGTGCGATCCATGACCTTCACCCTCTGTCGAGTGGTCACGTCCGGTATTCAGCATTGATCCGCACGTAATCGCAGCTAAAATCGCACGTCCAGACCGTGGCGCTCCCTTCGCCGAGACCAAGATCGGCGTCAATCGTAATGTCGGGTACATCGAGCAGCTTATGCGCCGCCTTCTCGTCGAACGGTAGCGGCAGACCGTTTTCCAGCACCCGCATGCCGCCGAAGTGCAACACCACCCGGTTGGGGTCAACCGTTACCCCAGAGTAGCCAATCGCGCACAGCACCCGCCCCCAGTTCGGATCGGCCCCGAACAGCGCTGTCTTGACTAGCGGCGAGCGGGCAATGGTCATCGCCGCTTGCTTAGCCTCGGCGTTATTGACGGCACCGCGCACCGTGATGGTGACAAAGCGAGTCGCGCCTTCGCCATCGCGCACAATCGCGTGGGCAAGGTGCTGGCACACCGCAGTGAGACCAGCCACAAAAGCAGCGCCAGCAGGCGAATCCAGCTCGGTGATCGGCGGCGCGCCGCTCGCCCCGTTGGCCATCACCAGCAACGTGTCGTTAGTGCTAGTATCGCCATCGATACTGATACTGTTAAAGCTTACTTCAAGCACCTGCCGCATCGCCGCGTCAAGCACATCGCGCGGGACAGCGGCGTCGGTCGTCACCACGGCCAGCATCGTCGCCATATTCGGGTGGATCATCCCCGCGCCTTTTGCCATCCCGCCGATGGTTATCACGTTTCCATCAGGCAACGTCACCGTAACGGCGCAATGCTTGGGCCGGGTATCGGTAGTCATAATCGCGCGCGCCGCAGCCACTCCGTGATCAGGGCTAAGGCGGGTCGCCGCCTCGATGATCCCGCGGGTGATCTTGTCCACTGGCATCGGTACGCCGATAGTTCCGGTTGACATGACAAAGACACTGTTGGGTAGCAGATCGAGCGCCTGCTCGACGGCGCGGGCCATCGCCACGGCGGCAGCATCACCATCGACGCCGGTGCAGGCATTGGCGTTGCCAGCGTTAATCACCACTGCGCGCAAATCACCGCCTTGCGCCATTAGCGCCATATCGTACAGCACCGGCGCCGCTTTCACGGCGTTAGTGGTAAAAACCGCTGCCGCTGTGGCCGGATAATCGCTCACCACCAGCGCCAGATCGTTGCGGTTTGCGTACTTGATACCGCATGCAGCCACAGCGGCGCGCCAGCCGCGCGGGCTTGCGACGTGTCCATCGGCGAGAAAGCTGACCATACCGAGCTACTCCTCGGTCGGCACCGGCGAGGCGGGATGCGTGTCTTCCCAGCGCACCGACTCGACCGCGCCGATCCCCTGCAAATGAGCGATGTCGTTATAGGCATTGAGCCGCCAGAGCTGCTGGTTCCGCCGTTCCACCCGTTCCCACCACGTGATGCTGGTATTGCGGGTATGAAAGTCGGTTGGCGGTACCACCAGACTCGGCATGCGGAAGAAGTGAATGAACGAACAGTCGATCACACCGCCGTGACAAACCACCACAATCGTCTTGCCCTCGTACTCGGCAGTGATGCGCGTGAGCGCGCGGCTCACGCGCAGGACAAAATCCCCCCAGCTCTCGCCGCCGGAAGCGATCGGGCGCAGCGGGTAACGGTCGAAATCGGGCACCCCAAACAGCGCCCAAGCCTCGTGATTCGGCAGGCCATCAGCCTCGCCGACCCGCAGCTCTTGCACCTCATCATCAAAGATAATCGGCAATCCCAACGCGGATTGGATAATCTCGGCAGTCTGGCGGGCGCGCGGCAACGTTGACGAGATCAAAACATCGGCCTTAATCTCGCCACTCGTAGCAAGGCGATCACGCAACCGTTCGGCCTGCGCAATGCCGCGCGGCGTCAACCCGGCATCGCCGCGCATCCCGGCCACAATCGGCTGAACATTCGCGACGGCTTCCCCGTGACGGATCAGATATAAGTGCGTCATAACCCCCTGCGCTGGCTTGATGCGAATACATAGAAGAAGCCAGCCTGCGCGCTGGCAGTGCTGGCCTGAGAACATCTCGTACAGAAGTGCAGGCGCGGCTAGCCAGATCGCGCAATGGGCTGGCGACGGCAACGATGACGGCGACGATGAACCATCGGGCGGCTGCGGTAGGTGTTGGTCAGAACCATCGTATCCATTGCGATCATCGTCTCCTTGCCTGCAACTATGCTCGCGCAGTATACCACAGCCGGCGCGGGGGCGCAAAGGGTTTCCGACCTGACGTTGGGTGCGGGCAGGTGCCCGCTTGTCATCGCGAGAGTATCCTCTTGTCATGACGAGGGCGCGGAGCGCCCGAAGCAATCTCCCGCTTCAGCGGAACAGCCTACCTGAAAGGCGTCACTTCCCCTCCGCCGTTGGAGGAAGGGAGACACTCGCGCGCGAGGGCAGGTGCTATTGAGGCCACAGAGGCCGCGATGCAGCAAGGTGATCCCGCGAGAGCCAACGGAGCTGGTCAGCACCACGAACCGGTCGCGCAGGGTGGCGGCAGCGCGCGCCAGCACGATCGGCTGCCTGTGCCATCCGCGCCCGATCCACGCAAGGAACGGGGCAAAACAGGTGGTCACAGCGAGGGTGTGGCGCTGCGTACCGGCCGTGCGCGGGGCCGCGACCTGCTGGGTGCGGAGCACTGCAAGCACGGTCGCCACCGTCACGCGGCCAGCCGGTCGGGTGGTCGCGATCCCGCACATCCTCCACGCGCACACCGTCGCCGGCGGAGTGCTGCGGTGGGGTGCGGTGCGTGACCCGCGTGCCGTCCATTCCGCTCCTGCCTTGTGGTGAGTCATGCGGCATCTCGTATCACGGTGGGAGTGGGGACATCCATGATATAAGGTGGGCTGCCTCAAATACCTGCCCCCGAAAGGGGGTGGCCCTCAACCCCATGTCACCTAGAGCCAAACCGGGCAATGCGTTTGGCCATCGCGCTGGCTGATCTGGTATGATGAACGTACCGGATCATCAAGTCAAGGTTGTACAGGTATGAAACGCTCATTGGCTGTCTTGCTGGTTGCGCTGGGATTGGCGCTCGTCGCCATTACACTTGCCCAACCACCTTATCGGCTTCACCTTCCCATCATTGCCCGATCACCGATTGTTCCTCCAGCCGACGCGATCAGTGCGCGGTTACAAGTCACTGAAGAATATGCGGTACGGCTCTATGCGAGCGGGTTGAATCGCCCGCGCCTGATGGCCATCGGGTTCGACGGCGCGCTCTATGTCGCTGAACGGAGCGCCAACCGGGTGGTGCGGCTGGCCGACGCCGATGTCGATGGGAGAGCGGATGGGATCACGCCGGTGGCGACGAATCTGCCCGGCGTGCATAGCCTCGAATGGCATAACGGCGATCTCTATGCCGCCGGCAATGCCACCGTGTGGCGGCTGCGCGACAACAATAGCAACGGGGTGTTCGAGAGCAGTGAGATCACGGTCATCGTTGACGGCCTGCCCAACGACGGCGGCCACTCAACCCGCACGGCTCGCATCGGCCCGGACGGCATGCTCTACGTGTCGGTCGGCTCGAAGTGCAATATCACCGTTGGTTGCAGCGAAGGAGATCCGCGCCGGGCCGCTATTCTCCGCTATACAATCACTGGCGGCATTCCCGCCGATAATCCATTCGCCAGTGATCCTGATCCGCGCCGGCGCGCGGTGTGGGCCGAAGGCTTGCGCAACAGCGTCGATTTCATCTTTTTGCCTGACGGGAGGCTGTGGGCCACTCACAATGGCAGCGATGGCTTGGGCAACGATCTGCCGCCGGAAGAGGCGCTGATCGAGGTTGAGCGCGGCAAGCATTACGGCTGGCCCTACTGCTACACTGCCGAACTGGGGCCGGTGCCTGCCGGCGCGCAAGAGGTGCGTGATACGCGGGTGCCGCTCGATGCCGCTTTCAGCAGTTGCGCGCAAGCGACGCCGGCACTGTTTACCGATCTAGCCCACTACGCGCCGTTAGGGCTTGACCGGCTGGCGAATGGCGATGTCTTGATCGCCTACCACGGCTCTTGGAATGCTGACGAAACGCCACGCGATTGCCGCGTGCAGCGTATTCGCGTCACCAACGGCATGCCAGTCGCTGGCGAAGCCTTCCTCACTGGCTTCCGCGACAACCCGCAGCAAGAATGCGGCGGGGCATGGGGCCGTCCGGCTGGCGTTACGATCGCCCCCGATGGAGTCATCTTTGTCTCGGACGACCGGAACGGCAATATCTACCGGATCGTACCGGTTGGCACGCCATAACGCGGTTAGGTGGCGCGTTCCGGCTCGGCCACATCACAATAAAAGAGGGTGCCGGAAGTGATACAGATCGGCACCGCCACCAAGTTGAAGAGCGGAACACTCACCAAGCCAAGGCAGATCAGGCCAAAACCGGCGCTGGCCGGCAAATGGCGGCGGATGAAGCTTAGCTTCGCGCGAAAGCGCCAGCGCCGCCGTTCGAGCGGTGGATCGAAGAAGTCGAGGCAGGCGATCGTCGCGCCGATCGCAATGCCGGCGATCGTCGCCAAAACCGAACCGGCGCCGGGGATGAGGTTCAGCAAGAGCGACGGCAAACCAATAGCGAGCGTCAGCAGCAACTTCTTCAATTCAAACGCGAGGGCGCGGCCCAGATCACGGGCAATATTGGCCGGCGTTGCCGGCGGCGCAGTGACGGCAACCCCGCGCAACCGTTCTTCGAGCAGCTCGGAAAGCCGGCTGTAGAACGGCGAACCGAGCACCACCCCGAACCGCACCAGTAGATACCCCAACCCAACAAAGAGCACAACGATCAGCAAACCGCGTACCAGCCACGCAATCCACGCCGGCCAACCGGCCAGCAGCGCATCAATCGCTTGGAACCCGGCCAGCAACAAGGTGGTGTAGAGGATAAAGCCTACCAGCAGGTTTAATCCGATTGGAATGGCGATATAGCGCCAGAGCAGGGGTTGGCCGGCAATGAGCCGGATAGCGCGGAAGGGATAGCTGAAACCGTGCAGCAATGCGTGCATAAGGGGTGAAACTCTCTTTCCTCACATCGTTGCCAAGTACCGCAACGAGCGCAGGTTGCGGGAGACAACACATGGTACCGCAGATGGCACGGAGGTGGAAGGGAGATTTTTACCACAGGGGTGGGATGTGTTTTTTACCGCAGAGGACGCGGAGGACGCAGCGGGAAAGGCATGCTGTCATTGTGAGGGCGCGCAGCGCCCGCAGCAATCTCCTTTCAGCGAATGATTTGCCTGAGCGACCACCCCTCCCCCAGCGGCTTTTGGGGGTAGGTATTTGAAGTGAGTCAACCAACCTCGTATCATGGTGCGCGCGTGATGGAGGTTCAAGATCGCGACGACCCCTCCTTGCACCTCTCCCCTTCCCAACCCTCTGCGACCCTTCGCGTTTTTGCGTGTAACATCGCTGCGCCTTGGCTTGCGTTGCGTTTTTACGGTATCGCCCCCGCTTGCCGGCTTTGGAGTGCGGCAGTCAAACTACCGTACTCCATATCTGTCCGCCCCTCAACCCCAGCGGGTTGAGGGGCTAGGGGTGGAGGCACGTGTTTTACCGTCGAGGACGCAGAGGGAGAAGAGCCTCGCAAAGATGCAAAAGGCACAAAAATAAAAAAACCTCTGTGTCCTTAGCGTTTTCTGCGCCTTTGCGTTTGAACCCGCTGCACCTTGGCTTGCGTTGCAGCACGGCGTTGATACCTTTTGCCGGCCCTGAGCCTATTCCTTCAAGCACATACGCGTCAAGTGTAAATCCACCCCTCCCAATGGCGGCAAGAGCGGACGACCATCATTCAACGGCACACAGACATACCCACGCTCAGCACTAAAGGTTGTATCGAACCAACGCGCATTAGGCAGTACTGCGGTACGAGCCGAGCGGATAGTGGCATTAATCTGATCAATGTACGGTTGATAGATAGCTTTCATCTCTGGACGTTGCTGTATCATCACATTCAAATCCCCTAGCGAAGAACCATGAAAATGGGTTTTCCGTTCAGCCATCGCCAACAGATACGGCGCAATCGGCACAAAAAGTAGTAGTACAGCGGTGTATAAATCATTGGGATGAAGTCATAACTTGGTGCCACATACAGCGGTTGTCCTTGCAACACCCGCAAAACATGCAAAAAGGAATTCCCTTCCAACCATTCAATGGCGAAGGGATAGCTGAGCCGAGATAGCGCGACCCAGAGGAAGAGTGTAACTGCTATACCTGTACAACCTGTAAGAACGATGTGGATGAACCGACGGTATGTCATCATAGAGATCCTTCAACAAAGCACTAGAGTGTAAAGGTTTTGCGTTGCAAATTATACTTTAGGATGAAAATATGATAGCCAATTTTACCACAAAGAGCGCGGAGGACGCAGAGGGTGTTTTTACCACATAGGGCGCGCAGCGCCAAAGCAATCTCCTCTCTGAGGTGCAACCCAATGGCGTGGAGGCACCCCTCCCGCTGAAGCGGGAGATTGCTTCGCCGCGCGGCGGGCAAAGCCGCGCTCTGCCCCTACCGCGCGGCTCGCAATGATAAACGGGGGCGGATCCGGACCGCCGTCCGATTCTACAGTTACTCCGGCAGCACGTGCAGATACCCTTCATCGATCAGGCGCTTGAAGTAGGCGACGACACTCAGCGCCATGCTGCGATCGGGCAGCAGGACGCCGATTTCAATGTTGCGTTCACCGGCGGCTGCGGTGAGATTGGCCGAGGTAATGAAGAGTCGTTCATCGTCAACGACGACGGCTTTGGCATGGAGTACGGCGCGCTCGCTGGCATCGAGGCTGAGCGAGCGGGGGTCGTAGTAGACGCGCGGACGGCGGGTTCCCGGCCATGCTTTGCGCCAGAAGTCAACAGCGAAGGCGCGCACCCGTGCGTCGCTGGCGGTGGTGTCGCCCCAGCGGCGCTGGATGTTTAAGAGCAGGGTGACATTCAACTGTGGTTGCTGTTCCATACGCTGGGCGAGGGTGGCAAAGACGTTTGGCCCGTCGTAGTAGACGAAGCTGCTGAGCCAGACGCTGCGTTCGGCGTTGCCGAGCAGTTCGTTGTACACGATGTTGGTGTCGCGGGCGTAGATTCCCGGCACTTGCAGACCGGACAGCACGAGGTCGGGTTTGCGCTGGCGAGCGGTGACGCGCTCGATGGCGCGGAGGGCGGCGGCGGCGCCGCGTGCGCTCATGCCGAGGTCGTGCAGTTCGTGGAGGGCAGCGGCGAGGGCGGCGGCGTTGTCGAGGCGGCCAAGGGCGGTGCGCAGTTCGACTTCGCCGCTGGTGAGGTCGAGCTGACCGTGTTCGAGCGCGGCGATGAGTCTGGATCGCTTGTCGGTGGACAGCTCGATCAGGATGTCGTTCATAGGCGTGGCCAGTCATTAGGCGCAAAGTGAGCAAAGACGGTTAACGCAAAGACGCAAAGTGAGCAAAGGCGCAGAGATTCTTAACGCAAAGGCTCTAAGGGTTTTGGTTGGTGTGCCTTTTGCGTCTTGTGGAATAGCCACAAAGAAGCACAAAAGACGCAAAATCTTCTATCTGTGCGTCTTTTGCGTCTTTTCGTGGCTATTCCTGCCTACTCCACTGCAAAAAACGCGGCGTCTTCCAATCCGACGACCGGCACCGCCAGCGCCCGGTCGAGGTAGTCGTTGCGCATTTCACACGATGATTCGCTAATCAAGGCGCAGCCGTGGCACGCGGCGCCGAGCAGCCACCGCTCTTCAAAGGTGTCGCGTGGAGAGTGCTGGGCACAGATTGGGTCGTTCGAGCAGAACATGCCGGTGCGCAAAGCGTAATCGAGGTGCTCTTCGAGCGAACGGGCTTGTTGCACGAGCCCTCCTAACGTGCCGCTGGCGTCGGGACTGCCGGTGTAGAGAAGGATGCCGTAGCGTTGCCCAGCAACATCGGCGTAGATCCGTTCGCGGATGGCGCTCATCGGGTAGCCGCAACGCAGCGCGAGCGATTGGATGAGCAGGTGCGAGAGGGTGTGCAGCAAGATGTACGGGCCGCCGGGGAAGGGACGTTTGCTGTGGCGGTGTACTTGCCATTGGGCATGGCCGCTGGCGAGCTCGTGCAGGCGGCTCTGCACGGCGGGCCGTTCGAGCCAGTGCGCCACGGCGGCGCTGGCGAGTTGGACGAAGATGCCTTCGCCGCGGTTTTCGACTGCCGGAAACCACTTTGGCTCGCGCGCCAACTGCGCCCGCTCGACCTCTTGCTCGTATTCGCCGTTGATGTCGGGCATGATGGCCTCGAAGCGGGTGAAACCGATCAGAGCCAGCACTTCGCGCAAGCGGTGCAATTGGTAGACGGCGGCGATGTTGTCGCTGAGTTTGCTCTTGCGCCAGACCCGATCGGGCAAGCGACGAACATGAAAGTCTTCGTTGAGCGGTACGTCGTCGCCGTAGCCTTCCGGCGCGGCGAGGATGGCATCAAGTTCCACCAGCTTGGGTGGTTTTTCCGGCGATCCGGCACCGCTCTTTTTGCGTTGGATGGCGGCGAAGATGTCTTCGTCGGTGAATGCCGCCAGCTTTTGGGCGACATCTGTCTTGCGTTTAAGGAGGCGTAAATCACCGATTTCTTCCACGATGTAGAGTTCGCCCCACAATTCTGCGACCACCGCATCAATCCCTTGCTCAGGTTCGGGGATCGAGAGTACGGCCAGCACTTGCGGGAAGTAGGCGTTCGAGGCAGTGCGGATGAGGAGGCGCAGCGGTTCGCCGCACTCTTCGTTGCTGTCGAGGCCGAGCCATGGCCGCCTTCCGCTGCACCAACCGAGCGGGTGCGCTGAGCGGTTCCTCGCTTCAATCATCGAACGCTCGGCGCCGCATTCGCAGCGCACTTTGAGATCGCTGAGATCGCCGCTCGTGCCGTGTTCGTCGAGCCAGAGTTGTTGCCGACAGTCGGTTTTGCCGCGATGGACGAACGTCCGCCAGTCGATGTCATCGACATGGCCTCGACTGCACGCGGCAATGAAGCGGGTGGCGACGACCGGCAGCTTGTTGTACCGGTTGCGCTCAAGCGCCTTGCGGGGCACGAGTCGCCGTGAGCGAATGCGGCTACTGCTTTGGTCATTTTCTTGGACGACGAACCATTCCGGGAAGCGGTAAACGCCAACGCCGAGCGGTTTGCCTCCCGGTGTGTCATCGGCTGCCGGCGGTGCGTAGAGACGCGGGTTGCTGATGCTGGTGATGTGTTGGATGATACGCGCGAGGCGCGGTTCGCTGATCTCTTCGAGTGCGCTCGTTGGCGGCCATACGTCAAGGCCGCCGATGATGGCAGCGTGGCGCGGCAGGTCGAAAAGCGCCCCCGGCCCGTAGGTCGTAAGTAGTTGTCCGCGCCGTAATTGTCCGTGTGCTTTGGTTGTCATAGGCGTTGTGGTTGGTTTGTGATATTGGTTGAACTGTTCCCCCACCCCGTGCCCTACCCACCGCTAGGGGCCCCTATCCCTCAACCGGTTGGTTGTTGAGGTCGCGCAGGTAGAGGTTTACCTCCGGTTCGACATCGCGTAACGATCGCCCGATCCGGAACTTGCGCTGCTCGTCGAAGTCGAAGTCTTTGGCGAGCGGATCGCGCAAGAACGGTTTGGCATTGCGGTTGTCTTCAAACGGTTGGTATTGCACTGAGATACCTTGGCTAGCGTACCCTTCAACGATCCGTTCCCATGCATCGAGCAGGTCACCGATCCGTTGCTGTACCGAGAGCAGCCGCTCGTTGAGATCGTCGTGGTCAAGGTCTTGCTGGCGTAAGCGGGCATGAAAGATCTCGATTAGGGGTTGTTCGAGGAGCTGGCGTACCTGTTTGATCTGCGCGACGCCGCTCGGCGGGGTAAGCCGCGGTTCGAGGTGGCGGGCCAACGCGACCAGCGCCCCGGCGAAGCCGCGGTCGAGGGCGCGGGCGGCGAAGGGAGTGACGCTGCCGGCTTCGACCGCGCGGTAGAAGGTTTCATGGTAGTGGCGGAACCGTTCGTAGTGCGAGCGGTCGCGGGGCCGGTGGATGTTGAGTAGGGTGACGACCAGCCCCGGTCGCTTGTCGTCACGCCCGACCCGGCTGGTGGCCTGAATGTATTCGGCGGTGAGCATCGGTTGGCCGATGACGACCATTAACCCAAGCCGCGGAATGTCGAGGCCGACTGAGATCATGTTGGTGGCGAGGGCGCAGTCGATGCGTCCGTCAGGTTGGGCGAAGGAGAGGCTAAGTTTACGGCGCGCTTCAGCGACTTGGGCCGTGCTGACCCGTGAGGTGAGTTCGAGCACTTCGCTGAAGCGTTCGCGGTTGGCGAAGAGACCGCGCGTTTCGCCAACCCGCTTGCGCTCGCCATAGCCTTTGATGGTGCTCTGCACCTCCTCTTCCAAAATGCGCCGCGCGCCGCCGAGTTCGCGCAGATTGTTGAAGTAGCCGAGCACGGTCATATACGGGTCAGCGGGGTTGGTCGGGTTGCGATCGCCGCCTGCGTCGAGATAGGCCCGTTGCGCCGCTCCCATCAGTGCCAGCCACGCTTTGCGCATCATCACTTTGGGGCTGCGCCCCTGCGCGGCGATGCCGATGTATTGGCGGGCCGGTGTGACACTGGCTGCGACGGTACGGGCAAAGAACGAGTCGCGCCGGTCGGGGCCGGGAGGCGGGAAGACGGCGGTTAGCGGGCGGCCAAACAGAGCTTGGATCTGGTCTTGGGCCCGCCGAACAGTAGCGGTGGAGACGATGATCTTGGGCCCGACCGGTTTGCCGTTGACTTCACGGGTGCAGAGCGCGTCAATGGCGGTTTCGTAGAGGCCGGCCAGCGTGCCGAGCGGGCCGGAGATCAGGTGCAGTTCGTCTTGGATGATCAGGTCGGGCGGCGCGAGCGGTTGGCTGAGCTGTTGGCCCCGCCCTAGCTCAGCCGGGCCATAGAAGCCGTCGTTATCGTAACGATTGACGCCGCCGAGCAAGACGCCGCTTAGCCCGATCCATGGCAGCGCAGCGAATTTATCGACGGTGGCGACGAGAAAGGCCGGCAAGCGCCGGTAGATCATCTCATCGACGGCGACGATGGGCAGCGCGTTGTCGCCGCTGAAGTCGCAGTCAAAGTTTGGGCAGACGACGCGCAGCGCGCTCGGATTGTCGGCGTTGGGCACGAGGGTGAACGAGGACGGCGTGAAGCTCATGCCGCACCATGGGCAGCTCTCAAGCGGGATGGGCGGCGAATTCCCGCGTGGATCGCTCTTGTACCGAGTGAGCAGCGACCGCGCCGTGTCGTCGCGTTTGTCGCCTTTTTTGCCGAGATGGTTTGGAGTCGCTCCTTTCCCCACCCACAGCCCGATCTCGAAGGGCCACGGGCCGTACCGTTTCGGCGCTTGTTGCCGTTCGAGTTCGAGGGCGCAGATCATGCCGGTAGCGCGCGAGAGCTGGTCGAGGGTGAGTAGGCGCAGGGTGTAGCGCATAATGACGCCGACGCCGGCCCCGGCGCTGCCGCCGTCGCCGCAGTGGCGGAGGCGGCGGAGCACTAGCGTGAAGGCGGCGAGACCGAGATAGGCTTCAGTTTTGCCGCCGCCGGTGGGGAAGAAGAGCAGATCAACCACGCCGCGGTCGGGATCGGTGGGATCGGCAATCCCCGGCAGATTGAGCAAGATGAAGGCAAGCTGGAAGGGCCGCCAGCGCGGGGGGTCGATTTTGTTGCGCTGGCGGAGGGCACGGGCAATGGCGCGATTGGCGACACAAAAGGCATCGAGCGCCAGCCTCGATTGGGCCAAGAGGTCGATGCCGCGTGCGATTCGTTTGGCGGCGTTGCGGGCATGCCGCACTAAAGCGCGCGCCGTCTCGCCACGCTTGCCAGCAAGGGAGGCGCTGCGCTGTTCTTGTTCATCCAGCCATTCGTGGTACGCCGTCACCAACGGGCGGAGGGCCTGCTCGGCAGCCGCGCCGTCAGCCAGCGCGCCGAGCGCGTCCATGCCTAGTTCCACATTCGGTACCGGCGCCGTCACCGTCTTCTCGACGGCGGCTTGCGGCAGCCACGCCGTGCGCACGACGGTGCATGCGCCATCAACCAATGCCCAATCAGCCGCCACCGCGTGTCCAACGGCGTATTCCGGCACATTGGCGTAGTGCAGATCGGCTACTAGCTCATCCCACTCGGCAGCACGCAGACCGCTCAGATTGGGGCGCGGCACAAACGGGCGCGCGCTGCGCACTTCGATCTCGGCCTGAAACGCATACATCGCGTCGAACGGGTCATAGTCAGCGGGACGGTTGTTGATCAGGTAGATCGTCACCGAGCGCGCGCCGGGGGGCAGGGGTTGTTCCGGCCCCGGCAAGACGATCGGGTGTTCAACCACCTGATACTGCAAGCCGCCCGAGTTGGGCACCATACGCGCTGGCGTTCGCCCTCCCTCCAGCTTGACCGTGACCGTCTCGGCGCGCGGCTCACGCTGCCACACCTGCTTCCCTGCCGCTTCCGGCGCGGTGACCAACCGGTAATCTCCCCAGCGGAAGGTGACGGCCAGCTCGCGGGTGGCGGCGTCAACCAGAAAGGTGAGGCCGATGGACGAAGGAAAGTTGCCTTTCCGCGCCGCCGGACGTTCATCGTTGGCTTCCGGCTCGACTCCGCTCGCGGCGGCAGCCACGGCGAAATCGTCGCCTTCGTCGGGATCGGCGGCGCGTTCGGCGGGGGTGCCCGACGGGATGAGGAAGCCGGTGAGATACCACGTGGATGGCCGGATATCGGCGGGCAATTGTTCGCGTTCGAGCGGGTGGTCCGCCGGCGGCCCGACGAGGTCGAGCTGTAAGGCTGTGATGAGCCGTTCGCGTACTTCGAGTGAGGTGAGCGTGTTTGTCATAACCACCTGCATGATGTTGGTTAGGGAATAGCCACGAAAAGACACAAGAGCCTCAAAAATTATTTGTCCATGGTTTATCTCGGCGTCCAGATATACTTTTTAATCTCAAACTTTGCCGCACCAACATTGATCAACAACCCATGCTCGATCCGAGTTGACTTCAAATACCCAAAAATAGATCGGCAAAATATTCGCCTAAAATTGTACCATCCTCGTCAAACGCCGCGATTGGATATTGTGACGTAACATCTAAGCCTAATGTCGTCAAGCGATGCACCAAGGCATTCACCTTTTCCAGATGGCCGGGGCTGTGGTATCGGTGAATAGCATACGCTGTTTC
Source organism: Chloroflexus sp. (assembly GCF_034431535.1). Taxonomy (GTDB): domain Bacteria; phylum Chloroflexota; class Chloroflexia; order Chloroflexales; family Chloroflexaceae; genus Chloroflexus. Next base: position 167,560 of record NZ_DAOUDC010000017.1, on the reverse strand, counting down.
GCGCACGATGTCACAAAGTTGGTTGATGGTCTGCGCTGTCACGGTACTTCTCCTGTGATAAACGTAACGATTTTAGGAATAACCACGAAGAGACACAAAATTTTTTGTGTCTTTTTGCGGTTATTCTTCCTCCATCCCCCACTGCGGTGGGAATAGCCACGAAGCGACGCAAAAATTTTTCGTGTCTTTTGTGTCTCTTTACGGCTATCCCCCCTTCGCCCGCTGCGCATTGCGTTCCAGCAGGCGGGCAAGGATTTCATCGCGCACGGGGTCGGGCCAGCGGTAGCGGTACGGATTCTTGCGCCGGCTCCACGTCGCTTCGTCAATCTCGTAATCGAGCACGAATTCGCACGCCAGCGGCAGCAGATCGTCCCACCCATACGCCCGCAGCACCGCCGCATCCATCGCCGCGTGCAGCTCGCGCAACCGCACAATCGCCGGGTCATCTTCGTCGGGGTCGTGGAAGCGGTTGTAGAGCGCGGTCAAGCCCTCGTTGCGCTGCACCATCAGCCCCGCCCGATACTCGTAGTACGCCTTACCCGCCGCCTCCAGCGCCGCGTCTTTCTCCCACCCCGCCGGGAATGGGTAGGTCTCGAAGCAGTCGGAGGGGGTATAGCGTAACCAATCTTTGAGCGACGAGGCGAAGAACCGCGCCCACACCTCGTGCGGGCGGGCTTGCAGCGCGCAGAATGCCGCGTATGTCTCGAAGGGGAAGATGATGAGTGAGTCGGCATAGACCATCCGCGCCGGTAGAAAGGTCACAGCCAAGTGCTGGCTCACCCGCGAGAGTGCTAACACCCGCCTGAGCGGGGCGATGGCGGCGTTGAGTTCAGGTCGTGGATTAAAAAATTTCCACCATTCGAGCACCATTCGCGGATACTTCCGCGCATCTTTGGTGATCCGCTCCGGCTTGACCTTGCGCTCGACGATCGCCATCAGCTCCGGCCAGCACGCGCGGCACGCGGCCTCGGTGCGTTCGCCGAAGTTGATCACGTAGCGGTGGTGAGCATGGGTCGGACTGCTGTTCAGCTCTTCGCCGCCGATGTAGGGAAAAATCACCTCCCGGCAGGCTAGGTTGGCCGCGATCAGCCGCTCCATCTCGGCCAGCGGCGTCGCCACCCCCTTGGTGTCGGTGTCGTCGAAGGTGAACCCCATCCCCAAGATGATGCTGCCTTGGAAGCTCTTGCCCGCGTTCTCAGCCAGCCGGGCCGGGTCGTCGTGGCCGCCGCGGTGGAACAGGAAGGCCGTGATCTGCGCCGCCTCCCGCCTGTCGAGGTACTTCACGCCGTGGTACCGGCCCTTGACCAGATGCACCACGCTCACAATCACTGCCGCCTGCCCCGGCCACGGCACCCGCCGCCGCGCCGCGTAGATCTCGCCACCGTGAGTGCAGATCCAGCGCAACCCCGTCGCGCGGGTATCGCCTTGGGCGATAGTATTGGTGGCGATCAGCCCCAGCGCCCCACCCGCGCGCAGCAGGTCGAACGCCCGCCGGAAGAAGTGTGCTGCTAGGTCGGCACCTCCACTTGCACCAGCGTGGAGCTCTATTAGCCACTTCGAGTAGGTTTCGCCATAGGCTTCGCTCAGGTTTCGGCCTCCCAAAAACGGCGGGTTGCCCACGATCACGTCAAACCCGCCCCTGTCGCGCTGAAACACCTCCGGGAACTCGATCTCCCAGTGGAACGGAACGAGCGCCAGCTCGCCGTGCCGCCGCACCACCAGTTCGTGGCGCAGCGCCGCCAACCGCTCCTCGTCGAACACCGCCAGCGCGTACTCCTTCCGCCGCGCTTCGCGCTCTTTCGAGGTGCTGCCGGCAAAAAACGCCAGCGCAACTAGATCGCCGTACTCCCGCACCTGCGCCAGCTCGGCCTGCGCCTCGCGCCAGAGCGCGTGCAACGCCGCGTCGCTCAGCCGCCCGTCCGCCTGCCGGATCTGCGCCCGCAGCGCCGCCACCTTCGCCAGCCGCTGCCGGATCGCTTCCGTCTCCAGCGCCGCCTGCCGGCCTCCGGCCTGCCAGTGAAAGGCCTCGATCTGCGCCTGCCCCAGCCCCACCAGCGAATCGCCGTGGCGCAGCGCGTGATCGAGGAACGTGAACGGCTGCGTCTTCGCCAGCGTCGCCAGCCACAGCGACACCTTCGCCAAATCCACCGCTACCGGGTTCTTGTCCACCCCGTACAGGCAGCGCTGCGCCACCAGCCGCCGGGCCACGATCACCTCGTCTTCGTCCGCCGCCAGCGGCGGTCGCCCGCCATACACCCGCCACGCCGCCACCAGCGCCTCGCCCAACTGCCGGCAGGCCTCGACCAAAAACGCCCCCGACCCCATCGCCGGGTCGCACACCGCCAGCCCCAAAATCTGCTCCGGACGCGGCGGCGCGCCGTCCGCGCCGCGCAACCGCGCCAGCGCCGGCGCCAGCGTCGCGCGCATGATCGGCTCGCTCAGCGCCCGCGGCGTGTAGTGCGACCCCGACCGCCGCCGCTCGGCGCTCGGCTGCAACACCAGCGCCCCCGCCGGCGCAATGTCCGGTGTCGCCCGCTCGTCCACCACCGGGCGCAAGGCCGCGGGCAAATCGGCAAGGCTCCGCGCCGCCTTCACCCCCTCCAGCACCCCCTTCGGCAGCTCGCGCCCGGTCTGTTCGCGCAGCCAGTTGGCCCGCTCGCCCGGCGGACAGGTCAGCAGCGCGGCAAGGTCGAGCGGGGTGGGCGCGCCCCCCCGCTGCTCGGCCTTGATCGCCAACGTCGGCCCGGTCGCCACCGCCAGCCGGAAGCCCATCATCGTCTCGTACACCGCCCCAATCTGCTCGACATCGAGCGCCCGGTACGACAGCCGCTCGCCGTCTAAGATCAGCAGCTTCTCTAGCACCTGATAGATCGCCCCGTCGGGAATGCGCGGAACGACGATCCGCTGCCCCTGCTGGCGGACGCTGCCCAGCGGCCGGCCTTCGAGGAACGGGAAGCGGTCGGGGTCGAACAGCACCCCGGCCCGCCGCGGCAACCCCAGCTCCGGCGCGCCGTCGTGCAGCAGCCGGAACAGCGCCAGCAGCCGCGCCCACGCCCCGTAGCGGTGGTGCATCGTATCGGGGTACAGCGCGGCATCGGCCCGCAATTGCTCGTACAAGCTCGCCAGCGCGTAGTATTGCTCCCAGACCGCATCGGCGGGCAACAAGCCGCGCTCCTCGGCGTAGAGCAGGAAAATCAGGCGCAGCATCACCGTCAGCAAGCCGTGGTAGACCGCGTCGGGGTCGTCGCGCAGCACGTCGCGCAGCAGATCGCCATTGCGCTCGGCGTTGGCCGCCTGCAGCCCGCGCAACAGGGCATAGAGCGCGGCCAGCACCTGCTCGGCCAGCCGCTCGCTGACCGTATTCTGGTACTTGCGGCTCTCGGCCAGCAGCGCGGCGAGGCGTTGGGTGCGGGGCAAACTGAGCAGGCGCTGCTCGCTGAGCAACAGGCGCAGCGCCGCCACCAGCGGGCGTCCGGCGGTGAGGCGCAGATCGGCGACGCGGACATCGAACCAGCCGGAGCTCTCGCCGCGCGGGGCGGAGAGCAGGCGAATGGCATGGCCGTTGCAGAGCACCCCGGCGAGGACGCCGGTCTCGCGCAGCAAGCGTTCGAGCCGGCTGTGAGGCGACCACGCCAGCCGGCCCGCGCCGCGCCACGGGCGGTCGAGGTCAACGTCTGGCGGCACCAGCAGCACGAGCAGTTGCCACGGCGGCGCGCCGGGAGCGGGGTCGCGCTCGCGCACCGCTAGATCGGGGGTGAGCGTCTCGCCGTAATCGGGCAACGACACGGTCAGCTCCGGCGGGATGGGGGCGCCGTCCACGCCGGCATAGCCGCGCGACGACAGGCTCCAGCCGAGCACAGTGCGGGCAAACTGGCGGAAATCGGCGATGATCGAGCGGCCCGCCGCCGTATCCTCGCTGAGGCAGGAGAGCAGCAGGCGCTGGCCCTCGCTGTCGGAGCGGGGCAGAATGGCGCCGGCGCTGACCAGGGCCGGTGCCGAGACGACCAAGCCGGTGGGTTGGACAAAGCCCAACCATTCGAGATGGGCAAGGATGGCAGGATCGGTGGTTGGCATAGGTGATAGGTATGACTACAAGCCGCAAAGCGAGCAAAGGCACAAAGGATGTTTAACGCAAAGGCGCAGAGAACGCAAAGGGCGCGAAGGGTTTTTGGTTCTTACACTCAAAGCGTGCGCGCGCTGTATCCCATCAGGCATCACCACCTCGCCCACTTCCACCCCCCAACAAAACCCGCTGCGATCTTTGCGGAGCCGGATAGCCGTCCGACTCTCCTAGTTGGTTTCCGGCCACAAATAGACGAACCCCACTGGCTCAACCCGCTGCGCGCGCACCTCATAAAACTCGCGCACCCGCTGCGGCTCACTGATGATATCGCGCTCGAACGCCGCGAGCCGCTCGGCCCACACCCGCTGGTCGAGCTGCAACTGGCGTCGCTCTTCAGGGTTGAAGCCCAACGTCAACTGCTGCAACGCCGCGCGGCTCTGCTCAAACTGCTCGCGCACCCGGCGAGCCTGCTGCTCGATCGCCGTGCGCAGATCAGCCGCTTCGCGCTCGCCGCGCTGGCGCAACAGCGCAATCGCCTTCTCGGCAGCCTCAACGGCGCGGCGGTTCAGGTGCGGGGCCAAATCGGCCACGTCACTCGCCGCCGACTGCGCCAACCGCTGCTGCACCACCGCGCTCACTTCGGTATGGCGTTCCCGGCGGAGTGCCTCTTCCAACAACCCCAGCGCGCGCTCTTCGCCGTCGCGACCGTAAGGAGCCAGCGGGCCGGTGCGCTGAGTTGGCTCGATCCAGCGCGCCGCCACCGCGATAATCTCCTCGTGCAGCCGCTCAGCGCTCTGGCCAAACAACGCCAACCGGCCCAGCATCACCACCCGCGGTGCCGCATCGCTCACCCGCAACACGCAAGCCCGCGCCAGATGCTCGGTAAAGCCTTGAGCGCGAAACCGGGCCAGCAGCCGTTGCGCGATCCGGTGTTCGAGGTGCAAATGCACAAACTCATCGCTCAGCACGCCGGTATCGGCAAAGACAATCGGGCGGATCGGCGCCGCGCGCCGCCAATCACTCAGGCTCTGGTTGGCCGCGCGCGGCGCGCGCAAACTGTCGAGGATCGCGTTCCACGTTGGATCGGACGCCAGCCGCTCGTTGTGCGCCGGCACACGCCACACCTCCCGGCCACTCTCATCCACATCGCGTTGCAACGGCGGCGCGCCGATCATCTCCAGCGCGCTGTTCAACGCCTGCCGGAACGCCTCGGCATTGAAGTTCGTCCACCGCTGCGAGCGCTCCAGCAAGCTGCGGCAGCGCTCAATCTGCTCTTGCAAATCGCGTTCGCGCTCACGGGCCTGCTCCAGCTCCTCGGCGATGCTCTGGCGGCGGATCGCATCGAGATCGGTTTGTTCCAACTCGCGCACCAGCGCATCCACGTCGCGATGGCGAATCCCTTGGCGCAGCCGCCGCTCGATATCGTCATCAATCACCTTCGACAGACTGCCCAACTCGCGCTTGATCGTCTCGGTCTTGCGCACCAACACTTCCAGCACCCGATCCTCGGCCCGTTGCGGCAAGACAAAATAGTGGCACCGCACCACCGGCTCCGGTTGCAGCTTGCGGTCAATCCGGCCATTGCGCTGCTCGATCCGGCCGGGGTTCCACGGCAGATCGAAATGGAACAGATCGGCGCAATGGGCCTGAAAGTTCAAGCCTTCGCGCGCGGCGTCAGTCGCCAGCAAGATGCGCAGCGGATCGTGGGCCGGATCGGTGTTAAACCGGCGCTGAATCTCTTGGCGGCGAGTGCTGCTGGTCAAGCCATCAATCACCTCGATTCGCTCCTCGGCCCGGTCGGAGCCGGCAATCGCGCGCGACAACATCTCAAGCAGATAGCGCTTGGTGCCTTCGCGGTTTTCGGTGAAAATGATCACCCGCCGGTTGTTCCAGCGCGGCGGCGGGCCAGTCACCGGCTGGCCAAACGGCGGCAGATCGGGGCAGAGATTGGCCCGGATCCAATCGATCAGATAGCGCGTCTTGGCATCGAGCCGGTAGCGATGGGCCTCAGCGATCCGCTGCATCTCATCGAGCAGCTCCTGCTCGCGCCGGCGCAACTCGGCGACCTGCGCCGCCGGCGACAGCGCCGCTTCCGTCGCCGCCGTCACCGCCTCAATCGCCTGATCCTCAGCTTCCTGCAACTCAGCATCGCTCCACGCGCTCCGCTCATCGTCAGCGTCAGGCGCAACCGCCAGCAACTCCGCCTCTTCAGCCACCGCATCAAGCGCCGCTTGCCGCTCCCACTGCCGTTCGATCGTGACCCGATGCACCTTCAGACTGCGGGCAAACGCCTCGATCGACGACAGCAAGCGCTGTTGTAACCCCACCGTCAACAACGCAGCAGCGGTTTGGGCCTTGCGCGACGCCGTCGCAAACCGCTGCTCGCGCAGAGAGCGGTACTCATCGAGCAAGCGCGACAGCACCAACTCCGGCGCATCGTCCGGCAAGCCGCTCAGCTCGATCCGGATCACCTCGCGGCGCGGGAAGCCGCCCTGCACAGCGCGAATATCCTCTTTCAAACGACGCACCATCACCTGATCCAGCGCCTTCTTGCCGCGCACCTTCACGCCGCGAGTGAAGCGAATCGGATCGAGCAACTCGAGCAAGGTCGCAAAACTATTCGAGTGGCCGTTGTGCGGCGTTGCCGAGAGAAACAGCCGGTGCTCGAAGCGCCATGCCAGATCGCGCACAGCGCGGGTAAAGTCGGACTCAATCCCGTAGCGGTTGCCGGAAGCGGGAGCGGCGTGGTGCGCCTCATCGAGCACCAGCAAACTACCGGGCAAGAACGGGCCGAGCCACTCGCGCAGCGGGTCGGTGTAGGCCGGATCGATCAGCAAGCGGTGCGAAACCAAAAACCGGCTATGAGTGCGCCACGGGTTCACGCCAAAGCCGCGCTCGCGGCGCATACGGGCCACATACGCCCGATCGAGCAACACAAACGTCAAGCCAAACCGTTCTTCCAGTTCAGCCTGCCACTGCTCAAGCACCGACGGCGGCGCCGCGACCACAATCGTGCGCACCTTCTTGCGCAACAACAACTCGCGCATAATCAAACCGGCCTCAATCGTCTTGCCCAAGCCGGTATCATCGGCGATAAACAGATTCGCCCGCGGCAAGCGTAGCGCCTTGCGCAGCGGCTCCATCTGATACGCATCGATCCGGATGCCGGCGCGAAACGGGGCCTGAAAGAGATCGGGGTCGGTCGCGGTCACGCAATGCCAGCGCAGCGTATTGAGATAGGCGGCAAAGCGGGCCGGCGGGTCAAACCCGCGCGCCGCCAAATCACTCCACAGTGCATCTTGAACAATCTGGCGGTCAAGTTCATACTCCCACCACACCTCCAACGACTGGCCCTGCGCATCATCATCGGCGCAAGCCAACCGCACCCGGATCGACTGGCCGGGATCCGGCGGCGGAATCACCTCCTCAACCAGCCATAGGCGCGAACGCACCATCACCAACTGACCAACTTCGGGGGTCTGCCACGGCAGATCAAGCAGAGTCACACAAGCACTCCTCAGGTATCACCATGCCACGCGAACTGCTGGTATTGTACCAGAGGAATGTGACAAGTACGGTCACAGAGTCGCAGATTTCTCACATGGCATTGCGAGGGCGCGCAATGCGCGCAGCAAGCTCCCGCTGAGGTGCAAACCAATGGTGTGGAGGTATCCATCCCGCTGAAGCGGGAGATTGCTGCGCCGCCTCCGGCGGCTCGCAATGACAACCGGGGAGCGTGAATGTCATTGCGAGGGCGCGCCACACCCGCAGCAATCCCCTCCGTCAGCGAATGATATGTCTGCGTGACCGCCCCTCCCCCGCTGGGGGAGGGGTTGGGTGTTGGGGCATCATCACCGCGCGGCTCGCAATGACAATCGAGGAGCGGCGCTTTCCAAAAAACCTTTGCGCCCTCTGCGTCCTTCGCGCCCCTGCGTTAAGAGTCTCTGCGCCTTGGCTTGCTTTTTTGTACCGCCGAAGACACAGCGGGGGAAGAGCCTCGAAAAGACGCAAAAGGCACAAACAATAAAAAACCGCTGCGCTCTCTACGCCCTTCGCGCCTTTGCGTTTGAATCTCTGCACCTTTGCTCGCTTTGCGCCTCTTCATTCCAACAATAAACCCTCGCCGGTATGATCGGCGAGAGTGACAAACTGGAGCGGGCGACCGGACTCGAACCGGCGACATTCTGCTTGGAAGGCAGATGCTCTACCAACTGAGCTACGCCCGCACCGCCTTTACTGTAGCATATTCCTCATTCACCTGCAAGTAGCCGCACACTGCCAGGCCTGACACGCCCGGCAGTGCATAGCCTACAACGTCTCACCCACGCTAAGCTGCTCGAAGGTGGTTTCTTTCCACGCCAACCGGCCCTCTTCCTTATCCAACACCAACAAAATAGCGGTGATCAGATAAGGCGGCATACTGGCGTTAAAGTACGACCCCGCGCTAATGTTGACCAGCAAAAACAACGCCAGCGCCGCGCTTGGCCGCACTCCTTTGCCGGTCAACATACTGATCGCCACAATCACCTGCCCGATGGTCAAGATCCACGCAATCGGGCGATACAGCGGAATGGCGAAATGGCGCAAGTACGCTGCGCTAAAGCTGTTTTGGTCGATCTCCGACAGACGCTGCTCGAAATGCTGGCACATCACTGGCGTGGTAAGCCAACCCCGCGTAATCTTATGGTACGCGCCATAGGCAAACGTCGCGCCAAACGCATAGCGCAACAGCACAAGCCCAACTCGCGCCGCTTTCCACAACATGCTCGACCGATCCATCGGATGCCTCCTACGCATAGCAGTTGGTACAGAGATGCAAACGCTCTTCATGTGACCAGTAGATCGCGAAGCAGGCCGTATTCTGCTGGTATGTATGTACTGCCCGATCCTTCACGGCTCTACTCCCAACTCCCTGTTTCCTATCTTCCTCAAGTATAGCACTTTTTTGCAAAAATTGTATTTATATGTCATAGCAAAAAGCTAAATGTTTGATGAGAAAACGGTATTTCAGGCCGCCGATCCGGTATCATGTTCGATGGTATTACGCACAGATTCTGTACTACGAAGGATATACGATAATGAACATCCGGCAATTGGCGGTAGTGGCAGGGGCCGTGGTCGTGATTGCGCTGGGCCTGCTCGTCTTTTACGTCTTCCGCCCGCCCGAAGCGGCGAGCGGCCCGCTTGAGGCGGTGCCATTGGCGTTGCCGACGGCAGCGACGGCTGCCCAACCAACGGCTGCGACGGCAGCGACGGCTGCCCAACCAACGGCTGCGCCAACCTCACCAACCACAGCAACTGAACCGGCGTTGCAACTCTTTGTGATTGACCAGAGTCGCTCGGAAGCCCGTTTCTTGATCGATGAGGTGTTGCGCGGCCAACCTGTAACGGTCGTTGGCCGCGCCAATCAGGTGGCTGGTCAGATTGCGCTCGACCCGAATGTGCCATCGGCGGCCCAAGTCGGTGTGATCCAGATCAATGCCCGCACCTTCGCCACCGACAACGAGTTTCGCAATCGCGCCATCAAAAACGCCATCTTGCGCACCAACCAATTCGAGCTGATTACCTTCACCCCGCGCGTGATCACTGGTTTGCCAGAAAAGGTTACGATTGGCGTGCCCTTTGAGGTTATGATCGAAGGCGACCTCACCATTACCGATGTCACCCGCCCGGTGACGTTTACCGTCACGGTGACGCCGGTGAGTCCGACCGAGATCAGCGGGATAGCGAAGACTACCGTGCTCTACCGCGACTTTAACTTGATTATTCCCGACTCGCCATCGGTTGACACGGTGGCTGATGAGGTGCGGCTTGAACTCGAGTTTGTGGCGACCCTCGCGGGCTAATTGACGGAGGATCGGGCAATAGCTATAATGGCGCGAGTTTTGGCAGCGTAAGGTCAGGAGATAGCAATGAGCGTGCAGAGCACCCGTGGCCGCCGAGTCAAGGCAGCCAAACAGAACAGTTTACTCTATTTGTACATCGCGGTTGGCGTGGTGGCGGTCTTGGCCCTCACTGCGCTGATCGTCTTCCTCACCCGTAATCAGGGCGAAGTCAAAACGCCGACTGCGCCGGTCGGGCGCACGGCTGAAGGGTTCTATTACAAGGGCAACCCCGACGCACCGGTGAAGGTGATTGCGTTTGAAGACTACCAGTGCCCCGGCTGCGCGTTCTTTACCCGCAGCCTTGAGCCGATCCTCGAACGCGATTACATCAATACCGGTAAGGTGCAATTCATCTACCATGAACTGCCGCTGACCAACATTCACCCGAATGCGCTGCCGGCTGCCGAAGCCGCCCGCTGCGCCGGCGATCAAGGCAAGTTCTGGGAGATGCACAGCCAAATCTTCGCCAACCAGAGCATTTGGGCTCAACTCAGTTCACCGCTGAATACCTTTAGCGGCTACGCCGGCATCGTGGGCATCGACCGCGCCAAGTTCGATGCGTGTATACAGGCCGGCACCCATCGCGAAGCGATCTTGGCCGCAGCGCAATCGGCTGCCGAGCTCGGCGTGCAGGCCACGCCATCGTTTAGTGTTAATGGCCAGCTTGTCGATTCGAGCCGACTGTTTACCGCGATTGACGCTGCGCTGCGCGCCACTGGCCGCTGATGGGTCGCTACTCAGCGTTTGGCCGCGACGCGAAGGCGTTGTTCTTGGCTATTCCCTTCGCGACGGCGGCCTTGACGCGCCGCCGTCGCCGGCCTATAATGGGCCGGCTTTTCGACATGAGTGAGGAGCAGGGCAACCGTGCAAAACCGTAATCTTTCAGCGCTGATATTGATTATTGTCGTGACTGGGCTGGCGCTGGCCGTTAATTTTGCCCCCAACAACAATTTCTTGGGCCGCGATGTAAGCGTGCGCCTTGGCCTTGACTTGCAAGGCGGTATTCAAGTCTTGTTGCGCTCGGCTGATCCTGATGCCAACCCCGAACAGATTGCCACCGCCGCCGGGGTGATCGAGCAGCGCGTCAATGCCCTTGGCGTTGGCGAGACGGTGGTGCAGCGGGCCGGCAATGATCGCATCATCGTCGAGTTGCCCGGCATCGCTAACCCCGAACAGGCGATTGAGACGTTGCGCGGCACTGGCCGGCTTGAGTTTATCGATTCGCAGGGCCAATATTTGGCTGATGGCGCGATTGTGCGCACCTCAAACAGCCCCAACCCGCCGCAACTGCTCGAAAGCGGCACTGTCACCGATGTGAATAGCCTCGGCCCGATTTATCAGAGCATCACCGACGGCGCCGATCTCGATACTAGCGCCGTGCAGCCGACCTTCTCACAGGGAGGTACGCTCGGCAGCCGTCCGGCAGTCGCGTTCGCCTTCCGCGGCGAGTCGGCCCGTAGCTTGGCCTCGTTTACCGCCGCCAACGTTGGCCGCCCGATGTGTATCGTGCTTGACAATGTGGTGGTGAGCTGCCCGGTGATCAGTGCCGCGCTTACCGATGGCTCCGGGGTGATTGAGGTAACGACCGAGGCTGAACGCAATCAGATCTTTAATAAGCTGAAGTATGGCGCGTTGCCGGTGCCGTTGGTGATTGAGACCAGCCGTACCGTGACTGCGACCCTCGGCCAAGAGAGCGTATCTGCGAGTATTATCGCCGGTATTATCGGTTTGTCGGTGGTCGCGATCTTTATGATCCTCTTCTACCGCGGCCCCGGTCTGATCGCGACCATCGCACTCTTGATTTATACGGCCATCAGCTTCGCCATTTACCGCTTGATCCCGGTGACGCTGACTCTGCCGGGTATTGCCGGCTTTATCCTTTCAATCGGGTTGGCAGTCGATGCGAACGTGCTGATCTTTGCCCGCTTGCGCGAAGAGTACCGCCGGGGTCGTGATATTCGCAATGCACTAGAGTTGGGGTTTGTCGAGTCATGGCCGGCCATCCGCGATTCGAGCGTGTCTACTCTGATTACCAGCATTGTACTGTTTATGTTCGGCAACAGTTTCGGCGTCAGCTTAATCAAAGGGTTTGCGCTCACGCTTGGTCTCGGTATTGTGATCAGCCTCTTTACTGCCGTGATTGTGACCCGCACCTTCTTGCGCGTCGTGTTACCGCTGTTTAGCGATGAACGCGCATGGTGGTTCGGCGTCGATCGCCGCGAGACCGCACCGGCGGCGACGGCAGCTTCCTAGCGGGTGAGTAGGCGAAAGCGTGCAACGAATCGTATCCGTGACACTGGAGTAACGTCGCTATGGAACATCTCGTCCGCCGTCGCTATTGGTGGTTTGCTTTTTCACTCTTGGTTATTGTGCCCGGTCTGTATATGCTGTTTCTGCACCCGCTCATAACGACCGGGCGGTTTGCGATTGGCCTGCGACCGAGCATTGATTTCGCCGGCGGCGCGTTGTGGGAGTTGCGCTTTCCTGATACCACGCCGGAGTCATTGACGACCGACCGCATCGCGCAGGCGTTCGCCACCGGCGGATTTGAAGGCGCACAGGTGCAACTGAGCCCAACCACCATTGATGGCCGTCCCGTGGCGGCGGCGCTAGTGCGCACCCGCCCGCTCAGCGAGTCGGATCCGAATAGCGAGATCGAGGCGGTGATGAAGGCATTGACCGATGCCTTCGGCACTGTAACCCGCGAACGGCTTGAGAGTGTCGGCCCCACAGTCAGCGCCGAGTCGACCCGCAGCGCCGTGATCGCGGTGCTCGGCGCATCGCTGGTGATCTTGCTCTATCTGACGTGGGCCTTCCGCAAAGCGCCGCATCCGGTACGCTACGGTATCTGCGCGCTGATTTCGATGTTGCACGATGTATTGGTGGTGCTCGGCATCGCCGCTATCCTCGGCGTGGCGATCGGGCTTGAGGTTGATGCCCTCTTCCTGACCGCGCTGCTCACAACGCTGAGCTTCTCGGTTCACGATACGATTGTGGTCTTTGACCGCATTCGCGAGAATTTGCTCAATCGCCATCCCGCCGAGACGTTTGATGATATTGTCAATCATAGCCTCGTGCAGACGCTGCCGCGGTCGATCAATACTCAGTTGACGACCTTCTTTACCCTCACGGCGCTGTTGCTGTTCGGCGGCGACACCATCCGCAATTTTGTGTTGATGTTGCTGATCGGCCTGATCAGCGGCACCTATTCGTCGATCTTCAACGCTGCCCAGTTGTTGGTGGTGTGGGAGCATCGCGAGTGGCGGAATTGGTTTGGCCGTGGCCGCCGCGATGAAGCCGCCCAAGCGGTGTAACGTAAAGTCGCATGGAGAGCCGGACGGCTGTCCGGCTCCGCAACGGCGCAGAGATGTTTAACGAAACGGCGCGAAGATCGCAGAGGACGCGAAGTACTTGATAGGTGGAACACAAGCGCGCTTGTGCCCCATCCATCATCCACCCGCGGCGTCATCTGCGTCTTTGCGTCCTACGGCTCGACTTTCACCCCGCGCCAAAAGGCGATATACCCCGCAATCTGCTTCGCCGCTTCTTTCGGCACCGGATAGTACCACGCCGCATCACGGTTCACCGCCCCGTTCACCACCACATCGTAATAGCTGGCCGTACCCTTCCACGAACAGACCGTATGGGTCTGGCTATCGCGTAAATATTCGCGCTTCACCGCCTCAGGCGGAAAGTAGTGATTCCCCTCAACCACGATCGTCGCATCGCTCTCGGCGATCACCGCGCCATTCCAGATTGCCCGTGGCATCGTTTGCTCCTGTTTACTACGGATGGTCTTCTAAATAAGTCCCATTAATCGTATTATGCCTCACTTCGCGCAACCTTTTCCGATCTGGCGCGGTTTCTTATATAGAGATCGTTATATAGAGATCGTTGTTGAGAGCGCAATTACGTATGCACGACATCACCCGCTACTACCTTGGCTTTAACCTCGTACCCGGGATCGGCCCGCTCCGGCTCTCGCGCCTGATCGAGCAGTGCGGCTCGGTGGCAGCAGCGTGGCATGCCGATGAACCCGATATGATCGCCGCCGGGTTAGACGCGCGCAGTATGGCTGGCTTGCGCGCGGCCCGCCAGTCCATCGACCTCGACGCCGAGCTGGCCCGGTTGCGCGCCGCCGGAGTGATGCCGGTAGTGATCACCGATCCGATCTACCCGCCGCTGCTCCGCATGATCCCGGCTCCGCCGCCGCTGCTCTACGTGCGCGGCACGCTGACACCAGCCGATCAACGGGCAGTGGCCATCATCGGCACGCGCCAGCCGAGCACCTATGGCCGCGAAGCGACCCGCCGGCTGGCCCGCGACCTCGCCTCAGCCGGGATCACGATCGTCAGCGGGTTGGCGTTAGGCATCGATACCATCGCCCATACTGCCGCCCTTGAGGCCGGCGGACGCACGATTGCTGTGCTCGCGTGCGGTGTCGATCGCGTCTACCCCGAACGGAACCGCGCGCTGGCTGAGCGGCTCACCACCGCCGGCGCGCTGATCAGTGACTACCCGCTTGGCACGCCACCCACGCCGCTCAACTTTCCCCCGCGCAACCGGATTATCGCTGGCTTGAGTCTGGCCACACTGGTGGTCGAAGCTGGTGAACAGAGCGGCGCCCTCATTACCGTGCAGTTCGCGCTCGATCAAGGGCGAGATGTTATGGCCGTGCCGGGTTCCATCTTTAACCCGCTCAGCGCCGGCCCACACCGCCTCATCCACGAGGGAGCGGCGCTAGTCACCGATGCGAACGATGTCTTGGCGGCGCTTGGTCTCGATGGGCCGCACCGGACTAACGAGTCGCCGCTGGAGCTAGCCCTCACCGCCGAGGAAGAGGCGATCTACCGAGCCGTTGGAGCCGAACCGCAGCACATTGATGCCATTGGCCGCGCCGCCGGCCTGCCGGCAGCCGCCACCGCCGCCGCGTTGGCGTTGTTGGAACTGAAGGGAATCGTGCGCCAGGTTGCGCCATTCTACTACTCACGAGGCCGCTGAGCGGAGAGAGTGGGGAGGCGTGCCCGCCTGTCAGGGCAAGGGGGCGCATCCCCCGAAGCAATCTTCCGCGTCAGCGACAGCAATGCCTGAGCGCACTGCTCCCGTGCTCGCGGGGGCAGGAGCGAAAAGGTTGAATAGCCTCGAAAAAACGCAAAAGACACAAACACGATGGTTACATTTGCGTCTTTTGTGTCTCGTCGTGGCTATTCCGCCAACAAACCGCTGCGCCCCTTCGCGTCCTTTGCGTTAAGCACCTCGCGCCTTTGCGGAGCCGGACAGCCGTCCGGCTCTCCTGCGCCTTAAAAATCGAATGTGGCTTCAGGCCGGTCGGCAAAGGCATCGGCCAGCATCCGGCGGGTACGGGTCAGCAACGGCGGCAACCGGTTGGGGTCAAAAAAGCCGACATTAACATTCTCATGACCGGCTTGCTGCAACTCGCCGCCAACGATCCGGGCCGCAAAAAAGATCGCCAGAATCTGCGACTGATCGCCGTTGGGGTAACTCCACGCAAAATCGGGGCCGCTATAGATCCCGATCAGCTTAAATGGCTCTAAAATCAAGCCAGTCTCTTCATGGACTTCGCGCACCAATGCCCGCGCCGGCGACTCATCAAGGCTGATCGTTCCTCCCGGTACATCCCACAGCATCACATCGGCGCGCCGGCATAGCAATATCTGCCCCGCTTCATTGCGGACAAACCCGCTCGCGCGCACTTGCAGAATGCGTTGATGGCCAACGTAGCTGCGCAGCCAGCGTGTGTATTTAACGGTCATATCCGGCTCCTGTCGAGAACAGCCCCGACGATTGCAAAAATGAGCGAGTTTTCTGGCGCTTTGCTCAAGTTGACGGCTATTATAACACTTATCACTACAAAGAGATGGTTGCTGTCCAGTAAGCGCGAGACCGGTGATGAGGAAGAGGGTTGCACAAACCTACAACAATGACAGTCCTCCCTATTCCCTACTCCCTCCCTCATACCTGTCCCTTCAACCACGCCATCAAGGCTTGGCTCTGCGGGCGATCGCTCAGGCGAACCCAGCTTAACTGGCGCTGCACCACCAGATCGGGAATATTGAGGACTTCGAGCTTGCGGGCAATCACCTCAGCCTTAATCGTGACGCGCGATACCATGCTCAGACCCAACCCGGCGCTCACCGCCTGCTTCACCGCCTCGGTGCTGCCCAGCTCCATCACCGGACGGATCGTAACCCCGCGCGCCGCCAACGTCTGCTCCATCACCTCACGGGTGCCCGAACCGGGTTCACGCAAAATAAACGGCGCGCCGTTGAGTTCGGCGCAAGGCACATGGGCACGCCGGCTGAGCGGGTGATCGGGTGGGGCGATCACTACCAGCTCGTCGGTGCGCCATGGGATAACCTGAAGATGTTCCTGTGGCACGACCGGCCCCTCCACGTAAGCAATATCGATCCGGTAGGAGAATAAGTGCTCGAGCACCTGTTGGGTATTGCCAATATCGAGGAACAGCTCAATCCCCGGATATTGGCGGTGGTATGCACCCAGCAGCGGCGGCAGCAGATAGATGCCAATCGTACTGCTGGCCCCGATTGCCAGCCGGCCCCGTTGTAAGCCGCACACCTCTTTGAGCGCCTCGACCGCCAACCGTTCGTGGGCAAAGATCCGGCGGGCATGCTCGCCGAGGATCGCACCGGCTTCGGTGGGGGCCACCCCGCGCGCGCGCCGCTCAACGAGCACGGTATTAAGTTGCCGCTCAAGCTCTTGGACGGCCCGCGATACCGCCGATTGGCTCATGGTCAGCGCGTCGGCAGCGCGCGTAAAGCTGCCATGATCGAGCACGGCAACGTAGATCCGCAACAGGTGCAGGTTGAGGGTCACGTTCATGCCTCACAATTACGATGAGTGAATACGAACTGCTGCATTGTACCATGCACTGGGTGCAATGGTTGGCTGCAAGATGCTATGGAGTGCAGCAGTCAAACTGCCACCCTCCATACGGGATCGTCACCATGGTGTAGGCATACGCTCATTCGATACCTCTCATCGAAAACATCTGCTTGCTCGATGCATAAGTTTCTGTTACGATGTAATGCAGTCGCGATCTTTTTCTCATAGCCAGAAAGAGCTGGCCATGACAAACTACGGCTTCCTCATCGATCAGCGGAAGTGTATCGGCTGCCATGCGTGTAGCACGGCGTGCAAGTCGGAAAATGAGGTTCCACTCGGCGTCTACCGCACATGGGTCAAGTATGTCGAGACCGGTACGTTTCCTAACACCCGCCGCCACTTCCAAGTCACCCGCTGCAACCACTGCGCCAATCCGCCCTGTGTCCGCATTTGTCCCGTCACCGCGATGTACCAGCGCACCGACGGCATCGTTGAGTTCGATCCGAAGGTGTGCATCGGCTGCAAAGCCTGTATGCAGGCATGCCCCTACGACGCGATCTACATCGATCCGGAAACGCACAACGCAGCCAAGTGCCACTTCTGCGCCCATCGGATTGATCAGGGTCTCAAGCCGGCCTGCGAGATCGTTTGCCCCGAACAGGCAATCATCTCTGGCGATCTCGATGATCCAACCAGCTTGATCAGCCAGTTGATCGCCCGCGAGCCGGTATCGGTACGCAAGCCCGAACAGGGCACAGCGCCGAAGCTATTCTACATCGACGCCGATCAGACCACGTTGACGCCAACCGCTTCAACTACCAGCTCGACCTTTATGTGGGCCGATGTTGTGAGTGAGCAGTTGGTCGGCCATCACCACGGCAACGGCAATGGTCGGGTGAAAGCTACCCGCGAGGTCATCCCGCTCACCGCCGCTTCGGGTGCGACGATCCGCCCGCCGCGCGAGCAGGGGTTGGGGGTTGGTCAGAGCGCGTTGATGATGGGCGGGCGGGTGGCCGGCCACATGGTGCAGACGGCCTACAATGCCCAGCACAAGATTCCGTGGCATTGGCCGGTGCCGGCCTATCTGGTCACGAAGGGGATCGGGAGCGGCGTCTTTTTAGCGATTGCCGCCGCCGTCGGGTTGGGGTTGGCGCCGCTGGCCGCGCCGCTGCTGGCGACGGCGCTTTTTGTCAGCCTGCTCTTTATCGGTATTACCACCGGCTTGCTGGTCTTTGACCTTGATAAGCCGCACATGTTCTTGACCATTCTCACCCGTCCGCAGTGGCGCAGTTGGTTGACCCGCGGCGCGTTTATCCTGATCGGCTTTACCGGCGTGACCGGGTTGTGGTTCCTCGCCGAAGCCGGTGCGGCATTCAATCTGTGGCCGGAAACGGCCATCGTCGGGTTGCGCCCGCTCTTTGCGTGGCTCGGCATACCGCTGGCAGTGATGGCCGCGATCTACACCGCCTTCCTCTTCGCCCAAGCCGAAGGCCGCGACCTCTGGCAAAGCCCGCTCTTGCCGGCCCACCTGCTGGTGCAGGCGTTGATGGTTGGCGCGGGGACGCTGCTGCTCATGGCACCGTTGATGGCGATGCCGGCTGAATTCCTGACCCTGCTCGGCTGGCTGTTCGCCGGCGGCCTTGCGCTCGATCTCTTTATGTTGCTATTGGGCGAATTCGGTATTCCGCACGCCAGCGAAGTTGCGGCCCGCGCCGCTCACGACATTAGCCACGGTCACTATCGCCGCCACTTCTGGCAGGGTGCGATCGGGTTGGGCCACGTTGTGCCGATTGCCTTGATCGCGCTGGCCTTGTTCGCACCCGCTTTGGCTGCGCCGCTCTTGGCGGTGGCTGGGTTGGCTGCTATTGCTGGTCTGTACACCTTTGAATATGCTTTCGTTATGGCGCCGCAACACGTGCCGAACAGTTAGGAAAGGTGTGGTCATGGCGACGTCATTGCTTAACCGTTTGTTAGGAACGCTCAGCCAGAAACCGCAAGCGCGAGTCGAACCGTTGGCCCCGCCGGTCGACCGGTATGTCACCAGCGATAAGCCGGCAACTACGCCGGCCAGCACTGAGTTGCATGACTATCCGCCGGTCGAACGCTGGAATAACTGGACGGAGTACGATCCGAAACTGTGGCCACAGAAGGTGGCCCGCCGCTATACACTGGTGCCGACCATCTGCTTTAATTGCGAGAGCGCCTGCGGTCTGCTCGCGTATGTTGATGTCGAGACGCTCAAGATCAAGAAGTTTGAGGGCAATCCGCTCCATCCCGGCAGCCGGGGCCGTAACTGCGCCAAGGGGCCGGCGACGCTCAACCAAGTCTACGACCCTGACCGCATCCTCTACCCGCTGAAGCGGGCCGGTAAGCGCGGCGAAGGCAAGTGGGTGCGCGTCTCGTGGGACGAGGCGCTCAACGAGATTGCCGGGCGCATCCGCAAGGCAATTATCGAGAAGCGCCAGACTGAGGTTATCTATCACGTGGGCCGCCCCGGCCACGATGGGATTATGGAGTGGGTGTTGCCAGCGTGGGGGATCGACGGCCACAATTCGCACACCAATGTCTGTTCGTCAGGTGCGCGCTACGGGCAAGCGATGTGGATGGGGTACGACCGGCCTTCACCCGATCATGCCAATGCCCACGTGATCTTGCTGATCAGTTCGCACCTCGAAACCGGCCACTACTTCAACCCGCATGCCCAGCGCATTATGGAAGGCAAGATGGCCGGCGCCAAGCTGATTGTGCTTGATACCCGTCTCTCGAATACGGCCTCGCTGGCCGATGAGTGGCTCTCGCCGTGGCCGGGCAGCGAGACGGCGATCTTGTTGGCCATTGCCAACTATCTTATCCGCACCGGCCAGTATAACCGCGACTTTGTGCGCCGCTGGGTGAATTGGGATGCCTATCTGCGCGCCGAACATCCCGGCACGCCGGTTAGCTTCGAGCACTTCGAGATGAAGCTGCAAGAGTTGTACGCCCAGTACACCTTCGAGTTCGCCGCCCAAGAGAGCGGGGTGAGCGCCGAGCAGATCGAGCGAGTGGCGAAGATTATCGCCCGCTGCGAAGGCAAATTGGCTACTCATAGCTGGCGCAGCGCCACCAGCGCCAACCTCGGCGGCTGGATGATCGCCCGCTGCCTCTGGTTCCTCAATGTGCTCACCGGCTCGATCGGCGTCGAAGGCGGCACTTCGGCCAACGTCTGGGATAAGTGGATCCCGCGCCACCCCAATATGGCGCCGCACCCGAAGGTTTGGAACGAGTTGACGTGGCCGGAAGAGTACCCGCTCACCTTCTACGAGTTGAGCTATCTCTTGCCGCACCTCCTCAAAGAAAATCGCGGCAAGATTGACACCTACTTCACCCGCGTCTACAACCCGTTGTGGACGAACCCCGACGGTATGAGCTGGCTGGAAGTGCTGACCGACGAGAGCAAGATCGGTTTGCACGTCCATCTCTCGCCGACGTGGAGCGAGACCGGTTGGTTCGCCGACTACATCTTGCCGATGGGCCTCGGGGCCGAGCGCCACGATATGATGAGCCAAGAGACCCATGCCGGTTGCTGGATCGCGTTCCGCCAGCCGGTGTTGCGCGAAGCGATGCGGCGCTTGGGCAAGCCGGTCAAAGATACCCGCGAAGCTAACCCCGGCGAGGTGTGGGAAGAGACCGAGTTCTGGATCGAACTGTCGTGGCGGATTGACCCCGACGGCAGCCTTGGCATCCGCAAGACCTTTGAAAGCCCGTACCGGCCCGGCCAGAAGATTACGGTCGATGAGCTGTACGGCTGGATGTTCGAGAATCACGTGCCCGGTTTGCCCGAAGCGGCGGCGAAAGAGGGTCTGACCCCGCTGGAGTATATGCGGCGCTTCGGTGCGTTCGAGCTGCGCAAAGGCGCGATGCCGACCTTCGATAAACCGCCAAGCCCAAGCGAGTTGACCAACGCGACGATCGACCCCGACACCAAGATCGTCTATACCAAGACGCCGGCCCAGCCGTCGGCGAATATCACGCCGCTGCCCTACTTCGAGCCAGACCCGGAACGCGGGAGACCGATTGGGGTGCAGCTCGAAGACGGTACGATCGCGACCGGCTTCCTCACCCCGTCGCGCAAACTTGAGTTTTACTCGACGACGCTGCGCGATTGGGGGTGGCCCGAATACGCTATTCCGACCTACATCCACAGCCACGTTCACCCCAGCAAGGTGGATCGAAACAAGAACGAAGTCGTGCTGCTCTCGACCTTCCGCTTGCCAACGCTAATCCACACCCGCAGCGGCAACGCCAAGTGGCTGTACGAGATCAGCCACAAGAACCCGGTTTGGATCCACACCAGCGACGCCGAGCGGCTCGGGTTGCGCACCGGAGATCTGATCAAGGTCATCACCGAGATCGGCTACTTCGTCGATCGGGTCTGGGTGACGGAGGGCATCCGCCCCGGTGTGATCGCCTGTTCGCACCATCTGGGGCGCTGGCGGTTGCAAGAAGAAGGTGGCGGCAAGCTCTCGACCGCGCTGGTTGATCTCAAGCAAGAGGGCGAAGGCAAATGGCGGATGCGCCAAGTCCACGGCATCAAGCCCTACCAGAGCGAAGACCCCGATACGGCGCGGATCTGGTGGGAAGATGCCGGCGTCCATCAGAACCTAACCTTCTCGGTGCATCCTGACCCGATCAGCGGCATGCACTGCTGGCACCAGAAGGTGCGGATCGAGCTAGCCGGCCCGAATGACCGCTACGGCGACATTTTTGTCGATACCAAGCGGGCGCACGAAGTCTACCGCGAATGGCTGGCTATGGCCCGTCCAGCGTCGAAGGTCTCGCCCGACGGCTTGCGCCGGCCACACTGGCTGCTGCGCCCGTTCCGTCCGGCGCGTGAAGCGTACCTGTTGCCGAGGAAAAAGTCGTGACGGCGTATTCCGAATTGGTGGCCCGTCAGGCCTTAGCCAGCCTGATTGGCCGCCTGTTGCTCACGCCGCCTTCCGCCGAACTGTGGGCGGAGGCGGCGACATTGCCAGAACTGGCTGAGATGATGGGTGACGGGCGCGAGGCGCTCGCTGTCGCCTATGAATATCTGGTCGGGCGTAATGTCTACCCTTACGAGTCGCTCTACCGCGACGAAGAGCTGATGCTCAACACCGCCGCCGCCGAGCGAGTAGCGGCATTGTACGAGGCATGCGGTTTTGTCCCTGACCCTAACGTGGGCGCGCCTGACCATTTGGGGTTAGAATTGACCGTACTGACGCGCCTGATCGCAACCGAAGCCACCGCGCAGGCCCACGGCGACGCCGCGCTGCGCAGTTGGGCGCGGCGACAGGCAGCGACGTTGCTGCGCCAGCACCTCGCCGGTTGGGCGCCGATTTGGGTACGCACAGTGCAACGCATTCCGGCCCATCCTTTTTATCAGACGGTGGCTGGTTTAGTGGTGGAATTGATCGGCAGCGAACTTGAGCGGCTGGCCGGCGAGCCGGTCGCCGTACAAGAGTACATACCCCTGCAACCGGCCCCCCCCCACGATGAAGAGACCGATCTGAGCGCGCTGATCCGCCATCTGATCACGCCGGTCAAAGCCGGCTTCTTCCTCAGCCGGGCCGACTGCTCGGCGCTGGCGCGGCAACTCGGTTTCGCCATCCCGATCGGCGACCGCTTTAGCATGGCGCGTACCCTGTTCGAGACTGCCGGCCAGTTCGATCAGGTCGAAGGGTTGATTAGCGCTCTTCAAAATATTATGTCAAGCGAAGCCGCAGAGCTGCGCCGGCTGATTGCCGCCCAACCGGTATGGGAACCGGCCTTGCAACCGTGGCTCGCGCGGTTGGCCGACAGTCGCTGGTTGGCTGTGAGTTAAGGTTGGCTACCCCACCCTATGCCCCTCCCCCGCTGGGTGAGGGGAAGGTGAATAGCCACCAAGAGCCACAAACGACCCAAATTCCCCAAATTATCATTGCGAGCCGAGCGGTAGGGGCAGAACACGGCTCTGCCCACCGCGAGGCGAAGCAATCTCCCGCGTGGACGAGAGGGATCCACTCAGGCATGTGCTGCACTGACGGAGGATTGCTTCGGGCGCTGCGCGCCCTCGCAATGACAGCACGCCTCGCCTCGTTCCCCGCCGCGTCCTCCGCGTCCACTGCGGTAAACCTCGTGCCCTCACCCCCGGCCCCTTTCCCATTAGCGGATGGTGCCTCCACCCCGTGCCCCTCTCCCGCTGGGCGAGGGGTTGAGCGCCAAGCCGCAAAGCAAGCAAAGGCGCAGAGGAGTCAAACGCAAAGGCACAAAGAGTGCAGAGGTCGCAAAGGTTTTGGGGCAGATCTGCTCTCGGCATGTCATGGCGAGACGAGCGGTGATAGCGCCCTCTCTCCGTGCCCCTCAACCCGCTGGGGGGGAAGGTGAATAGCCGCAAAGAGACACAAATGCAACCTTTTTTGAGCCTTTTGTGTGTTTTCGTGGCGATTGCGTCCCTCACACCTACTCCATCCACCGCCGTTGCAACGCCGCCAACACCCCCCGCGCCTCAAGGCGGGCAAGGGCGCGGTTGATCTCGGCTTCGAGCTGGAAGGCGGCGGCGGGCATAGCCAGCACATAAGGCTCGTAGGTCAGCGCAGCAGCGATGCGCAGATCGCCGCCGGCCAGCGCACCCAACGCAGCCACGTGATCGAGGATGGCGGCATCGATCGCGCCGGTGCGCAGGGCGCGGGCCAGCGATGCCGCTTCTTCAGCCTCGACGAGCGTCACCGGGGTGGTCGAGGCCAAGCGGCGCGCCAAGGCATCGCCTTCGCTGCCCAACACCACGCCAAGGCGGCGATCTCGCAGATCGGCCAAGCCGACAATTGGGCTAGCGGCTGGCGCAACCAGCATCAACCCGCCATCAAAGTAGGGTTGGGAAAAGCGGGCGCGGTAGCCCTGTTCGGGAGCGTAGGGCAGGGCCGAGGCGATCAGATCGGCTTGCCGGCTGGTCAACTGATCGTAGAGCGCATCAAAGCCGCTCCGCACAAACACTGCCTCGACCCCCAACTCGGCAGCCAACGCTTGCACAAGTTCGATGTCAAAACCGGTCAGTACCCCGTACTGGTCTTCGACAAACGGGCGGTAGCCGGGATCGACCGCGACCCGCAGCACACCGCGTTCACGCACACCGGCATACACCGGATCGATCGGGGCAGCGCCGGTCTGCACATTCCACACCAGCCATACATAGACTGCCACCGTCACCAGCGCCATCCCATCAAGCCAACGGCGCCAGTGGCGCAGCATCGCGACCTTACCCATACCCAACGCCTCCCATTGGGAATTGCGCATTGCGTATGCGCCGCAAAGCGCCTCCATCTGCTCCATTCGGAGCCGGCACAAATTTATGAGAGCATTCTCATCTTCGCGCCTTGACCGCTCATCTAACCATCGGTATACTTCATATAACAGCATCACAACGATCATAACACGTAGTGTCTTCCCTCGTCCGAATCGTCAGCGCAGCAGCGCACAGCCGTCATGTCAATTCTGGAATGGGAGTCGCGCATGGCAATTGAGCCCTACCGCCCAACCCCTGATTCAACCGCCACGAATCGCGAGCAGGAGCTTGAGAAGAAGATTGCAAAACTCTTTGAGCGCTGGAATTGGAAGTTATTCCGCTTCTTGCGCTTGATGCTTTTTCTCGGCATTGGCATCTGGTTAGCCACCAACCTGCTTCCCGGCATTTTCAACATTATTATCACCGGCGAA
Source organism: Chloroflexus sp. (assembly GCF_034431535.1). Taxonomy (GTDB): domain Bacteria; phylum Chloroflexota; class Chloroflexia; order Chloroflexales; family Chloroflexaceae; genus Chloroflexus. The sequence continues at coordinate 143,041 of NZ_DAOUDC010000017.1, read as the reverse complement.
ATCGGTAATCTAATCCTCCAGATCATTCCGGTCGCCGTGTACCTCTTCTTCTTCATCGGCTTCCAGTTCTGGCTGATGTACTTCTTTATGGCCCGCACCCGCATCTACTGGGTCAAGCCGGGTGAAACCGGCGTTAGCTTCAAAGACTACCGCGGCAACCCAGAGGTGTTGGAAGCAGCGCGCCGAGTGGTGACGCTGCTCAAAGGCGCGAAAGAGTTCAAGCAGATGGGTGGCGAAGTCACCCGCGGCATCTTGCTGATCGGCCCTCCCGGCACCGGCAAGAGCTACCTTGCCCAAGCGATCTCCACCGAAGCCGGGGTACCGTTTGGCTACCTCAGCGCGCCATCATTACTCTCGGCGTGGATGGGGATGGGTAACATCAAGGTGATGAACCTCTACCGCAAGGCCCGCCGCTTCGCCCGCGAGTACGGCGCGTGCATCCTGTTCATTGATGAAATTGACGCGATCGGGATGGCGCGCAGCTCGAACCTGATGGGTACCGGCGCTGCTGGCGCAGGGATGAGCAATCGCGAGAATGTGGTGATGGGTGTCGGCGGCATGATGGGTGGCGGCAGCAGCTTGCTCAACGAGTTGCTGTTGCAGATGGATCCGCCGCCGCAAGATCAAACGTGGTGGGGCAAGTTGCTGCGTCTCGTCGGGTTGCGCCGCGGTAAGGCCGAGATGCCACCAGTGTTGACGATGGCTGCTACCAACCTTGCCGAGACGCTCGACGCCGCGCTGTTGCGGCCCGGTCGCTTTGACCGCAAGATCGCGGTTGAGCCGCCCGACGCCGATGGCCGCCGCGAGGTGATTGAGTACTACCTGAGCAAGGTTAAGCACGAACCGATGCCGATTGACCGGATGGTCGCCGACACTATCGGTTATACACCGGTGGCGATCAAGTACGTGATCAACGAAGCCACCATCCATGCCCACTTCGATGGCCGCGCTGCGATCAACTACTGGGACTTCACCCAAGCGCGTGAGATCCACGAATGGGGTCTGAAGCAGCCGATCCGCAGCATGTCATACGAGGAGCGCCGGCGGATCGCGTACCACGAAGCCGGCCATGCCTACGCCGCCGTCAAGCTGCTCAAGAAAGAGCGCCTGACCAAGGTGACGATTGTGCGCCACGGCAATGCGCTCGGCTTTGCGGCGTGGAAGCCGGAAGAGGAGATTCACACCCGCACCCGTGAAGAGCTGCTCGACCGGATCAAGATCGCGCTGGCCAGCCGCGCTGCCGAAGAGCTCTTCCTCGGCACGCAGATGAGCGGCGTTACCAGCGACTTGCAGAGCGCAACCGGCATCGCGGCGATGATGGTTGGTGCGTATGGAATGGACAACAGCTTCTTCTCGTACCTGCTCTTTGGGATGCAAGGCTTGTCGGCGCCGGATGTCAAGCCGCGGGTCGAGGCAATCTTGCAAGAGCAGTACCGGATCGTCAAGCAGATGCTTGAGCAAAACCGGATGGCGGTGATTGCGATCGCTGAGGCGTTGATCTTGCGCAACGAGCTGACTGATCTTGATGTGAATGAGATTCTGGCCCGGGTTGAGGCCGAACACCCCTACTTGTCGCCGAACGAGAAGCCAGAACGGCCAGCCTTTGGCTTTGCCGCAGCGCTAACGCGCTCGAACACCACACTGGTGCGCCGCCGCCGTGAACCAGTAGTGCTCCCGGCTCCCAGCCGGCCAGCGCCTGAGATCACCATCATCGATGCCCAGCGTCGGGATGCGGTGGATGGTGCGACATCGCCGTAGGAGCGTGACGAAGCTAGGATAAGGGTGAGGAGTGTAAGGGTGGGTTTCAAACCCGCCCTTATCTTATATCCCGGCATCCTATCTGATACTGCCCCGACTAGACCGTGTATAATCAACCCCGATAGAGTGCGATAGCAGATACCTGAGGAGTGCCATGACCGAGACATCCCTCACCACGCATGATCTCTTGCGCCAACGGTACGGCGATGCCATACCCGAACGGATCATCAGCAACGCCGCGATCGATCTGCTGCTCAGCCACCGCTCGGTGCGCTCGTACAGCAACGAACCGCTGCCGGAAGGCACGCTCGAAATCATGATCGCGGCGGCGCAATCGGCGGCCACTTCATCGAACCTGCAAACGTGGAGCGTGGTAGCAGTGACCGACCCGGAACGGAAAGAGCGGTTAGCGACGCTGGCCGGTAACCAAAACCACATCCGGCGCGCACCGCTCTTCTTAGTCTGGCTCGCCGATCTCAACCGGATCGCGCAGGCGGCGGAAGCGCGCCAGATGCCGCACGACGGCTTAGACTACCTCGAAATGTGGCTGGTCGGCGTGATTGATGCCGCGCTCGCAGCGCAAAATGCGGTGATCGCCGCCGAATCGCTCGGCCTTGGTACCGTCTACATTGGCGCCATCCGCAACCACCCGCTCGATGTCGCTGCCGAACTGCGCCTGCCGCCGATGGTGATGCCGGTGTTCGGCATGTGCGTTGGCAAACCCAACCCCGACCGGCCAGCAGCGATCAAGCCTCGCCTGCCGCAGGCTGCCGTCTTGCATCGCGAAGTGTACCAGCCTGAGCAAGTGCCGCCGGCGGTTGAGCACTACAACGCGACGATGATCGCCTTCTACGCCACACAACGGATGAACGTCGAAGGCGACTGGGTCGATCACTCGGCCAAGCGCGTCGCCGGGCCACAGAGCCTGTCAGGACGCGATGTGTTGCGCGATGTCTTGCACCAGCTCGGCTTTCGGTTGAAATAACACAACCTCGCTCACGATCATTTCACGCTCCCGTTGCACAATACCTTGTGTAGCGGGAGATATGTTATACTACACAGAGATTTGGATAGATTTGCGAGATTCCTGACACTTGCGAGCACAGTGTATAACTAACAGTATAGAAGGTGGAGTGACGCACTCTTCAGAAGTAAGAGTGTAGGTGTTTTGTGGCATAGGTTCGGTTGCGATGTTAGTGACAATTTGAACGAACGTTGACAATTGGTGCTTGCGCCGGTATAGGCAGTCTCATGTCATTGCGAGGGGGCGCAGCCCCCGAAACAATCTCCTGCTCTCGCGGGAGGAGTGCATGCAGGCATGCTTCCCGTGCTCGCGGGAGATTGCTTCGCCGCCTGCGGTGGCTCGTAAGGACACGCGGGGGAGCGGCGACTCGCAAGGATATGCGGGGAGTGGATAAACGAACGATGAGCGACAAAGAACCGCCAACCTATCTTTCGCTATCGGCGGCCAGCCAGTTGTTAGGGGTGCATGCCTCGACCCTGCGGCGGTGGGCCGATGAAGGGGCAGTACCGGTGTACATCACTCCCGGCGGACACCGCCGTTTTGCCCGCGCTGATATTCTGGCGCTGGCGGCGCGGCGACCGCTGCCGGCGCAATCGCTCAGCAGCGTGCTGGCTAGCAAAGCGCTGGCCCAGACCCGCAGCGAGCTGGCCAACCCTTCGACAGCGCCGGCGTGGATGATGGCGATGAGCGAACACGAACGGCTGGCATGGCGGCGAGTCGGCCAGCAGTTGATGGGCGTGGTGCTTCGTTATGTAAGTTCACACGATGAGCATAGTCCATTGCTGGAAGAAGCGCGGGCCATCGGCTGGAAATACGCCCGGCTGGCTCGCGCTGCTGGCTTGCCGCTAACGGACGCGATTGCCGCTGCGCTCTTCTTTCGCGATTCGCTGGTTGAGGCGGCAATGGATCTCCCTGAGGAAGCCCACGTGCGTCCGGCCGAGAGCGCCCGGCTCTTGCGCCGGATCAGCCGGGTGGCGAATGAAGTGCAACTGGCAGTCGTTGCCGGTTATGAAGCAGAGGAGTGAACCGTGGATGCGAAAGAACAACGCTTGAATGTGCCACGCACCCTGAAACTGGGCACCTTTCACATCGGTTCATCGTTCATCGATCTGTTGACGTCGGGTGTTTTGAATCGGGTGTTGATTACCGATTTAGCACTGGCTGCCACACCGGTCGCGCTGTTATCGGCGCTGCGCTACTTGTTAGCGCCGCTTAGCATCTGGGCCGGTTATCGCTCAGACTTGCGCCCGCCCGGCACGTTGCGCCGGCTGCCCTTTATCTGGGGCGGACGGTTGCCGATGCTGTTATCGTTACCGATCTTGCCATTCGTGACCGGATTGTTAGCGGTTGATCCCTCATCGCTCTTGGGGTGGGGGCTTGCACTGTTTGCCTTTCTCATCTACGGCGTTGGCACCCTTATTTCGGGGACCACTTACCTCAGCTTGGTACGTGATAGCGCCCCGCCGGCCCGCCGTGGGCAAGCGCTAGCGATTGTGCAGGTCTTTTTGGTGATCAGCTTCCCGGTGGCGGGGGTGATTTACGGACGCCTGATGCCAGTATACGATCAAGCCAGTTTCTGGCGGTTGGTGCTGATCGGCATGACCGTTGCGTTTGCGTTTATTGCGTTTGCGCTGTGGCGGGCGGAACGTCCGGCGGAAGCCCCGGTGGACGCCGATCCAACCCCGCCGGAGCCGTTCTTGCCGCTCTTGCGCCAGATATGGTCGGATCCGCGGGCGCGCTGGTTCTTCCTCTTCCTTGCGCTCGGCGCAGTGAGCGCCTTCGCCCAAGACGCGGTGCTCGAACCGTTCGGCGGTGATGTGTTTGGGTTGGATAACGGTCAGACCACGCGCTTCAATGCCTATTGGGGGGTTGGCGTGGTGATCAGTCTGTTGGGAACGGTCTACTTCACCCGCCACCGCGCCACGCACGAGCAGACCAGCGTGGCGATGGTGGGGTTGGCCTTCACCGCACTGCCGCTATTCTTGCTCGGTATGATCGCGATCACCGAATGGCAAGCGTTGCTCATTCCGGTGCTGTTCATGTTTGGTTTGGGCTTCGGCGTTTACACGGTCGGCGCGGTGTCGCTGCTGGCCGCGATGACCACCGAACGGCACGCAGCAGCGTACCTTGGTCTCTGGTCAATGACGCAACTGCTCTTCCGCGGTCTCGGCATCTTTGCCGGCGGCGCGGTGCGTGATGTTGCGCTCTGGGTCAGCGGGTCGTATACTATCGCCTATGCGAGCGTGTTTATGCTCGAAGCGATTGGTTTGGTCGCATGCATCCTGATCTTGCAGCGGGTCGACGTACCCGGCTTCGTGCGCAGCGAGAGCCGGCCATTAGGGGCGACGGCAACGTTGGCCGCAGCAGATGGGTAATTGAACCTGTGGATGGGTAGCGTGGGGCCGGTTTGAAACCGGCCCCACTGATGCCCACCGCTAACGTACCAACACTATGCGCATTGCACACTTCTGGATGACCCTGTTCGCGGTGGTCTTGATCGGTTGCGGCAGCGCCGCCCCGCTCACCCCGACCCGTTCGCCCGTCGAAGTCCGGCAAACGCAGATTGCCCTCCAAGACTTGCCCACCGTACCGCCGGCGCCAACCGAATTGGCCCGGCCTACGAAAACGCCCCGGCCAGCGATCAATCTGGTGGAGCTGCTCAATCTGAGCGATAATGATCCGCGCGCGCTCGGCGATCCCAAGGCGCCGGTGCTCATGATCGAATTCACCGACTATGAATGCCCCTTCTGCGCCCGCTTCGTCAGCGAGACGCGCCCGCGCATTATCAGCGAGTTTGTCGAGACTGGGATCGTGCGCTTAGTGGTGCGCGACTTTCCACTGACTTCGATCCATGCTTCGGCAGTCTTGGCGGCGAGCGTGACCCACTGTGCGGCAGCGCAAGATCGGTTCTGGCCGGTGTATGAGATGCTGTTCCAAACCCATGGAGTGGAGTGGGGCGGGGTGCCGAAGCGCGATCGGGCCACGTTGATTGAGCTGGCCGGCAACCTTAACGTCGACACGGCGCAGCTCACTGCCTGTCTCGACGACCCGGCGACCGAAGCGGCGGTGCTGGCCGAGCTAGAGGCAGCCTCGGGCTTGGGCATTAATTCAACGCCCAATTTCCTTGTCAATGGCCAATTGGTGCGGGGTGCGTTGCCGTTTGAGAGTTTTGCCAGTTTGATTCGACAGTTGGCCGGACGGTAGTAGGGCATAGCGGCGCCATCCCCTACTACCCTATGGGTTACCGTTCGCGCGCTACCCGCAACGCGCCGGCTAATGCCACGATCATCACGCCTAACACGGCGAGCTGGCCGGCAATATCAGGCAGCGTTGCGCCGCGTTGGACGATAGCAAGCACCGGATCGATCATGTAAAAAGTCGGGAAGAACTGCGCGATCCATTGCGGGATCATCGGGAACAGCGCGATCAGCGCCGGTGCGTAGAGCAGCAATCCTAACCCCTTGACGGTGGCGAACAGCGAGTTGATGTCGCTGACCAGCACGCCGAGCAGAATGCCGAACTCGGCGGACAACACCGCACCGAGGAAGAGCACCAGCAACACCAGCCAGATCTGGCTGCTCCACGCACCGTTGAGAGCCAACACTACCAGCGCCATCACCGTGCTCAGCGCCACGCCGAGCACCCCCTTGGCGACATAGATCTCGGCGCGGGTCGCCGGAGTCACCAGCAGCGCGTGCAAGGTGCGGCACTGCTTCTCGCTGACCAGCGATGAGGCCGGCAGCATCAACGCACCGAACACCACTGTCATCAAGACTAGCAGCGGCAACAAGCGCTGCTGCCATGTAAACTCATTGTTTGCGCCGAGCATCGTGGTCGCAATAGTGACGGGAGGTTCGTGACCGGCCAGCTCGCGCAACCAATCGGCAATGGCGGTACCGATCAAGACTCGATCGCGTAGCAAACTCTCACCCCACACATACACGGTCAGGCTGCCGTTTTGCCCGTTCAACACGCGCTGATCAAAATCCGCTGATACCAGTAATCCCACATCCACCGCCCCATTGGCCGTCGCATCACGCAATTCGGCCTCGCTCGCGTAGCGACGCACGACCAACCCCGGCATCACTTCGGCCAGTTGGGTCAGGTGAGAAGCGCCGGGATCGACAATGCCCAAACGCGGCTTGCCGCTAAAGAATGTGCCAAAGATCAGGCCCAACGCCAGACTCAAACCGAGCGGCACCACAATGGTAAAGATGAAGATAAAGTTCTTTGGCCCCTGCACCGCCTCGCGGTAGAGCAGGGCAAGGATCCGGCGCAGACTCATGCGAACCTCCGTTGCAAAATGGCCATGCCCAGCGCCAGCAAGAGCAGAGCCGAAGCGGCGAGCGGCAGCAGATTGCCGCCCACCTCGGCCCAGCCTGCGCCAAAGTTGAGCGAGCGGTAGATCGTGTCAACCAGATAGTGGGTAGGGATGAGCCGCACCCAATCGGCGGCCAAACCGGGGATCAGGACGGTAAAGGTGGGCAGGGCCATAATCAACAGCGCCAGCATGCCCCACCCCATCACCGACATCAGATCGCGACCAAGCGACGCGATGAGAAAAGCGACGCCGGTCATCAACACCGAGCCGATCAGCAGCGCGGTGAGATTGAGCAAGGGGGCCTGCACCAAGCCGCCAGTGACTGCAAGCAACATCACGGCTTGCGCAAATGCAAAGAGCGAACCAAACAGACTCTTGGCGACAAACAGGCCACGCATTGTCAGCGGCGTCACCAAGAGCGCGCGGATCGTCCCCTGCTCCACTTCGGCGGCGATCAGACTAGCCAACCCAAGACACTCAACCATCAGCACCAGCACCGCAAAGAGCGGCAGCATTCGCTGGCGAGGCGCGATCTGCGCACCGGCCAGATCGGGGCCAAGGATCACCTCACTGATTGTCACCGGCAACTCTTGGCCGGCGAGGTTGAAGCTCAGCTCACGGGCAGCCGCTTCGTAGACGCTAACAAAATCGGGCGTCACCTCCGGCGCCAACAGCAACTCGATTGTTGGACGGGCGCCTTGGCGAAGCTGGTCAAACAGATCTGGCGGAAAGGCAAACCCGACCGTCACCTCGCTGGCAGCCACAGCGGCGCGCAGATCGGCGGCGGAAGCGAACTGCTTCACCACCACCGCATCATCATCGAGCGCCGTGGCCAGCGCCGGCGGCATTTCGGGAATGGCCAACCCCACCTTCAGGGTCTCATCAACCGTGGCCGGCAACAGGAAATAGATGACTGCATACGCTACTAAACCGAGCACCGTCACTAAGGCAAACAAGCGATTGGCGAAATAGAGCCGGGCATCTTTCTGGATCAAGGCCCAGATCGCAGCAGCGTTCATAGGTGGATCCTATCGCTCGGAGATTGCTGCGGGCACGTTGCACCCGCGCAATGACACGATGGTTAAGCCAAACCGCGACCGGTCAGACGAATAAAAATATCCTCCAGCGTCGCCTCTTCGCTATGGAGCGTCACTACTTGTTGATGAGCGAGCAAATCGGCGATTTCAGCCGGCGTTTCGGGTCGGTCGAGAATAATCTCGCGGGGGAACAACTTCCCATCGGAACCAACCACCTCAACGCGCACCATGCGCTTGCCATACTGCTGCTTGAGATTATGCGGCGTATCGAGGGCCACAATCTTACCACTATTGATAAAGGCGACTCGATTGCACAGACGATCAGCTTCGTACATGTCGTGGGTGGTGAGAAAAATCGTCGCGCCGCGCTGCTGCTCTTCGAGAATAACGCACCGGATCGCCTCGGCAGAGGTCGGGTCAAGCCCCTCGGTCGGCTCATCGAGAAAGAGAATGTCGGGACGATTGACCAGAGCGCGGGCAATCATCAGCCGCTGCTTCATACCTTTGGAATAGCGACCGACCAGATCGGCGCCGCGACCATCGAGGCCGACCCGGCGCAGCAACGCATTGATATCAACATCGCGCACGCTAAACAGCTTGGCAAATAGGCGCAAATTATCAATGCCGCTCAACTCCTCGTAGAGATTAGGCTGCTCGAAGCAGACGCCAATGCGGGCCTGCACCTGCTTGGGATGGCGAGCCACATCAATCCCCAGCAACAACGCACGCCCGCTAGCCGGACGGAGCTGACCGGTTAGCATCTTGACCGTCGTGGACTTGCCGGCGCCATTCGGGCCAAGAAAACCAAGAATCTCGCCGGGGGCGACGGTAAAGCTGATGTGATCGACCGCGAGCAGATCGCCGTAGCGATAGGTCAACTCTTCAGCGACGATAGCAGGTTCAGGCATAACAACCTCGAGCAAGACAAGAACCGCCAGCGCGATACTGGCGGCCCGTGCGGTTACACAATCATTATAATCCCGTTGCGGCAGACTGCAAGATGAATGTCAGGCAGTTTTAGGTGCAACTGTCGCAACCGAAGGAAGCTATGGAATGCGGCAGTGAGACTGCCGCATTCCATAGAGGGTACACGCTAGGACAATGCGGCAGTAGAACTGCCGCACGCCATAAGCGTAGAGCGACTGTACGGAACAAAAAAATTATGTCAATAAATACAACCATGCTATACTACCCATACCACGCTATAGAGTACGCAAGCGGTAGACCGTTTCCCAAGCACACCACTACGTAGAGAGCGTCATGAGCACCGTACTGACCAGCTTTAGCCACCGCTTCATCTCACCATCCGACCCGCCAGCCGCGACACCCACCCTCTTGCTCTTGCACGGCACCGGCGGCAACGAACACGATCTCATCCCGATTGGGCGCGAACTGATACCGCACGCCGCGCTGCTCAGCCCACGGGGGCGCGTGCTGGAACGGGGCATGCCACGCTTCTTTCGCCGCTTCGCCGAGGGTGTCTTTGATATTGACGACATCAAACGACAGGCAGCAGCGCTCAACGAATTTCTCGACGCCGCAGCGATAGCATACAGCTTTGACCGGCAGCGGGTCATTGCCGTTGGCTATTCGAACGGCGCCAACATCGCCGCCGCGCTCCTCTTGCTCCACAGGGCCGTTCTGGCCGGAGCCGTGTTGTTGCGGCCAATGACGCCACTGGTGACTCATCCGCTACCTGATCTGGCAGGCATGCCGGTGCTGGTAGTGACGGGGAAGTATGACGGGTTAGTGACAACCGCGGAGACTGAACGGCTCGCGGGTCTTTTGCAAACCGCCGGGGCAACCGTCACCCTTGCGATGCTCGAACAAGGCCATCAACTAAGCCAAGAGGACATCCGCATCACGCGGGAGTAGTTGCAGGCGGGGCACGTTGCGGTTGGCTGAGCGATCTGACAGAGCGATAGAGACGTAACGACATCCAAAACCCCGCCGGAGCCAACTCTGGCGGGGCTCTTATGGCGAAAGACAGGCAAGAACTCCCTAGCAATCGGGTTCGGCGCAGCGTACGATCGAACCATTCAAGCGCCTCGTGTCATCTGGCGCGTTTGCGAAAGGAGCATCCCATGCGACGACGACGCAAACCTACCGCAAACGTCGGGATCAGCAACATCCTGATTGGCGCCGTCCTTACATGCGGCATTATTGGCATCATTGGCGCACGTATAAACGCCACAGCAAGCAACAACAGCCAACCCACCGCGCGGCCATCGCCAACAATGGTTCGCACCCAAACGGCGACTCAGCCAGCGGTTGCCACACCCACCTCAATACCCGCATCACCCACAGCCACACCAACCCCGGCGCTTGTATCAACCACTGCAGCGCAACCATCACCGCAACCATTAGCATCGCCAGCGCCATCGCCAACGGGAACAGGGCCAACCATCCTTGTGGCCTGCCTTGAAGGATTGGCGTGGGAACCGACCACGCTTGTGCGGGTGATCGACGGCGACACCATTGACGTAAGGATCAACGGCAACACAGAGCGCGTCCGGTACATTGGCATCAACACCCCTGAGCGCGATCAACCGGGGTACAGCGAGGCGATTCAAGCCAACCGCCGCCTCGTCGAGAGCGATCAACTCTGGCTCGCGCGCGACGCGACGAAATCATCAACGAAGCGCACCATGCGCGCGCCGTGGGCGGTCACCGCGACATCGAACGGGTGGAGGTAGATGTTGGCCAGCAGCGGCGAGAGCGGGCCGCCTTGGAGCGTGCTGCACCGCACGCACTGCGCACCAACACGCCCAACCTAGCCACGCCGCGCGCCGGAAAGCCCGGCGTACCGTCGATTTGCACAATCAGCCATTCGGCTAGGCGAGCAGGCTGTATGCGAGGATGAGAAAGATCGCGCTGGCTCCTCCTTACCCAAGAGCTTCGTATCAACAGCGCCGGTGTGCGGCGGAAGATGTAAGGCGCTATACCTTGAGAATAGCAAAATATATGTTCACAAATGTAAAAAATTTACAAGACTTTTGGACGAGTTTTCAACCTCGCTCAACGGAATACCCCTTGCCAACACGGCTACACTCTCTGCTATAATGAAAGGTATGAGCGAACAGATCACTCTTGCTGAGATTGCGCGGCTGCCGACCGCCTACCACGTCGCGCATATCCGTATCGAACCGAATATCATCCTCGCCCCGATGGCCGGCGTGACCGACAGCATCTTCCGCCGGATGATTCTGCGCCTCGGCGGCTGCGGCTTGGTCAGCACCGAAATGACCAATGCGGCCAGCGTCAGCCCCAAGGCCTTGCGCCGCCACCAACTGCTCGACTATTTGCCGGAAGAGCGCCCGCTAACGATGCAGATTTCGGGCAACGATCCCGATCTAGTCGCCAACGCGGCCCACATCGTCGAGCATTTAGGCGCCGACATTATTGACATCAACTGTGGCTGTCCATCGCCCAAAGTGACCGGCGGCGGCCACGGTTCGGCGTTGCTGCGCGATCTGCCGAAGATGGAACGGCTGTTGCGCGCGGTGCGCGCGGCGGTGCAGATTCCGGTGACGCTGAAATTCCGTGCCGGGTGGGATGAGCAGAGCCTGAATTATATCGAAGCGGCGCAACGCGCCGAAGCTGCCGGCGTTTCGGCGTTGGCGCTGCACCCGCGCACCCGCGAGCAGGGGTACAAAGGACAAGCCGACTGGTCACGGGTTGCCGAAGTCAAACGTGCCGTCTCGACCCCGGTGATCGGGAGCGGTGATGTGACGACGGCGGTTGATGCGCTGATCCGGTTGCGTGACAGCGGCGCTGATGGGGTGATGATCGGGCGTGGCGCGATCGCTAATCCGTGGATCTTTCGCCAGATCGCCGATCTGCGCCGCGGGGTCGCGCCGTTTGCGCCGGCGCCGGCTGACAAGCGCAACTTATTGATCGAATACATGGACATCTGCGTCGAGGAGTTGCCGGAACGGTTGGCTCTGAACAAGATCAAGCAGTTGATCGGCCAGTTCTATGTTGGCTTGCCCGGCAGCAACCACCTGCGCGTGGCGGTGCATACGGCTGCCAGCCTTGCTGCTGCCCGTGAGGCGATTGAGCGGTTTTTTGCGCCCTACCTCGAAACTGATGCCGCTGTGCCTGAAATAGCGATAGCGGCTGATTAATGCGCCAGCCCTCAGCCATGACAAGCGCCGTTGCGGCTGAGGGTCTTGGCGTCGGAATAGCAACCTGCGATGCACGACGGGTATTTGTTTACGCTAGGCATTTGCGGCAGCGCCGATGAAGATGATCCGGCGCCAGAGGTGTTGAGCGCGCTGCTCGGCCAATTGCCGCCGGTGAAGCGGGCCGCGTTTCTCGGCCCGTTGCCTCCCGGCCAACCCGACGCGCTGCTGGCCGATATTGTGGTCGATATGCGCGACGCCGAGTTGATCGTGATCGTCACGCCGGCGACGGTGCCGCAACTGCCGGCCCGCCTCAACAATCTGCTGCGCGCCGCCTATGCCGCCGATCTGGCCGGACGCTACGCCGCGTTAGTCGCCGTCGGGCCGCACGCCGCCGCCGTGCTCAATGAATTGCGGGCCGCGGTTGCAACATGCGGTTTTACGATCGCCGGTGCAGTTGCGCTAGCCGCAGACACGCCGTTGCCACACGCCGCCATCCAAGCGGCGTACAAGGCAGCGCGCGCAACGCTGGCACCGCATGCGCTCCTATAGTACAGGCAGAGCGCTGCGCTGCCCCAAGAGCAGCGCTCTGCCCTATGCCGTCCATCTTTACAGCAAAGCCACTATGGTCACGCCTCGCATCCCAGCTAACAAAATCTGGATCGCCGACGAAGCCATCTACTATCTGTTAGCGCGTCCGGCGCTCAAACGCAGCTTTGATCACATCTGGTTCGCCCAATACGGCCCACGCCCTGATCCGCAGCATGGCCCCTACATCTTCTACCTGAACCATTCGGCGTGGTGGGATGGGTATATGATGATGCTCATTCACCGCGCGATTATGCGGCGGGCATTTGACAGCTATCTCATGATGGAAGAGCGGCAACTGCGTGCGTATCGCTTCTTTACATGGTGCGGCGCTTTCTCGATCGAGCGCCGCGATCCCGCCGAATCGCAGCGCGCGCAGATCTATGCCGCGAACCTGTTGCGCGAGCGACGCGATCGGGCACTCTACATCTTCCCGCAAGGCCGGATCGAAGCCAACGACTACCGCCCGCTGACCATCTACCCCGGCATTGCCCGCATCGCCGCGCTCGCCGGCGATGTCACCCTTTGCCCAATCGCCCTACGCTACGAATTCCTCGGCCAGCAATGGCCGCATGCCTTTGTGCAAATCGGCCCGTCTCACCCACCGGCCAGCCGCGACGATATTGAAGCGATCCGGGCCGATGTCGCCGCGCGGCTGACAGCGGCAGTTGACACCCTCCGCGCCGATGTGATCGAGCAGCGGCTAGGCCGGTTCCAGCCGCTGCTCAGCGGACGGTGGGGGATTGACCGCACGTGGGATACGATCAAGGGTTGGTTTCGGCGACGCGACGCAGACGGCGGGCCAGCCGCGGCAGCAGCCAATCGCCTGCGAGCACGAGCATAATCAAGCCGCCGATCAGGGCCGGCAACACTTGGCCGCGGGCAAGGTTAACGACCACGAACATCGTGAGGTTGGTTAAATACAACACTGGCGGCAGCCACGGCATTAAGTGCTGCGGCGCATGGCTGCATTGCGCCGCTTGCCGGCGCAACGCCAGCAACACCCACGACAAGAGCAAGCTCGTCACCCACCACGCCACAAAGTTGGACGCCGGAATGCCATAGTAGAAACCGGTCTCATCACTCGTCCAAACCCAGTAGCGATTGATGTAGACGGCGAACGGCTCAATTGTTACGTCAAGCAACAACGCAAACGACGCCGCGGTCAAGACGCGGGTCGGATGAAGCTGGTGATCATCTACCGGACGGCCATCACGATTGAGGATTCGCTCGGCGACGCCAACCGCCGCCACGACAATCAACAGCCATGCAAAGGGGATAGCCAGCGGCACCACGCCGAAGATTTGCGGTTGCAGCACATCGGTGTACGAATAGCTCCCGAACGGAAAGCCGGTGGTTGCACCAATGTGCTCAACCGCCCACGAAATAACTAGAATCAAGCCGGCTGCCAGCGCCCCCCACCAGCGATAGCGCACGGTCAGCCACAAACCCATCAACGCGCCTTGCAAAATCAGCAAGGCGCCACCCATCCACGTGCCCCACACCGGCACTCGATCCAGCGCGACTAAGACAATGGCGAACGGATAGATAAAGAGGTAGACGGCGAGCAGAAGAACAACGCTGCGACGTAAATGTGACAACAAAGATTGATCAGAAAGCATAGAGTAATATATTCCTGACAGACGGGTCATACCATTCGGCAGCCCCTATAGTTGATTATAGATTCGCTTTCATGGCCTGTCAAAGCCCATCAACGACCTAACTAGATCATCACGATCGCCAGCAGCAAATTGACAAAACTGTTATGGCAACAACCGCAAATATGTGCTACACTAATAATAGGAATAAAGTACTATTACCGCCGGCGCCGCCTCTACAGCTCATATCTTGCAATGGCGCAGGATCAGCGACATGGGGGGGGTGACCAATGACACACGCGCAAGCCAATGGCCATCTAGTACGCATTCTCCTTGTAGAGGATGACAATAATATTGGGCGCATTATCGAATTTGCCATGCGGGGGCTTGGCATTCCCTACGAATTCGTGTCGGTACTCAGCGCGGAAGAGGCTCTCGAACGCTGGAAAGAGCAGCCGTTCGATTTACTGATCACCGACTACAACCTGCGCGGCCTGAGCGGCGTGCGCCTGATCAAGGAGCTGCATGCCCAAGGGTATTACCCGCTAACGCTGATCGTCACCGCCTATGACTCGTCTGAGGTACGGAATGCAGCCGCTGAAGCGGCGGTCGATAGCTACATGACCAAGCCCTTCTTCATCGACGAATTGATCGAGCGGATCAAGCAACTGCTCCCCTCGGTCCACATCGTCCACGAGCGCATGATCAACGGGTATTGAACCAATTATCGCAGGTAACACGCAAGCAGCTTTAGACCAGCGTGCGGCAGACGCCTGCCGCACGCTGTATTTCAGCCGGTCAAGCTAATCCAGCACCGCCGGCGTGCGATGCAACGGCAGCAAACCGGCGGCCTGTTCCGGCGACGGCAACGCCGATTCAGCCGGTTTATCGGAAGCGGCCAACAGCAACGCCCCCCGTGCGTGCAGGTCTTGCCCGAGCCGGAAGATCTCGCTACTGAGGGCCAGCCGGCCATCGGCCATCCGCGCTGCGGTTGTCACCAATTCGGCGCGGCGGAATTGGGTAAACGGCGTCGGATCGCCAGCCTCGATCCGTTCGATCAATTGCTTGCGCAGTGCCTGCAACTCAACCGGCACCTGTTGCGCTGCAATCAACAATTCGAGCAGCGTCGGCGACAAGCCGGCGGCCAATTGCACCTCAATCGCTGGCAAATCAAACACCTCGACCGTGGCAAACAGGGCCAACGCCACCGTGTAGTCTTGATTGTCGAGGGTCAGCCGGTGCCATTCCCGCCGGCACAATTCGGCATAATTCCGGCGAAACAAGCTGCGATCAAACTGGTCACCCAACAACTCGGTGGCGACCATCAAGGCCGCCTCGGCCCGCGCATCGTCGATCGCGCCATCTGACCGCCCGCGCGGGCCGAGGAGAGTCTTATCAATATCGATCAAGACGGCGGTTTGGGCCCAATCCACCCCACGCGCCGCCAGTTCCGCCGCCCATTGCTGCACCAAGGCCCAGCGGGTCGCCGTCGCGATTGCATCGTTCCACTCAAGAGTTGCCGGCGCTACCGGACGGTCAACGCCGATGAAGCCATACGCGGTGATCTCGCCCAAACTTTGCAAATGGACGGTCAAAAGCCGATCATTCTCGGTATCGCCAATCACAGCCACGGTCGTGAGCGGCGGGCCGTTGCGCAACGCTTGCGCCGCGCGGGCCAGCGCCAGAATCACGCGCGCGTATGCCACATCACGCTTACGCGGCGTCACATTGGCCGGCAAGCCCAACACCGTGCGCAACGTAGCCAAGCCGGGCAGAGCGGGATCGCACGGCTGCAAATCGCGATAGATCACATAATCGCCAGTGAGGTCGGCAATCGTTGCCCGCACATTCATAACCACCCCTGCGCATGCATCAGTTCGGCATTCAGAATCGACGCGCCCGCCGCACCCCGGATCGTATTGTGGCTGAGGGCAATCAGCTTGATGTCAAACAGCGAACAAGGGCGGATGCGGCCAACGACCGTGGCCATGCCCCGGACAGCGTCGCGATCGCGGCGCGGTTGCGGACGATCGGGTTCATCACGCACAATGATCGGCTGTTCAGGCGCTGTAGGCAAGTGCAGCTCTTGCGGCAAGCCGCGGAACTGGCGCAAGACGGCTGCCACTTCATCGGGGGTCGCCTTTTGTTCGAGTTCGATCGACAGGCAGACCAGATGGCCTTCGAGTACCGGCACCCGATTGCAATGCGCCGAAGTAGCAAAACTCGCCAGCACAATCGCATCATCACGCAACTGGCCGAGCATCTTTTGCGGTTCAATTTCGAGCTTTGGCTCCTCGCCACCGATAAACGGGATCACATTATCGACAATATCGTAGCTCGGCACCCCCGGATAGCCCGCGCCTGAGAGGGCCTGCATACTGACCAGCAGCATGCGGCGCACGCCAAAGGTATCGAGCAGCGGACGCAACACCATCGTCGCCGGGGTTGACGTGCAGTTGGGGTTGGTCACAATCGCGCCTGACCAGCCGCGCCGGCGCCGCTGCACCGGGATGAGGTGCAGATGGTCGGGGTTGACTTCGGGGATCACCAGCGGCACATCGGGTTCCATCCGGTGGTTGGAAGCGTTGGAACAGACAATATGGCCGGCGGCGGCCAACCGCTGTTCAATCGGCCCGGCGACATTGCTGGGCAAGGCCGAGAAGACCAGTTGCGCCGGCAGATCAGCATCGGCATCGAGCACCGTCAGATCGGCTACCGCTGCCGGCATCGGCGTATCGAGCACCCACCGGCAAACCTCACGATATTTCTTGCCGGCGCTGCGCTCGCTACCGGTCAACGCCACCACCTCAAAGAGCGGATGCCCCTCGAGCAATTGAAGAAAGCGCTGGCCCACCGCGCCGGTGGCGCCCAGCACTGCAACCGGGATCGTAGCCATCCGAAACCTCCTGTCACTAGAACTCAGTCGCCTTCATTATACTCAAAGACGAACGGTTGCATAAACAACTACTAATGGTTATTATTCGACCACGTTTGTTGTGAAAAAAGCCGGTAAAAGAGTAGCATTTCGACCCACGATGGTGTATAATCTCTGTGAGATCTGAAACATTATTCATCTCCACCTCACTATTTGCGCTCCTCCCACGACGCAGGAGTCGTTATTTCTTCCCTAAGTAACGGTGATCACTGTTGATCACACAGGAAGGAGCAGCACTATGATCGATCCGCACGTCCAACGATTGTTAGAGCACGTGCTCGATACACCAACTAAGCTGCATTTGCTCCTCATGTTTCATGAAAACCCTCGCTGCGAGCTATCGGCAGCCGCCATCGCCGAACGGCTCTTCCGCGATATCTGGAGCGTGCAACAGGCCCTTGATGAACTGGCCGCATCTGGATTTTTATCCGTAACCAACACGATGGGCGGCCAGCCGATCTACCGCTACACACCGCCACCCGAATGGCACGAAGCGATCCGACGTTTGGTGCGCAGCTATAACGATCCGCTCGAACGCGACCTGATCCAGCGCACCATTCGCGATCTCGCTGCGTTCGCCTCGTTCCGGCGCAGCGAATTGGAACGGTTTGAGTTTGCCTGACGTTCCCGTGCGGCGACAAGGCCGTTCCGGCGCGGGTGTATCCCGCGCCGTTGCTATGCTAACACAGATCTAACACAGCCTGTCTTGACGCTGGCGACAATGCTCTCTACAATCAAAAACAGACCCATGTGGCGGCAGATTCTGCGGCGCGAGGCAGGTGTATGAAGGACTATTATCAGGTGCTTGGCGTAAGTCGTTCGGCCAGCGACGAAGAGATTAAGCAAGCCTACCGGCGGCTGGCGCGCCAGTACCATCCCGATGTGAATCGGGGCGATCCGCAGGCCGAAGCCCGGTTTAAAGAGATTAACGAAGCCTATCAGGTGCTATCCGATAAAGAGCAGCGCGCCAAGTATGATCGGTTCGGCAGCGATTTTCGCCGCTATGAACAAGCCGGCTACGGCGGGTTTGATTACGGCAACGCTACCGATGTCGCCGATCTGTTTGAAACCCTCTTCGGATCCCGGCGTCCTCCCGGTGGCGGGTTCAACGTCAGGCTTGACGGCCAAGATGTCGAGCAGAACGTCGAGCTGACGCTCGAAGAGGCTTACCATGGTACACAACGCTCGTTGCAGTTTTCCAACCCTAACGGCACCCCACGCACCATTACCGTCAAAATCCCTCCCGGCATCGATACCGGCAAGCGGGTGCGCGTTCCCGGCGAAGGCGCACCCGGCCTGAACGGCGGTCGCCGTGGCGACCTGTATCTCGTGGTCACGGTCAAGCCGCATCCCCGCTTTGAACGCAAAGGCAACGATCTGTACACCACCGCGCCGGTGAGTATGTACACGTTACTACTGGGCGGACAAATCCAGATCCCGTTGCTCTCAGGCAAAACGCTGAAGCTGGCCATTCCCCCGCCAACGCAGAATGGGAGGGTGTTTCGCATTGCCGAACAGGGTATGCCGCTGATGGGCAGCCCGCGGTACGGCGACTTGTACGTCACTGTAAGCGCCGTTTTGCCGACCCATCTTTCCCCCCAAGCCCGCCAGTTGCTTGAAGAGTTGCAGCGGCTCACCGGAAACCCGGTGGAACAGAAATGACCCGGCTCGCCGGCAGATTTGGTACTTTCGCACAAAACCGCTTGACACGCTTGCCCAAAGTGCGGTATAGTACTTGGTAATAATCCACGATAACAGTGCTGTTTAGCCGTACCGGGCGGTACAGCAGTCACACTCAATGATCGAGTGTGGCTCTTTCCTGTATCTTCCATCTTTATTATTTGTAAATCAAACCGGATTGGCTTTGTTGCCAAGATATGATCGCCGTAACCGTGCGGCGGTATCACTATCTCTACCGTAAATTGCAAACGCGAGAGCGCGCTCGCCCTTCTCTCTCATCGCCGAGGAGCAGCGAGTGCGCTTTTGTCTTTTTCTGTATTTGGCATCCGTCTACTTAGTGAAGAGCAAGGAACGAGCAATGTACCTTCCTGCGCGAGACCCAGCCCGACTTTACGATCCGCGCTTTGAGCACGATGCCTGCGGCATCGGTTTTGTGGCCCGCGTTAACGGTCGGGAGAGTCACGATATTCTTGAGCTAGCCCTTACTGCGTTGAGCCGCCTTGAACATCGCGGCGCAGTGGCTGATGATGCACGCACCGGTGATGGCGCTGGCGTGCTGACTCAATTGCCGCGCCGACTCCTACGCCGTGAGCTAGCCGCCACCGGCATCACCGTCGCTGAGACCGATCTCGCGCTTGGCATGCTCTTCTTACCCGCTGATCCCGCCCAGTGCGACGCTGCATGCGCGCTGATCGAGCAGGCGCTGGCCGAACATCAGTTGCCGTTGCTGCGCTGGCGCGAGGTGCCGGTCGATCCCGACGTGCTCGGCGAGCGCGCGCGCAAGGCGATGCCGGCGATCCGGCAGGTGATCGTTGGCCGCCCGCAAGGGCTGAATGATCGCGCCTTCGAGCGCACAATTTTTCTGGCCCGCAAGGCGATGGAGAAGTATTTCCGCCGCGCCGGTCTGCCGGCCTATATCCCCTCCTTCTCGTCGCGTACGGTCGTCTACAAAGGATTGTTGCTCGGCTCCCATCTGGCCGATTTCTACCTCGACCTGCGCGATCCCGATTTCACCACCGCGCTGACCGTCTATCACCAGCGCTACAGCACCAACACCTTCCCGACGTGGGATCGCGCCCAGCCCTTCCGCATGCTCTCGCATAACGGCGAGATCAATACCCTGCAAGGCAATGTGAACTGGATGCGCGCCCGCGAGCAGGCGATTACGCTACCCGACGATTTCTTGCCCAGCGGTGCGCCGCCGATGAGCGAACTGCTCCCGGTGATTGACGAGAGCGGTTCTGACTCGGCCATGCTGGACAATACGCTGGAGCTGCTGGTGATGGCCGGGCGCGATATTCGCCATGCGACGGCGATGCTGGTGCCGGAAGCGTGGGAAAAGGTGCAGGATATTGATCCCACCCTGCGCGCCTTCTACCAGTACCATTCGTGTCTGATCGAGCCGTGGGATGGCCCAGCGGCGCTGGCCTTCTCAGATGGCGTAATCGTCGGTACGTCGCTCGATCGCAACGGCTTGCGCCCGGCACGCTATATCGTGACCGATGACGGCTTGGTCGTATCAGGTTCGGAAGTCGGCGCCGTGCCGATTGCCGAAACGCGGATTGTCTGTAAAGGCAAGCTCGGCCCCGGCCAGATGCTGGCCGTTGATACCGCTGCCGGGAAGATCTACACCGATAGCGAGGTCAAGTCGCTGCTGGCTACGCGCCAACCCTACACCGAATGGCTGAACGAGCATTTGTGTTATCTCCCCGCTGAGTTACCCCCTGTCGCCACCGATGAGCCGGAAGACCTGCAACTGTTGCAGATGGCGTTTGGCTATACCTCCGAAGAGCTGAACGTGATCCTCAAGCCCATGGGGATGACCGGCCATGAACCGGTCGGCTCGATGGGCGACGATACGCCGATCCCGCCGCTCTCGCAGTGGGAATTAGGCCGGCCACTGTTCCACTTCTTCAAGCAGCGCTTCGCCGAAGTGACCAATCCGCCAATTGACCCGTTGCGCGAAGAGCTGGTGATGTCGCTCAGCGTCGGCATTGGCCGCCGCCGCTCGATCTTGCTCGAGACACCAGAGCATGCCCACCTGCTGCAACTGACGTCGCCAATCCTGACCGATGCCCAGTTGCAAGCGATTCGGGCCCAAACCGATCCGCTGCTGCGTTCGGAGACGATCAGCCTGCTCTTCCCAGCCCGCCAGATTACGAGCGAGAATCTACTCAAGGCGCTCGACCGGATCGGTGACAAAGCGGCGCAAGCGGTGCGCGAGGGAGCGGCTATCGTGATCTTGAGCGATCGCGGGGTTGATGCCGATCACACCGCATTGCCCATCTTGCTCGCCACTGGCACCGTTCACCATCACCTGATCCGCACCGGTTTGCGCTCACGGGTGAGCTTGCTGGTCGAGACGGGTGAAGCGCGGGAAGTACATCATATTGCCGCCTTGATCGGCTATGGCGCTGAGGCGATTAACCCCTATCTGGCGCTGGCTAGCGTGCGCCGGATTGCGGTCGAGCGCGAGGCGGTGCGCCAACGGGCCGAGCATAGCCTCGACCACGAGCAGAGTGATGCGCGCGCCCATTCGCTCGCGCTGGAAGCCGAAGAGCACTTTATCCACGCGCTCGAAAAGGGTTTGTTGAAAATTATGTCAAAGATGGGTATCTCGACCCTCGACAGCTACTGCGGCGCGCAGATCTTCGAGGCGGTCGGGTTGGCCCAAGAGGTGATCGAGCGCTGCTTTACCGGTACACCGTCACGGGTCGGCGGCATTTCGTTCAATCGCATTGCCCGCGATCTAGCCGCCCGCCACGCCCGCGCCTTCCAAACCGGACGGGTGACGTTGCCGCACCCCGGCTTTTACAAGTTTAAGAAAGATGGCGAATACCACGCCTTCAGTCCGGCGGTCGTGCATGCGCTCCACAAAGCGGTACGCAACCCGCACGCCCTGAATGGCGACAGCACCGGGCCGGAGCTGAGCAGCGAGGGTTATGCCACCTACCGCGCTTATGCCGAACTGGTCAATAACCGGCCACCAGTCGAGCCGCGCGATCTGCTGGGGTTTGTGCCGGCTGGCCCGCCCGTGCCGCTTGATGAGGTAGAACCGATCGAGTCGATTGTGAAGCGGTTTTCGACTGCAGCGATGAGCCACGGCTCGACCAGCTCGGAAGCACACGAGACGCTGTCGATCGCGATGAACCGCCTAGGTGGCATGGCCAACAGCGGCGAAGGTGGTGAAGCGCCGGAGCGCTACCACGACGAGCGCAACTCGCGGATCAAGCAGGTAGCATCGGGCCGGTTTGGCGTCACGCCGGCCTACCTCGCCAGCGCCAGCGAGTTGCAGATCAAGATGGCGCAAGGGGCCAAGCCCGGCGAGGGTGGTCAGTTGCCCGGCCATAAGGTCAACGAAGAGATCGCGCGCATCCGCCATACCGTGCCCGGCGTCGCCCTGATCAGCCCGCCGCCGCACCACGACATCTACAGCATCGAGGATTTGGCCCAGTTGATCTATGACCTCAAGCAGGTGAATCCGAATGCGCGCGTTTCGGTCAAGTTGGTGGCAACTGCCGGCGTCGGTACGGTGGCCGCCGGGGTGGCCAAAGGCTATGCCGATACCATCTTGCTCAGCGGCCATTCCGGCGGCACCGGCGCTTCACCGCTGAGTAGCATCAAGAACGCCGGTATACCGTGGGAGCTTGGCTTGGCGGAAACGCAGCAGACACTGATCCTCAACGGGTTGCGCGAGCGGGTGCGGCTGCGCGCCGACGGCGGTCTCAAGACGGGGCGTGATGTGGTGATGGCGGCCTTGCTCGGCGCAGACGAGTTCTCGTTCGGCACCGCCGCGCTGGTAGCTGAGGGTTGTATTATGGCCCGCGCCTGCCACAACAACACCTGTCCGGTCGGGATTGCCACCCAGCGCGGCGATCTGCGGGCCAAGTTCCCCGGCAAGCCAGAGATGGTGATGGCCTTCTTCCGCTACTTGGCCCAAGAGGTGCGCGAGATTCTCGCCAGCCTCGGCCTGCGCTCGATTGATGAAGCGGTTGGGCGCACCGATTTGCTGCGTCAGCGTCACACCGGGGTTGAAACCGCCGACCTGCTCGATATGACGCCGGTGTTGGGTGCGGCCAGCTTGATCGGGCGCGGCCCGATCCGCCACGGCGGCAAGCTCAATGCGCTGCCGCCGGAAGAGAGCCTTAACGACCGAATGATGCGCGATGCAGCCAGCGCGCTCGAAGGCAGCGGCCCGGTACGCTTGCAGTACCAGATCAACAACTGCGACCGTTCGGTCGGCGCGCGCTTGGCCGGCGCGATCGGCCATCTGTACGGCGACAAAGGCTTGCCGCCCAATACGATTACGATCACGTTCTATGGCCACGCCGGCCAAAGCTTCGGCGTCTTCAATGCGCCGGGGGTAACGCTGCGCCTGATTGGCGACGCGAACGATTATGTCGGCAAGGGGATGGCCGGCGGCTTGATCACCATCGCCCCGCTGCCAGACGCGCAATATGTCTGGCACGAAAATGTGATCGCCGGCAATACATTGCTGTACGGCGCCACCGGCGGCGAACTGTACGCGGCGGGACGGGTCGGCGAACGCTTTGCGGTGCGCAATTCCGGCGCAACGGCAGTGGTGGAAGGGATCGGCGATCACGGATGCGAATATATGACCGGCGGCACGGTGGTGGTGCTCGGCCCGACCGGACGCAACTTCGGCGCCGGTATGACGGGTGGTGTGGCCTATGTGCTTGACGAACACGGCACGTTTGCCCAACGCTACAACCCGCAGTTGGTTGAACTGCGCCCGCTCAGTGATCGCGATGAGATGCGGTTACGCGACCTCATTCGCCGTCACGTCGAGCTGACCAAGAGCCCGCACGGCAGCGAGATTCTGGCCCGATGGGATCGTTATCGCAATCTGTTCCTCACCGTACGGCCCCGCGATGCAGTGGCCCAACTCGAAGCCGCCGCCGAAGGCACCGAAGAGCCGGCCAAAGCGCACGCGGCCTAACCGGCGTACAACACCGGCAGACGGGACAGAGTTACTGTCCCGTCTGTCAGGTTTCTATCAGCTTGCAGACTAGCCGGGTCGTGGTAAGATAAGGCGCTGCATCATAACAGCATCGGGTAACTATCACCTTGCCCGATGCAATCGTATCATCGTTTCGTGATTAGCAACGGAGAAGAGCCAAGTATGCTCTGGGTCAGCCTGATAGCACTGATGGTTCTGATTGCAGCTTCACCGGGGATTATGCTCTACTTTGAACATCGGCAGGCCAGCGCCAGCCAGTTTGAGCAAGCCGGAGACACACCCTCGTATCAGCACGATGCTTCTTAAGACGCCACGTCAAGCGACAACTCATCCACGTTCGGCACGGCTGGGCAGGCACACAGGCTTGCACATGATAGAACACCCACCGGTACAAGAGAGGCAACCTCCAATCACACGCCAGCGGTTGTACTACCAACGCCGCTGGACGATGGTTGGTTTGTTGTTGGTGGATCAAGCGCTGATCTTCGCCGGTTTTGCGCTGGCCTACATCTTGCGTTATCAAGTGAGCTGGCCGCCACCATTCGACCGGATCATCGCTGAAGTAGCGATTGAAAATCAAGTGCCGTTCAGCCCATTTTTACCCATCGTCTTCATGCTGCAACTGCTGCTAGGGGTGCGCTTCATCATACACGGCTTCTACCGCTCAAGCCGGCGGATGACGTTGCTCGATGAAGCTGAGGCCATCGCTGGCAGCGTGATCACGATGATCGCGCTGGTCATGGTGGTGGTCTTTCTCTACCGGCCATTCTTTTATTCACGGCTCATCTTTGCGTTTGCGGTCATTACCATTATTGGGTTGCTCTTGAGTTGGCGGCTCTTGCTGATCGGAATTCGGCATTGGTTCTGGTCACGCGGTTTAGGCCGCGAACGAGTGTTGGTAGTAGGAGGCACCGGGTTGGGCCAATTGGTGATGCACGCGCTGACCGCATCACCGGGGGTCGGTTATACTCTTGCCGGCTATCTGAGCGAGCAACCGATCATCGCCGCCAATCGCGCGCGGGTGTTTCAACATCTTGGCAATCTCGACGATCTCGAGCAGGTCATCGAACAACAACAGATCCAGCAGGTCATCATTGCTTTGCCGTTTTGGAACTACGATCGCTTACCCGAACTCGCCGCGCGTTGCCAACAATTAGGGGTTGAGTATCAAATTGCGCCGGATATTTATCAACTAAACTTTGATCGGGTTGATATTATGCATCTGAGTGGCGTGCCGCTGCTGCAACCCAAAGAGATTCAGTTGCACGGCTTGAATCTGGCGCTCAAGCGCACCTTTGATTTAGCAGCAGTATTGTTGAGTCTACCGCTCACGCTGCCGCTGGCCGCAATTATGGCCTTCTTGATCTGGATCGATTCGGGCCGCCCGATCATCTTCCGCCAACAACGAGTCGGCAAGCATGGCCGCCTATTCACCTGCTACAAATTCCGCACGATGGTACCCGACGCCGAACAGCGCCGGCAAGAGCTCTTGGCGCACAATGAAGCCGACGGGCCGCTGTTCAAGATTCGCGACGACCCGCGCGTGACGCGGGTGGGGCGTTGGTTACGGCGCACCAGCCTCGACGAGTTGCCACAATTGTGGAATGTGTTGCGCGGCGAAATGAGTTTGATCGGCCCGCGTCCGGCATTGCCCGAAGAGGTCGCCCGCTACGAGCCATGGCACCATCGCCGGCTGGAAGTGCAACCCGGGTTGGCATGCTTGCCACAGGCGCTGGGGCGGAGCGAAATCTCGTTTGATGAGCAGGTTCGGCTCGATATTTATTACGCCGAGAACTGGTCATTGAGCCTTGATCTGCGCATCCTCATGATGGTCATTCCGGCGATTTTGTCTGGTCGCGGCGCGTGGTGATGCAGTTCCCGATGATGGCACAACGAGATTGGTCACACTGGCTGTGGCTCGCGGTTGCGATCGCGACCGGCGCCAGCTTAGCCGTCATGCCGCCATTGCTGGCGGTGAGTTGGCTGCTAGGGCTGGTTGCGTTGGGGCTTGCAGCTAGCGATCCGGTCTGGCCAGTGGCGCTGGCCGTCCTCTCGGTGCCCTTTCAACAATTAGTGCTGCTACCCGGCGGTATGAGCGTCACCCAGTTCTGCTTTGGGTTGGTGGCATTGAGCCTGTTGTGGCGCGCGCGCCAGCGTTGGCCAACGCTAAGGATCACCGGCATAACCTTAGCGATCTTCATTTGGACGCTGGCGCTCGCCGCTGCCCTCACCCCATTGAGCCGCAGCGAGGGCTTGAAAGAGACGTTACGTTGGGGGACGGTACTGCTCATCTACCTTGCCGCAGTATGGGCCTTGCAAGACCCCGCCCGCGCACAATGGCGGCGGGCCGTGCTCGTGGCCTGTTTGCTGGCCGCGCCGGCGATCACCGGCCTGATCGGTATTGGTCAATATCTGACCGGCATCGGCCCGGAAAGCTTTGCGATTGGTGGCGGGCGAGTGCGCGCGTATGGCAGCATCGGCCAGCCCAATTCGTTTGCCGGCTACCTGAATCAAGCATGGCCGTTGGCTACCGGGATGGGTTTGGCCCTGATCGAAACGCGGCGCTGGCGCACGTACCACTGGTGGCTGATCCTCGGCGCGATTGCGCTTGCTGAGGCAAGTTTGCTCGGCGGGTTGCTGGCCAGTTTCTCGCGCGGCGGCTGGATCGGGGCGTTGGCCGGGGTATTGGCGTTAGGCATCGCGTTTGCCGGACAGTACGGACGCCGGACAGCAGGACGCCTCGTCGCGGTGGCGCTGATCGGCGGCATTGGGGGTCTCTTGCTGCTCAATAGCGGCTTGGCGCCGGCGTCATTCAGCAATCGTGTCAGCTCCATCCTCGAAAACCTGCGCCCCTTCGACGCCCGCGGCGTCGAAATCACGCCAGCCAATTTCGCCGTGGTCGAGCGCATGGCCCACCTGCAAGCGGCGTGGCACATGATGCAAGAGCACCCGTTGTTCGGGGTGGGGCCGGGCAATTTCAGCATCGCCTACGAACGGCTGGTCTACAGCGGGCAAACCCCAACGTGGATCAAACCGTGGTATGATTCGCGTGGCCATGCCCACAACTACTACCTCCACATTGCGGCGGAAAGCGGACTGATTGGCGCGCTCGCCTATCTCGTTTGGCTCGGCAGTGTCTGGTATAGTGCTATCGGCGCTATCCGGCGGGCGCGTGATTGGCTAACGCGCGGGATCGCGCTCGGCGGGATAGGGGTCATTGGGGCGCTAAGCGGTCACAATCTCTTTGAAAATCTGCACGTCTTGAATACGGGAGTACAGCTTGGCGCTGTGATTGCGCTGCTGGCAACCATCGCCGCTGAGCCTGCTTCTCAGCCGATTGATAAAGAGGACGTATGACGTATCTTGTCACCGGCGCAGCCGGATTTATTGGCAGCCATCTGATCGACCACCTGCTGGCGCGCGGCGAACAGGTGATCGGTCTTGACAATCTGGTTGATTACTATAGTCCGGCCCGCAAGCGCCGCAATCTGGCGCAGGCATTGCAACACCCGGGGTTCACCTTCATCGAGGGCGATATTCGGGACAGTGAGACGGTAGCCACGATCTTTGCCCGCTACCAGCCGCGCTATGTCGCCCATCTTGCCGCAATGCCCGGCCCCCGGCCATCGATTGCCAATCCGTTGTTATACGAAGCGGTGAATGTAGGCGGCACACTGGTAATATTGGAACAAGCGCGCCGCGCCGGGGTTGAGAATATGGTGATTGCTTCGACCTCATCGGTCTACGGCAAAACCGATCGCATACCCTTCCGCGAAGACGATCCCACCGACCGGCCACTGTCGCCATACGCGGCCACCAAGAAGGCGGCTGAAGTGCTGGCGTACACCTTCCACAGCCTGTACGGCCTGCCGATCAGCGTGGTTCGCTTTTTTACCGTCTATGGCCCACGGGGCCGACCCGATATGACGCCGTACTTGTTTGTCGAACGCATGGTGCGCGGACAGCCCATCACCCTCTTTAATGGCGGTGAAAACCTGTTTCGCGATTACACCTACATTGACGACATCATTGCCGGTGTCATCAACGCCCTCGACCGCCCGCAAGCTTACGAAATTTTCAATCTCGGCCATTCGCAGCCGGTGGAACTGCGGCGCTTTGTCAGCTTGCTCGAGCACGTTACCGGCTATCCGGCCCAGATCGAGGTCAAACCGTTGCCGGCGACTGAACCGCCGATCACCTACGCTGATACGACGAAAGCCGGGCAGCTCCTCGATTTTGCGCCAACGGTGGGGATTGAAGAAGGCGTGAAACGCTTCTGGGCGTGGTATTGTGCAGAGATCTCAGGTTAACGGATTGATATTTGCATCTACGTCGTAGGATCGAGTAGGATTATGCCAGATAACGAACCAGCAACCGTAACGAATCACGGGAAGGCACACATACCTATGACCGATCAACCATCATCGGTTGAGATACCGGCCCCCGATCGCGGAGCAAACGGTGAAGAGCGCAGCAGCTTTTCGCTTGGCCAGCGGCTGCGCCAACCACGCACGCTGATCTCGTTTGGGATTGCGATTGCCATCGTTGCGTTTGCGGTGCGTAGTCTTGACATTGATCTCTCGACGACGTGGCAATATATGCGCTCAGCCGATCCGGTCTTGCTCGGATTGGGATTGGTGGTGTTTTACATGACATTCCCGCTGCGCGCGTTGCGGTGGCGGATGCTGCTAGCCAACGCCGGGGTACCGATCCAAACGGGCCGGCGCAGTTGGGCTTCGTTGCCGGCGTTGATTGAGTATATCTATTTGTCGTGGTTTGCCAATTGTATTGTACCGGCCAAGCTCGGTGATGCGTACCGCGGCTACTTGCTCAAGCATAACGGCAATGTCTCGTTTGCAGCCACATTTGGCACGATCTTCGCCGAGCGGCTGCTTGATATGATTGGCTTATTCGGTTTGCTGGTGCTTTCCGGCTACCTCACCTTTGGCGCACAGATGCCCGAAGGCACGCAAATCGTCTTTTTCTTCGGCGGCTTGCTCGTGGTCGTCATTATTAGCGGATTGGCCGGTATGCGCTGGCTGGGGCCGCAGATCCGCTGGGTGATTCCGCGCCGGCTCCACCAAGTCTATGGCAATTTCGAGCAATCGGCGCTGAAGTCGTTTATACCGGCTATCCTGCCGCGCCTCTTCGCCTTTACCGGCGCGATCTGGCTGTTGGAAGGATTCCGGCTCTGGTTTGTGATCCAGTCGCTGAATCACACCGGTCTCAACCTGACACTATCGGCGATTATCTTCGTCGCTCTCGCTTCATCGCTCCTAACGGCATTGCCAATTACCCCAGCCGGCTTGGGGGTGGTGGAAGGCACCATTACCGCTGTGCTAACTCTCTTCGGCATCGCTGCTAGTCTGGGTGGCGCAGTGACCTTGCTCGACCGGCTGATTAATTTCTGGAGCATTGTCGTCTTTGGCTTCATCCTCTATTTGTTCAGCCGGCGGAAGTAGTAATGCGGATTGGGATTGATGTGACAGCGGGGATGTGGCAGGGAGCCGGGATTGGCCGGTATACGCGCGAACTAGTGCGCGCGGCAGTGCAGGCGGGGCCTGACCTCGCCTTCCACTTCTTTTATGCGTCCGGCGGGCTTGATCCGCAGAGTCCCTTTGCTCGCTATGCGCACGAATTAGCGGCTGCTTACCCCAACATCACCTTACGACCCATCCCGATCAGTCCGCGCCTATTGACGATCCTCTGGCAACGGCTGCGCTTGCCGATCCGGGTCGAGTGGTTGATCGGGCCGATCGACGTCGTGCATGCGCCCGATTTTGTCTTGCCGCCAACCAAAGCCCGCACGCTGCTCACGATCCACGATTTGACCTTTCTGGTAGAACCGGCTTGCGCCGAGCCGAATTTGCACCGCTATTTAAGTGCAGCCGTGCCGCGTTCGTTGCAACGCGCCGATTTGATCGTAGTCGACTCGAAAGCGACGGCGAACGATTTAGGCCGACTGTACGGCATTCCCAGCCGGCGCGTCCGCCTGCTTTATCCGGCAGTGGATGGACGGTTCCGACCAATGCCAGCGGCTGAGACGGCGCCGGTGCGCAAGCGGCTGCGCTTGCCCGATCGCTTCTTGCTCTTTGTCGGCACGCTCGAACCGCGTAAGAATCTGGTGCGTTTGTTGCAGGCATTCGCGCTCGTCGGCGCTGACCACCCCGATCTGCACCTTGTGATTGCCGGACGGCGCGGTTGGTTATACGACGAGATCTTTACCGCAGTTGATCGATCGAGCGCGCGTGAGCGCGTTCACTTCCTCGATTTTGTTGCCGACGACGATCTGCCGGCATTGTATAATCTAGCTGAAGCCTTCGTGTATCCGTCATTGTACGAAGGGTTTGGTTTTCCGGTCCTCGAAGCGTTGGCCTGCGGCACCCCGGTTGTTACTGCCAAGGTGGCAAGTTTGCCTGAGGTGGCCGGATCAGCCGCGATCATGGTCGATCCGCTAGAGGTCGAAGATATTGCTGCCGGTATCCGCGCTGCGCTCGCTGATCCGGTGCCGCTCCGCACCGCCGGGCCGCCGCAGGCCACGACCTTTCGCTGGGAACAGACCGGACAGGCGCTGGTGGCAATCTACCGTGAACTCGCGGCAAAAGCCGCTGCCACTTGAGGATAATGAGCATGATGCAACCAAACGATCTGACCGCAGAAGCGCTTAGCCGCGGCGCATTACCGGGACGCGGCTACGCGATAGCCCGGCGCATCTCGCAGATTCTGCACCCCGTGCCGCTGGGTATTGTCAGTATTTTTATCGTTGGCGTGCTTGGCAGCGACAACCGGGTGGGCGGGTTGTGGTGGTCGATCGTGTGCGCGTTATTGCACGTGGTGCCGCCGACCATCTTTTTCAATATTCGCCTGCGCCAAGGCGCGTATAGCGATGACGATATTTCGGTGCGCACCCAACGCAACGAACTCTACTTGTTTGGCATGGCGAATGTGTTGGCCGGCACGGCCATCTTGTGGGCAATGAACGCGCCGCTGCCGTTGTTGGCGATGCTGGTATCGGTCGCGGTGATGAACGCGATCTCGTTCGTTATTAATCTGTTTTGGAAGATTAGCATTCACTCGGCCAGCATTGGCTCGTGCGCCACACTGGCCAGCATCTACTTGCCGGCGCTGGGAGGGTTGTGTTGGGCGGCAGCCATTGTGTTAGGATGGGCACGGTTGCGCACCCGCAATCACACCTTGATGCAAGTGATCGCCGGGATGAGTCTGGCGGTAGTCTGCGTCCTTGGCGTGTTCCGGCTGTTTGGGCTGGTGTGAGGAAACGAAATATGGCGCGCCGTGAGGGGATCAATCCTGATGCCGTCTATTCACGCGAAGAGGTGGCTCGCTTGCTCGGCGTTAGCTTGAGCACCGTAAAACGCCTGATTAGCAGCGGGCAACTAGCGGCCAGTCGACCCGCCGGGTTGCGCCGGGTCTTTATTCGCGGATCCAGCGTGTTAGAGATGTTGGAAACAACCCGCATCAATAGCGAGCGTGATGATGAGTAATGCGACCGCAGCGAGCGCGCGGAATGCTGCGGTCGTATATCAGCGGTAGGCTATTCTAGCGCGTGTTGTCCGGCAGCGCCGCGTCGTTATTGGTCGTCTGCACCGGCAATGCCCGCACAATCACCCGCTGCTTAAACTTATCAGGGCCACTCGGCGGCCAGCATGTCACCATGGTCACGACTTCATAGCCGGTAGGCGCGATGTAGCGGGCATTGGCAAGGCGCTGCTCAGGCGGCACACCCTCTTCATCAACGACAATCCGCTCGCTGACGATGTAGCGGTACGGCTGGCCGCGACTATACACAATCACTTCATCGCCGGGCTTGAGGTAGAACAGATCCTTGAAGACACGGCCATAACCGCCCACATGGCCGGCCAACACGATATTGTCGCCTTCGCCGGGATTGGCCGAACCGCGGTGCTGGCCGACCGCATACTCGGCCACTTGCCAGACTGAGATCAATTGGCCATTCTCTTCGATCGTATCCCAGCCGACTTCGATCACCTTAAAATCGACCCGGATCGCCGGAATGACCAGTCGATCGACTGTAGCCACCCACTCGGCGCGCACCGGCTCAGGCGGTTCGGAAATCAACAAACCGCTGTTTACCGCCGATAACGTACTCGTCGCGGGGGCGGCAGGCGAAGAAACCGCGCCAGCCGGCGCTGACGGCGCCACCGCAGGCGAGGGAAGATCACCAGTCGGCGCTGACGGCACAACCGCAGGAGATGGAGCAGACGACGCCAGATCTGGCAGCAACGGCAACGGACGTGCATCAGCCGGGCGGAAGCTGCTGGTGGTGATCTGCGGTGCAGGAAGGGGCGAATCACCGCGCGCAGCCCAGCGGTAATATTCGATCTGCAAGGTCGTCACCAAGACATAGATCAACAAGCCGGCGCCAAGCACCATCAGTGCCGTACCAAACAGCCACGGCCCGCGCCGCACCGGCGCGACGCGCCGGCCCGCGATTATATGCCAAATTCGTTCACCGAGCATAGGAAAACGGTGGAGTATTGCCAACTGTCCTCATCGCTGTTCGCTATCTTCAGTATACCACGCAACCCGCCGGAGCGGATTGCGCCGCATCATATGCTACGCACAGCGCAGACGAAAGGATGTATGGGGGCGGTTGTCAGCTAAAGATGCAGATAGAGGAACCCGACGTTTGGAGAGTCAAAAGGGCGGGTTTGCAACCCGCCCTTGCCCTGCTATCGCTTATTCGACACATATGACCAGCTAAGCTACGGCTGAGAGCCTATGCACCATCCGCATGTGCGCCGATCAGGCAATATTGGCCGGCTCATCATGATGAAGCAACGTCAGACTGCCGCGCAATGCGATCAAGTCAGCGTCAGACAAAGCCGCGATCAGCGGATCGGGCGGCAAAGCCGTACCATGCAGCAGCAACAACGCCCGCATCGCCAGCGGCCACGAGGCATCACCTACTTCGGCAGACGGCGATGACGGCTGATCGCCAGTAAATGGAGGTTGGGGCAAAGCAGGGGGGGTGCGACGAGCGGCAGTCATGGGTTCTCCTCTCTATCAATCATACTGATAGTGTAGCCGGAAGCTGCCCGATCGTCAAGCCAATTCGCCAATCAATTCATCGATCTGCTCAAGCACATAGGTCGGCTGGTAGGGCGAGCGTTCCAGATCGGCGCGTTGGCTATCGCCGGTCAAGACCAACGCCGTATCCATACCGGCCGTCACCCCCATGGCAATATCGGTCATCAAGCGATCACCAACAATCAAGCAGCGTTCCGGCGGCAACCCAATCAGGTTGCTCACCGTGCGGGCCATGATCGACGATGGCTTGCCAACGATCACTTCACAACGCGCTTCGGTGCATGCTTCGATGGCAGCAATGATCGCGGCTGCATCTGGCTCGCCGCCGCCGGGCACGGGGCAAAACCGGTCGGGATTGGTGGCGACCAAGCGCGCGCCGACCCGAATAGCATCAAAGGCAATCTGGAGCTTGCGGTAGGTAAAGGTGCGATCAAACGAGGCCACGACAAACTTGATTTCACCCGGACGTTCGCTGAGCGGGAAGCCAGCCGCTTCCAGCTCACTGATTAAGGGTGCTTCCCCCACCACAAACAATGGCGCACCCGGCGCGTTCGCCAACAGCCACTCCACCATCACCGCCGAACTATTCACAATCTCGCTTTCATCGGCGGCAATGCCGAGGCGTTGCAAACGTTCGGCGTATTGCCGACGGGTTTTGGTCGGATTATTCGAGAGAAAGGTGATCCGGCGCCCTTCACGGCGCAAGGTTGCTAAGAGCTCGGCAGCGCCGGGCAAGAGGGTGTCGCCAAGATAGATGGTGCCGTCAAGATCAAAGATGTAGCCATCGTAGCGGGGGATCGATTGCATGGTGTCTCCAACCTTATCACACATCGCCAATATCGTTTGAGATGGTACCATATCTGGCAGCTCCGGTCGATCAAGGCAATACCTGGGGCAACCGGTAGGTTGCCCCACGCTGATACGAGCGATAGCGCTCTTTATGATAGGATGGCGCATAGGCAGCACGCAATGAACGCAGCCTCACAATCCAAACATATCGAGCATATAGCGGAGATTTTCGAGCGAAACCGGCTTGTGTAGAAACAGTGAGGAACCAGCCGCCATCGCATCGGTTTCGGCATCAGGATCGGCTGAAACGACCACGATCGGCATTATGTATCCCTTCTGCCGCAAGGTGAAGGTCAGATCGAGACCGTTCAGTTTTGGCATATGAAAATCGGTAATAATCAGATCGTACTCTTGCCGGAGCGCCATCTTCAGGCCATCGGCGCCATTTGTTGCCGTTTCAATTGTTACGCCGCGTCGCAACGCCTTCATAGCGTTTTGCAAGAACGAGCGCACATTTGAGTCGTCTTCTACGATGAGAATGCGCATAGTTGTCTCACTCAATCCGTTCAGCAAATATCACTTCATGAAACGAGCGCGGCGGTCCAATTTCCACATCTCTCATCTAACACTCACGTCATTTTGGGCGCCAAGACTCGGCAAGATGTGCTAGGATCAACCAGAGCAGGCTTGTTGAGGAGGTTGCTATGCTACAACGACAGCGCCTCGGTGTCGTCACCGGGGGATCGCTGCTAGAGGGGTTGACCGTCCGGCTCGATGCCGGCACATCAGTCGAGGATGTGCGGGTCGGCAAGTTTGTGGTGGTGCAGGGGCAACGGTTCACCTTCTTTTCGATGGTGACGGATGTGCGCCTTGGCGCAACCACGTCCAAGGTGATGGCCGATCCGCCGCCGGATGACGATTTCTTCAGCAATGTACTGGCCGGCACGACCACCTACGGCGAACTCCGGCTTGATTTGCGCCTGATGTTGCCGCTCGACGGCAGCGCCGAGCTGTTGCCGGTCAAGACGGTACCGCACCATTTTGCCCCGTTATTTGAAGCGAGCGACGCCGATTTCACCCAAGTGTTCGGCCACGAAGAGGGCAGCCGGTTTATGATCGGAACGCCGCTTGATATGTCAGCGCCGGTCTGTATTGACCTGAACCGACTGGTCGAACGCTCGAACGGGGTGTTTGGCAAGAGCGGCACTGGCAAGAGCTTTCTGACCCGGCTGCTAGTTTGCGGCGTCATTCTGGGTGATGTCGCGTCAAACCTCATTTTTGACATGCACGACGAATACGGCTGGTCGGCGCGCTCGGAAGGGACTAATTTCGTGAAAGGGTTGCGCCAGCTCTTTGGCAGCAAGGTGCTGGTCTATGCGCTGGCCGGCGGCGCGTTTGACCGCTCGCGCATCGACGGCGAGATTGTGATCGGCTATGACCAGATCGAGCCGGAAGATGTGCTCTTGCTCAGCGAAGAGCTGAACCTTAATCCAACCGCTGCCGAAACGGCGGAGCTGTTGGTGGATAAGTACGGCGCAAGATGGTTGGCTGAGCTTTGGGAGATGGATCAAGAAGAGCTGAAGAACTTTGCCGACGAAAAGAGCGCCAGCCTCGCCTCGCTTAATGCGCTCAAACGCAAGACCATGCAGCTCAAGCGGCTGGGATTTGTGCGCGCGCAAGCCGATCTCTCAGCGGTCGATCACCTGATCAACGCGCTGATGGTCAAGAGGCACGTAGTGCTCAGTTTTGGCCGCTACGATGATCCGTTGGCGTATATGCTGGTCGCCAACGTGCTTACCCGCCGGATTCACCAACGCTGGCGCGAACAGACCGAGCGGTATCTACACACCAAAAGCGAGGCTGACCGGCCTCGCCCGCTGATGATCACGATCGAAGAGGCGCACAAATTTCTCAACCCGCGCCTTGCCCGCCAAACGATCTTTGGCACGATCGCCCGCGAGATGCGCAAGTACAGCGTGACATTGCTGGTCGTTGACCAACGCCCCTCATCGATCGACAGCGAAGTGCTCAGCCAGCTCGGCACGCGGATCACCGCGCTGCTGAGCGATGAACAGGACATTGACGCGGTGTTTACCGGTGTTGGCGGCAGCACACGCTTGCGGGCCGTGCTGGCCAATCTCGACACGCGCCAACAGGCGCTGGTGTTGGGCCATGCGGTGCCCATGCCGGTGGTGGTGCAAACCCGCCCCTACGACGAACAGTTCTACCGCTTCATCGAACAGCGCACGCGCCGCGCCGGCGATATGGTCACAGCCCAACAAGCGGTTGATGAACTGTTTCCAGATTAAGCAGGACATGCCTCTCACGGTCCGTAGGGGAATTGGCCGCTCCCGTTGACCAACTCACCTGGCGAATTGCTCGTGCGCGAGAGGGTGCTAAACTGCAGGGTTTCGGTCAACGCATTGCCGTAGATGTCGGTGATGCGCAACGTAAAGGGGCCAAGCTCGCCATTCGCGCAATTGCACTGCCGGATGAAGTAGTTATACGTGGTGCGGGCCAATTCCACCCACTGACCTTGAGGAGTGCGATACTCAAGCTTGGTGATCGGGTTGCGATGATTGCGCACCTGAAACGCCAACCACCACGGATTGCTGCCCGCTTTGAGGTGAATCTGCACTGGCCCGCTCAGCGGTGGGCTGATCACGCGCCACGTGATCGGCACTCGGCCCCATGCCCGTGGCGCAATGCGATCAAACGCCTCGGGACTCAGATCGAGATGGTTCAACCCGCAACCGGGGTTATCCGGGCACATATCGACGATCCGCACCACCACGCTGCCTTGGGGGCCGAATACCTCGACATACGCGCCACAATAATCGGCATTGCCGTAATTGAGATAGCTAATCGCCGCTACCATCCGGTCGCCGGGGATCGGATCAAACAGGCAGGCGCCGCTCCCATCGGCTTCGAGGTAATAGGTCGCCTCGCCACTAAAGAGCGGGTTCTGGGCCGCGCGAATCATGAGCGGCACAAAGACGTGATACGGCGATTGGGCCATCGCCGGTGACAACACTAGCCAGAGCAGGGCAACCAACAGCATCCACCGATGATAGCGGCGCATCGCTAGACCTCGCATAGGGAGCTTGTAGTCGGTACCTTCACCGCTCGTTAACCAACTGTTCCAACCGGTCAATATACGACGCCATCACAGCAAGCGTGCGCTCAACCGGTTCAGGCGAGGCGAGATCAACCCCGGCCCGGCGCAGGGTATCGAGCGGGAAGCGGGAACCGCCGGCCTTGAGGAACTCGTTGATATAGCGTTCGGCAGCGCCGGCTTCGCCGGCAATGATCGGAGCGGCGAGCGCATGCGCGCCGGCAATGCCGGTCGCATACTGATAGACGTAGAAATTAGCGTAAAGATGAGTCGAGAACTGGGCCCACGTATTGCCGACCCGCGCCCGATCAACCACCACTTCAGCCCCATACCCTTCAGCGAAGAGATCGGCCATCAGTTCGTTGAAGATGGTAGCGGTTAACGGCTGACCACGCTCGGCGCGCTGATGGATGGCCAGCTCGAAGCGGGCTAGGGTCGGCATAATGAAAAAGTAGCGGTGGAAATTCGCCATCGCCTCTTCAATCAGAGCGATCTGGGCATTGCGATCGGTCAGGGTCTTGAACAGATAATCACGCACCAACGCCTGATTGAAATTAGAAGCTACTTCAGCCAAGAATAGGCCGTAGTTCGCGTAAATCACCGGCTGGGTGCGGCGCGTATAGTACGAGTGCATCGAGTGGCCCAATTCGTGGGCCAGCGTGCTAAGACCGAAGATGTCGTCGTTATACGACATCATAATGAACGGATGGGTGCCGGGGGCGCCGGTCGAAAACGCACCGGCCCGCTTGCCACGATTGGGGTAGACATCAACCCAGCGCTGTTCGCGCAAACCCCGGCGCATAATCTGCACGTATTCGCTGCCCAACGGCGCCATACCTGCGCAAATCCAATCAATCGCTTGCTCATACGGCACCACCAACGGCGTGGCGAGCGGCGCTTTGGTATCGTAAACGTGCAGCTCATCAACCGCTAAAGCAGCGCGGCGCACTCGCCAATAGCGATGCCACACTGACAAATGACGCTCGAAGGTTGCAATCAGATTGTGGAAGACCTCCAGCGGAATAAAGTTCGGCTTGAGCGCACCTTCCAGCGCCGAAGCGTAACGGCGAGCGCGCGCAATAAACACATTCTGCTTGACGCCGGTGGCCAGACACTGCGCCATGGTATTTTCGACCGCGATATGGGCATCGGCATAGCCTTCCCAAGCGTTCTTGCGCAGCGTGCGGTCGGGATGGGTAATCAAGGCATTGATCGTGCCTTGGGTAATCTCGTGCGCTTCGCCGTTGCTATCGTACGCTGGCGGGAAACGCAACTCAGCATTGGCTAACACACCATGCACCGCGCTCGCCGCGGCAAAGGGATCGCGCACTTGGCCAAGTAACTCTTCCACCTCGGCAGAACGAACGTGCGGCGTACGCGCGATCAGACGCTCGAAGTAATGACGATAGGTCGCCAGATGCTCATCTTGCTCGGCCCAAGCCAACAACTGATCGCCGCCGATCGCCAGCAACTCCGGTTCGCCAAAGGCTAGCGCCGCGCTCGCCCGCGCCTGCAAACCGGTTGCCCGATCGCGCATCGCACTCGCCTCGCGGTCGTTGGTATCAACTGTGTAAAACATCGTGGCAAAGACCGCGATCTGGCCGACATTGCGCATAATCGTCTCGCTCAGACCGAGAAAATCGGCAATCACGCGCGAGCCTTCACCCAGCCGGCCCCGAAACTGGACAGCAGTGGCGATCAGCGCATCCGTCTCATCAATCGCCGCTTCCCACGCTGCCTGAGAGGGAAAGATACTGTACGGATCCCACTTATACTGATCCGGAGTCTCGCTGCGTTCCCGCACTGTCTTCATTGCAATGGTCTCCTTCGGTACGATTGCGGTTCGCGAGGTATTATACTCCGTTTATCTGCAAAGACACCCACCTATCACACCGGTACAAACGCTCAGCCTTAAAAGATTGCTACAATCGAGCTATCACGACACCGATTGGAGAGAGCAATGCCACCTGAGTGACGCGCCATTCTGTTGGCCCGTTTCGAGCATACCACTAAAATACCAATGCTCTTGTTATCAGTGGATTTCCTCGTCATCTTTTTCGCCATTGAGAGTAACGCCGTCAATGGCGAAATCATCCCCATTCTCGATGGGCCCCTCTGGTTAGTTTAGGGAGTCTTTGGCGTTGAATTAACCATCAAACTCTATTTAGCGCCAGAACGAGGTCGCTATGCCCGCTCGCAATGGATCGAAATTCTGATCATTATTCTGCCATTTTTGCGCCCACTCCGGTTCTTATGGCTCCCCGTCATAGTGACCCGCCTCTGGCGCCAATCGCGCCGTGTATTGCGCCAGCGTATGCCGGCTTTCATTGGCGTCACCAGTCTGGCCCTCGTGCTGGTTGGAGCAACGCTGATGGTGGTAGCCGAGCAAGGCTCCGACGGCTCCATTACCACCTTCGCTGATGCCGTGTGGTGGGCCTTAACCTCCATTACGACCGTCGGCTACGGCGAAACCTATCCGGTCATTGCACTCGGTCGCGGCGTGACCGTCGTTTTGATGATTGCCGGCATCTCGCTCTTTGGGCTGCTCACCGCCAACGTTGCCGCATTTTTGCCGAGGAAGATACAGCCGATCGCACCCAAGCCGAGCTAGCCCAGATCAACCAACGGATCGAGGGCATCGAGCAATTGCTAGCTACACTCACCCAACGTTTAGAAGAGGGGTCGCACAAATCGAGGGAGTCATTGCACCCAAGGCAGTGGCAGGGCTGGCGCGACTCGAACGCGCAACCATCGACTTAGAAGGTCGGTGCTCTATCCATTGAGCTACAGCCCCGCGCGTCCATTACTATACTGCAACCTCGCCAGTTCTGGCAAGAAGGAGGAAGGAAGGCGTGTAGGCCACCTTCTCTCCTCCCTATACTAATTTGCAGCAATCTGCTCGAAACTGAGCTGATAGGTACGCGCGGCCACATCACCCAACCGCGCCGGCCACCGCCCGGTGAGCGCTTGGGTGATTTTGCCGGCGTGCTCGTGACAATTCTCGATAAAGAGCGTATAGCGTTGCTGAATACCAGCGGCCACTGTACCGGCCAGATACAAACCGGGCACATTCGTCTCCATCGTTGCCGGATCGTAGATCGGGACCCGGTTTGGCCCTTGCAACATCACGCCAGCCTGTTCGAGCAGGCTCTGATCGCCGCGAAAGCCGGTCGCCAGCAAAACAAAATCGGTCGGGTAGTAAAACTGCTTGGTCGTTGGCTGGCCATCGGCATCGGTGCGAGCCAGCGTTACCCCCCCGGCATCGATCGCGATTGGCATCGTCTGGGGCAGAAAGCAGATCGTACCGGCCTCGACTTGGGCAGCAAAATCGGGCAACAGCCAGTGCTTCACCCGATTGGAATCGAGCTGGGCCCGCCGGTACGACAACGTCACCTGCGCACCGGCCCGCCAGCAACGCAACGCCGCTTCGACCGCCGAATTCTTGCCACCGACGATCAGCAACCGGCGGCGGAAATAGTCGTGGGGATCGCGAAAATAGTGACTGACGTGCGGCAAATCCTCACCGGGGATATTGAGGCGATGGGGGAAGTGCATATCGCCAATTGCCAGCACCACCCGGCGCGCGGCATAGCGGCGCGGCCCGCTGAGCGGCTGGGTGATGAGCGTGAAACCTTCGCTCTCACAGTGTAATGCGCTGACCGGCTCGTAGCTCTGCACTCGTAGATCGAACAGCTCAACCACCGAGCGCAGATACGCCAAATACTCTTCGCCGGTGATCCGCTGCTGATGGTTATTAGGAATGGGCACGCCGGCAATCGCCAGCCGCTCGGTCGTGCTGAAGAAACTGGTATTGCGCGGCCACCACGTCATCGTATAGCCAATCTGGCGCGCATCGAACTGGATGTAATCTACGCCGGCCTGCTTGAGACAGGCGGCCAATTCGAGGCCAATTGGGCCAGCGCCAACAATCGCCACCTCGTGCGTAGAAGTGAGCGGAATATCATCGGTCATGAATGAACACCTCCAACATGCATTGCTAACTCCATCTGTATCATACCTGCAAAAGGCACAACAGTGCGCGCGCTAAGATGTGAACATGTGCGCGAATTTCCCTATTGACACAAACGTTCGAGTATGGTATGGTAAAGACATAAGTACGAGCGGATACGTGCAAGGAAGAGGAGGTGCTGCGATGCTGACCACAGCAGACATTCCACAGGCCGATATGCTTTGGGATGTGGCGCGCGTTGCGGAAGCGATTGCGCGTGGGCGAGTAACGGCAGAGGAGATCGGAGAATACATCGGCGCCAAGGGTCAGCGTCAAGGCCTCTACTACATGCAGGCAGCGCGGATCATTGGCTTGATCGAGATGAGCGAGCAGACCGAGGCGGCGCAACTGACCAAGTTCGGGCTTGCTTTCACGCGCTACAACCGCGCCGACCAGCGCGCTGCCCTCCGCCGGCAACTCTTACGGTACGAGCCAACCCGCTCGGTGATTGCCGCCCTCCGTGACACCCCCCAAGGTCTGACCCGCCATGATGTTGCGCGCATTCTCCAACAGCTCGCCCCCTTAGCCGAATCAACGGCGCAGCGCCGGGCAGCTACCGTTACGGCGTGGTTGACCGAAATCGGGTTAGCTGACTGGCGCGACGATCGGCTGTGTTATTGCGGGCCGGCATTGCCGGTCGCAGTGCCGCAACCGCCGCGTAACGCGATGTCGTTTGTTAGCGGTGTGTGAGGGGATAACGGTGCGAGGCACTGCCCTCGCCCGTCATTGCGCGGGATCGGCAGAGAGAACCGATGAACGCAGATGTAGTTGATGGCATTGTGATGCCAGTTTACCCTCACCCCCGGCCCCTCTCCCACTAACGCAGGAGAGGGGTGCTAGGGCCGGGTGCCTTGCTGTCCGCCCCTCAATGTCATTGCGAGGGCGCGCAGCGCCCGAAGCAATCCCCCGCTTCAGCGACAACCCATACCTGAGCGGATCCTCCCGTACTCGCGGGGAATTGCTTCGCCGCCTGCCGGCAGCTCGCAATGACAAATGAGGCGGGGAATGGCAGGCTATCACGCTGCCGGCGCTTGCTCGGCACGAGCCGGCGCTGTCACGTGCCAATGCAGCAACCCCATACCAATCACGCCTACCAGTGCGAGCAGGGCAAAGATCACGCCATAACCGGTCACCGTTGCTACAAGCCCTACCACCACCGGCCCTAACGCCGCTACTGGGGCCAAGGCCAGATTAGCGACGCCAATGTAGGTGGTGCGTTCGGCTGGCGGGCTAAAGGCAAAGACAAGGGTGAAGCCAGAGAGTTGGTAGCCAGCTTGTGACGCACCGACTAAGGCAAAGACGAGGTAAAACCATACGCTTGCCGGGGCGATGAGAGCTAACACCAGCGCCGCCATCCCCATCCCTGCCGACAACACCAACACCTGTTTGTGGCCCCACCGATCGGCCAGCGTCCCTAAGCCAATATTGCCTATTGCCTGCACAGCCAGCATCACGCTGGTAAACAGACCGATCTCAACCACCGGCACCTGAAACCGCTCAAGCGCAGCCGCCGTTAAGAAACTATGGCCGGTCAAGCCGAGCGCAATCGCCATCCGGCAAAACAGGTAGCGCCGGAACGCGACATCGCGCCGCAAGAGCGGCCCCAAGCCGCGCAAAAAGACATGAAACGGTCGAGCCGGCGCGGGAGCTTGAGCCGGCTCGACCGTCAGGGCCAGAAAGAGGTATGAGACCACCATTGCCGCAAAGCAAATCAAGGCGAGGATGCCAGCGCTTTGCGGGAAGGGTTGTTGGGCCAAGATCGCTGCTGCCAGCGCGCCGCCGCCGATGCCAAGCAGACCGCCTAAGCCAGCCTGCAAGCCAAAGAAGACCCCCCAACGATGACCCGGAATGACCCGCGCAATCAGATCTTGCCACGCAATGGACGTGAGACCGGCGCTGGTGGCGAAGATGGCGTACAGTGTTAGCACAATCACCAGCAATCCGCTCGCCGGCAAATCGGGCAACGTGAGCAGAATGATGCCCATCGCCAAAAAGGGCAGACGCTCACCGATTGTCGCCAGCAATACCCACGGCTTGCGCCGCGGCTGCGCTGCCACCAACGGTGCGGTAAACAATCCCGGCAATAACCAGCCGGCAAAAAAGATCGCCGGGATCAGTCCCTGCACCCAGCGCGCATCGGTCAACCGCTCGACGATTAGCGGCAAGACGGTAAACCGAGACACAAGGCTGATGCCAAAGGTGAAGGCGCTGCCATCGAGTACATTCAACCAGAAATTACGCCGGGCATAGCGGGCCAGCATCGCTTCTGACGCCGTGGTCATAGCTTATCCTGCTGTCTACATCTTGCGCTTCAACACCATGCATCGTAGCCTTGTTTCGGCGAAAATGGATCGTTCCCACGACTGATCGAAGCTGTCATCTTGCAATTCTGGAAAAGTATGGTATAGTAGAGAAGTCAATCAACGTCGTGTGCTGCGAGACCGGCATCAGAGAACTCTCAAGCTTTAGGTCGATCGGCAGTGCTTCATCGCTCGAAGCAGGAACGTTGTCGATCGCCGGAGCGAACGCCCGATGCATCTATCGGCGGCGGCTGTACGAGAGGTCTGTGATAGCCGGTTTTTGGTATGCCACGAACGTGTCTGCCAAACCAAGTCTCTGTGGAGTGTGCAATGTTAGTGAAACTGTTCGTCGGGAATTTGCCGTGGAGTGTCGGTGATGCTGAGCTAGGTGCGATCTTCGAGCCGCACGGCGAGGTGCAGAGCGCGCGTGT
Organism: Chloroflexus sp.; assembly: GCF_034431535.1. Taxonomy (GTDB): domain Bacteria; phylum Chloroflexota; class Chloroflexia; order Chloroflexales; family Chloroflexaceae; genus Chloroflexus. Next base: position 99,282 of record NZ_DAOUDC010000017.1, on the reverse strand, counting down.
GATTAACGACCGCGATACCGGTCGCTCGCGCGGCTTCGGGTTTGTTGAGATCGAGACCAATAACGTCGCCGCCGTCATCCGGGCGACCGACGGCCTTGAGGTTGGCGGGCGCAATCTGCGCGTGAATGAGGCTGAAGACAAGCCGCGCAGCGCACCCCGGGGCAATTTTGGCCGCCGCTATTAGACGGTAAACGCCACGTCGCTCAAGGCGCTGGCAACGAAACAAGACCGGTGAACAATGGCGTTCACCGGTTTATTGCTTTCTTGCGGATTGTCGTCTACTTGATCGTTTGCTTGAGCCGCTCAACCAATTCAATGTAGCGATTCATCGCATCGGTGGCCGAGAGACCTTTTAGTTTAGCCCACGCATCATACTTGAGCCGCCCGGTCATATCCAACACGCCGGGCCGTGATCCCTGTACATCGCCAACTGTTGCCTGCTTGTAGAGTGCATACAATTGCAATAATGTCTCGTTATCGGGACGGCGCGGCAACTCCTGCACCTCTTTCGCTGCTCGTTCAAAAGCTGCTCGCAGATCGCTCATATTCAACTCCTCACTCGACACGGATGATAGCAGTATCGTACCATATTCACCATATCTATACCAATAGTCGAATATGTCTGCTCTTGAAACGTGGAGTGCGGCAGTGTGACTACCGCACTCCATAACAAGACGCAATCCGCTACTCATCACGCAACGCCACTGCCGGACTGATCCGGCTCATGCGGAGCGCCGGCCACATACCGGCCAGCAAGGCTGCCCCGATCGCAACTGCCAACGCCTGCCCAAACAATGCCGGATCAACGGCGAGTTCCAGCGTCCAGCCAAACGAGCGCTTATTGATGACATACGTCAGCACGAGCGCCAGCGCCAGCCCCAACGGCGCGGCCAGCAACCCGGACGCCAACCCCATCAGACCGGTTTGACCCAGCACTGCGCCCCACAATTGGCCGGGTGTTAAGCCGTTTGCGCGCAAGACACCCAATTCACGGGTGCGTTCAAGTTGCAATGCCATCAAGGCGCTCAAGATGCCGATAAAGGCGACAATGGTCGCCAGCAATTGCAGCACCGAGGTGATGGCAAAGGTACGATCAAAGACCGCTAACGTCCCTTCACGCAAGGCCCGGCTCGAATTGACCAGCACCATCCCGTAGGCGGCGCTCGTGGCCCGCACCTGTTCGATCACTGCGTCAACATCGTAACCATCGCGAACATAAATCGCCAGCGACGAAATCGCCGGATCGTCCCACAAGGCGCGATATGCAGCGGCGTTGATCCGGACCACGCCTCGATCAGAGGCATAATCGTAATAGACGCCGGCGATCGGCAGATCACGCAAGCCGCGATCGGTACGCACCGTTAAGGTGTCACCCACCCCTAACCCGGTGCGGAAGGCGAGCGGCTCTGAGATCAAGACTGCGCCGTTTTCCCACCCGGCCCACGTTGCCGCATCACCACCTTGTTGGAAGCGCAACGCGCGCCGGCCCTGTTCGGTCGCGCCATCCACCGCCACCAACGTTGTTGGCCCGGTGGGTAAATCGATCTGGACACTGCGGAAGGTCGTGATCGACTCAACTCCCGGCAGCGCTGCTAAGGCCGCCAGCAAGGCCGGATCAAGCGTCGTATCGATCCGGTTAGCGACATTGCTTGGCGGCGAGAGGTAGATATCAGCGACGAGACTTTGCTCAAGCCAACTGATCACCGTTTGGCGGAAGCTGCCGATCATAATGCCAACGCCAATCGTTACCGACACCGCAACCATCAAGGCAGCGACGGCCACCGCGGTGCGCGAGAGGCTCGCCACTACATCGCGCGCCGCCATCCGGCCCAGCAACCCCAACACCCGGCCCAACGCTGGACGTAACAGCGACATTAGCGCCACAAGCGCCAGCGGGGTGAGCAAGGCCGCACCAATCACCACCGCAAACAAACCGCCGAAGGCGACATAGAGACCGGCAGCGCCGGCAGGCGCCGGGATTGCCAGCAGGACACCGCCGATCGCAAGCAAGCCAACGCCAGCACCGGCCAAGCGCGGCGTTGCCCGCCGCACCCGCTCTTCGATGCTCGAACGGCGCAAGACAGTGCGTGGCGGGGTATACATCGCTTCCAGCGCCGGAGCCAACGCCGCTAGCAGAGTTACTGCCACCCCCAGTACTGCACCTTTCAGCAACACCGCCGGCTCAATGCTCAGATCGCGCACCGTGACCACAAAATAGAGATCGTTGATCGTCTGCGTCACTAAGCCGACCAAGCCGCGCCCCAACACCACACCCAACGCCAACCCGCCGGCCACGCCTAGGACACTGATCAACAACGCTTCGACCAAGACCAAACCGGCTAATTGGCCGCGACTCACCCCGACGCAGCGCAACGTCCCCCACAGGGTGCGCCGCTGCACGACGCTGAACGTCATCGTGTTATAGATGAGGAACATGCCAACAATCAGCGCCAAGAGACTGAGCGCAGTCAGGTTCAGCTCGAAAGCAGCCGTCATCTGCTGCAATGCGCCGGCGCGGGCCGCCACCGGTTGCACCGTCGCGCCGAGAGGCAACAGCGGCGCCAGCGCCGCCAGATCAAACGACTCCGGCACGATCAGGTCGATCCGGCTTAACCGTCCGACACTATCCAGCAACTCTTGCGCGCTGGCGATATCAACAGCAATCATCCCAGCCAGCGCGCGCCGGCTGAGGTCATCAGCCGGTTCCAGCACTCCCACCACCTTCACAGTAGCGGCGCGCGGACCAATCTGGATCGGCAACGAATCACCGAGCTGCAAACCGACCCGTTCAGCATTGGCACGCGCCAGCAGCGCCGCTCCCGGTTCAACTAACAACGCAGCCACATCGACAGCGCCGCCGCCGGCCAGATAGGGCCGAAAGGGCGCTTCGGCAAACGGATCAATCCCAAACAACTGGTAGACACCGGGGCCGAGAGAGGGGGCAAGCACGTACCCTTCGACAATCGGCGCCGTGGCCAAGGCTGGAAAACGCCGCCGAAGTTCGGGGTAAACCGTTTCAGGCAGGCCGGATGGGCCGCCAATGATCTGATGGGTTGATTGGCCGGCCACGGTATCGCCAGCCAATTGGAACGCGCGGCGCGCGCTGGCATTGGCCAGATCAATCGCCACTACGACTGCCACCCCTAATGCCACCCCCACAATACAGAGCAACATCTGCCACGGATGGCGCACAATCCAGCGGATTGAACTACGGATCAGCATATTCCCTCGTTGCGGTGGTGAAACGCACAATGCAGACGATGCTCAGGCGTTGTCTCATTGCACAGCGGTTATTCCCTTTTATCATTTTGCCACTGTTTTCTTATTTTTTCATGAACCGGCTCGCTACGCGCATATTCGTGAGAGATGATTGTGGGTGGTTAGCATACAGCGACCCTGTATGCCAACCACCCATCAGCAACATCGAGTTATGTCTTGCCAGAGCGCCTTACCGCGGCACTTCCACCCGATTAAGGATACGCCCGATCGCCATATCGGCATTGAGACCTTCAATCTCGGCTTCTGGCCGCAGGATAATCCGGTGGCGCAACACCGGGCGGGCCAACATCTTCACCTCATCAGGTGTTACATAGCCACGATCGTGAATGGCCGCCAGCGTCTTCGCCGCCAGCAACATCGCCACACCGGCCCGCAGCGACGCGCCGACCAACAATTCAGGGCTCGTGCGCGTCACTTGCACAATCGAGACAATGTAATCGAGAATCCCCTGCTCGACCTGAACCTGCGTAATCTCGGCCCGGCAGGCAGCCAGCGCCTCAGGGGTCACGATGGGGCGCAAGCCGGCAGCAGCTAACTGGTGTGCGTCAAAGCCGAGGTGATAGCGCCGCAAGACCTCGGTCTCAACCTCGCGCGGAGCATAATCAATCACGACCTTGAACAGAAAGCGGTCAAGCTGGGCTTCGGGCAAGGGGTAGGTTCCCTCGAACTCAATCGGGTTTTGGGTCGCAATCACAAAAAACGGCTCCGGCAACGGCAAGCGCTGGCCTTCAATCGTCACCTGCCGCTCCTCCATCGCCTCCAGCAACGCGCTCTGGGTCTTGGCCGGCGCGCGGTTAATCTCATCGCCAAGCAACACTTGGGTGAAGATCGGCCCTTGCCGCAGACGAAACTGGCTGCTGCTCAGATCGAAGACTTGCGTACCCACGATATCAGATGGCATCAAGTCAGGGGTAAACTGAATGCGGCGAAAATCGGCTTGGATCATCTGGGCCAGCGTCTTAGCCATCAGCGTCTTCGCCGTACCGGGAGGGCCTTCGAGCAAGACATGCCCACCGCTGAGCAATGCCGTCAGGAGCAACGTCAAAGGTTCCTCTTGCCCAACCAGTGTCTTGCGCGCTTCATTCAACAACGCCGACGCCAACTGCGCGGTTTGCATAGCATATTCTCCAATGAGCGGGTTCCCGTTGCTCTCATCATCAACCGCAACGCCGTGCAATCTAACGGCGTTGCAACTTCAACGCGCATCTTCACAGAGTCAGAAAGACCAAACTGATCATCAGAAAGAGCGACAACACACCGATACCGGCAGAAAAAAGAATCCGCTCCCAGTGCAACAGGCGCCAATCAGGGGGAATCAGATTCTCGAATCCATAGATTGCCAACCGGTAGGATTGCTCTTGCCGGCCAAGATCGAATTCGATCTCGGTCAGCGGGATAAAATGGATTTGCAGTTCCGCCATCACAATGCGGCTATCGTTATCGAGCGCCTGCCGCTGGCGATCAATCATCGCTTTCACTTCGGTGATTTGGAGCCATTCGGGCGGAATTTGCCCAACCACCCGGTGTTTATACACCAATTCAGCTTTGCATGTACGGCGCAACCATGTCTCATCAACATCCGGCAGATCGTTCTGAGCCTCGTCACGCACTACCCGGCGCGACCACTCGATCAACTTGCGCTGCACGATGCGGCCAAAACTGGCACAGCGCTTGCACGGGATCGAACCGCGACCATTGCATTGCGGGCAAGCAATGACCCGTTGGCGCGCTACCGCCGGCGATACGCCAGCGCCACCCGTCGAGCCGGCTGACTGTCCAGCAGGGCTGGCTGGTGAGCCGGTTGGCTGTTCGGCAGGGCTGACTGATGAGCCGGCTGGCTGTCTGGCGGCTGTTGATTCGGGCTGTTCAGTCACTGTCACGCGCCGCGTTCCCTTGCACATCGAGCACATGATCACGCCTTGCCCTTTACAAGCCGGACAATTGACCACTTGTTCGGAACCGGGCACAACCAACCGGCTACCCATCTGTTCTTGAAACTCCTTGGGCGGCGGTAACTCGATCTGCCAACGCTCCACTTCACGACGAGGCGGTAATTCTTTCTGTTGCGTGTCAGGTTCTTCCTCCATCCCGGCGTCACGGCGCTGTTCGATCAGTAATTGCAGATGGAAAAAGAAGACGTTATAGTGCCGGACGTTGTGCAAGCGGGCCAACCGGCCAAGCAGCGGCAGCCGGAACGGACGCTCTTGAGCCCATTGGTCAAGCAACTGGCTGATATTATTGGCATTGAGCATACGCGCGCGCTGCTGTGCGCGCTCGATCGGTTCGTGAAACACGGCGCCGGTCAACGCGCGCTCAACCTCGTTGGGTTCGATGAGGGTGAGCGGTTTGGGTTGGCTTGCCGGTTGCGCAGTATTGGCCGATGCCGTCGGGACAACCTGTGTTTGCGACAAATAGGGAGCGAGTACCGTTTCGAGATCGGCAGCCGCAGCGCTGGCGCTCGCATAGCGATGGTGCGGTTCCCACGCCAACAGGGTGCGAATAATCCGATCCACGTCTTCTGGCAGCTTCTGCCCCGCTTCAGCTAATGAACGAACTCGTGGCAACTCCAGCCAGCTATCCCCCGGTTTTGGCTTTTCAACCCATGGCTCCTCACCGGTCAGCATATAAAACAGCACCACACCCAAACTGAAGATATCGGACAAATGGGTCGCTTTTTGCGCCTCGCGCATACACTCTGGCGCGATAAAACCGGGTGTACCCATAATCATGCCGGTCGAGGTCAACGATTGGTCAGGATCGCGAGCAATCCCAAAGTCGATCAAGTACGCCTTCTCGGCAGCCGGATCGATCAAGATATTACCCGGCGCCAAATCACGATGGACAATATCAAGATGATGGGCATAATCAAGGGCAGCCGCGATCTGCTGAAAATAGCGCAACGCCAGTTCAGGCGGCAATGGCAAATAGGAACCCTTTGGCAGCGTGTTTGCTTTCGTTGGTGATGACAACTTGGGCAGATCACGCAATGAGCTGCCGTGGATATATTCAAACACCGCGTAGTGAAACGGATTTTGCACGCCGTAGTCGATCAAACGTGAAATATGGGGATGACGGAGGCGAGCGGCAATGCTCGCCTCTTGTTCAAAGCGTTGAATCCGCGCCGCCTCTTGGCTTAGCAATACCTTCAGGGCAACTTTATGCTCGCGGATATAGCGATGATGAGCGAGAAAAACGCGGCTTGACTCACCGCGTCCAATCCGCTGTTCAATCTCGTATTGGCCGAAGATCCGCGGCAGGCTAGGTGACGAAGAGATATTAGTCGTCATAGCCGTGTGGATGAGTGCGATGCCATTCCCAAGCCGAGGCAATAATCGACTCAAGATCAGGGTAGCGCGGCTGCCAGCCCAATTCGGCGCGGATTGTTTCGGACGAGGCGACCAGCACTGCCGGATCACCGGGCCGGCGCGGCCCCACCACTGCCGGGATCAGATGGCCGGTCACTTTGCGCGCTGTCTCGATCACTTCCCGTACGGTAAAGCCTTGGCCATTGCCAAGGTTGTAACGACGTTCACCCAAGCGGTCGAGCGACTCCATCGCCAGAATGTGAGCACTGGCCAGATCAAGCACATGGATGTAGTCACGCACGCAGGTGCCATCGCGGGTCGGGTAATCGTCGCCAAAAATCGTAACGTGCGGACGTTGGCCCAACGCCACCTGCAACACGATCGGGATCAAATGCGTTTCCGGGTCGTGATCTTCGCCGCGATCGGGCGTATCGCCGCAAGCGTTAAAGTAGCGCAGACAAGCGTAGCGCATCCCATAGATCCGGTGCATCCAATGCAACATACGCTCGATAAAAAATTTTGACTCGCCGTAGGGCGAACCGGGCACGATCCGTTCGTGTTCGGCGATGGGAATGCGTTCGGGTTGGTCAAACAGATTCGCGGTTGACGAGAGGATAAACCGGCGCACGCCGGCGGCAATGGCGGCTTCGAGCAGATTTGCCACATTCACCAGATTATCGCGCAGATAGAGAAACGGCTTTTCCATGCTCTCGCCGACCAGCGTGTACGAGGCGAAGTGCATAATGCCGTCAATGCCGGGGTAAGCGGCGAACAACTCGCGCAGCGCATTGCGATCGGCTAAATCCGTCTCAACAAATATCGCCTCTGGCGGCACAGCAGCGCGATGTCCTTGATAGAGGTTATCAACGACAATCACCTCGTGCCCGGCCCGCACTAACTCGGCGCTGGTAATGCTCCCGATGTACCCGGCGCCACCAGTAACCAATATCTTCATCGTAATCATCTCCCTCGTCTATCAACTATCAACCTTCGGGCGTGGTTCCATCGGAAGCCGGTCCAACCGCAGCCGCCGGCGCTTCCGGCGCCAGTTCAGGTTGCGCCGGACTACGCACACTGTAGAGGGCTTGGATCGCGCGCTGCGCCAAACAGACAAACGAGCGATGCAACGGCGCACCGCCATTGATCGGGAAGATCGTCACGTTGCGGAGCGGAATGAAATCATCGGCCAACTCCGTCAACATCTCTTCCAGTTCAACGTCTGGCCGGCGATACATCTCGGCCCGCACTGCAAATTCGCTGGTAAAAAACATCACCGACTGCATAGCCCGCGGCGGCGCTGAAACACGATAATCCGGCGGCGGTTCAGGCTCGGCTAACACCGCCACAAGCAGCGCATCACCCCATGCCACCAAGGCTTGCGGCACGCGCTGCGCCTGTTGTGGACGCCAGAGCGGGGCAATACTGACCTCATGGAGGTTCACAAAGCGACTCATTCGGTTGTTGAGAGCATCACTCACCCTGCGGTACAAGGGCAGTGTATAACTGCCGGTGCAAAGCAATGTCGGTGTGAAGATCTCGACCGTAAAGGTGAAGCCATCGCTCATACTGTCTCCTGCACCGCAGCGAGTGCCTGCCAGAAGCCGGGATAGCTTACTGCGGCGGCTGCCGGTTCTAAGATGGTAGTTTCGCCTCGCGCCACCAGCGCCGCAATCGCCCATGCCATTGCCAGCCGGTGATCGTGATAGCTATCAAGAGTTGTGCCGTGCAGTTGGCCGGGCCGACCAGTAATGACCATCCCATCGGCAGTTGGTTCGACCAGCGCACCCATCGCGCTCAAGCCGGCTGCAACCGTCGCGATGCGGTCGGTCTCTTTAGCACGTAATTCGTGCGCATCGCGGATGACCGTCTCGCCATCGGCGCAGGCCGCAGCTACCGCCAAGATTGGAATTTCGTCGATCAAGCGCGGGATCAATTCACCGGCGATGGTAGTACCGCGCAGAGTTGACGAACGCACCACCACATCGCCAACCGGTTCGCTTCCTTCCAAGCGCTCGTTGACAACCTCAATCGCGGCTCCCATCGCGCGCAACACATCGAGCGCACCGGTGCGGGTCGGATTGAGACACACGCCGGGAGTAACCAATTCGGCATCGGGATGGATCGCCGCCGCCACCCACCAAAAGGCGGCTGAGGAAGGATCGCCGGGCACACGCAGCGAGAGCGCCGCTGGAGCCGTAGCTGCGGTTGGCGGGCGCAACGTAATCTGTTCGGCAGTGACGGTCATGTCAAGCCCCATCGCCGCCAGCATACGCTCGGTGTGATCGCGTGAGTCGATCCGACCGGTCAGAGTGATAGGATTATCGGCGTTCAACGCTGCCAGCAAGAGGGCCGATTTCACTTGAGCCGACGCAATCGGCAACTCGTAGTGGCCGCCGCGTAGCGCACCGCCGCGAATCGCCAACGGCGCCCGATCACCCTCGGCGCGGCCATCGATCTGCGCCCCCATCGCCCGCAACGGCACGACAATCCGGCGTTGCGGGCGCGAACGCAACGAGGCATCGCCGGTCAGCACGCTAAAGAACGGTTGGCCGGCCAGCAACCCGGCCAGCAGGCGCAAGGTCGTGCCAGAGTTGCCGCAATCAAGCACATCAGCCGGCTCGCGGAACCCGCCCAAGCCAGCGCCATGCACCACCAGCTCGCGCTCACCGAGCTGTTCAACCGTTACCCCCAACCCCCGCACGCAAGCCACCGTGGAAAGGCAATCAGCGCCGGGCAAAAAATTGGCAATATGCGCGCTGCCGGTCGCGATAGCATTAAACAACACCGCGCGATGTGAAATCGATTTATCACCCGGCACCTGAACCACACCGCGCAACCGGCCCGGCGCAGTTAACGTTATCCCTGTCATCGCCGCATCATCCGCTCTAGCCCGCCGGCTCAGCGTCGGGGGCCACAATCAGCTTGTACCCAAACCCGCGCTGTGTCACCAAATACCGCGGTCGTGACGGATCGGGCTCGATCCGCTGGCGCAACCGGTAGACAAGCGCATCAATCGCATTGTAATCAAAGATGGCGTAATCCCACACCTGATTAGCGATCTCTTCCTTACTCACCACCTCACCCTGCCGGCGGTAGAGCAAGGCCAACAATTGAAACTCTTTTACCGTCAGCGGCGGTGTGAGCAACTCACCGCGAATGTACACCGACTTGGTTGGTTCATCAACCCGGATCTCAACCCGCACTGCCCGCAACAGCGCCGGGTCAAGCGTCCCTTTCATCGTTGCGGCGGGGTCGTTAAAAATAATAACGGTATCGGCAATCAAGATTTGATCGGAGTGATGCAGACTGCGCGCACCGATCAAGCGCTCTTGATTAAGGAAGGTGCCGTTCGTACTTTCAAGATCGCGAATGAAAAACCCTTCTTCCGTCTGTTCAAAGCGCGCATGGCGCCGGGAAGCGAGCGGATGATCGATAATAATATCATTCGCACCATCGCGGCCAACGGTAATAACCGGTCGATCCCACACGATTTCCCGATAGTCGCCATTACTACGTTTGACAATCAATTGCGGGGCGGGAGCGGATTGCATCGTTCACCAGCCTCCAGCTACAATATGCTTTTGAATGCGCGGATGCGATGTGGTACAATCGCTTTGACCTTGCTGATTATACCATGGCATATTCGCCTTTGGCAGGCATTGTGTTCACAGCATCGCACTGATGGGTGATCGGAGACACAGGTGAGCAGTGTTGGCGGGCGGCGTATCGGCCGATATGAGTTGATCGAAGAGCTTGGCCGTGGCGGGATGGCGCGCGTGTATCGGGCGCGTGACACCCAACTTCAGCGCATCGTTGCCCTCAAAGTGCTGGCTGCGCAACTCAGCATGGACGCAGAGTTCATTAAGCGGTTCGAGCGTGAAGCGCGCACCGCCGCTAATCTGCGCCATCCGAATATTGTGACGGTATACGACATCGGTGAGGATCAGGGTCTGCACTACATCGCAATGGAGTATATCGACGGCTTGCCCTTGCACACCATTCTCGAACGGCACGGCGTGCTTGGGCTTGGCTATGCGATTGCGCTGCTCGAACCAATTGCCGCCGCCCTCGATTATGCCCATCAGGCCGGGGCCGTCCATCGCGATATTAAGCCGCATAACATCATGGTTGATCGCAATGGCCGGGTGGTGTTGACCGATTTCGGCATTGCTCAAACGCCCGAAGCCGATGATCAACGTCTGACCCGCACCGGCGTCTTTATGGGAACGCCGGAATACATTTCACCCGAACAGGCTGAGGCCCGCCGGGTTGACGGGCGCAGCGATCTCTATTCGCTGGCCGTGGTGGCCTACGAGATTATTGCCGGACGGGTGCCGTTTAGCGGGCCAACGCCGCAATTGATCGTTGCCCACGCCCAACAACCGCCGCCGCCGATCTCGTCTATCGCCCCCAATTTGCCGACCGATTTGGATTTAGTACTGGCCCGCGCGCTGGCCAAACGCCCTGAACGCCGCTTTCAAACCGGGGCAGCCTTTATCGCGGCGCTCGGCGACATTGCTGATCGGAACGGGATTGTTCCTGCCACGGCTGCTGATCTGGCTGCGCTCGTTGTACCACCGGCCCTCAATCAAGCCGAGCCGACGATGCCGGCATTTACGGCTCAACCACGGGCTATTCCTGAGCCGCCGGCGCCACGACCAGCGCCTAGCTCATACCCACCGGCAGGCTCCAACCGGCCAGCGGCACGACCGGCTAGCGCTATCCCGAACCGCTCGGCAGCGCCAGCTAGCGCGCCAAACAACCAACCGCCACCGGTCGCACCACCGGTGCCGCCTGCGCAACCCCCGGCCCGGCGGAATACACCGGCCCTTCCGCAAGGCCAAGGAAATATTGCGGTACTCAGTGATCGTGCCGATCAACTGCCGTTTTTTATTATCGGTGGTATTTTGCTGGTGGTCGTCGTCGCGTTAATCGTGTTTGTGGCGCGCAGTTTCAGCGACAACGCCGGCCCCACACCGACGGTTCCATCCGGCCCATCGCCAACCTTGGCCGCGCCCCTGCCAACGGCTACGGCAACGTTTACGATCGTGCCGACGGCCACGCCAACCGAAACACCGTTGCCCACCGATACCCCATCACCGGTTCCGCCGTCGCCAACTGCGCCGCCGCCACCGCCGCCACCGCCAAGACCGACGGCAACGCCATCGCCAACTGCGCCACCACCACCGCCAACTGCAACGGTGACACCATCGCCTACGCCAACCGAAACGCCACCGTTGACGGCAACACCCACTGGATCGCCAACCCTAACGGGCACACCGACTACCACCGGCACCCCGACCCCGGAGGGCACACCGACTACCACCGGCACCCCAACCCCAGAGGGCACGCCGGCTACTACCGGTACCCCGACCGGCACCCCCACGCCAGAGGAGACGCCGACTACCACCGGCACCCTGACCGGCACCCCCACACCAGAGGGAACGCCGACTACCACCGGCGCCCCGACCGGCACCCCCACACCAGAGGGAACGCCAGCTACAACCAGTATCGCTACACCGACCGAAACCGCCACGTCACTGCCAACGCCAGTGCCAGTGACACCGGTGAACCCGTAAGCGCCTGTGTACTATAATGGATTGCAAAAGCCGGTGGAAATGTAATAAGCGAGGGCAAGATGCCGGTCGCGTTTGTGATTGAAGTGCATACCCCATACGTGCGCCATCCCGGGCGGCATCCTATCGGCGAAGAGCATCTGCACGCTTTTACCGCGCAGATGCTGATTCCCCTGCTTGATCTGCTCAGTGAATCGCAGCGCTACCATCTGCCGGTCACGCTCGCCTTGGCCTGCTCGCCAATTGCGCTAGAACAGTGGCGCGACCGGGTTGTCAGCAAGCATTTTGAGCAGTGGCTGGAACATAAAATTGCCCACCATCAAGCCGAACTCGCTCGCTTTGAAGCGGAAGGCAATCGCCACGGAGCGTATCTCGCGCGGTTTTACCTTGATTGGGATCGTCAAACGCTGCGCACATTTAGTACTCGCTACCAACGCAATCTGGCCGGACGGCTGCAAGAATTAGTTGTCACTGAGGTGATTACGCCGCTTTGTGTGCCGGCCAGTCACGCCATTTTACCATTGCTAAGCCGGGAGAGCCTCGTGCGAGCGCAACTCGAGCACGGTTTGCTCTACATCTCGCGCTACCTCAAACGACCAGAAGGGCTCTGGCTGCCCGGTTGCGCATGGCGGCCGGGGATCGAGCAGATCGCGCTCGACTTGGATCTCCGTTATGTCATTGTGGATCCGGCTTACACGCGCACTGACCAATTGCCCGGCTGGATCATCCCGCGCCGGCTGGCAGCGATTGGGGTCGAGAGCGACCTATCCTGCCAGATTTGGTCTACCGAATTAGGCTATCCGGGTGATCCACTCTACCGGAACGCTGCAGATCCAACCGGTTATACGGCCAATGGCATTGATGCGCCCCAGCCATACGATCCGTATGATGCACTACGGCGCGCGCAAGAGCACGCCAACCATTTCGTCGAGCAACTGCTGTACCGGTTGAATCAGTTGCCGGCTGACGCCACGATCGTGGTGCCAATTGATGCCCGCTGGTGGGGAAGCTGCTGGTTTGAAGGACCGACATGGCTGCAAGCAGTATTGACCCGCTGCGCAACTGATACTCGTCTCAGTTTGACGCAGCCGGGAACGATACTGGCCGGCTTACGCACGAGCGAGACCGTCTCGCTGCAGGCTGACCTCCAGCTTCTGCATCCCCTCTCGCGTTGGCAATCGGCCAGCGCGCAGCGTTATTGGCAGGCGCTCCACGACGCCGAACAACGGTTTGTTGATTTGATCGCGCACTATCCGGCAGTCGAAGGATTTCGCGAGCGGGTGCTGACGCAAGCGGCGCGCGAAATATTGCTGGCTGAACAGAGTGATTGGGCGGAAGATCCGCAAGAATTGGGTTGGCAACGACACCTCGATCGATTCGAGCAGTTATTTGCGCTGGCGCGCCAAGAATCGTTGAGCGCGACCGATCTCTTTACCCTTGAGCAGATCGAAACGCACGACGCGATCTTTCCGGTGTTGAATTACCGTCTGTTTGGCAAGGGGTGAGCAAAAATACCAGACGGAATTCTTCATACCTCCCACCCCGTCGGGAAGGTGTACGTTTCGCGCCGCCAGCGCCAAGCCGGCTCTAAAATCTCTCCCGGCTCGGCGAAGTAGAGACTGTGCAGCGCCGCATGCAACACGGTCACCTGTTGCGCCCGGTTCCCCGGTTCGCCTAACGGATGGCCAAACGGCCATGCCAGATGCAAGGTGCGCGGCGGACGCACCTGTTCGGCAATCGGCTTGAGACTAACGATACAGATCGTGCTAATGCCGGCATCTTCGATGCTGCGCGCGATCAGTCCCACGGACTGATTGCACAATCCTCAGGCAGGAGTGAGCAAAACGGCATCAACCTGCTCTTGTTTCAGAAAGCTGGCGACTTCAGGGGCGGTTTGCCGCAGCAAGGTTTCGAGATGGGGCGGTTCGATATGGCCCATGAAGCTGTAGCAATCAGCCAAACCGCCAATGATCCCGCGCTGCGCCAATGATCGCATCAATGCCAGCGGGAAGAGAATGTTCAGATCGCGCTCGGCGTCGGTATGGTCATAGTAGTCGTGGGTAATGGTGAGATCAGCTACCGACGTATCAGCCGGAATGCGGCGGTAGGTAGGGTCTCCGCGCGGATCAGCCATGTCAAACGGCGGTTGATCGCGCCGGTGAACACCGCCAGTCGTGACCAGCGCAAAGCGAGCTTCAGACAGCGGCTTGCGCATAGGGGTGAAGGGCACTGTATCGAAACTGAGCGCGCGGTACGCGCCACCCCACAGGCGGGCCAACGCCGGAAGCTGCGAGAAGATCTGGCCGGTCAGCCGGTAAAGATCTTTGAGTGAGCGATTGCGCCAGTCATCGGTCATAACGTCCTCTGCCATGCCTGTGCCGCTGTTAATCCTGCTTTGGTAGTATACCTGCGTTTTGGGGCTTTTAAGGGTGGACAGAACGTATCAGCGCAGATGTGGTTGAAGGCTTTGAGACGTGCCATTTCACCCTCACCCCCTCTCCCACTAGCGCGGGAGAGGGGAGTGCAAAGCTAAGCGTTGAGGCATTACCCAACGATCAACACAAATGTTCTGTTTCTCGCAACGTTTCGACGGGTTGGTCGATACCGGCTCACGTTAGCCGCGATTCAACGACCAATTATACGGACGATAGACCAAACGGCCCCGCTGCGCTTGTACCAGCCATGCCCGGCGTTCGTCATCGGGCAGCGCCTGCCGCAAGAGTTGCACAATTCCGTTGGGGCCGTCAAAATCCTCGCGGTACCAGTCGAAGATGCGCGATAGATGGATCGCGCCGCGGGCCGGATCGATAGTCACATCGGCATCAACAAAGCTGCGCATTGCCAGTTCAAGCTGGACATCGATTTGCTCGGCACTGTAGACGCCAATCGGCGGACACGAACGGCTGGCGCAATTGAGCGCAAAGTGGATCCGGACATCAGGCAGATCGATGATCCAAGCGAGGCGCGGATCCCCGGCGGCAAACTGGGGACCGGGGATGAAGGGATGGCCGCGATTAGCGCGCAGGATGCCGTGCTCGATGTCGTTGAGCGAACAACGCTGGCCGCCGATCTGATAAGCCGCAGCTTGAAAGAAGCTGAGGCCGGCCAATTCATCGGCAACACTGGTTTGGACACCAAAGGCAATGACGGCATCGATCACCAGCGCGTTGTAGAGGTTGATCCAAAAGGCCAGCTTCGTTGCCCGATCCGGCAACGAAGCCGGATCGAAGCACTGCAACTGCGGGGTGAGTTCAGTGCGGAAAGTGAGGTAAGCCGGATCAGAGCGCAAGCGATCGTAGGCCACCTGTGTGCCGCCGGCATCCATTGCCTGCGCCTTAAACTGGTTGACAGCCCGCTTGAGTTCAGCGGCTAGCGCCGCGCCATCGACCGTCGCCGCCGGCACGGGGCCAGCGTTGAGCACACTACGCGCACGATCGCCCAACGCCAATCCCATCACTGCTTCACGTAACCAGACCAATTGGCTCATACAACATTTCCTAGTAGTTGCCGAAACGAGGCGATCGCTGCGGCGGTACGCGGGCCGGGCCATGTCAAGGCCATGCCATCGCAGAACGCGATCTGGCAGCGATCAGCTACCTCAGCAAACGCCGGCAGATCGCGCTCGCTAAAGGGGTACGGCTCGCTCGGCAAGAGGATGATATCAGGATTCAGGTCTAGCAATTCGGCCAGCGGCGCGCGCGGATAGCGGCCCGACAGCGCCGCCGCCACATTGATCCCGCCGCTGAGGCGCAAGAGATCGTTGGCGTAGGTGTCTTGCCCCACCGCCATCCACGGATCACGCCAAATCAGCGCCAGCACCCGGCGTGCAGGCACCGGCGGATCAGCCATAGCCGCCTGTATTTCAGCGATCATTGGCGCAGCCGTCGCCGCCACCCCAAGCACTTCGGCTAGCGCCGCCAACTGTGTAGCGGCATGGGCCACACTGCGAATGGCGGTGACATAGACATTGACACCGGCAGCGGCCAAGGCTAGCACATCGCGCTCACGGTTCTCTTCTTGCTCGGCGATGAGCAGATCGGGGCGCAGCGAGAGAACCGCTGTCCGATCCGGGTTTTTGGTGCCGCGCAGGCGCGGCAGATGCGCAATGGCCACCGACGGTTCGATGCAATAGTCGGTAATCCCCACCACCCGCTCACCGGCTCCCACGCTAAACAGCCACTCGGTCATACTCGGCACCAACGAGACAATCCGTTGTGGCGGTGCAGCCAGCTCGATTGTCCGGCCAAGGGCATCACGCACCTGCATCACGCCCTCCTCACGGTGATCAACCATCGATCACGAAGACTGGCACCGTGCTGCCACCGCCGGCAGTGACATTGAGCAACGTCACCGTTGACAGCCGGCACAGACAGCCATTGACTTCGGTGCCAAACAGGAACGGATCGCTATCCACCAATCGCTCGCCGATCACAACCTGCCCGTCAACCAATGCCGGATACGGCTCATACGCGATGGTCACGCGCTCTTGCACCACAAACGGTGCAGCGAGGGCCGCGTTCAGCGCGGCTTCCCACTCGGCGACGCTCACCTCCCAACCGATAGTAATCCCCTTGCCGCCGTACTCATCGTTCGGCTTCAACAACAGCCGCTCGCGATTCGCGCGGGCAAACGCCAGCAAATCAATCGTCTCACCCTGATAAGTCGTCTGGCTAGGCCGCACCACGCGCGTCCACGGCACATGAGCGGCGACGGCGGCGCGCTGCTCGGCGCTGAGCGGATCATAGAACCGTTCGTCGGACAGCAGGGCAAACAGCGACTTCTTGTGTAGCAGTTTAGCGCGGAACGAATTAACGATCACGCATACGCCAGCGGCATACGCCTGTACCAGCGGATGACTGAGCGCGTCATCACCGTAGTGGGTGAGAAACTCGCTGGTCAACACCCGCTTAAAGACGATCGTGACCAGCGTCTCGCTACCGTCTTCCAACCGCGCCCACAACTGGCCATCGTGGAAGGCGAGGTCTTGCGGCGCGCAGATCACTGCCGGCAAGCCGTGCTCGTTGAAATAGCGCCGGAACATCTCGAATTCAGTGGCAGTCGGCACACCGCGCCAATCGACAATCGCCACTCGCGGCTCGTGGCCGGGACTACCGGCTGCGCGCCAGCAATCCATCAGCGTGCGCAGCATGTACGGGCGGGCAGGCAACGGTATCAGCGGATAGCGCTTGGCGAACTCTGCCATCACCGGCATGGCCAAAAAGGCCTGCGCCAGTAAATCTTCGTAAGCAATCGCCGCTGGACTTTCCGCGTTGTACTCAACAAATTGCAGCGAAGACCCATCCACCGTGAGGAAGGTATCCATGCGAGAATGGGCGCTCGGTTCGAGATAACCGGGATGCATCGCGATCAGCCGCTCTTCGAGGGGGGTGAGCATCAAGATATCGCGCACCGCTTGTCCGGTTTCGTTATTCTCAAGCGATGCCGCCACGATCGCGCGCGCCGCTTCAGCGACGTGTTGCGTTCCCCGTCGTAACAAATCGTACTGCGATGCCGTAATCAAGCGCGGACGCAGCACAGTGGACAGCGGACGCTCGCCGAAATAGAGCTGGCGGGCGCGCATCTCTTCGGTCAGCCGCTGCCACGACGCGGCTGCCAGCGCCGGATCGAGCAGAGCGTGGTAATCGGCAATTGCCTGCGCAAGAGTCATAATCGTTCCTTATCGGTCTCGAGACAACGTGTAATGCCCCACCCCGGACTTTTCTGAATAGCCACAAAGAGACACAAACGACACAAAAAATATAACACGAGATTACTTGTGTGTGTTTTGCGGCGACTCAGCAAGGCGCAAAGGGAGCAAAGGTGCAGAGATTCGTAACGCAAAGGCGCGAAGCGCACAGAGGGCGCAAAGAGCTTCCCACTTGTCATTGCGAGCCGAGCGTAGGGGCAGAGCCGTGCTCTGCCCCCGCGAGGCGAAGCAATCTCCCACAAGGGCGAGCTTCGTGTGCCCCGCCCCGTCACTCTTTGCATAGCCACGAAGAGACACAAAAGACACAAAAATATCATTATATTCTCGTGTCTTTTGTGTATTTTTATGGCTATTCCCCAACGGGAATGGGATGAATCTTACGCCTCTTCAGCCGCCTTCTTCTTGCGCGTTGTCCGGCGCTTCGGCGCTGCCGGCGCTTCGGCAGCCGGCGGGTCACTGTTGGGGACAGCTTCCGGCGCAGCCACCGGCGCGACAGCCGGGGCCATCGGGCCGTTCAACAAACGATGCCATGCGAACGCTTCCGGCTTGGCCCGGCCTTGCAAAGCCAGATCGATGATGAAATCGGCCATCGTGCGCACCACCCAGTCGAAGTAGTAGGGCGTGAGCGAATTGACATCGAAGTCGGGCGCGGGGTTGGTGAAGTCAATCGCATACGCAACGCCGTCGCGGATGGCGAACTCGACCGTGTTCATGTCGTAGCCGAGGGCCTGATTCAGCTTGAGCGCGCCCTCCACCACCTGCCGGCCTTCATCAGGGGTCAGGTAGTTATCGTCGCGGAAGTAGCGGTGCGGCCACGGCGCATTGGCATCAAACTTGATCGTCATAATGTGGCGGCGACCGATCACGATGCAGCGCACGTACTTCTCCCATGCAATGTACTCTTGCAGCATCATGCACTCGATGCCGGTCTCGTTGTAGGCGCGCCACAACTCCTCATACGAATGCACTTTGTAGACCTTCTTAAAACCACCGCCCCATGCTGGCTTGAGAATGACCGGGAAGCCGCCGACATAATCGACGTGCTCTTTCCACGGAATCGGGTATTGCAGATTGCGCAGCGATTCTTCGACCACGCCCTCGATGTAGGAGTGCGACGGCAGCGCCACTGTGCGCGGATGGGGAATGCCAAGCGCCGTCGCCAACGAGGCGCCAAAAAACTTATCATCAGCGCTCCACCAGAAGGGGTTATTGACAATGCGGGTGCCGCTGAGCGCTGCCGTCTTGAGAAACGTGCGGTAGTACGGGATCTCATGGCTGATGCGATCGACAATCACGTCGTAGTCGCACAACTCGGCCATGCGCGTTCCACCAAGCTTGATGAACTCGGCCCACACGCCAGCATGACGCCGATTGACCTCTTCGATGAAGGCGGGCGGCCACGACCACTCGCGACCGACGAGAATGCCGATCTTTTTGACACTCACCATAAACCTCCTTATATAGCAACAGGTATCGTTTCACAAACCGGCAAGGCTGATTGTAGCATAAAGCGTGCCGCTCCGATCACCACGGAAAGATCAACGGCGCCACTAGCAGACAAATCATCAGCACAACGACCTGCAACGGGATGCCGGCGCGGGCATAATCGGCAAACCGATAGCCTCCCGGCACCAGCACGAGCGTGTTGACTGGCGAGGCGATCGGAGTGGCAAAGGCCGTCGAAGCGGCAATCGCCGCCGTGATGACGAGCGGCTCCGGCGCTAAGCCTAGCTGCTGCGCAATCCCCAACGCAATCGGCATCATCAACACGGCCGTAGCGGTATTCGAGATGAACTGGCTGAGAAAGCTGGTGATGATGAACACGCCAGCCAGCACCACCAACGGTGAGAACGCACCGAGCGCAGTTGCCAGCTCGTTGGCGATCAAGGTCGCGCCACCAGTCTTCGTGAGCGCTGTCGCCATCGGCAACATCGCCGCAATCAACACTAAGCTCTCCCAACTGAGGCGGCGATAGATATCACTGAGCGGTACACAGCCGGTGATAACCATTGCCACTGCCGCCACCAAGGCCACCGTGACGGTCGGCAACCAACCACCGGCCATCACGACCAACATTGCCAGCATAATCGCAATGGCCAATAGCGCGCGCCGGCTGAGCCGGCCGCCGCTGACGGCCAGATCG
This sequence comes from Chloroflexus sp., assembly GCF_034431535.1. Classification (GTDB taxonomy): domain Bacteria; phylum Chloroflexota; class Chloroflexia; order Chloroflexales; family Chloroflexaceae; genus Chloroflexus. The sequence goes on along the minus strand of NZ_DAOUDC010000017.1, from coordinate 79,272 downwards.
CGCGGCAGCGCCACCACTGCCAGATCGCCAAAGGTGCGTTGGTCGCGCACGATCGCCTCAAGGCGAGCCGGCGGGCCGGCAACCAGCAACGTATCGCCAAAGCGCAGCGTTTCGTGGGTTGGGTCGCCAGCGAGTGGCTGGCCCAAGCGACGCGCCCCCAACACCGTCACGCCAAACAGTTGGCGCAGCTCGGAAGCAACCACCGTCTGGCCAATAAAACGCGACCGCGGGGTAAGCGCCACTTCCATCACCGGCAAATCCGGCCCAAACGGCAGATCGGGCCGCGGTGCTTGCGGAATCAAACGCTCGGCGCGGCAGAGCGCCGCTACCGCCGCCTCATCACCGATCACATCGAGCAGATCGTCAGCGAGCACGCGCGTCGCCGCAGTAACCGCGCGCGCCGGGCCGGGAGCTGGCCGATTGGCCGGCCAGCGGCGAATCCCCACTACCGTCACCCCATACCGGCTATGCAAACGCGCCTCGGCCAGCGTCAAACCGGTCAGCGGCGAATCGGCGGCGACCCGCACCTGCGCCAACCCCTCGGTCAAGCGGTACTCGGCAGCTAGTTCAGCCAGCGTTGGCCCGCGCGTCTCACTTGTCACCGGCGCAACTCGTGCTGGCAACAGCCAATGCCCAAACAGCACGATCACGAGCGTGATTGCGATTACGACCAAGCCGCCGATCGGGGAAAAACTAAAAAAGCCGAGCGGAGGTCTCCCAGCAGCTACTAAAGCATCGGCGGCAATGAGGTTAGGCGGCGTACCAACAAGCGTCAGCATCCCTCCGGCCAGAGCCGCATACGCCAGCGGCAACAACAAGCGCGACGGGCTCAGGCCGGCGCGACGGGCCAAATTGACCGCAATCGGCAGCATAATCGCCACTGTGCCGGTCGAGCTGATGAACGCCGACAGCACGGCCACCGGAATCATCAACGTCACTAGGATCCGGCGTTCGTTGTTCCCGGCAATCTGGCCCAACCGCTGGCCGATCCACGCCGCCACGCCGGTCTGGAACAGGCCATCGCCAACCACCATGAGTGCGGCTATCAGCAATACGGTTGTATCACCAAACCCGGCCACCGCCTCGGCAGGGGTGAGGATGCCGCTCAACATCAGCACCAGCATCCCCATGATCGCAACTAGATCGAGCCGGATGCGATCGCTGACGAACAGCGCGATCATCACCCCCAGCACGATAAACACAAAAGCGATGTCGTTTGTCATTACGTCAATTCATCAATCCGCGCCGCAACCGAACGCAGCGCCGCGGTATCGTCTTCGGTCAAGCCAATTTCGGCAGCCGCACGTGCCGCCGCTTGCACCAACAGCGAAGGCGGCGCCGCAGTCGGCTGCGCCGGTGATGCCAACGAAGCTACCGGCGCCAAGGGCGGGGCCGGATCCCAGAGCGGCTCGGCGCGGAGCAAACGCGGGACCGGCCAACCGTAGACCGCGGCCAAAAAGCCGATCGTCGCCCGCGCCGCGCCGGGCAAGGTATGGTTGGTCACTACATACGCCCGCGCCCGCGCCCCTAAGGCCGCCGCCAGCGCCGGATCAGCCAGCAAGCGCCGGCAATAGGCAACGATCATATCGGTTTCGCACTCGTCAACATCGACCTGCGCCACCACGTCGGGCGGCAATTCGCAGAAAGCATCAACTGCGCTGACGAGCGTCGGCTTGCCTGCGCCGAGCAGACGCAACAGGCTAGCGCTGGTTTCACCGGCGGTCGGGTAACGCAAATTCAGGCAGACGTCGGTCGCAGCGACATAATCCTCAAACCGTGATCGCTCGACATAGCCGGTGACGGTCACGGCTGCTTGCAGGCCGAGCCGCTGGATCACACTCTTGAGAGCATAATTGGGTGAAACGGAACCAACCAACACACCGTGGGCATCGATCCCCTCCCGGCGCAAGGCGGATAGCGCCCGCAGGGTTGGTTCGATCCGCTTCCATGCATTGATATTGCCAAACGTCGCCAACAACGGGCGTTCGAGCGGGATGCCCAACCGCCGGCGCGCCTCGTTGCGATCAATCACTGGCGGCAACGGCACCCCCATCGGCACGAGACCGCGCGGGAGATCGGGCCGGATGGCCGCCACCCGTTCCAACAGATACCGGCTATGCCCAATCACCGCCTTGGCGGCGGCTAGTACATCTTCATTGCACGGAAACGAAAACGCCGCTTCGCTAAAGCGCGAACGGATCATGAGCTGAGCGACGTTCTCGCCCTCCACGCCGTAGCGCGCCCGCATCATCGCCACGTAGCGCTTTACGTCGCGCTGCACATTCGCCGCGTACCACACCATAAAGTGATGCAGCACGAAATCATGCATCACCATCACGCCGGGAACGCGCTGCGCAACCCGCCAGATGCCGGCATGGGCCGGGCTATTGCCCATGTGGTAAACAATCGCATCAAACGCTCCTCGCCGGGCGAGCCGTTCGAGCTTGCGGATGGGCAAGACCGTGAAATGCCGCTCAAGCTGAGGATTTGTCGGGCGCAATCCATCCTCAACAAACAGCGTGATTTCGGCGTATTGGGCGAGGTAGGGCAGCAACTCCTCGCTATAATCGGAAATCCCCGACGGGGCTGGGTTGACGGGTGAGCAATAAGCGATGCGCGGGGTCATGCACGCTCCACCAAAGCCGCCACCAGTTCGCGGCAGAAGGCGGGAATATCAGCCACCACCCGCCCCCAGACCAGATGGTCATCGCGGAAGGCCGCTTCATCCACCCACGTCGCGCCGGCATTGATCAGATCGTCCTTGATTCCGGTCGAGCCAGTAGCCGGACGACCGCGCACAATCCCGGCGGAAATCGCAATCGAACCGCCGTGGCAGATAATCCCGATCACCTTGCCGGCGGCATCCATCGCGCGCACCAGATCGGTCACCGCCTGATAGCGGCGCAGCTTATCCGGCGCCCAGCCGCCGGGCAACACTAAGCCAAACAGGTCATCAGCGCGCAATTCAGCAATGGTCGTCGTGGGGGTGATCTCTAGCCCGTTCTTACCACGCACCGGACGCAGATCGAGCCCGGCGGCCAACACCTGCGCACACTCTTCTTGCAGGCGCATCAGCGGCACATAAAACTCAAGGTCTTCCACCCCTTCAGCCAGCAGAATCGCTATCCGTTTGCCTGCTAGTCGCATAATTGGCACTGCCTTACTATTGTAGCGACGCTGCAAGGCAACGTCGCTAGCGTTGAGACCACAAGGTGTGCGGCAGTTACACTGCCGCATTTCATAGCTACGGCTTGCCTGTCGCCGGCAATGGCCGCACACAATTGCCGCCGGCTACTTTTGCCGCATACAGCGCTTCGCTCACCCGCGTCAGCAATTCAGCCGCATTGCGCGCATTGCGGGGAAAGGCGGCTACGCCGATAGAAATCGTCACTTGCAGATCAAGCGTACTAGGGCGAATCACCGTCTGCGCCACTGCCGCACGCCACTGTTCAGCGCGGTGCAAGATGGTTTCTAGCGTCACCCGCGGTAATACCAACAGCAATTCATCGCTGCCGTAGCGACAGAAAATATCGCCGCCGCGCACTTGCCGGCCAATCAGATTTGCCAGATGTTGCAACACCGCATCGCCGAGCGCGCGGCCAAACTGCCAATTCACCTGCTCAAGCTGGTCAATATCGATCAACGCCACGCTGAGCACCACCTGCTCGCGATCGGCGCGCCGCAGCTCGCGTTCTAACGTCTCGTTAAGATAACGGCGGGTATACAACCCGGTAAGGGGATCACGGATCTGTTCGTTCTGCAACCGCACCGTCAACGCCTGGACTTGCGCCCGTGCCTCGGCGAGTTGCTGACGGCGCATCTGCTCGATCTGCCAACGGATCTGCGCAGTACTGATGGCGCGATGCAAACAGATCGGTTGCAGATCGGCCATCGTGATGACTTCGTGAGCGCCGGCTCGCAAGACTTCACCGATCGCAGCAATATCGGCAACTAATCCGATCAGCGGTGCTTGTTCAGCTCGGGCTGCAAGATTAGCCGGGATCGCGACGCGCAGATCGATCAAATGTGGATGGGAGAGATGAACCTCCGTAGCCGACACCAGTTGCCATTCTGCACCTAGTAAGGTCTGTAGATGATCGATCAAATCGTGATCGGTTGTAATGATCGAGATAGTTGTCTCAGCCGTGGTCATAATCATTTTGTGAGAGTGCTGACCGATTGCTGCGACAACGATAGCATACTTCACTGCTCTCGACAAGGATATTTAGAACTTCTAACTATTCTCTTGAGCGCGGATGATGCGCATGACATTCCCCAAACAACATACACCCTGCGGATTCCGGAGATCGCATGCACACTGGTCGGCAGCAATACCGGCTTTAATATCAGCAACAATCGCTTCGTAATTGGCCTGGCTCGCTCCGCTCAGATCACCTACCCGATACCGGAAACAGTAGCACACAAACACATCTGGTTGGTGAGCTTCCTTCTGAAACACGCGCTCACGAACGTGATCTACCGTTAGTGTCTGTAAACCATCATTGCTGAAGTACACAACCGGACAATCTGCCGTTTGACAAAACCGGTACTCTCGTGCCGTTACCCGCCGCAAACTGATCGCAGCTAACGCACGTACCGTTTGGATTGGCACCTTTTTACCGGTTGCCTGACAAGACGGACACAGATTAGCCGAAGACTGAGGTAGCTTCGCGTCACCTGTTACCGCACTCGCATCTACCACACAACCGTAAGGGGTACACATATACCATCCCTTTCACTACCGATTTGTTACATACACTGAAGATACACCTTCCAGCAACTGGAATGTCAAGTGACTATCGAGAAGGCAGCATATATTCTGTTGATAACAGTTCGGTAGCGAGTACTTCGTGTCGAGCGACTCCGTTGTCATGCAGTGTATCGGTAGATGGCATGGTCAAGAATCACAACAAAACCTACAGGGGAGCAGAGGTGTGAGCCAAAGCAAAGCCGGGTATCGCATCAGTATAATGTGAAAGATACCGCACCTCTTGTCGTTTATCGTTTTAAGGTATAATAATCGGTATAGGCCGAACCTATATTCTGGATGCTGCAACAAGACCATTCGAGGTAAACCAATCTTGTTTGCAAGACCACCAATGCGCACATAGGGTGAGACGCGAGCATGGCGGCAATTCCCTTCATGATGATTTACCTGATCCCGGCCATTATCGCAGCCGGATTGGTAATGTTCATGTGGCAACGCCGTTACTATCGCGGTGGAAGACCATTTACCTTGTTACTGATCGCTATTGCATGGTGGAATCTCTGTCATGCGCTCAGCATCATAGACACGACCTTTGAAGGGACACTCTTCTGGTCGTTGTTGCAGAATTTAGGGATCGTACTGATCGGACCGTGTTGGCTCTTAATCGCACTCGCCTATTCCGGTGAGTGGTGGCGGGTGGCGCGCTGGTTGCGGCGCGGCATCTTTGTGCCCGAATTCATTTCGCTGGTGCTGGCACTGACGAACAATCTCCATTATCTCTGGTGGGCGACGGTCGAAGCCGACACTTCACGCCCCTTCCTCTGGCTGTCAGTCACCCGCGGACCAGCGTTCTGGTTTCACACCGTATATGCGTATGTCTGTCTGGCGATCGGCATTATCGTGCTGGCCCGCGCCTCGTGGCAAGCACCGCCGGTGCATCGCTACCATGCCCGCCTGATGCTCACCGCAGCGCTCATTCCGGCTGCCGGCAATATCGCTTTTCTTGGCGGGTTAAAGGTGCCGTGGAACGATGATCCGACGCCAATCTTGCTCTTTATCTCGGCAGCGCTTGGTATTTACACAACGATGCGCTACCGGCTGTACGATTTAGCTCCGCTGGCCGAGCAAGAAGTCATCGCTGGCTTGCCTGACGGCCTGATCGTGCTCGATAGCCGTGGACTGGTCGCCGAGATCAATCAGCACGCACCCCGGTTGCTTGGCGTGCATAGCGATCGCTGGATTGGCCGCCCCTTAACCCAACTGGTCGCCTCCTCGCCATTTGGGCGCGATCTGCAACATCTGCTGAACACAACCATCACAGCGCCGACTCGTCCGGTTATTCTCGACAACGGCTCCCAAGCGATCGAAGTGCGCATCCGTCCGCTCCAATCCGCCGCCGGGATTGCGACCGGATCGCTGGTGTTGATTCGCGATGTGAGCGAGCGGATGCGGGCCGAGCAAGAGCGCGCGCGCCACATCGCTGCGCTGCGCCTGATCAACGCCATTGCCCGCAGCGCCAACAACGCGCAAGAAACCGGCTCGTTGCTCAATACGATCGCACGTATTATTGTGCGCGAAGGCCATTGGGAACGGGTTTCGATTGGCCTGATCGACGAATCGCAGCAGCGTATCACCGTGGTCGTTGACCTCACTACCTATGGCGTCGGCCAGTTGCAGAACGAAATCATAAGCGGCGCTGCCGCTACAACCTTAATCCAGCGCATCCAACAAGGACGGCCAGAATTGATCAATCTGGCCGAACTCACCGAGGAAGATCCGTTGGCAATCGGCTTACGTCAAGCAGGATTGCAATCGCTGTTGCTGGTTCCGCTCCGGCATGAACACCATGCGACTGGCATCTTAGGGTTAGCGACTAGTGCGCCCAAGACGATGACGCCGACCCTGAGCGAGTTGGTCACTGCCATCGGTGAATTGATTACCGATGCGATTATCCGCATCCGCCTCTACGAGCAAGTCCAACGGGCCGACCGGCTCAAAACCGGTTTTCTCGCCACCGTCAGCCACGAGTTACGCACGCCGCTGACCTCCATTATCGGCTATACCGATATGCTGCGGCGCGGCGTGTTAGGCGAACTCAGCCCCGACGTGCAAGAGACGCTCGGCTATATGAAGCAGTCGAGCCTCACGCTGATGCGCTTGATTAGCGATATTCTGGAGTTTTCGCGCATGGAGGCCGGCCAACTTGAGATGGAGGTAGAGCCGGTCGAGGTAAGTGCAATTATTCAGAATGTAGCCGGGCAGATGTTACCGCAGGCCCACGAACGCAATTTGGCGTTGTTAGTGAATATCCCTTCTGAATTACCGAAGGTGATGGCTCATGCTGGCCGGCTAGAACAGGTGCTGATCAATCTGGTCAGTAACGCGATTAAATTCAACCGTCCAGATGGGCAGGTGGAAATCTGTGCTGAACCACGCGGCGAATGGGTGCGCATTTGCGTCAAAGACACCGGTGTGGGCATTGCCCCCGACGATCAAGAGCGGATCTTTGAAGAGTTTCAGCGCGTCCGCCAGCCAAACGGGCAGAAGGTGCATGGCGTCGGCTTAGGCCTTGCCATCTGCCGCCGTTTAATCACGTATATGGGTGGAAACGTTGGGGTCAAGAGCACCCTCGGCGAAGGATCAACCTTCTTCTGTGATCTGCCGGTGGTATCGGTATCGCGGATCGTAGGGGAATGAGCTGGCGCATGACCGTACCCCCGATTCTGTTTAATGCCGCCATCTCTCTCGCTGCCAAGCAGCGGCCGCTCCTAGCGCGCCGGGCGCTACCCGGGTTGCCGTCGCGGCGGCGATGCGAGCGAACGGGGTGGTATAACGAACGCGGCTGAGCCGCATTCTCCCACCGATGAGCCCGCCCCACGCACCTTGCTCCCCATCGCCGGCGCAGTCGCCTAGCCGCCGGCATTGCTGCCGGCGCTGGTCGGCTCTTACCCAACCGTTTCACCCCTTACCGGAAACCCGGCGGGACTGTTCTCTGTTGCCGTCTTGCGTCACCGGCCGATTGCTCAACCGGCGCCCCCGCTTGCTGTTTCGCGGGGCGGCGTTCCGCCTTGCGGCGAGCGGGGAGTCGGGAAGTTCCTCTGGGAAACCCCAGCGGCGGCGCGTCATGCGCCAGTGCCAACTTTAGTATAGCACACTGATGTAGAGGCGTAAAGGGTGCGAAGACGCAAAGTCCGGGAACGCAAAGACACGAAGAGCGCAAAGGTCGCAAAGGATGTTAGCATCTGGGCATAAGCGCGCTTCATAACTGCCAAAAAACCTTGGCGCCCTCTGCGTCCTTCGCGCCTTTGCGTTTACCATCCTCTGCGCCATTGCCTCAACTGCGTCTTTGCTCCCTCTGCGCCTAAACCTGTTGCAAGCGGGCCAGCAGCTCTTGCTTCAGATCCCACAGGCGCTGGCTGAGCGAGACGTGGTAAATATGCGGGTTCATAATCCGGCGCACACCGAGGTCAAGCCGCTCGACATCAGTGTGGCGACGCGCGCGCATCTGCTCCAGCGTCAGCGGCTCAGCCACTCGCCGGCCCTCCACCATCGCCGGTTCGAGTAACGGCTCGATCCCGGTCAGTTCCGAACGACTCACCGTGCGCTGGCGGGCATGGTCGCTAGGGTGGCGCAACCGGATACACACTTCGCTCGGCGGGTCTTCATCTTCGAGCGCGATCAGGTCGGCGGTCGCCTTGCCGCGCTCGTCGTACAACCGCCACACCCGCTTCAAACCGGGATTGGTCAGCTTCGCCGCGCTCTCGGCAATCTTAATCGCCGGCTGCCACTCCTTGCCATCGTGCAGCGCCACCAGCTTATACACCCCGCCTAACGCCCCCTCGCCGTGCGACGTGACCAGCCGGGTGCCGACGCCGTACACCAACCGGCGAATAATTGCATCGGCATCGGCGTTGTAGCGCCGCGCCTCTTGAGCGATCTGGCTCTGAATCTGCCAAATCACCAGTTCGTCCAAATCATTCGAGAGCACGATCACCGTATCGGGGAAGCCGGCTCGATCCAGCATCAACGCGGTCAGAATCGCAAGGTAGGCGAGGTCGCCCGAATCGAGCCGTACCCCAACCGGTTTATGACCTTTGGCGCGCAGCTCTTCAAACACCCGGATCGCATTCGGCACCCCGCTGTGTAAGGTGTCGATCGTATCCACCAGCAGCAAACAATCGTCAGGATAGACCTCGGCGTAAGCGCGGAAGGCATCGAGTTCACTCATGCCGAGGGCCAGAAACGACTGCACCATCGCGTGGGCATGGGTGCCCTTAGCAGTCTGGCCGATGGTATGGGCAAGACCCACATTCGAGGTAAAATCGGCCCCGCCAATCAAAGCCGCCCGCGTACCAGCATTCGCCCCCAACCCCTGCCCGCGGCGCAGGCCAAACTCCAGCACCGTGCTCGCCCCGCTCGCCTCGCGAATGCGACTCGCCTTGGTCGCCACCAACGTCTGATAATTGAGATGGTTAAGCAGCGCGGTTTCCAGAATCTGTGCCATCAACAACGGCCCGCGCACAATCGTCATCGGCGCTTGGGCATGCACCACCCGCCCTTCAGGCACTGCCCACAGCGTGATCCCGCCAAAATGGCCATGGTCGCGCAAATAGGCCAAAAAATCTTCGCCAAAGACCGGCTTGCCCACCCGATTCCGCTGGCTGCGCAAGACTTCAAGCTCAACCGGGCCAACCGCTGCCGTCTCCATCCAATCGAGCAGCCACTCAAGGCCGGCGGCGATGCAATAACCGGCTGAATGCATGCCATAGTTGGGCGGCTGGCGAAAGAAATGGTCAAACTGAGCCGGACGCTCGTGAATGCCCATGCGGAAATAGAGCTGGGCCATGGTCAATTGATACTGGTCGGTAAAGAGAATCCCGGTAGCGGTACGGAGCTGCGCGCCATTCATAGGTGCCTCGCTATATAGTGTAACTTTCACACTAATATAGCAGCAAGTGGGGCGGTTGTCAATGATGTTTTACCACAGAGAGCGCCGAGGACGCGGAGAGGAATAATGTCATTGCGAGGGCGCGCAGCGTCCGCAGCAAGCTTCCCGCTGAGATGCAAACCAATGGCGTGGAGGCATCCCTCCCGCTGAAGTAGGAGATTGCTTCGCCGCGCGGAGCGCGGCTCGCAATGATAACAGAAGCGGCGGCGCTTCCCCCAACCCCCTCTGCGCTCTCTGCGGAGCCGGACAGCCGTCCGGCTCTCCTGCGCCTTTGCGTTTAACCGTCTCTGCGCACTCTGCGTTCTCCCCTACACAAACGCCGACATCCCAGTGATCGCGCGCCCCACGATCAACGTGTTCATCTCGTGGGTGCCTTCGTAGGAATAGAGCGCCTCGGCGTCGGCGAAGTAACGGGCCACCTCGTGTTCGAGCAAAATGCCGTTGCCACCGAAGACGGCCCGGGCCAGCGCCACCGTTTCGCGCATCTTTTCCCCGCAGAAGACCTTTGCCAGCGAGGCGTGCTCGTGGCTGACTTTGCCGTGGTGGGCAGCGATCTGGCTCATCCGCAGGCACATGGTCTGCATCGAGGTCACGCTGGCCAGCATCTGCACCAGACTGTTCTGCACCAACTGGAAGCCGCCGATTGGCCGTCCGAATTGGATGCGCTGCTGGGCGTATGCCAACGCCTTCTCATACGCGCCCATCGCTACCCCGGTCATGGCCCACGCGACGGCGGCGCGGGTGATCGCGAGTTGACGGGCGATACCGCGGAAGCCGCCCACATTCGGCAGCCGGTTGGCTTCGGGCACCCGGCAATTGACGAGGCGGATATTCGCGTTTTGCACCGTGCGTAGGGCAATCTTGCCTTCCAGCCGTTCGACCTCGTACCCCGGCGTGCCGCGCTCGACGATGAAACCCTGCACTTGGTTGTTGGATACGTCGCGTGCCCAAATGATGGTGAGATCGGCAATCGGCGCGTTGCCGCTCCACTTCTTGGCCCCGTTGAGCACCCAGTAGCCGCGCTCGAAGCGGGCCGTAGTAGTGAGGCCGGCAGCGGTCGCTGAGCCGACGTCCGGTTCGGTCAAGGCCCACGAGCCGATCAGCTCGAAGCGTTGCATTGGCGGCAGCCAGCGTTGCTTCTGTTCGGCTGCGCCGAAGAGGTCGATCGACCCCATGCACAGGCCCCAATGCACGCCGAAGAAAGTGTAGATTGATGGATCGACCCGCGCGAGCTCCATACAGGCCACACCGGTGAGCACTGGGCCGAGGGCGTCGATGGCATAAGGCCGGGTACCGAAAGTTTCGGCGACGAGACGAGCAAAGCTAGGCACAATCTCGTGCGGAAACTCGCCCCGCTCCCAGTAGCTGTTGGCCAGCGGACGGATCTTTTCTTCCATATATGAGCGGATCTTTTGCTGGATCAGCCGCTCTTCGGGCGAGAGTTCGCCCAAAATATCGAAGAAATCGCTATTGATCGGCGGCACGCGCTTGGGCCGCCGTTTGGCAGTAATGCTTTTCAGCAGCAGGCCAATTTCTTGTGGAGTGATGCTGCGCAAGGCGCGGAAGGTGTCAACAAACGGCACATTCACCTGCTGCATGACGCGGGTGAGGCTGGCCGGAAGAGAGATAAGCGCCATAGATGCCTCCTGTTCAGCATTGAGCAATGGACAACCCCATTGTTGTCGGATATGACTTCAAGCAGGGAAAGGAATGACGCGATGCGTCAAGAACAGTGTAGCATACGGCGGCGCGGGTGTCAATGACTATGTTGTCAGATTGCCGGCAATCGCCTGCGCGGCAGTTCGACTCGCTCCATGACGCACCGCATTATCCTCGTATCACGAGATGCTTCCCAAAACGGTTGACGGTCGGCGCTACCATCGTCTACAATAACGCGAGGAAAAGCTTTTCGGCGTTAAATAGGCGTTATGCGTATGCAAAAATTAACCGCGGCCCAAATTCGCGAAACGTTTATCTCGTTCTTTATTCGCCATGGCCATACCCACGTGCCCAGCTCGTCGCTGGTCGTCGCCGACGACCCGACCCTGCTGTTTGCCAATTCGGGTATGGTGCAGTTTAAGGATGTCTTTCTGGGGCGCGAGCAGCGTCCCTATACCCGTGCTGTGACGGCGCAGAAGTGTTTGCGCGTTAGCGGCAAGCATAACGATCTCGAAGAGGTTGGCCCCTCGCCGCGCCACCATACCTTTTTTGAGATGTTGGGCAACTTTTCCTTCGGCGATTACTTTAAGGCCGAGGCGATCCAGCTGGCGTGGAAGTTGTTGACCGAAGAGTTTCAGTTGCCAGTCGAGCGGCTGTGGTTTACGGTCTTTGCCGGCGACGACGAGGTGCCACCTGATGATGAGGCCGCCGAGTTGTGGATCGCGCAGGGGGCCGATCCGTCACGGGTGCTGCGCTTTGGCCGCAAAGATAATTTCTGGGTGATGGGCGATACCGGCCCCTGCGGCCCCTGCTCGGAAATTACGATGTATATCGGCGATGACCTCAGCCAGATGCGCGCCGAAGGGGTGAATTCCGACGACCCCAATTATGTCGAGATCTGGAATAACGTGTTTATGCAGTATGACCGCGCCACCATGCAGCCGCTGCCGCGTCCGTCGGTTGATACCGGCATGGGCCTTGAGCGGATGGCGATGGTGATGCAGGGGGTGCATAGCACCTACGAGACCGATCTGTTTGTGGCGATTATCAATCGCATTATCAGTGCGCGCGGCAGCGATGAGGCGCATTATCAGGCCCACCGCAGCGCCTATCGCGCGATTGCCGACCATGCGCGGGCGATTGCGTTTTTGATCGCCGATGGCGTGTTACCGGGCAATCTGGGCCGAGCGTATGTGTTGCGCCGGATTTTGCGCCGCGCCGCGTATCAGGGTCGCACGATCGGCTTCGAGCGCCCGTTCCTCGCTGAAGTGATCACGGCGGTGATCGAGCAGATGGGTGACGCTTATCCCGAATTGGTTAAGCGGCGCGAGTTTATCCTCAGCGCCGCCGATCAAGAGGAGCGCCAGTTCTTGCGCACGCTCAGCGGCGGCATTACCCGTCTGAACGCGGTGATCGAGCAGGTGCGCGCCCGCGGCGAGACGGTGATTCCCGGTAACGATGCGTTTGTGTTGAAAGACACCTACGGTTTCCCGCTCGATCTGACCCAAAAGATCGCTGCCGAACAGGGGTTAACGGTTGATGAGTCCGGCTACGAAGCAGCGATGGCCGAGCAACGGGCCCGTTCGCGAGCGGCGGCGACGAGCAAGCGCAGCGGCGAGGCTGATCTGTGGGTGGAACTGGATCTGCCCAATTCCCACTTTACCGGCTACGAGCGGCTGAGCGACCGGGCGACGGTGATTGGGATGCTGGCTGATGGTGATGCGCTAAACACGGCCAGCGCCGGGAGGCAAGTGCAGATTGTGCTCAATACGACGCCGTTCTACGCCGAGAGCGGCGGTCAGGTTGGCGATACCGGCTTGCTGGTCGGCCCAGAAGGGTCGGTGCGGGTGGAAGACACTCGCCGCCCGCTGCCCGGTCTGATCGTTCACTATGGCCGGGTGGTTGATGGCACGATCAGCGTGGGCGATCAGGTGCAAGCGACGGTTGACATCGTTTGGCGGGCCGATATTCAGCGCAACCACACTGCGACCCACATGCTCCAGCGCGCGCTGCGCGATGTGCTCGGCGAGCACGCGGCGCAGGCCGGTTCGCTGGTCGCGCCGGATCGGTTGCGCTTCGACTTCACTCACACCAAGCCGGTTGATCCCGAAGAATTGCGCGAAGTCGAGCGGCGCTTGAATGCGTGGGTGCGGGCAGATGCCACGGTGCGCTGGGAGATTACCGACTATCAGGATGCGATGGCGCGCGGCGCGATCGCGCTGTTTGGCGAGAAGTATGGCGATACGGTACGGGTGGTGACGATCGAGCGCGGCAACGGTTTGGATAACGGCGAGTACGCTTCGCGCGATAGCCTTGAGCTGTGCGGCGGTACCCACGTCAATCGCACCGGCGAGATCGGGTTTGTCCGGCTGGTGAGCGAGGGCAGCATCGGCAGCGGCATCCGCCGCGTCGAGGCGCTAACCGGGCGCGGGGCCGAGGCGTGGGTGGAAGAGCAGGCCCAAGCGCTGCGCGATCTGGCGGCGCGGATCAATGCCCAACCTTCCCAGTTGGCCGAGCGGATCGAGGCGTTGCTGGCCGAGAACCGGCAGCGCCGGCAAGAGCTAGAGGCGCTGCGCAGCAAGATGGCGCGCGAGCAGCTCGCCACACTGTTGAACCGGGTGCAGACGGTTGCCGGCGTGCCGTTGCTGGCCGCCGAGGTCGAGGCCGATACCGTCGAGCGCTTGCGCGAGATGGGCGAGTATCTGCGCGACAAGCTAGGCAGCGCGGTGATTGTGCTCGGTGCGCACATCAACGGCAAGCCGCAATTGCTGACGATGGTGACCGCCGATCTTGTCCGGCGCGGGTTGAACGCAGTGCAACTGGTTAAGCCGCTGGCCGCAATCGTCGGTGGCGGCGGCGGCGGCAAACCCGAAGTCGCCCAAGCTGGCGGGCGTAACCCCGACCAGTTAGCCGCGGCGATCAACGCCGCCGCTGGCGTATTGGCCGAACAGGCAGGGTGATGGTTTCGACCGAGCGACACGGGGAATAGCCACAAAGACACAAAAGGCGCAAAAGTAGTATGTTTTTGTGCCTTTTCATGGCTATTCAACCCGTACAGCGCACGTCGTAACCCTAGACAGGGAATAGCCACACAAAAGACGCAAAACATTTCAGGTTTTTGTGCCTTTTGCGGCTTTTCGTGGCTATCCAGACCGCGCAGCGGGCTTCATAACCCTCGCCCGGCCCTTCAGGGCCGGGACACGGAATAGCCGCAAAGCGACGCAAACGACGCAAAAAAAACGCATAGGTTTCGTGCCTTTTGCGGCTTTTCGTGGCTATTCAAATAAACCATCGCGCGTGGTAGACTTATACCGTGAGCATATAGAATAACGTTGACGCATTGCTACAGCGCCCCTCTCCCTGCATGCGGGGAAAGGGGCCGGGGGTGAGGGGCTATGATCACCGACGAAACAGCGATTGTCCTTGCGCTACCCGATGATACCGCCGAGTCGCTGATGGCGCGGGTACGCGCCGCCCATGCCGCGAATGTCCAGATCTTAGCCCCCGAAGGAACGAGTTTTCTCCAGCGCGTCGCTGGTACCGATACGTTACGCGAATTGGCCGCTGCCGCCGGCATTGCCCTCACGATTATTAGCTCTGACCCGGCCATTCTTAAAGCGGCCCGCCAGAGCCGGCTAACCACGATCGAAGTCACCGGCGCGCATGTGCAAGCGCCGGCGCCTCCCCCGCCGCCTGCCGGCGAAGATTTGCTGGCTGAAGATCTTGAGTTTCTGGCCGCACTCGATGAGCTGGCCGCGACCGGCAAGGTTGATGATCGAGAGCTGTTTGAACCGCCGAAACCGGCACCGGCTGAGACCCGCCCGATGGCAGCGCCAGTAACGCGGCCTATTCCAACCACGACCAGTGGCGCAGCGGCACCGCCAGCCCAAGCGATGGGTGATGATGACCTAGAGTTCTTCGACGCGCTTGACGATCTGGCTGCCGCCTTCGAGCAAGAGCGCACCGGCTCGCCGCCGCCGCCTATTCCGCCGGCGCGTGAAGCGATGCGCCAAGCGCCGCGGGTGCGGCCCGAAGATATTCAACTCTCAGCGGCTGAACAGGCGCGGGCCAGCCAGATTGGACAGCGTAGCGACGCTGATCGCGCCCAACGCGCTCCCACCCAACCCCGGCGTGAACCGGCAGGTGCGCTGCCGCCCGCTCCTACCCCGCGCAGCGCCTCCCAACCTGCCGCTCGCCGGCAATCGCGCCTTGCCACGATCCTGCTAATCGTGTTGGTGGTGATGATTGCCATATTCGGCGTGTTACTGATAGTGACGCGCAGCGCGACGGTGATTGTGCGCTTGCCGGCCCGCGATACGAACCCGATCACCGGCTTGGCGCTGCCAATGATCCCGGTCACCGCGCCAAGCGGTAATGGCGCCGTCGCCGCTGACCCGATCGGCACAACGGTTGCCATCAGTCTGCGCGGCGAAGTGACAGACGGTGTGATGACGCCGGTCAGCAGTGCGCAGGGTTCAATCATTCTCCGCAATCTGAATACCCAGCCGATCACCATTCCGGCAGGGAGCGAGTTTATCGCCTTTGGGCCAAACAATCAGCCGATTCCCTTCATCAGCGAAACCGACGTGACCGTACCCGGCGCAGTGACCACCAATCGCGGCAACCAGATCATCACTACGCTCGGCGAAGCGCAAGTGCGGATTATTGCTCGCTCACCCGGCAGCGCCTCCAACGTTCCTGCCAATAGCATCCGCGAATTGCGCATTCCCGGCGGGCCAACGATTAATCTCACCGGCGGCGTGCTAACGATTGTGCATGATGCGATCGGCGGCGGTACCGATGAAGAGGTGTTTGTGATTAAAGAGAGCGACGTGCGCCGCTATCTGGCCGAGGCGTTGACCCGGCTCGACCAAGAGGCGCGCCGGCAGCTCGATGGCCTCGCATTAGCCCGCAATCTCCGCCTCGAACCGACCACTGTCTCGCCGAGCCGGGCCGAGCTTGAGCAACTGGCCGGCTTCGAGCAGATCGTGGATCCGCCGCTAGGTACGTCGCTGCCAAAAGACAATCGCTTCTTTACCTTGACCGTGCAAGCGAACTACAGCGGATTGGCGGTTAGCGGCGAGCCAGCCAACTTCCAACGCCAATTGGCCGATGCGTTTAATACCCAACTGATCCAAAATGGCCAGTTGCGTCCGGGTGACTGCAAGGCCGCCGTGATCAACGGCTGGCGCTGGGATGGTGCAACCCTGCGCGTTGATGGCGCGGTGGGGCCAGACCCGGCTTGCAGCAACGAGCTTGATCCGGCAACGCGCGCAGCGATCCAGAATGCGGTGATCGGTCGCACCCGCGCCGAAGCCGAAGCCGGCTTGCAGGCGCTGGTGGCGAGCGGGAGGCTGGCCGGCTTTACGCTGCCGCCAGATGTTGACCGCTTACCCGGTTGGAGCTGGCAGCTCCGGATTCGGATTGAGTGAGGAGGGCACGTTGCGAGGATGGCAAAACGCCGCGCCCACGGCAACTGCTTGCAGTACAACAGATTTATCGCAAGCGTAGAGTGTCTGCCACAACACAGCGGATATAGACGCCTCAGTGCCCTCTGTGTTGCAATCATATCCGGCTAACGTGAACACAACCAACGAACAGACCATCCTAGGCCTTGATGTCGGCGAACGGCGCATCGGCGTCGCAATCAGCGACGCCAGTGCGCGCATTGCCGCGCCGCTCACCACGATCGCTGCCCACCCGCCCGAACGAGCCATTGCCCAGATTGCCCGGCTAGTCGCCGAGCGCGGCGTGACTCGGGTGGTAGTAGGATTGCCGCTGACGATGCGCGGCGAACACGGCCCACAAGCCGTTGTAGTGCAACGCTTTGCCGATGCGTTGGCCGCGGCACTCACGTGCTCGGTCGAAATGTTCGACGAGCGGCTGACCAGCGTCGCCGCCGAGCAGATGCTGCGCAATCTCGGCCTCAAACCGGCCAAGATCAAAGAGCAGATTGATCAGGTCGCCGCGTCAATCATCTTGCAAGACTATCTCGATGCAAAGGCGCAGAGTGAGCAAAAACGCAGAGAAGGTTAAACACAAAGGCGCAGAGTGAGTAAAGACGTAGAGAAGGTTACATGCAAAGGCACGAAGGACGCAGAGGGCGCAGAGCATGTTATGGTGTGGTGAAAGCTTACCTTGGATCAATCTCAAATATCTTTGCGTCTTTGCGTTAGAGTCTTTAGAGTCTAAGGCATAAACACGTATGAACTACGCCATTCGCCCCATCAGCGCCGCCGCGACCCGGCCGCTGCGCCAACAAATCCTGCGCCCGCACCAAGCGATTGACGAACTCGTCTATCCCGGCGACGACCACCCGCTGGCGTTGCACGCCGGCGGTTTCATTGGCGAGCAGCTTGTAGGTATTGCCTCATTTGCCCCCGAAGCGTTTCCCGACGTACCGGCCCGCGCGGCGTGGCGGCTGCGCGGCATGGGAGTCTTGCCCGCCTTCCACCGACAGGGGATTGGCCAAGCGTTGCTTCAAACCGGGATCGAGCATGTCCGGCGTCACGGCGGCGATATGATCTGGTGTCACGGGCGCACAAGCGCGTTGCCGTTTTATCTTGCCTTTGGTTTCGTGACGCACGGCGCAGAATTCGTGGTGCCGCACACTGGGCCGCACTACATTCTGCTCTATTGGGTGAAATGAGGGAGCACGGTGCGTGACACCATTATGGAGTGTGGCAGTCAAACTGCCGCACTCCATAAAATACATACAAGCGCACCGGAAGCTGAACGCCCAAAGACCCCTGCTTACCCAGCAGCAGCCCCCCTACAACACATATCCTCGCTTGCGCGCTACCTCTTCCTTATGCTTGCGGAAGAGAATATCGCGCTCAGTACCCTTAATCTCGCGGCTGTAGGTTGCCAGAATCCGCTCGACCTCAGCATCAATCTCTTCCTCAATTTTCAAATCGGCTACGATAGCATCGTAGATCGCTTTGACCCGCAAGGCGCGGCCATCGCTAGGGCGCTGGCCGGGACGGTCGCGGTAGGCCAACAAGCCGCGCTCGGCCAATTCGTCGTGCAAGCGCTCGGCAATCCGGCGCACTTTATCTTCGCTGAGTCGCATAGCTCACCTCGGTCTCGCTGATCACGGCGCTGTTTCTATTGTACACGAAAGGGCGGCGAGGCAATCCCCCCGCTCCCCCTGTGTCATTGCGAGCCGCGGAGCGGCGAAGCAATCTCTCGCGAGCACGGCAACTACCCACTCAGGCACGCATTCCGCCACAGCAGGAGATTGCTTCGGGGGCTGCGCCCCCGCGCAATGACAAATGGCCCGTGTCCTTGCGAGCCGCGCAAGCGGCGACGCTATCCCCCGCGAGCACGGGAATACCCCGCTCAGCCATCCTTCCCGCTGAACCAGATGGGTGAGCGGAAGCAGCAATCTTTCAGTGAAACATTTCACTTCTCAACCGTGCGCGGCTAGACAGGCGATAGTTCAATGATTGCGCTTCCATCAATTTTCAATGAAACGTTACACACACGGTCTTGACAAGGAAAAAAGTGGTGCTACAATAAACCTATCAGTCACAACTGCTCTTTGTCGATCGAGGCAATTTTTTATTTGCCTGAATGAAACGTTTCATTTAACGATAACCGGGTTGCTGTCTCTTTTCACAACGGAGTGTTATGGAACGCCTCTTTCCTAGTCGTTACGGCTACTTCAGCGCCGATGGCCGCGAATACATCATCACCACGCCGCTGACACCGCGCCCTTGGGGGAATGTAATCAGTAACGGCGACTATGCGCTGATAGTGTCGCAGACCGGTTCGGGCTATAGCTGGCGTAACAACGCCGGCCAGAACCGGATTACCCGCTCGTTTCAGGATTTGGTGCAAGACAATTGGGGGAAGTATCTCTATCTGCGCGATCTCGACAGCGGCCAGTTTTGGTCGGCGACGTATAAGCCGACGCTGCATGCTTATGACCACTATCAAGTGACCCACGGTCTCGGTTATTCGCGTTTCACGCAGGAGGTACACGGTATCCGTAGCCGGTTGACCGTCTTTGTCGCGCCGCACGATCCGGTTGAGCTGATTGAGCTGACGTTGACCAATCTGACCGACCAGCCCCGCCGGCTCGATGTCACGACCTATGTCGAGTGGTTGTTGGGATTTGCGCCCGATGAGCATCGCGAGTTTCATAAGCTGTTCATTGATACGGCGGTCGATCTGTCGCTACATGCGTTGCTGGCGCGCAAATATTTGTGGGGTTTTGCCGATGAGGCAGGCCGGCATAACAATATCGATTGGCCTTACGTGGCGTTTATCGCCGCCAGCGAGCCGCTCAAGAGCTTCGATGGCGATAAGGAGTCGTTTATCGGCCTGTACCAGAGCCTTGAGCATCCGCAGGCGATGCGGATGGCGTCCTTGGCCGGACGCACCGGTCGCTTTGGCGATGCAATCGGCGCGTTGCAGGTTGAGGTGGCGCTGTCGCCAGGGGCAAGTCATACGATCGTCTTTACGCTAGGTGCTGCCGAGCAGGGCCGCGAAGACCCCGCCGAGTTGATCCGCCGTTTCACATCGCCGGCTGCCAGCACCCAAACGCTTGCAGCGGTGCATGCCTTCTGGTCGCGGCTGGTTGAAGCCGAGCATGTCGAAACGCCCGATCCGGCACTTAATCTGATGACTAACTATTGGCTGAAGTATCAGGCGATTTCTGGCCGGTTGTGGGCCAAGTCAGCGTTGTATCAAGTCTCGGCAGGCTACGGGTTCCGCGATCAGTTGCAAGACAGCCAGATTTTCTTGGTCTGTGATCCTGCTTTGGCCAAGCGCCAGATCTTGCTCCACGCCTCCCAACAATTTATCGAAGGCGATGTGCTGCACTGGTGGTTTTCGATCCGGGGCGGCGGGCCACGCACCAACTGTTCGGACGACTTGCTCTGGCTGCCGTTTATCGTTGATTCGTACCTGCAAGAGACCAACGATGTCGCAATTCTGGATGAGCCAGTGCCGTATCTCAACGGCCCGGCGGAGCCGCTCTACCTGCATTGCAAGCGGGCGATCGAGCGCGCGTTCAGCCGCTTTTCGCCCCGCGGCATCCCACTGATGGGTGATCACGATTGGAACGATGGCCTCAATGCGGTTGGCACCCATCTGCGCGGCGAGAGTTTTTGGGTGGCTGAGTTTCTCTACGTGATCCTTGAGCGCTGGATGCCGCTGGCGCAGCAACGCGGCGATGAGGTGTTCGCCGAACGCTGCGCGGCGGTGCGCGAGACACTGCGTTGGGCGACGAACCGCTACGGCTGGGATGGCGAGTGGTTTTTGCAGGCGACGACCGATGATGGATTGCCGCTCGGATCGCATGCGAATGATGAGGGCCGCATCTTTTTGATGCCGAATATTTGGGCAGTGATTAGCGGCATTGCCGATCGCGAACGAGCTTGGCAGGCGATGGAGTCGGTTTCGCGCTACCTGCTCTGCGAGTATGGCACGTTGCTCAACTATCCCGCCTTTACCCGCCCCCGTCCCGACATCGGTTATGTCACCCGCTACGCGCCGGGCTTGCGCGAGAACGGCGGCGTCTATACCCACGCTGCCACGTGGTCGGTGTGGGCCTACGCCCTGCTCGGCGACGCCGAGCAGGCTTATGAAGCCTATCGCCGTATCTGCCCGCCCAACCGCAGCGCCGACCCGGATCGCTACAAAGCTGAACCTTACGTTACGCCGGGCAACGTTGACGGCCCGCAATCGCCGTATTTCGGGCGCGGCGGCTGGACGTGGTACACCGGTTCGGCCCAGTGGCTGCACCGGATGGCGACCCATTGGATTTTGGGAATTAGGCCGCAGGCCAATGGCTTGCTGATCGATCCGCTGATTCCGGCGGCATGGAATCGGTTCACCGTGCGCCGTTCGTTCCGCGGTGCGGTATACGAGATCGAGGTGCTCAACCCGCAGCACGTGAGCCGGGGTGTGGCAACGGTAGAGGTGGACGGCCAGCCGCTCGCTGGCAACGTCGTGCCGGTCTTTGCCGATGGCCAGACCCACCGGGTGCGGGTGGTCTTGGGGTAACGAGTGTCGCAGCGGCAGCCAAGCTGCCGCTCGCCATATCAATGCGCCAACATCCTGCGTGGCGCACCGTTGCGAAAGGAGGTGACACGCGCCGAAAAACCTGATTGCAATGCCGCAACGTTCGTTCGTAGCTCTGTTTGCATGTCAAGGAGGAAATGCATGAAACCCGCTGCCAAAGGTGGCTTCCTGCTCGTGATACTGATGTTGCTCGCGGCCATGACCGGCTGTACGCCAGCGGCTATGCCACCGACTCCCCAAGCACCAACCGCTGCGCCACAGACACCCCCTGAGCAACCGACCGCCGCACCGACGGCTGCGCCCACTGCTGCGCCCACTGCTGCCGCCAAGCAACCGGTGACCCTGCGCTACGCCAACTGGAACCTCGGCACCGAGGAAGAGAACAACATCCAGCGCCGCTTGGTCAAGGCGTATACTGAGATGAACCCGCACGTGACGATCGAGTTTGTTGATATGGCGGGCGGCAATTGGGACGATATGCTCAATACCTATGCTGCTCGTGGCGCGCTGCCCGATGTCTTTATGGCCAACAATATGCCGCTCTACGTTAAGAACGGCTGGCTGGCCGATTTGACCGAGCTGGTGGCGAACGATCCCGATTGGGCACTCATCCCGCAAGTGCTGCGGTCAGGTGTCACCTATAACGGCAAGGTGATGGGTTTGCCGGCGGCGCAGTTCATTATGGGGTACTTCGTCAACCGCGATCTCTACGAAGCGGCTAACCTTGATGCGCCTGAGTACGGCTTCACGCTCGACGAGTTCAACGCGGCGGTGACCGGCCTGCACAACCCATCCCGAGGCGTTCTCGGCCTCGACGAGATGGAGTTCGTGATGGGCTGGTACCCGCACGTGCTCGACAACAAGTTGCAGTGGTTCAGCTTCGATGGCATTCACATGAACTACAACTCCGCCGCCTTCAAAGACACCGTGGCGCGGGTGGCCGAGCTGAAGCCCTATACGTGGCAAGGGTTGACCGACGAGCAGAAGGTGAACTTCAAGTCGGCTGG
This sequence comes from Chloroflexus sp., assembly GCF_034431535.1. Classification (GTDB taxonomy): domain Bacteria; phylum Chloroflexota; class Chloroflexia; order Chloroflexales; family Chloroflexaceae; genus Chloroflexus. Next base: position 56,918 of record NZ_DAOUDC010000017.1, on the reverse strand, counting down.
GCCGTGGGAGCTGTTCCTGAATCAGGAAGTCGGCATGCGTTGGGAAGGCGGTTGGGCCATTCCGCAGATTGCGCAGAACGCTACCTTTGACTGGGACTTCGTCGGCATCCCCGGCGGCAATCAGGCGATTGTGATGGACATCATCGTTGTCTCGAAGACGGCGCCGAATCTAGAGGAAGCCTACCAATTCGCGCGCTGGATGACCTTTGCCCGCACCGCTTACGCCAAAGAGGTGGAACTGGCCCGCGAGATGGGCAGCGTACCGAGCAAGATGCCGGTCGCGATTGACACTGAGTCGCTGGCGCTTTACCGCCAATTCTTCGACAAGCCGGGTCTCAACGCCGCGCTGGCCAATCTTGACAATAGCCTTGTCGAGTCGCTGGCCAAACTGGTGCCGGGGTACATCCAAGCGCGCTGGGAAGGCAAGCCGGGCATTGACATCGGCGAAGACAAAGACGTGAACATGTGGTTCATGTTCTTCCGCGCCGGCGATGGCATCTACAAGTACGAGGATTACGCACCGAAATTAGAGACGTTCGCCAACAATATCCTCGATACGGCGCGGGCCGAGGTTGACGCCGCCTTACGGTAGTAGGTACAAACGCACGACGGTGCGGCTCTCGCACTACCGTGCATCTCCCGCACAGCATCAACACATCGTTCGTAGTGATATTTAGGTGAAGCTATGGGTTGGCGCTGGCAGATCACAACCGCTATCCGCCTCCTCATCGTACTTTGGCTGGCACTCGCTAGCCTGCTCGTCGGCCCGCTGCCGGTGCAGGCCGAGGGCGGTAGTGCGCCAGTGGTTGAGGTGCGCGCCGACACGCTCGGTCTGCCGGCGGCAACCCATCCGTTGGCGGCGAGCTACGCCAAGCCGAGCGTCATGCTGCGCGCCGGCGATCAGGTCTCGTTTACCGTCACCGTGCCGCAAGCCGGCGCGTATGCGTTAGCGATTGACGCCGCCGTGCCGGAAGCGGTCACCTTTATCCCGCCTGAACTGCTCGTGCAGATCGAGGGCCAACCTGAGCGCTGGCGGCTGATGGTGCCGCTGTTCTATCACGATACTGCCGATCAGTTCCCGCTCGACCGCTACGGCAACGAAACCCTGATCCCGCAGGCCCGGTTGGCCCGCTGGAGCCGCGTCTTCTTGCGCGACCCCAACTTCAGCCAGCCGTACCCGATCGCGCTCACGCTGCCGGCGGGTCGCCAGCGCATTTCACTCAGTCTCGGCGAAAGCGAGCTGGTGCTGGGCAGCTTCTATCTGCTGCCGGCAATCGACTCGTACCCATCTTACGCTGTCTACCGCGCTAGCCGGCAAGCGCCGGCCAGCAGCGGAGTACTGATCGAACTCGCCGCCGAGCGGCCAAGCTTTAAGAATGATACCAGCGTGCGCCCGATCAGCCGTCGCAATCTGGACGTGACACCCTACGACCCCTACCATCTGCGGATGAATGCCCTCGGCGGCGAGAGTTGGAGCCGCAGCGGCACGACGGTCTACTACGAGTTTACCGTACCGCAGAGCGGCTGGTATGCGATCACCCTGCGCGCTATCCAAGATTACAAGAATCACTTTACCGTGTATCGCCGCATCCTGATTGATGATCAGGTGCTGTTTGCCGAGTTGAATGCGGTACCGTTTAGCTATAACCCGAATTGGCGTAACAATACCTTGGGCGGAGCGACACCGTACCAGATCTATCTTGAGCGAGGTCGGCACGTCTTGGGCATCGAAGCCACAACCGCGCCTTATCACGACTCAATCGAGCGGGTGCGAGCCGGTTTGAAGGCGATTGCCGATCTGGCCTTCGCAATCAAGCGCCTTACCGGCAACCAGATCGATATTTACAAAGAGTGGGAGATCGCCGATTACATTCCCGATATTCGCGAACGGCTGGCAGCGCTGGTCAACCAACTGCGCACCGACCAACAGGCCCTGCTGGCCGTCAACCAGACCCCGGCCTCGCCAGAGGTGCTCGCTTACCAGATGGCAATCGACAACCTCGAGGTGCTGGCCCAAGACCCCAACCGGATTCCGACCCGCATGAGCCGGTTGTCGGAAGGGGCCGGTTCGGCGGCGCACTTGCTCGGCAGCATCTTGCCCTCGTTGCAGAGCCAACCGCTGGCGCTTGATACTATCTACATCCATTCGCCGGACATCATCCCTCCCGAACCGAACATCACCGCCGGCGCAATCGTGACCGATTGGTTCCAGCGGTTTCTTGCCTCTTTCCACAGCAATCCCTACCAGAGCATTGGCGCGGCGCCGGATGAGCTGGAAGTGTGGGTGAATCGCCCGCAACAATATGTCAATCTGCTTCAACGCTTAGCCGACGAACGCTTCACGCCACAGAGCGGGATCAAGGTCAAGTTTTCGATTATGCCCAACGAATCGAAGCTGATCTTGGCCTGCGCCGCCGGCACTCAACCCGATATTGCGCTCGGCGTCAGCACCAACATCCCGTATGAGTTGGCGATCCGCAATGCGCTCTACGATTTGCGCAGCTTCCCTGACTTTGACCGCTTCATCCGCATCTATGCCCCCGGCTCGCTCTTGAGCTACATCATTAACGACTCGGTATACGCTATTCCTGAAACGCAAGATTTTTGGGTGACGTTCTACCGCAAAGATATTCTGGAAACGCTAAATTTACCGGTGCCGCAAACGTGGAATGAAGTATTAGAGATTTTGCCCGAATTACAGCGTTTCGGCATGAACTACAACACGCCGCTCTCAAGCGGCGGCGGCATGAAGGGCTATCTGGTCACGGCCCCTTACCTCTTCAACTACGGCGCGTCGCTCTACACACCCGATGGTATGTCGGGCTTGGGGTCGGACGAAGCGATTCAGGCGATCCGATTTATGGCCGAGAGTTTCACCATCTACGGCATGCCGCTGACCACGGCCAGTTTCTATGACAGTTTTCGCGCCGGTGAAACGCCGGTCGGCATCTCGAACTTTGAAACTTACCTCAAATTGCTCACTGCGGCGCCGGAGATCGATGGGTTGTGGGATATCGCCCTCTACCCGGCCACCGTCTTGCCTGATGGCAGGCAGTTGCGCTATGCGACCGGCTCAGCGCAGGCAGCTATGATGTTCGCCAATACCGACAAGCCGCAACAGGGGTGGGCCTTCCTAAAGTGGTGGATGGCAACCGAAACGCAGGTTGCGTTCCAGCAAGAATTAATCATGAATTTTGGGTTGGAATATTTGTGGAATTCAGCGAACCTAGAGGCGTTTCGCTTTACCCCGATTTTGGCGGCGCACCGCGACGTGATTTTGCAGCAGTGGCAATGGCTGCAAGAGCCGATCAAGCTGCCGGGCAGCTATATGCAAGAACGCGAGTTGAGCAACGTCTGGAACCGGATCGTCTTTCAGGGAGCTAACCCGCGCGTCACGATTGACAATGCGGTGACGGTGATCAACCGCGAGATTGTGCGCAAGATGACCGAGTTCGGCTACATCCGCAATGGCGAGCGGGTGCGCACGATGACGACCCCGACTATCGAGACGGTGAAGGAGTGGATGGCGCATGCAAACTGAGTGGCGCAGCCAATTGAGCAGGCAGTGGCGCAAAGAGGCGAGCGCTTACGGCTTCATCGCCCCGTATGCGGTGCTGTTCGCGATCTTTATCGCGATTCCGGTGCTGGCAGCCTTCTTGCTCTCGTTCACCTTTTTCGACTCGATCCAGCCGCCGCAGTTCAACGGCTTGCTCAACTATATCGTGTTGCTGACCCAAGACGACATCTTTATGCGCTACGTCTTGCCCAACACGATCCAGTTTGCGGTGCTGGTCGGGCCGGGGGGCTATGTGCTGGCCTTTTTGCTGGCGTGGATGTTGGCCCAATTGCCGCGCACGCCGCGCACCATTTTTGCCCTCATCCTCTACTCGCCGTCGATGACTGGCGGCGTAGCGATGGCGGTGGTCTGGCAGACGCTGTTTAGCGGCGATCAGAATGGCTACCTCAACAGTTTTCTGCTCAGCTTGAACCTGATTCAAGCGCCGATCCAGTGGCTGCAATCGCCAGAGTATTTGATGACGATTATGATCATCGTTACCTTGTGGAGCAGTATGGGAGTCGGCTTTTTGGCCATGCTGGCCGGCATGCTCGACATCAATCCCGAATTATACGAAGCCGGCGCGCTCGATGGGGTCAGCAGCCGCTGGCAAGAGATTATCTACATCACCATCCCGTCGATGAAGCCGCAGATGTTGTTTGGCGCAGTGATGGCGATTGTCGGCGCGTTTCAGGCCGGCACGATCGGGGTGGCGCTGTCGGGCAGCAACCCGACGCCGCAGTACGCCGGCCAACTGATCGTCAACCATATCGAAGACTACGGCTTTCTACGCTACGAAATGGGTTACGCCGCCGCCGTTTCGGTGGTGCTGCTGTTGATGGTGTTGCTGTTTAACCGGCTGGCCAACAGACTGTTCCGCGAGGATTGAGATGAGGCGCAAACGCTGGTTGAGCTATAGTCTGCGTGACAGCGGCATGAACCCGCGCGGGTTCCATCCGAGCCAGCTCAAGTTTTATCTGGTGCTGGTTCCGCTAGCAGCGTTTATGCTGCTACCGATCGTCTTTATCTTCTCGCACGCCTTCAAACCGCCAGAGGAGCTGTTCGCTTATCCGCCGCGCTTTTTCGTGGTGCAGCCCACGCTCAAGAACTTCACCGACCTGTTTGCCCGCATCTCCACCTCAGAGGTGCCGGTCAGCCGTTACCTGTTCAACAGCGTGCTGGTGACGCTGCTGACAGTGCTGGCCTCGGTGGGAGTCGGCTCAACGGCGGCGTTTGCGCTCTCGAAGAAGCGATTCCGGCTCAAGAATACACTGTTTGCGATCAACACCGTCGCGCTTATGTTCGTGCCGGTGGCGGTGACGATCCCGCGCTTTCTGATTATCCAGCAGCTTGGCCTGCTCAATACCTTCTGGGTGCATATTCTGCCCGCGCTGGCCATGCCGGTCGGTCTGTTCCTGCTCAAACAGTTTATGGATGCGCTGCCCAACGAGATGATCGAAGCCGCCCAAATTGACGGGGCCAGCGATCTGCAAATCTACTGGCACATCATCTTGCCGCTGACTAGACCGGCGCTAGCGACGATTGCAATCCTCGCCTTTCAGGCCTCGTGGAATAACGTGGATACGTCGGCGATGTACATCAATGACGAACAGCTCAAGACCTTCGCCTTCTATCTGTCCAGCCTGACCTCAACCACGGCGGGGGCCAATCTGGTTGCCGGACAGGGCATGGCGGCAGCCGCGTCGTTGATCGTGTTTCTGCCGAACCTGATCATCTTTATCTTGTTGCAGAGCCAAGTGATGAGCACGATGTCGCATTCGGGGTTGAAGTAAGCTCGCCAGCGAGCGTGGGTCAACGCAGAGGCAACCGCATGAAACTGATGCGCACCCGCAAACGAAGAGGGTTTTTGATCGGCGCGATCATCGGGTTGGCGCTGGGATTGGCGTTGCTCACGCCGCCGGCGCGGGCCGACACGCCCTACGTGACGTGGACTCCCGGCCCCGGCGGTAAGCTGTATATAACGCAAGACGCCTACATCCCGGCGGATGAGATTGGCTTGCCGGTGGCAGGGCCGGAAGACCTCTTTATGACCCCGGATGGCGTGATCTACCTTGCCGATACCGGCAACGGGCGGGTGGTGCGGCTCGACGCGACGCTGGCCGTGGCGGCGGAATATGGCAAAGGGGTGCTGACCAAGCCTACCGGCGTGTTTGTCGATGATGAAGGGACGGTCTACGTAGCCGATGCCGGCCTCAATCAGATCGTGGTCTTTGCCGCCGACGGCGCGTTGCGCCACCAATTTGGCCGGCCCAGCGAACCGCTCTTCGGCAAGAACCGTACCTTCTTGCCGCGTAAAGTGGCGGTTGACCGGCGAAAAAATCTCTATGTGATTAGCGAAGGCTCGGTGCAAGGGGTCATCCAGCTCAACCCCGACGGACGCTTCATCGGCAACTTCGCCGCCAACACTGCCCAGATGTCGCTGCGCATGATCTTGCAGCGCATGTTTCTAAGCGAAGAGCAACTGGCTCAACTAGTGCGCAACGAAGCCGCTTCACCGTCCAATCTGGCGATTGACCGCCAATCGATGCTCTATACCATTACCGCCAGCACCTTCGCCGATCAAAGCATTCGCAAGTTTACCGTGGCGGGGCGGAACATCTTCCCAACCATCTACGGCTCGACCTCATTCCGCGACATCCATGTCGATACCGAAGGGTTGCTGGTGGTGGTTGACAGCGAGGGGCGCGTGTTTGAGTACGACCAAAACGGCACGTTGCTGTTTATGTTCAATGCCCATGACAACGGCGACCAACGCCGTGGCACACTCATTAATCCGACCGGCATTGCCCGTTACAGCGATACGATCTACGTGCTCGATAAAGAAAAGAATGCGCTGATCCTTTACCAAGCGACTGCCTTCGCCGAGACCGTGCATCGCGCGATGCGGCTCTATTTGGCCGGCTTCTACCGTGAAGCGCAACCCTACTTTGAGCAAGTGCTCAACTACAACGGCTCGTTCATCATGGCCTATCAGGGGTTGGCCGACGCCTATTTCAAAGCGGGAGACGACCCTGCTGCGCTGGCCACTTACCGCTACGCCGAAGACCGGAACGGCTATTCGGAAGCGTTCTGGGAGCTGCGCAATGCGGTGTTGCAGCAGTACCTCGGCCCGTTCATCGTGGCGGTGACACTGGCCGCACTTGGGCAGAGCGTCTTCCGCCGGTTCGAGCGACGGCACGGCTGGCTAACGCCATTGCGCGACGGGATGCGCCGACTGCGCCGGTACCGGCTGATCGATGACATGATCTTCTTGCTGCGCTTCGTGCGCCACCCGGTTGATAGCTTTTACTACATTAAGGCCAGCCAGCGCGGTAGCCTGCGCTTTGCCTTGCTGATCTACCTGTGGGTGATCACAGTGCATATATCCTCGCTCTACCTGATCGGCTTCCCATTCAACCCGTATGCCTATCCCGGCCAGATTCGGGTCGAGAACGAGATCGCGCTGTTGGTGGCGCTGTTTGGCTTGTGGAACGCCGCTAACTATCTGGTGTCAACCATCAGCGACGGCGAAGGGCGGGTGCGCGATGTCGTGATCGGCAGCGCCTACAGTCTCGTTCCCTATGCACTGTTCATGCCGGTGGTGATTGCGGCCTCGAATGTGCTGACACTGAACGAAGTCTTTTTGGTCAGCTTTTCGCAGCAGGTCATCTTGGCATCGACTGGATTGATGCTTTTCATTATGGTGCGGGAAATTCACAACTACACCATTTCCGAAACGATGAGCAATGTGCTCAAGACGCTGTTTACGATGGCGATGCTGGCGTTGACCGCCTACATCTTGTCCTTGCTGTTTGGGCAACTGTTCGACTTTGTGAGCGCGGTCTGGCAAGAGATCGGGTTACGTGGTCTGTAATAACGCTGCTTGGTATCACCGACGAGGCTGAAGGTGAAAGCATATCCATTCATCATCCTGATCGCAGCAATATTGCTGGCAACTGCGCCGGCCACGAGCCAAGCCGTGAGCGATGCCGCCATCCCCGCTGGCTACGAGCGGGTGGCTGCCAACCCCAGCTTCGAGCTGTACCTCAACCGTGAAACGCTGGCGTTTAAGGTGCTCGACCGGCGCAGCGGGCATCTCTGGTCATCGAACCTCGATGAGGTCACGCCGGACGACCGGCTCAACCGGACGTGGACGGCCTTTGCTCGCAGCGGGATCAGCATCGAGTATATGGATGCGCGCACGAACACCCGACGGGCCTCGATCACCAATGCCGATCACCGGATCGAGGTGACGCTGCTCGGTGATGGGTTTAGCGGACACGTCACCTTTACCGAACCGGCCATCACCGTGACGGTACAGGTCACGCTCACACCGGCAGGGGTACGGGTGGCGGTGCCGTTCAGCGGGATCAGCGAAGCGGGCAACTTCCGATTGGCCCAATTGCACCTCTACCCCTTCTTTGGCGCGACCCGCGAAGCCGCCACACCGGGGTATATGCTCATTCCCGACGGCAGCGGCAGCCTGATCGCCTTCGCCGAACGCACCACGGCCAGCACCATGTTCTATGGCCGCTACTACGGTCCTGATCTGGGCATGCGCGGCGAGCTGCCAGCCAACCCCGACACCCGCCCTACCTACCCGTTGTCGGCACCGGTCTTTGGCATGGTGCATGGCGAAGGGCAGCATGCCTTCCTCTCCATTCTCGAACAAGGATCGGCCTTTGCCGAATTGCTGGCCCACCCGGCAGGGATCATCACCAAATTCAACTTTCTCTACAACCTGTTCATCTACAACGAGAGCTACTTCCAACCCACCAATCGCTCCGGCGCGGGGGTGACGGTCATCCAACCGCAGACCAACGCCTTCGACATCGTGCAGCACTACCGCTTCCTCAGCGGCGCCGAGGCGGATTATACCGGTTTGGCGCGGGAATACCAGCGCTACCTGATCGAACAAGGCGTCTTGCAGCCGCCAACCGCTGCCAGCGGCGAGTTGCCGTTGCGGGTTGAGTTTTTGGGGGCGGAACGCGAGCGGGTACTCTTCTGGCAACGGGCCATCCCGATGACTACCATCGCCGAGATGGCCGACATCCTCGCCGACCTGCCCACCAAACGAGTGGAAGTGGTCTACTACGGCTGGCAACCGCAAGGCGCCACCGCGCCGCTGCCGCTGGACTTGCGGATCGAAGGCGCTTTGGGCAGCCGGGGGGCATTGGAACGGTTGGCGCAGACAATTGCCGCGCAGGGTGGCAGCCTGAGTTTGTACGTCGATCCGCAAGCCGGAATTGTTGATGAGAGCGGTTACACCCGCGCCGAGACAGCGATGGCGATTAACCGGGCCAGCGTGCGCGGCGTCCACCGCGGCATGCAGCAGATCTACCTCACCCTACCAGCGGTTAAACAGCGGATCGTTGGATGGCGAACAGCCTTCGCATCCGCCGGATTAGGCATGGCGCTCGACGGCATCGGCTTCCGGCTCTACAGCGATTTTCGGGCCGAAACCCGCCACAACCGTGAAGCGATCTTGCAAGCCTATCAAACGCTATTGGCAGCGAATGGCCCCTTTGCCCTCTACCGGCCCAACGCCTACCTGTGGGGAGCCGCTCGCGCCTACTATGATATGCCGCTTGGCGACAGCGGCTATATCTACACCACCAAAGCCGTGCCCTTCCTGCCAATCGTCTTGGCCGGCTACATCCCATACTACGGCCCGCCGCTCAACTTCTCGTCGAATCTGGAAGAAGACCTGCTGCGCCATGCCGATTATGGCGCCTATCCATCGTTCCTGCTGACCCACGAAGCGACGGCGGCGATGTTGCAAACCCGCTCGAACTGGATTTACACCTCGGCCTATCGCCAATGGCGCGACGAGGTGCAACGGGCCTACACACGGCTGGCGAAGGTGCTAGGACCAGTACAGGGCGCGGCCATCGTCGCGCGCACCACACCTCTGCCCGGCGTGGCCGTCACCGACTATGCCAACGGCAAACGGATTGTGGTCAACTACACCACCCAGCCAGTCACGCTGGCCGGCAGAACCATCCCGCCACGCGAGGCGGTGGTGCTAGAGAGGTGATGATGCTCGCAAGGACAATACCAACCTGTCATTGCGAGGGGGCGGTGGGGCTATGGCCCCACCCCAGCCCTGCCCCGCCGGGGGAGGGAGGTACAGGGAGGGATGCCTGAGCAGGTTGCTCCCGTGCGCGCGGGGGATTGCTTCGCCGCCTCCGGCGGCTCGCAATGTACAGATCAGCCTGTCATTGCGAGGGAGAGCGGCCCCCGAAGCAATCTCCCCCTTCAGTGGGAACGATCCGCTGCGATAGCAGCAATGGGGCACAGATATACACGGATCGGGACGTATGCACACAGATCGAAAGAGCGAGCGTGAGTTAGTCCTATCAAGGAGCACCGGTATGGGCAAGAGCGCATTACGGCGGCGCTTGCGCCTGCGCGAAAACCTGCAAGGTTATCGCTTTCTGCTGCCGTGGATCATCGGCTTCGCGCTGTTTACGGCAGCGCCGCTGGCGCAAACCTTTCAATATAGTCTGAGCAACGTCAAAGTTGCAGTGACTGGGATTGAGTTAGCAGCGATGGGTTGGCAAAACTACACTCGCGCTCTGTTTACTGATCCGACCTTTGTGCAATTACTGATTGAATATCTGATTGAAACGGCGATTTCGGTGCCGATCATCTTAATCTTTTCGCTGATTATCGCCCTCTTTTTGAATGTACCATTTTGGGGCAGAAGTATCTTTCGCACCATCTTCTTCTTGCCGGTCGTGATCACCAGCGGGCCGGTGATCGGCGAACTGGTCGCACAAGGGGCAACCTCCGCGCCACAAGTGGCGTCATCAGCGGCGGTAGCGGCTTTTGTCGCCCAACTGCCGGCGCTGTTGCGCGAGCCGGTGCAGTATCTGTTGACATCGTTCATTCTGATTTTGTGGTTTTCGGGGGTGCAAATTCTGATCTATCTGGCCGGATTACAAAAAATTGACCGCTTCGTCTACGAAGCCGCCGCCGTCGATGGTGCATCGGCGTGGGAGATGTTTTGGAAAATTACGCTGCCATCGTTAACGACCACGACATTAATCAATGCACTGTATACGGTTATTACGCTTTCACATTTTTCAGAAAACAAAGTCATCAAATACATTGCTGCCCGCATTTACGACGTTGAAGGCGGGATTGGCTACGCCAGCGCGATGGCGTTTTTGTATTCGCTGGCGTTGATTATGCTGTTAGTGGCAACCTTTATGGTGCTGCGCCCGCGGGTGAAGGATTGAGCAGGTTGGCGGTGATAGTCAGCGGCAATGGGACGGGGATGTATGCGGAGTGGAAGGGATCACAGATTGTCATTGCGAGAGAGGGAGGCCACTCGCGAAGCAGGGTGCCGCCCGACCGAAGCAATCTCCCCTTTCAGCGGGAACGAACCGCTGCGATAGCGTCAATGAGACACAGATACACACGGATTGGAAGGGTGAGCACATGCGGCGGCTACAGTTCGATTATCTACGGCGAGTGGTATGGGGCGTGCATAACCGGACGGGGATCATCCCGACCGTCTTGCTCTATGCTGTCTTGATCGCCATCGGATTTGTCTACCTCTACCCATTGCTATTTATGGCGATCACCAGCTTCAAAAGCCCGGATGATCTGCTCAACCCGATGGTGCAATGGGTGCCGACCGAGCTGTATCTGGGCAATTATCAGAAGGCATACCGAGTGCTCAACTACCTCGATACGCTGCGCTCGACGATTGTGGTCAGTGTGGCTCCGACGGCCTTGCAGGTGGTGGTCTGCGCGCTGGTTGGCTATGGCTTGGCCCGCTACCGGCTCTGGGGCAAGCCGCTGCTCTTCGCCCTGATCTTCGCCACGTTCGTCATCCCGCCGCAAAACACGATCATCCCGCAGATGCTCAACTATCGTTATCTCAATCTGTTGGGATCGATTTGGGCGCTGCTTATTCCGGCGGTGTTAGGCCAAGGGTTCAAGAGCGCGATCTTCATTCTCATCTTCTACCAAAACTTTCTCTCGCTACCCCGCGCACTCGAAGAAGCCGCCCGGCTCGATGGCGCGTCCGATTTCACCGTCTTTTGGCGGATTGCGCTGCCCGGCGCAGTGCCGGCCTTTATCGTCTCGTTCATCTTCTCGGTGGTTTGGTATTGGAATGAGACATACCTGACGACGGTGTTTTTGGAAGGCGGTATGCAGACGTTGCCGATGCAACTGGCCAAATTTACCCAAGCATACGAGAATCTCTACCCTGCCAGTATGGTGAATATCTTCGACCGCCTGAACGAAGCGGTCAAGATGAGCGGGACATTTCTGACCATTTTGCCCTTACTGGTGATGTATTTCATCTTGCAACGCTGGTTTGTCGAATCAATTGAACGATCAGGACTCGCCGGTGAATAAGCTATACTTGTGGAACATTCTGTTTGGAGTTGTGTTGGCGCTGGCCGCCTGCGCTGCACCTGCGGGACCACATGTTACGTCGCCGGACACACCTGCGCCGGTGGCGGCTTCGCCCACGCCACTGCCAGCCACGCCAGCGCCGTTACCCACCGCGACCACGATGGCGCCATCGGTCACACCGGTACCAGTCACGGCTAGCGATGACGAGATCATCGCCTACGAACTGCGCGCGGCTTTCGATTTCTTCTGGGAGCAGGCCAACACCGATCCGGCCAGCCCCGGCTTTGGCCTGATTCGCGACCGCTATCCGGGGTCAACCGGCATCGCCAGTATCGCCTCGGTTGGCTTCGGCCTAACCGCGTTGATTGTCGGGGTCGAACGTGGCTTCATTACCCGCGAACAAGCCTACGAACGGGCGTTGGGCACATTGCAGACGCTGGAACGGATGGCCGTGGTCGAAGGCTTTTACTATCACTTTGTCGATATCAAGACGGGCCAGCGCGCTTGGCAGAGCGAAGTCTCGAGCATTGACACCGCCATCTTGTTGATGGGGGTGTTGGCGGCTGGGCAATATTTCGGCGGCGAGGTGCAAACGCTGGCCACGACCATCTATGAACGGGTCGATTGGCCGTGGTTTCTCGATCCAGATCGGCAGATGTTCTATATGGCCTTTACCCCTGAAAAGGGCTTCAGCGGCCATTGGGACTTTTACGCCGAACAACTGATGCTCTACGTGTTGGCCGCGGGATCGCCCACCCATCCGGTTAACGAAACGCCTTACTACACCTTCATCCGTCACGAGGGGCGTTACGGCGCGGGAGATCCGTTCATCCACTCGTGGTTTGGTTCGCTCTTCACCTACCAATTTAGCCATGCGTGGATCGACTTTCGCGGCTTGGTTGACCGGAAGGGGGTCGATTGGCATCAAAACTCGGTGGCCGCCTCGCGCGCCCACTACGACTTTGCCGTCACGATGGACGCGAAATACACCACGATTGGCCCCACTGCGTGGGGGTTGACCGCGTGCGATGGCCCCAACGGCTATGAAGGGCGTTACGGCGCACCACCGTCGGGGTATGACAACCGTTCGAACTTCATTGACGACACGGTGCCGCCGGCGGGGGCGATCGGCTCGATCATCTTCACGCCAGAAGAGTCGTTGCAGGCGATGCGCTACTACTATTCGCTCGAACGGCTGAAAGGGCGCTACGGCTTCTTCGACGCCTTCAACCTCTCACGCGACTGGTACGCCACTGATGTGATCGGGATCGATAAAGGCATTTCCTTGCTGATGCTGGTCAATTATCAAGATGGATTGATCCACCGCGTCATGATGACCAATCCCGTGATCCAGACCGGGTTGGCGCAGCTGGGTTTCACACCGGCGAAGTGAGATGATCTGGCGCCAGCCGCCACGCGGGTGGAGGGACGGACAGAGAACGTAGAATGGCTATTCAGCGAACGATCGCTGCCAGAGCGTGTTGATAGACCGTGTAGCTGGTTCAGGAGGGACAATGCCCACGATCAAAGATGTTGCCCGCCGCGCTGGGGTGAGTGTCACCGCGGCATCATACGCGCTCAACCACACCGGCACCATCAGCGAAGAGACGCGCCAGCGCGTGCTGCAAGCAGCAGAGGAGCTCAACTATCATCCGAATGCCTTTGCCCGCCACCTCAAAGCGCGCCGGTCGCGCACGATCGGGGTATTTATCACCCGCTTCGCCGGCGCGTTCTACGAAGAGATTCTCGATGGGATTCACGAAGTGATTCTGGCTACTGAATATGAGTTGATTGTTTGTCCCGAGACGCGCGTCGAGCGTCGTATCTTCACCCACCGCCAAGTCGATGGTGCGATCGTCTTCGATACTAGCATTCCCGACGAGCAGATCCTGCGGTTAGCCGGGCCGAAATTCCCGATTGTCGTGATGGATCGTCAACTCGAAGCGGAGCATGTCTTCCCGCTGTTGCTCGATAACCGGCAAGGCGTCGCCCAAGCCTTCGCCCATCTCTACCGGCAAGGGTTGCGCCACTTGGCCTACGTGGCCGGCGCGCCCGACTCGTTTGACAACAACGAACGTATGCAGGCGTTTCTCAACGAAGCCGCCCGCCACCAGCTCTCGGTGCGGGTCTATCCGGGCAATTTCACCGAGCAATCGGGCTACGCGGCGGCGCAGCGGATTATCGCTGAAGGGGATCTGCCAGAAGGAGTCTTTTGCGCCAATGACCAGATGGCGATCGGCTTTATGCGAGCAATGCGCGAACACGGCTTGGAAGCGCCGCGCGACATTGCGGTGGTCGGCTGCGACGACATCCTGTTGGCGCGTTACGTGCAACCGCCCCTCTCAACCATCGGCGCGTCACGGCGGGCATGGGGCGGCACCGCCGCCAAATGGTTGATGAGCTACCTTGAGCACGAAGAGGTCTTCCCGCCACAGCGGATTCCCACCACCTTTATCGCGCGTGCATCATCGCTGAAACATCCAGAGACGCTGGAGTAGCTTGTGGACGAAGCAACCTTGTTTGATTATGAGATCGAAGGCGCGCTTGCCTTTTTTTGCGCCGGAACCAATCTCGATCCGGCCAGCCCCGGCTATGGCCTGACGGTTGATGCTATCCATCGCCCGCGCATCGCTTCGATTGCTTCGGTTGGGTTTGCCTTAAGCGCATGGGTAATTGCAGTCGAACGCGGATGGATGAGCCGCGCCGAGGGGCTGGCGATTACCCGCGGTACGCTCCGCACGCTCTACGAGCGCGTGCCGCACCAATACGGCTTCTTTGCCCACTTTCTCGATCGCTATACCGCTACCCGCTGGCAACAGTGCGAATATTCGACGATTGACACCGGTCTCTGTCTGAACGGCGTGCTCACCGCAGCCGCCTATTTTCGCGACGCCGAGATTGACGAGCTAGCAATGCGCCTGCTCGACCGGATCGATTGGAAGGCGTTTATCACCGAGCGCAACGACCAAACGGTGTTGCGCATGTCGTACAACCCCGATGCCGGCGGTGACTACGTGACCGGTGCGCCGGGATTCATTAGCTACTGGGATATGGCCGCCGAGCAGAAGCTGCTTTACATCCAAGCGGCACTCGGTGTACCGGCAAACACCGCTCGCGCGCTCTACCGGGGCTTTCGCCGTGACATCGGCGTCTACCAAGGCCAGCCGGTGATTATTAACCCCGGCGGCACGCTCTTCGCGTACCAGTACACCGAAGCGTGGCTAGACACCCGCAGCTATCGCGATCCCGATGGCGTTGATTGGTTCAACAACGCGCAGCTAGCGGCGCTGGCCAACCGCGATTTCTGCCTCAGCTTGCGCGATCGGTTTCGCACCTATCACGAGCGGAGCTGGGGCATTGGCTGCGGCGACACCCCACGCGGCTATGTCGTCGCCGGCGCGCTGCCGGCGCTGGCGCCGCCCGAACCCGACGGCACAGTCTCGATCAGCAATGCCACTGCCTGTATGCCATTCATACCTGCTGAAGTGCTGGCGATGCTTGACTACCTCTACCACGAGCAGCCGCAAACCTGCGGGCCATACGGCTTTTACGACGCCTATAACCTCGCGGTGAAGCCGCCATGGTATAGCCGGACGATTTACGGGATTAACAAAGGGTGCGCATTGCTGATGCTCGAAAATGCGCGCAGCGGCCTGATTTGGGATGTCTATTCGTCGAGTTTGCCGATCCAACGGGCGCTGAACGTGTTGGGGTTCACCAAACACGAGAAAGCGCACTGATTAAGACGGACAGGAGTGCCCGCACCAACACAAGAGAACTCGTGCGGGCCAGCGGCCCGCGCCCCAAACAGTAGACAGTAGACAGAGCGCGGGCGGCGCGCCCGCATCCGCAACGCTTCGTGAAATCGGCACCGAGGATACTGCCATCATGCCAAAACTAACCGTTCACAACCAACAATTCTGGCTCGATGAACGTCCACTTTTACTGCAAGCGGGTGAATTCCACTACTTCCGCACCCCCGCCGATCAATGGGAACACCGGCTCAGCCTGATTGTGCAAGCCGGATTTAACGCAGTTGCCTGCTACATCCCGTGGCTCTGGCACCAACCGCAACCGGAGCTGGTCGATCTGGACGGCACAAGCCATCCTATGCGCGACCTTGCTGGATTCCTCGATCTGACCCAACGCATGGGTCTCTATGTGATCGCTCGGCCCGGCCCGTACATTATGGCCGAAACGATCAACGAAGGTATCCCGCCGTGGGTATTTGAACGCCACCCGCAGATCGCACTGATTAACCAGCGCGGCGAAACCGAAAACATTGCCAGCTATTTGCACCCTGATTTTCTGAACTGTGCCGCCGAATGGTACCGCGCTGTCTTTGCCGTGCTGGCGCCGCGCCAGATCACCCGCGGCGGCCCGATCGTGCTGGTGCAGCTCGATAATGAAATGGCCATGCTGCACTGGGTGCGCAACAGTTTCGACCTCAACCCGGTGGCAATGGAGCATTTCGCTGCGTGGCGAGAGGCAATGTACAGCGCTGACCAAACCAGCGCGGCGACGCTAGCCGAACGCTTGCGTTACGCCGATGGCGCAGAAGGCGCGCAACGAGTGGCCGATTATCGCCGTTTCTATCGTACCTATTTGCGCGACTACACAAGCTGGATGCTGGCGACGGCCCGCGCGCACGGCCTTGAGGTGCCGGCGGTGATCAATATTCACGGCTTTGCCAACGGCGGCAAGACCTTCCCAATCGGCTTATCGCAATTGGCCGATGTGTTACGCATGCCCGACGTGATCAGTGCCACCGATGTCTATCCGGGCCAGATCGGCGAGGGCACCTTTCACCAACTGGTGCTGGTCAACGCCATGACCGCTGCTATCCAAAACCCGGCCCAGCCACTCTTTTCGATTGAATTTCAGGCTGGCGGCAACCTCGACTTTAGCAATATGTCGAGCGCCTTCTACGATCTCTATACCCGTCTGTGCCTCGCAAACGGCATGCGTGCCATCAACCACTACCTCTTTTTCGATGGCGAAAACGACCCGATCCTTAGTCCGGTCAAACGGCACGACTGGGGCCATCCTGTGCGCAAAGATGGCACATTGCGCAGCCACTACCATCGCTACCCGTTGCTGTCGCGCACCTTGGCTAGCTACGGCAAGGCACTCACCTTGGCACGACCAGAAACGGTAACAGCTATCGGCTTCCGCCTCGATGACTTCATGACCGAAGTCAATCTGCCTTGCACCCAAGCAGCAACCAACATCATCGCCCATCAGCGCGAGGTTATCCTGTTCGATTTCATCGCGCGCGGGTTGGCGCTGAGCCATCGCGACTTCATCGCGGTTGACCTGCAACAGGTCACGCTCGATCCGGGCCGCACGCCGCTCGTGTGGGCCATGCTCGACACCACCGGCGATCCGGCCACCGAGCGCAAGCTAGTGGACTATGCTCGCGCCGGCGGGAAGGTGGTGATCGTTGGCCGCTTGCGCGCAGAGGGTGAGCTGGCGCAGGCGTTAGCGGTGCAGATCACGAGCGACCCGCCCTTCACCCCGCGCCGGGTGCAGGTCTTTGACATTGCTGATATTCCGGCCAGTTTCGTGCAGACCTACCACGGCGAACTCGGCACGGTCTTTGCGACGGCTGATGGCCTGCCGATAGGATTCCGCAAACCGATTGGCAACGGTGAAATCATCGTGCTCGGCGCAGCCTTCCCGATCATCGCCCTCGATGATCTGCGCGCCTTCACCACGCTGGCGGATTGGGCCGGCGGTCCAGCGCCATTCACCCTCAGCCACTGGGCCGATGTGCGGCTCAGTCGCGGCCCGAACGGCGACTTCCTCTTCATCAACCACTACGGCGACGACCCGCTGGCAACCGAGATCAGGTATCGCGGTACGCCACTCTTCGATGGTCACCCGATTCATTTGCCGGCCCGCAGCGGAGCGATCTTACCGCTCAATTGGCGCATACGTCCCGATCACACCATTCGTTACGCCACCGCCGAAGTCAGATCAGTCACCGAGGAGGCAGCCACCATCGCATTAACCTTTGCCCAACTAACCGGATACGTTTGTGTGGAAAAGAATGGTATTACTCAAACTACGCAATTCACCAACGGCGCCATTCTGCTGTAGCTGTAGCGGTGACGGTACACATCGCAGATGATTGATTAGGAACTAACCCATGAACCACATCGAAGATCGCATCAACCACCTCTTGGGGCAAATGACTCTCGAAGAGAAGATCGGCCAGCTTAACCAACCGATGATCCATGGCTTGCCGGGACTCGACCTGTTACGGCAAGGCCAAGCCGGTTCGATCATCAACGCCTTCGGCGCGCTCAGCGGGCAAGGTTTCGATCATCTGAGTAGCGCCGAGCAGTGTAACGCGCTGCAAAAAGCCGCCCTCGAATCACGTTTGGGCATTCCGTTGCTCTTTGGGCGCGACATCATTCACGGCCAACGTACCGTCTTTCCGATTCCGCTCGCGCAAGCAGCTAGCTTCAACCCCACCCTGATCGAAACCATTAACCGTATTGCCGCCCGCGAAGCCAGCGCAGTCGGTATTCGTTGGACGTTTGCGCCCATGCTGGATATTGCCCGCGATGCGCGCTGGGGTCGCATCGCCGAGGGTTATGGCGAAGACCCCTATCTGACCTCACGTATGGCCGAGGCAGCGGTGCGCGGCTTTCAAGGCGATGATGTCAGCCAGCCCGACCGGTTAGTTGCCTGCGTCAAACATTATGTCGGCTACGGCGCTGCCGAAGGCGGACGTGATTACGAACAGGCGGAAATCTCTGAACCAACCTTGCGCGATGTCTACCTGCCGCCGTTCCGGGCTGCCGTCGCTGCCGGCGTCGGCACCGTCATGAGCGCCTTCCTCGACCTCAACGGCATCCCAGCCACCGCCAACCGCCGGCTCTTGACCGATGTCCTACGCGGCGAATGGGGTTTCGACGGTTTCGTCGTCTCGGATTGGGAGTCGGTCGGGGAACTAGTGCAGCACGGTGTGGCCGAAGATCAGGCGCATGCAGCGACGCTCGCCTTGCGCGCCGGGGTTGATATGGATATGGTAAGCGGTGTGTATCAGACCACGCTGGCCGAAAACTTGCACCGAGGCCGAGTCACGCGCGCCGAAATCGACGAAGCGGTGCGGCGCATCTTGCGCATCAAATTCCGCGCCGGCATCTTCGAGCGGCCCTTTACCGATCCTGAGCGCGCCCAACGCGACATCCTCACCCACGATGCGCGCGCGTTTGCCCGCCAAGCGGCCTGCGAAACGATGGTGCTGCTCAAGAACGAACACAACCTTCTGCCGCTGCGCGACTTCCGCCGCATCCTCGTCGCTGGGCCATTTGCCCACGCCACCGCTGAATTGTTCGGCACATGGACGATGGACGGGCGGGCTGAAGATGTCACGCCGCTCGATCGGGCATTTCAAGAGATCGCGCCGGCGGGGGTCGAGCTGTGGTTCGCCACTGCGCCTGATTTAGCCCTGTCCCGTGCTCACTATGCCGATGCCGTGGTCTTGCTGGTAGGCGAACATCCCGCCCGTTCCGGCGAAAACGCCAACGTCAGCGACCTTGGGCTGCCGCCGGGACAACTCGAATGGATCACGGCCATAGCTGCAATCGGCAAACCGATCGTGCTGGTCGTCTTCGCCGGCAGGCCACTGGCGATCACCCGCGCCGTGGCACAGGTGCAAGCGGTGATTTACGCATGGCATCCGGGGATTGAGGGTGCAGCGGCAGTGGCCGAGCTTCTGTTTGGCTTAGCCGCGCCGGCGGGCCGGCTACCAGTGAGCGTGCCCCTCACGACCGGCCAAGCGCCGCTCTACTACAACCGCAAACCGACAGGGCGGCCCTTGATTGGCGATGGCCCCTTCCGCACCCGCTACGTCGATACCCCGACCGCGCCGCTATTCCCCTTCGGCTACGGCCTCACCTACACCCGCTTCAGCTACAGCGATCTGCGCCTCAGCAGCTCGCGTATGCGCGGCGCGCTGGAGGTGAGCGCTCAGATCACCAACACCGGCGAACGGGCCGGTACCGAAGTGGTTCAACTCTACGTGCGCGATCTGGTGGGATCGCTCACCCGCCCGGTGCGCGAACTGAAAGGCTTCCAGCGCATCACCTTGCCACCCGGCGCAGCGCAGCGGGTCACATTCACTTTGTGCGAAGCGGACTTAGCCTTCACTCGCGCCGATGGTAGTTGGGGAACCGAACCGGGCCGATATAAGGTCTGGATTGCACCGCATTGCGAGGGCGGGCTAGAGGGTGAATTTGAATTGTAACATTTGCCGGCTAATGAATGTATTTGATAGGATGTGCCAAGAAAGTTTGCTGGCTAACAATCATTTACCGTGGTGAGTTGTTCTCATGTCCTTGCGAGCCGCGGAGCGGCGACGCCATCCCCCGCGAGTACGGGAGCCACCCTCTCAGGCACGCATTCCGCCACAGCGGGAGATTGCTTCGGGGGCTACGCCCCCGCGCAATGACAAATGGCCCGTGTTCGTGCGCGCCGCGCAAGCGGCGAAGCAATAAGCCGGTACCTTGTGCGCCTTGTTGCGGCTATTGTAACCCTCTCACGCTAAGATGTGGTATAATCCATTACGCAGTGCGTCATACTATTGTTGAGTGTGTATCAGGAGGCGACCAATGACGATCGCAAGCGAGCGCGGGATTGATATCTTCCATTTCGACGATCTGCTCACCCCGCGCGAGCGCGCGCTTCGCGATAAAGTGCGCGCATTTTGTAACGAGCACGTCTTACCGATCATCAACGACTACTGGGAGCGAGCCGAATTCCCGTTTGAACTGATCCCTCGCATCGCCGAGCTTGGCATCGTTGGCGGCACCATTCAGGGGTACGGTTGTCCGGGATTCACCAGCGTCGAAGTTGGCCTGATCGCCGCCGAGCTAGCCCGCGGCGACGGCAGCGTGGGTACGTTTGTCGGTGTCACCAGCGGCTTGGCGATGGGAGCGATCGCCGCCTGCGGTTCGGAAGAGCAGAAGCAACGTTGGCTACCGGCGATGGCTCGGCTGGAAAAGATTGGCGCGTTCGCGCTTACCGAACCGCACGTCGGCTCTGATGCCGCGCACATTCGCACCACCGCCAAGCGGGTCGATGGCGGTTATCTGCTCAACGGCGAAAAGCGCTGGATCGGCAACGCCACCTTTGCCGATGTGATTGTGGTTTGGGCGAAAGATGAAGAGACGGGGCGGATTGGCGGCTTTCTGGTCGAAAAGGGTACGCCGGGTTATCAGGCGACCAAGATCGAGGGCAAGATCGCCAAACGTTCGGTGATGAATGCTGACATCAAGCTGGATAACGTCTTTGTGCCCGAATCGAACCGCTTGCCGCTGGCCCGCTCGTTCCGCGATACGGCCAATATCCTCAAAAACACCCGCTACGGCGTGGCATGGGAAGCGGTTGGGCACGCGCAAGCCGCTTACGAACTCGCCCTCGACTACACCTTGCAGCGCGAACAGTTTGGCCGCCCGATTGCCGGTTTTCAGTTGGTGCAGCAGAAGCTGGTGCAGATGCTCGGCGATTTAACAGCGATCCAGTTGATGGCATGGCGGTTGAGCAAGCTGCGCGACGAAGACGAAAACCAGATCTCTGAGGGCATGGCTTCGCTGGCCAAGCAGTACTGCGCCGGCAAAGCACGCCAGATTGTGGCGTTGGGCCGCGAAGTGCTCGGCGGCAACGGTATTTTGCTCGACCGGCACATTGCCCGCCACTTCGCTGACATCGAAGCCGTCTATACCTATGAGGGCACCAACGAGATCAACACGTTGGTGGTCGGGCGCGAGATCACGGGGATTGCGGCGTTTGTGTAACGCACAAGCGCACCATACTAGCTGCCTCATAGAGTGCGGCAGCTTGGCTGCTGCACTCCACCAATAGGAGAAGCAACCCGCTCAGGCCTCCTGCCCTTTGACTCCCTCCCACAGCGGGAGAGGTCTGGGGTGGAAGCCACATACCCCGCTCTCCGCCTGTCAGTTCGCGCCGCGCTCCGCGCGGCGAAGCAATCTCCCGCGAGTGCTAGAGCAACTCGCGCAGGTACTTATTTCGCTGAAGAGGGAGATTGCTTCGGTCAGGCGCCACCCAGCGCGGCTGGCTGGCGCCACTCCCTCGCAATGACAACCGATCACGCCCCCGCGCAATAACAAATGGCCCATGTCCTGGCGAGCCGTGCCCCGCACGGCGACGCCATCCCCCACGAGCACGGCAGCACCTCGCTCAGGCATCCTTCCCGCTCCCCCATGTCATTGCGAGCCGCGCAAGCGGCGAAGCAATCTCCCACAGCACGGGAGCAACTCGCTCAGGCATCCTGCCCGCCAAAAGGGCTCTTCACGTATAATAGCAATAGCCGGGCGATCTGCGAGGTACGCGATGCCAACATCCTCACTCCCGCCAATTCAGCGATCATGGGCGCGCTGCCAAGCGTATGGCCTTGATCCGGCAAGTCCGCCGCAAACGGGGCCGGTTAATCTGACAGTGTGGAGCCATTTGCAAACGCTGGCTCGTTCATCGATCGAGGATCTCTATCAGCTTAGCGATCACCCCGGTTTCGTGGTCGTGATTTGCGATGAGCAGTGTACGATCATCGACCTTGCCGGCGATAGTGAGATTATCGATCAAGCGCAGCAGCATGGCATCGGATATGGCATTAGTCTGGCGGAAGAGGTCGCCGGCACAAACGCGGTCGATTTGGCGCTGCGCGAAGCTCTGCCTTGCCAGACCGGCGGCGACGAGCATTATTGCAATTGGTTGCAGCCATTTGCACTGGCGGCAGCCCCGATCTTTAGCCCCGATGGCAAGGCATTAGGTGCGCTCGCTATTCTGACGCTCGCCAAAGCACACCATGCCTACGCGCTTGGGATGGTGATTGCCGCAGCGCAGGCGTTGCACAGCCAACTCCGCGCCGAACGGCTGCTTAACGAGGCCAACGACCAGCTGAGCGAACTGTATGCCACCCTTGATACGATCAATGAAGGCTTGATCTTCGTAGGGCCGAATGGTGAGATCCGCCGGCTGAGCCGGCGAGTGGCGAATATTCTCGACATCAATGTGCGTTCAGCCGCTGGTCGCCCGCTGAGCAGCGTCATTGCGCCGCCGCCGGTCATTGCAGCGGCGCTTCATAACCTCAGCACGCTCGACGAACAAGAAGTGATTTGGCAGACGCCGAATGGCGCCCAGGCGGTCATCTGCGGCGTGCGTCCGGTTTGGGATCGCAGCCGGCGGTATTTGGGCAGCGTCATTACCTTACGGCCAACCGAAAGTGTGCGCCAACTGGTGCAACAAGTGGTTGGTGCGCAAGCCACGTTCACGTTTCGCGATATTATCGGCCAGAGTGAGAATATGCGGCAAGCGCTGCGACAGGCGCGGATCGCCGCCGCCGGGCGCGGCGCAGTGCTGTTGCGCGGCGAAGCCGGTGTTGGCAAAGAGATCTTTGCCCAAGCGATCCACAACGCCAGCAACCGCGCTGGCGGCCCCTTCGTGCGAGTTTCATGCGCCGCCATTCCGCGCCAATTGCTTGATAGCGAACTGTTCGGGGTTGAGGGAAGCGACCGGCAACCGGGCCGTCCCGGCAAACTCGAACTGGCTTATGGCGGCGTTATCTATCTTGAAGCGATTGATGCGCTCTCGTTTGATCAGCAAACCAGCTTGCTGCGCGCCATCGAAATGGGGCGGGTGATCCGATCAGGTGGCTCACGCCCGCTTCCAATCGATGTCAGAATGATCGTTGCTGGCCACGATCTCGAACAATTGATGCAAGAGGGTCGTTTCCGTGCCGATCTGTATGCCCGGTTGAGCGCATTTATCGTTGACATTCCACCCCTTCGCCAACGTGGCGATGATGTCATTCTGCTCGCCAACCACATGGTGCAACGGCTCAGCGAACAACTGGGCCGTCCGGTGGCGCTCGATCCCGATGCACTCGCTGCGTTGCGTGCGTACCCGTGGCCGGGCAACGTGCGCGAATTGGAAGTAGTGTTGGAACGGATGGCGCAAACGAGTGCCAAGAGCGTCTTGACCGCCAATGATTTGCCGCCGGCGATTGCACGCCATGCGACACCGTTGACGATGGCGGATAGCCCGCAACTAGCGGAAGCGCAAGCGTTGAGCGAGCGCGACGCAATTGTCCGCGCCATCCGCACCGCCGACGGGCGCTTGGGCCGGGCAGCAGCCTTGCTGGGAATTAGCCGGGCCACCCTCTGGCGGAAGATGACTCGCTACCACCTGTCACGCGATGATCTCACCCCATAACGACGTTTCAATATTGAAACACTTTTGCATGCTGCACAGCCCCTTCACAGCTTGACGTTCCTTCAACTGCTTTGCTACGATACGAACTACAGGGATAACGCACCAATAACGAAACGAAGAGGGTAATGGAATCCCGTCCGCAGTCGGAACATGATGGCTAGCGCGCGACAGCGCTTGGCAGGGAACGTTTGTGCATTGCACGGTGCAATGCATCGTGTCACTCATAGAGAGCAGTGAGAAAGGAGGTGCGCAGGGCGGGTCGCCGCATACTGCCGGCAGCGCAGATAGCGCGCACGCCCAGTTCAGATGCGCCGGCACGCCACGTTGCGCGTGCAAGCGGTTATACTTCGATAACCGTAAATCAGGATTGGCGCGCATCACGTTCTCTGGTTGAACGCTGGATCAAGGTTGATTCGCAAGAACTGGTTCCGTTTGTGTTTCAAGGAGGAGACCCTCTATGCCTGCGTCCTTTCTGGGCGAACTGTTTGGCACAATGGTGCTGATTCTGTTTGGCAATGGCGTTGTAGCCAACGTATTGCTGACGCAATCGAAGGGGAATGGCGGCGGCTGGATCGTGATTACCACCGGCTGGGCCTTCGCGGTGATGACTGGCGTTTTTACCGCCGCGGCGCTTGGTAGCCCCGGCGCTGACCTTAATCCGGCGGTGACGATTGCGGTGACGCTGCGCGGCGGCTATGATGTTGGCACCGCAGTGATGCATATTGTCGCCCAGTTCATTGGTGCTTTCATCGGCGCAACCCTCGTTTGGCTGACCTACCTCTCGCATTGGGAAGTCACCAAGGACCCCGGCCTCAAGCTGGCCTGTTTTAGCACCGGCCCAGCGATCAATAATCCAGTGAACAATATCATTACCGAAGTGATCGGCACCTTCGCGCTGATCTTCATTATCTTCGCCATCTTCAGCGCCAAGGGCGCCACCGGCGGCAGCCCGGCCAGCGGGCTTGGTCCGTACTTGGTGGCGGCCTTGGTTTGGGGTATTGGTCTATCGCTTGGCGGCCCGACTGGGTATGCCATTAACCCCGCACGTGACCTTGGCCCGCGTATTGCCCACTTCGTGTTGCCAATCGCCGGCAAGGGCGACAGCAATTGGGGCTACTCGTGGGTGCCGGTGGTCGGCCCGATCATCGGCGGCTCAATCGCGGCCCTGCTGGCGAATGCGCTTGGCATGTAACGGTTAGCAGTCATCGCTTCAAGGGAGGAAGCCTGTGAAGAAGTTGATCAACGCACCGGAGAACGTCGTTAAAGAGGCGCTGGCCGGGATGGCGATCGCTCACGCTGACCTGATTGATGTGCATTTCGATCCCGATTATATCGTCCGTAAGGGCGCGCCGCACAACAAGGTCGGAGTGATCTCGGGCGGCGGTTCGGGTCACGAACCGATGCATGGCGGGTTTGTCGGCTACGGCATGCTCGATGCCGCCTGCCCCGGCGCGGTCTTTACCTCGCCGGTGCCCGATCAGATGCTGGCCGCGACCAAGGCGGTCAATGCCGGCAAAGGTGTGCTGCATATCGTCAAGAACTATACCGGCGACGTGATGAACTTCGAGATGGCTGCCGAACTGGCCGCCGCCGAGGGGATTGAGGTGGCCAGTGTGGTGACGAATGACGATGTGGCGGTGGAGAATAGCACATGGACGGCAGGCCGCCGCGGGGTCGGCGTGACGGTGCTGCTCGAGAAGATTGTCGGTGCCGCTGCCGAGGCTGGCGCTGATCTGGCGACCTGCAAGGCAATTGCCGAGCGGGTGAATGCCCACGGGCGCAGCATGGGCATGGCCCTGACGCCATGTACGGTGCCTCAGGCCGGCAAGCCGGGTTTCGAGCTGGCCGAAGACGAGATGGAGGTCGGTATCGGCATCCACGGCGAGCCGGGCCGCCGCCGCGAGAAGCTGGCTCCGGCCTGCGACATCGCCGAGATGCTGGCCGGACCGATCCTCGAAGACCTGCCGTTCAAGAGTGGCGATGCTGTCCTCGCCTTCGTCAACGGCATGGGCGGCACACCACTGATCGAGCTCTACTTGATGTACAATGAATTAGCGCGCATCCTCAAGGATCGCAGTATCACCATCGCTCGGTCGTTGGTGGGCAACTACATCACCTCGCTTGAGATGGCCGGCGTCAGCTTCACGTTGCTCCGCCTTGATGACGAGATGATCAAGCTTTGGGATGCGCCCGTACATACACCTGCCTTGCGCTGGGGTATGTAAGCAGGTGGAAGATCACGGCGGGGCGTGATGCCCCGCCGCTAGACTGACGCAGAGGAACCATGCAGATCACCGCCGATCATGTCACAAGCTTTCTCCAACTGGTTGCCGAACGAGTTAAAGAGCAGCGTGAGTATTTGACACGACTCGATGCGGCGATTGGCGATGCCGACCACGGGGTGAATCTCGACCGCGGCTTTAGCACGGTGATGAGTAAACTGCCCACGGCGACCGACCGCAGTATCAGTGGCTTATTGAAACTGACCGGCATGACGCTGATCTCGACTGTTGGCGGCGCCAGCGGGCCCCTCTATGGCACCGCCTTTCTCCGCGCCGGCACTGCGATCGGCGAGCGGGCCACGATCGGCGCCGAAGAGCTGATCGCTGCGCTCAGCGCCGCTCTCGAAGGCATTCAGACGCGCGGCAAGGCAACCCGCGGCGAAAAGACGATGATCGATGCGATCGCGCCAGCGATCGATGCGCTGAAAGAACAGTATGCAGCAAGCGGTGATCTGCTAGCAGCTATGCGCGCCGCAGTTGCCGCTTGCGAACAGGGAATGATCGCAACCGAACCGATGTTAGCGACGAAAGGCCGCGCATCGTATCTTGGTGAACGCTCGATTGGTCACCGCGATCCGGGGGCGGCATCGGCGTTCCTGATGGCACAGGCGATGCTAGCTACCCTCGAACGCGCCGCTCAAGGATAAGTTCGCATACCGTTTGGTATGCTTGGAGACAAAGGAGTCTGTGCTCATGGCAAAGTATGCCGCTGCAATTGATCAGGGAACGACCAGCACCCGCTGTATGATTTTTGACCACAGTGGCAATGTGGTCTGCTACGACCAGAAAGAGCACGAGCAGATTTATCCCCGCCCCGGCTGGGTTGAACATAGCCCCGATGAGATTTGGGAGCGCACCCAGAGCGTGATCCGCGGCGCGCTCAATAAGGGTGGGCTCAGCGCCGGCGATATTGTCGCGGTTGGCATCACCAACCAGCGCGAAACGACGGTGGTCTGGAATCGCAAGACGGGCCGCCCGGTCTATAACGCGATCGTCTGGCAAGACACCCGCACCGACCAGATTTGCAACGAATTAGCGACTGATGGCGGCCAAGATCGCTTCCGCGCTAAGGTCGGCTTGCCGTTAGCGACCTATTTCTCTGGCCCTAAGATCCGCTGGATCCTCGATAATGTGCCCGGCGCGCGCGAGGCGGCGGAGGCTGGCGATGTCATCTTCGGCAATATTGATACCTTCTTGACGTGGTGGCTTACCGGCGGCCCCGATGGCGGCGTTCACGTCACTGATGTGACCAATGCCTCGCGCACGATGTTGATGAATCTCGAAACCCTCGATTGGGATGACGAGATCCTTGGCATTATGGGCATTCCGCGCCAGATGCTGCCTAAGATTATGCCGTCGAGTACGGTCTACGGCACGGCGACCGGCGATCTAGCCGGCGTGCCGGTGGCCGGCATCCTCGGCGATCAGCAGGCGGCGATGGTCGGCCAGACCTGCTTCGATCCCGGCGAGGCGAAGAACACCTACGGCACCGGTTCGTTTATGCTGCTCAATACCGGCACCAAGATTGTGCCGTCAAAGAGTGGTTTGCTGACGACCGTCTGCTACCAGTTCGGCCATCAGCCCGCCATTTACGCACTCGAAGGTTCGATCGCGATTACCGGCGCGCTCGTGCAGTGGTTGCGCGATAACCTTGGCTTGATCACCTCGTCGGCTGAGGTCGAGGCGCTGGCTAATCTAGTTGAAGATAACGGCGGCATCTATTTCGTGCCCGCCTTCTCTGGCCTGTTCGCGCCGTACTGGCGCTCGGATGCCCGTGGCGTGATTGTAGGCTTGACCCGGTACGTCACCAAGGGTCACCTTGCCCGGGCCGTGCTCGAAGCTACCGCCTATCAAACTCGCGAAGTGCTCGATGCGATGGAGCAGGATTCGGGGGTGAAGCTGACTGCGCTCAAGGTCGATGGCGGTATGGTCTACAATAACACCTTGATGCAGTTCCAAGCTGACATCCTCGGTGTACCGGTGATCCGGCCCAAGGTGGCCGAAACAACGTCGCTTGGTGCAGCGTATGCCGCCGGCCTCGCCGTCGGCTTCTGGTCGAACACCGATGAGATGCGGGCCAACTGGGGCGTCGATCATACGTGGACGCCGCAGATGGACGAGGAGACTCGCGCCCGCCTCTATCGCGATTGGAAGAAGGCAGTGACCCGCACCTTCGATTGGGTGGAGTAATTTCGGGGAGCACGCTTCATTGATGCACGCAACGCCGCCAAGCAGCTTGGTGGATGCATAGCGGTGCGTAACCCGCGCGATGGTGTTATGATACCGTCATCGGTTATGTACCGCCCGTCCTGTGCGGCAATGTCTGTTCAATGCGGCAAGACCGGCGGGAGCAATCCTGCCGGTCTTGTTGCCTGTTAGGAGATCAGCATGCAAACGCTCTCCACCGACGTGTTGGTGATTGGCGGTGGCGCGACTGGTACCGGCTGTGCCCTCGATTTGGCGATGCGCGGCATTCGCTGCATCCTTGTCGAGAAGGGTGATGTGACCCACGGCACTACCGGTCGCTACCACGGCCTGCTCCATTCCGGCGGGAGATATGTGACCAAAGACCCGCAATCGGCCACCGAATGCGCTCACGAAAATGCCATCCTGCGCCGGATTATGCCCCACTGCATCGAGCAGACATCTGGCTTTTTCGTGATTACGCCGTGGGATGATGGAAGCTATGGCGATGTGTTTGTGGCCAATTGCCACCGTACCGGCGTGCCAGTGCAAGAGATCAGCGTCGCCGAGATGCTCCGTCGCGAACCGGCCCTCAATCCGCGCATTTCGCGCGTGTTTGAGGTGCCCGATGCTTCCGCCGATTCGTTTCTCGCCACCCATTCAGTCGCGCTGGCCGCCCGCGAGTATGGCGCCGAGATCCGTACCTATCACAATGTGGTCGATCTGGTGCGGGTAGGCAACCGGGTCGTGGGGGCGATTGTCGAAGATCTGCGCAGCGGCGAGCGGATCCGGATCGATTGCGCCTATGTGCTCAACGCTGCCGGCGCATGGGCCGGCAAGATCGCTGCGCTGGCCGGTGTAACGGTGACGGTCGTGCCCGGTAAGGGTACCATGGTGGCGATGAACCACCGGATGGTGAACACGGTGGTCAATCGCTGTAAGCTACCCTCCGATGGCGACATTATCGTGCCCATCCATACGGTGGCCGTGATCGGCACCACTGATGTGCATGTCCCCGATCCTGATGTGTTTGGGATCGAGCCGGAAGAGATCCAGTTTATGCTCGATGAAGGCGAGAAGCTGATCCCCGGTTTCCTCCAGTATCGCGCCCTGCGCGCATGGGCCGGCGTGCGCCCGCTCTACAAAGATAAAGATGTCGCTAGCGACCGCGATATTCCCCGCACGTTCAAGTTGCTCGATCACGAAGAGCGTGATGGCGTGAGCGGCATCCTGTCGATTGTCGGCGGCAAGTGGACAACCTACCGCCTGATGGCCGAACAGACGGTCAACGAGCTGGCCCGCCGCTTGGGGAATACCCAACCATGCCGCACGGCAAACGAGGTCTTGCCGGTGCCGCGCTTCGAGCACCGCGCCCACGCGATGGTAACGGTGTCGCCCGATCCGGCAGCCCAAACGCCGCACTACTGGCTGGGCAAGCCGCTGGCCTTGGTTGAGAGCGAGCACGCTGCCGGTGATCTGATTTGCGAATGCGAGCTGGTGACTCGCGAGCGGATCGTAGCGGCGATCGATGCCGGCGCGCATAACCTTGATGATATCCGGCGCGATGTGCGCATGGGGATGGGGCCATGCCAAGGCGGGTGGTGTATTTACCGCACGGCTAACCTGCTCTACGAGCGGCGCTGCGCCGATGGCCTCAGCCATACCCACGCCAACGAAGCGATTTTGCACTTCCTTCAAGAGCGGTGGAAGGGATTGACGCCGGTGCTGTGGGGCGACCAATTACGGCAGGCCCGTCTCGACGAGCTGATTTACGCCGGTGTGTTAGGCATTCACCGCTTGCGCGCACTGGCCGAGCCGGGAGGCGGGTTGGTGACGCAGCATCCCGCGATCGCAACCGAATATGTGCAGGCGTAGCCCGCCGGGAGAGTTTCTATGTACGATACGATTGTGATCGGCGCCGGTCTCAGCGGGATGCTGGCCGCGATTGGCCGCGCTGAACGCGGCGAGAAGGTGCTGGTGCTGGCCAAAGGCCACGGCGTGACCCATTGGTCCACCGGCTGTATCGATCTGCTCGCCGATGTGGATGACCCGCTGGCCGGGATTGCCCAGTTGGCGATCCAACACCCCCATCATCCCTACGCCTTGGCCGGCCCGGCGATGATCGAGCAGGGAATTGACCGCATCCGAGCGATCGGCGAAGCAGCCGGCTACCCATTCGCCGGCAATCTTAACCGCAACCTGCTCTTGCCGACGGCGCTGGGGGCGCTACGCCCTACCGCCTTCGCTCCGGCCACGATGATCGCCGGCGATGCCCGCCAACTGCGCGATGGCCGGCCCACCCTCATTGCCGGCTTTGCCGAGCTGCGCGATTTCTTTCCACCGCTGATCGCTGCCAACCTGCGCGCGCAGGGCATTGCTGCTGAAGCGGCGCAATTAACCTTGCCGCCTACCCAGCGCCAACACGATTTCAGCCCGGTGACGCTGGCCCGGCTATGCGAGCAACCGGCCTTCCGCGCTAACCTTGGCGAGCAATTGGCCGCCTATGTGCGCAAGGGCGGTTATGCCCGCATTGGCCTGCCGGCCATCCTTGGCCTGAAGCATGCCACCGAGGTGGTGCGCGATCTCCAAAACCGGGCCGGCGCATTGATCTTTGAAATCCCTACCCTGCCGGTTTCGGTGGCCGGTATGCGGTTGTATCAGATCCTCGAGGATGAGTTGCTGCGGCTAGGCGGTCGCATCCAATTGGGTGGATTTGTCCAACGCGCCGAGCACATTGGCGACACTCTCGTCGCCGTGTTCAGCGAAGCGGCGGCCCGCGAGCAGCGCCACACTGCCCGGCGTTGGGTACTGGCCACGGGTGGCATTCTCGGCGGCGGCGTGCGCGCCACGCCCGACGGCCATCTGCATGAAACGGCGCTCGACTTGCCGCTGCAAACGCCTGACGGCAGGGCTGGATGGTTTGCGCCACGGTTTCTCAATACGCACGGCCACCCCGTCTTCCAAACCGGGGTACGGGTCGATCAACGCCTGCGCCCGCTCGACGCCGCGGGCCGGCTGGTGTATGAGAACGTGCAGATCACTGGCGGCGCACTGACCGGCTACGATCCGATTCGCGAAGGCTGCCTCGAAGGGGCTGCCATCGCCACCGGCTGGGCCGCCGGGCAGGCATGAACGTAGAGCCGCACGGCGGTGCGGCGCCAAAAAGCTGCGCTTGCCGCCGCATTTCGTACAGCCGCACGGCGGTGCGGCTCTAAACAGATGCTTTCATAGAGGAATCACCACTATGGATCATATCGAACTCTCACTCACCCAATCACTCGATCACTGCATCAAATGCAACATCTGCACCTCAGCCTGTCCGGTGGCAGCAGTGACCGATGCCTTCCCCGGCCCCAAATACGTCGGGCCGCAAGCGCAACGCTTCCGCCACGCCGCCCAACCGGTGCCCGATGCGTCAGTTGATTACTGTTCGGGCTGCCGGGTCTGCAATCAAGTCTGCCCGACCGGTGTGCGCATCGCCGAGCTGAACGCCCGCGCCCGCGCCCAAATCGTCGCCGAACGCGGCATGCCCTTGCGCAACCGGATTATCGCCCGTTCAGGCTTGGTGGGGCGGCTCAGCAGCGGCCCGCACGCACCGCTGGTCAACTTCACGCTCAACTTCGCACCAGCGCGCTGGATGATCGAACGGGTGATGGGCATTCACCGCCACGCACCGCTGCCCAAAGCCAGCACCTACACCTTCCAGCGTTGGTTCAAACGGCGCAAACCGGCGACCAACGGACGGCGACCGCAGGTGGTCTACTTCCACGGGTGCAGCACCAACTACTACGAACCGCACGTTGGCAAAGCGGCGATTGCTGTGCTCGAACACCTCGGGTTTGAGGTCATCGTGCCGCCACAACGCTGCTGCGGCTTGCCATTGCTCTCGAACGGCGACTTTCCGGCGGCGCAGAGCCATCACGAATACAACGTCGCCCAACTCTTGCCCTACGCTCACGCTGGTATTCCAATCGTCGGCACCAGCACCAGTTGCACCCTCACCCTGAAAGAAGAGGCGCCGGAGCTGCTGGGGTTGCACGGTGACGACATTCGCGCGGTCGCTGCCGGCACCTACGACATCTTCGAGTTCTTGCGCGATCTGTACCAACAAGGCCGCCTGCGCACCGATTTCCGCCCGATCGAACGCGAGTTGCCTTACCACCCGCCATGCCAGTTGCGCGCGCACCGGATTGGCCGTCCCGTGCTCGACGTATTAGGGCTTGTACCCGGCTTGCGCCTGCGCGAGAGCCGGGCCGAATGCTGCGGCATCGCCGGCACCTACGGCATCAAGCGCGAGAAGTATCAGATCGCAATGGGCGTCGGCAAGCCCCTGTTCGACTTCGTGCGCGCCAGCGGTCAAGACCTCGCGCTTTGCGACAGCGAGACTTGTCGCTGGCAGATCAGCGGCGCAACCGGCGTCGCCACCCGCCATCCGATTGAAATCTTAGCTGAAGCCTACGGTTTATCGGTGTAACATTTCTGTACCCGCTGCCATTGCGAGGGGGCGGCGTCATCTGTTTGTCATTGCGAGAGGACGGCGGCACCTGTTTGTGCGCAGGGGCGCCACTCGCGCAGCAATCTCCTCCTTCTGCGGAAAGGATGCCTCTTCCGCACTCGCGGGGGATTGCTTCGCTGCGCTCGCAATGACAGAGAAGAGCGCGGGAGCACTGCCCAATTATCATTGCGCAGGGGCGTCGCCCCGAAGCAATCTCCCCCCTTCAGCGAGACACATGCCTGAACGGGTCGTTCCCGCGCTCGCGGGAGATTGCTTCACCGCTTCCGGTGGCTCGCACTGACAAGCAGAGAGCAGAATATACTGCGGTAGGCATTACGACTTAACAATCCACAGACGAGCAAGAACGCGATCCTCACTTGGTTCAACCGCAATGCCAGCATTTTGTTATAATACGGTTTAGCGTGTTCGCGTCTGCCCGGAGTAGTGCGCATGCTTGCGCCGGAAACAGTCTTGCAAGGCCGGTATCGGGTCATCACCCAGATCGCCAAAGGCGGGATGGGCGCCGTCTATCAGGCGCGCGATCTGCGGCTGCGCATTGACGTAGCCCTAAAACAGACCCTGTTTAACGATGAGGCCTACCGGCAGGCGTTCGAGCGCGAAGCGCAAATACTGGCCCGGCTCAGGCATCAGGCTTTGCCACGGGTGATTGATCATTTTATCGATCCACAGGGCCAGTTTCTGGTCATGGAGTTCATCCACGGCGAAGATCTCGGCAATCAGTTGGCCCGCCTTGGCCGCCGGTTCGCCTCGCCGCAAGTCTTGCCGATGGTGATCAAATGGATGGATCAACTACTCGATGTGTTGAATTACCTCCATACACGGCCTGTGCCGGTCATCCATCGTGATATTAAGCCGAAAAACCTCAAACTCACCCCCAGCCACGATATCATCTTGCTCGATTTTGGGCTGGCCCGCGGCGGGATGACGGTCTCAGCCGGGATTGACGGGTCAGGCACACGTAAGGTCTACGGCTTTACTCCCCCGTATGCACCCTACGAACAGATGCGCGATGGTGAGCCGGATCCGCGCAGCGATATCTATTCACTCTCGGCCACCCTGTATCACCTGCTGACCGGTGTGCTGCCGCCTGATGCGATGACCCGCATGGCCCGGCTGGTCAATGGCCAGCCCGATCCGTTGCGTCCGATCCACAGCTTGGCGCCGCATGTACCTGAAAGGTTGGCCCAGTTGATCGAACAGGGCATGGCAACCCTAATTGATCAGCGGCCGCAATCGGCCCGCGAAATGCGCGAGGCGCTTCACCGGCTGCGTGGCAAGCCAGCCGCTGCTGCACCAGTAGCTTTACGGCCTATACCCCAACCAGCAGCGCCACCAGCTCCTGAGCCTACTGACACGCCCTCCCAACCGTCACCGGAGGAGCCGAGCTCTGCCCAATTGACAACCCCGGTTGGCACGATGCTCCGCCGTTTGATCACCGGCAGTCAGGTGCGGAGTATCACGTTTTCGCCTGATGGCAAATGGTTATTGGCTGGCTATGACGATTATACGGTTGGGGTGTGGGAGGCCAGCACCGGCGAACACGTCACTAGCCTGCGTGGCCACGAGAGCACTGTCCGCACTGTCGCGTGGAGTCCGGATGGCAAGTTAGCTGCAACGGGCAGCGATGATGAGACGGTGCGAATCTGGCGCACCGATAATTGGCAACCATTGCAAACCATCCAACACCCCGGTTGCCCAATCGAGAGCATCGGTTTTAGCCCCGATGGCCGGTATCTCGCCACTGGCGGATGGGGTAGTGCGATCACGCTGTACGAGCTACGGCAAGGGAAGATCGAGCCAATCGGCCTATTTACCTCCCCCTT
Organism: Chloroflexus sp.; assembly: GCF_034431535.1. Lineage (GTDB taxonomy): Bacteria > Chloroflexota > Chloroflexia > Chloroflexales > Chloroflexaceae > Chloroflexus. The sequence continues at coordinate 21,938 of NZ_DAOUDC010000017.1, read as the reverse complement.
CGTCCATTCATTGAGCTTTTCGCCTGATGGAACCCTCTTAGCGGCTGGCTGCTATGACGGCGTGATCTACCTCTGGCAGGTTGCCGATCAACGAGCGCGCGAGCCAATTAACGGCTTTAATACGTTCATCTACAGCGTCACGTTTGATCCAACCAGCACAATCATTGCCGCCAGCAGCGGCATTATCATCCGGCTGTGGCGACTCAAGGATTATCACCCACTCGATACCCTTCAAGGCCATACGGCGCCGGTGCGTGGGCTTACCTTCAACCCACGGTTCCCGATTTTGGCTTCGGTCAGCGAAGATCGTAGCGCCCGCTTTTGGCACATAGAACACGCGCAACCGTTACCGCTCGTGCTCGAACACAGCGCCGGCGTGAGTTGCCTGAGCTTTAGCCCCGACGGCCAGTTGCTGGCTACCGGCGCCCATGATGGCCGCATCTGCCTCTGGCAGGCGCCAACCCAGTAGGGGTGCAGCGTTGCTTTGCCGCTACCCGCGATTCGCTACCCGCTCCACCAAGGCAATAATCCGTTCAGCCCGCCGGCCATAGGTATGCTCAGCCGCCAAGGCTTGGCGCGCCGCTGCGAGCGACGGGTCGCGCTCGGCCAGCGCCGCGCTAAGCGCCGCTTGCAAACCGGCCAGATCGCGTCGGGTGAAGCTGTAGGCCAGATGCGGCGGCAAGATCTCATGCAAGGCCGGAATGGATGGCAGCACGGCCGGTATGCCCAATGCCATATACTCAAACAACTTGAGCGGCGAAGCGGTCACATCGGTGACGGTATCGGGGATCACCAGCGCATCAGCCGCACCAAGCCAGCGTACCACCTCGGTTTGCGGGCGCGGCGGCAGCAGGTAGAGATCGGCTGGCGTAGCCGTAGTTTCTGCGACCCGTAACCCTTCACTGATCGCATGGGCCGCCAGCGCCGCCCGCTCGCCGGGTCGCCCACCGAGAATCAGGCCGATCAAATCCGGCTGGATCGCGCGTAGAGCACGGATGGCGCTGAGCAAGCCATCTAGCCAGCGGTGGGCGAAGGTCATGCCAGCATAGGCAACAATCGGCGCCGTGGACGGCAAGCCAAGTTCGGCACGGCACCCAGCACGATCTTGCGGCGCAAAGATCTGCTCGTCGTAGGAATCGGGAATGACCGCCACATCAGCCGGATCGCGCCAGCCGATTTGCGCCAACAGCCGGCGAAAATCCTCGGTGAGCGACGCAACTGCCGTTGCCCGACCGATCGCCGTCCGGTCGATCAAATCGAGCAACCCGCGCGCCCAAAGTTCCTTGGCGCGTGACGGATTGCGCGACTCAAAATCATGCGCCTCGTAGATCACGGGCAGGCCCAGCCGGGGGCCAAAAACGCCGGCCCACCACGCGGCAATAATCGGCTGGCGGATATAGACCGCCTCGACTGTCTGCCGGCGGGGAGCCACCATCGCCGCGGTCATGGCGGCGAAGACCGAATGTTCCATATAATAGAGCAGCGTGCTCTTGTACAAGCGTGAGAGTTTGCCAATCGCCGGTCGGGGCAAATGTACCGCTCCAACGTCGTAAAACCGGCTTGGCTCCATCACCCAACGCGGAATCAGGGCAAGGGTGTCAGGCCGGCGCGCGCGCAATTCGCGCAGCGTGGTATAGGTCTGCAGCGCATTGGCCGACTGCAAATTCAAGCTAGTAGGATAAGCGATATAGACGATCATCTCAACGGGCAACCTCAAACCGCGACAGCAGACGATCCAATTCCGCCAGCGTTGAGGCCAACCCCTCCGGAGCGGTGTGGAGTGAGCCGCCAGTCACCAACGCTGCACGCACAAGATGCGGGTCATCGCCAGCCATCTGCAAATTGCGCAAATCTTGCCGGATCCGCTCATCGCTGATCGCAATGCCATGCCGGGCCAGCATCGCCCGGTAATACGGATAATGTTCGCAGAGATGGCGGGCCACGCTCTCAAAACCATGGCGCGCGATCGTCATCCGGGTGCGGAAACGCATCGTATTTTCGGCGAACATCGTCCGATCATGGCGCGAAGGTTCGATCAGAATGATATCAACTTCGGGATGGCGGCGACGCACTTGTTTGATGTGGTAATGCAACCCGGCGTGGATAAAGGTGCGAAACACTTGATTGCCGATCCGCTGGATGCCCTGATCGCTGATGCCGGCGCCGGGCGGATGGCGTCGGTTATCGAACGGCACCATCGGATTGATGCACACAATCAGCTCGGCTCCGCGCTCGATGGCGACATCGAGGCTAGCGGTGCCGCGCAACCCGCCATCGATATAATCGCGATCGCCGATTCGCACCGGGCGATAGAAAATGGGGATCGCCGCCGACGCACAAACGGCGAGCGAAATTGGCACGTGTTCGAGCGGCGGCAACCCGAAGACTGCTCGTTCGCCGGTATCGAGATCGGTCGCAACAATCATTAACTCGCGGTCAAGATCGGTAAAGCGGTTTGAGCGACCGGGTTGTTCGAGCGCCGCCCGTAGATAGCGTTCAAGCGCCTGTGAGTCGTAGAGACCGGTCGGCAATCCAACCGCCAAGGTTTCGATCAGATCGAGGAGCGAAGCCTCGCTGCCTTCACGCAACCAGCGTTGGACAGCTTGAACCAACGCACCGGGCAGGTGAGAAGCGCGGCGCAACAGATCGGCCAGATTTAACTGATAGAGGTGGTGCGGTTCGAGCTGATCGATGCCGAGCAAGGAACTTTCGAGCACGCTGATCAACGTGCGTGGCGACATATTGTTGGCGAGACAAGCATTGAGCAACGCGCCGGCGCTGGTGCCGACATAGATATCAAATTCATTGACTGAGAGGTGTTCGAGCACCTGATCAATGGCACAGAGGGCGCCGATCTCATAGGCGGCACCGGCCACGCCGCCGCCGGCGAGGACCAAAGCGGTTGTGCTGCGCTGCATAGCCTGCCTCTTTGCAACGATATACGATCACCTTTAACGACGGCGTAACAATTGCTCGACCATGCTGGCGAGCGCATCGATCTGGGCATGGAGCCGTGCGACATCGTTGCGGGTCGGCACATCAGCGATGCGATCGGCCAATTGATTCTGCGCATCACGGGCAAACTCTTGCCGCAACAGCAGCTTGCGCCAGCGATCGGCCTCTTCGGGCGAAAGTGCGCCCTCGTCAACCAGCACGTCGATCCGCCGGCCAATTTCAGCTTCGATTAGTTCATCACCGCCGAGCGAACTGAAGAGTGTGCGCCGCAACGTCGTGAGAGTGTCGCCACCAACCTGAATCAGACCGGTGAGCAGGTTGGTTGGTAACGGCGAACCGCGCCCACGGGCCTGTAATACGACCTGCGCCAAAATATTCGCCGTGATGTCGTCACCGGTCTCATTATCGAGCACCTGTACCGTCTCGCCCTCTTGCACAAGCTTGGCAATGCCATCGAGGGTAATATAGCGCTTCTGGTTGGTGTGGTACAGTTTCCGGTTGGCGTATTTTTTAATGACATGCATGGTAGGTGCCGCCTTGCGCCGGGTCTGCAAGTAAACGCGATGCCTTAGCAATCCCGGCGTTGCCTCAGTAGTCTCAGCGGCAATTATAACACGCTGCGCCAAAACGCCGGCAACTGTGGTCAACGCCACAGTGCCGGCGTCCGCCAACTCGGAGCTACCTACTTCTCGCTGTGCTCTTCCTTCGCCTCACTGCGGGTGCGGCTGCGAGCCGGCGTCTCTTGCGCGCGGCGCAGCTCCTCGACGCGGGCTGCCAGTTGGGCAATCTTGGCGCTCAGCTCATCAATGTCACGCTTGGAGGGAATGTTGAGCCGGTTGAGGAACTGCTCGAAGCTAGTCTCAACCTGCGCCGTCAGATTGTTGAGGTTCGTTTGGACCTGATCGGTCTGCGGCATCGCCGTCTTGCGGAAGCGCTCGGCAGCCTCCTCAAACAGCTTCTGCGCATCTTTCTGCGCCAGCTCACCCCGCTCCACCAGCCGGTTGAGGAACGCCTCGGCCTCTTCGCGGCTGAGCGCAAACGCGCCAATACCGGCCAGCATCAGCTTACGCACCACTTCAAAGATTTGCACGCTCGGATTGACCGGCGGCGGCGTCTCGTCGATCTGGCGAACATTGACCTCAATTTCTTCGACCGTTGACATAGCAGCCTCCTGCTCTATGGTAGTAACCGGAATTCAAGCTATCTGTATCATAGCACAGCCTGCCGGGTTTCGGTAGTCACATAACGCAGTGCGTTACAACTCTAATTATAACACGCTGCGTCATGGAAGTCAATGGTGAAATAGTTGCGAAGCGACAAACTTCGTAACGTCCCCGCTACTCTGTCAAGCGGTGGTCACATCGCAGACGAAATGGAAGCTGCTCAGCCGCATCCCCTCGCGCTCGTAAAACCGATGCGCGTCTTTTCGCCACGTGCCCGAATCGAGGTGGAGCTGAGCGCACCCAGCGGCGGCGGCATACTCCTTTAACCACGCCAACAACCTCGCGCCATAGCCATGCGACCGTTGATCGGCCCGAGTCACCAGATCATCAACATACAGAAAGCGGCCCCACGCCAGATTTTCGCTGAGACGGAACCCGGCCACCGCGACGGCTGCACCATCAACCCAGACCGCGGCAAGCTGATAGCCATGCGCCATCTGTCGCCGGATGCGATCGATAAACTCTGCTGCAACTAGATGCGGACGCAATTCAACCATGGCCGGATAGCACGCTGCAATCGCTTCATCGGCAGTGGCAAGCGCAATAACAGGTTCAGCAGACATATTATTCCTTTCATATGCCGTAGGGCGGAACCCTGCTCCGCCCCTACGCCGTCGCACCCGTACGCTGTTTCGCCCTACGCTTGTTCGCTCGCGCCAACGTCTTCGCGATAGGTGCGACCGGGAAACCGGATCCGCTCAGCGTTGATAAGGGCTCTCCCGCGCGCGCCGGCCAGCGTAGCGCCGAGCGCCACCACCGTCGCGACATGCCCGCCAGTCAGATACAAGCCGCCGCTGCCACCGCCAAACAACCGGTCGCGCCGCGACGGATCGTAGCGCAAGATATGCGGCGACTCGGTCTGATCGTGGAAGACCAGCACGCCTTCTTCAACTTCGCTGACCCCTTCCACTGCGGCGTTGATTGGGTAGTGGTGGGGGTAGCCCTGCGTCACCAGCGCCAATGCCACGCTTGCCTCGTCGCGCCAGCGCAGAGGCGGCAAACGGTGCAGACTGCGGGCAATGGCGGCCTCGAAGTAAGGCGCCAGATCGTCGATCAAACGCGGCAAGACTGCCTGCGCTTCCATATCGCGCAGGCTACAGCGCAACCCGATAATGCGCGGCCCCTGCGCGCCGATCACGCAGTCAACGCCGATGATCCCCCAATAGGGCAACTGTTCGCGGGCAATAGCCGCGACCAACGGCTGCATGAGGTGGCGTTCGAGGTACGCCCTCAGCTTCTGGGCATAGGCAGAATTGCCGGTAATCGCGCCCATGCCCGGCGCCGGCGGGCTATCCGGTTGCGGCCCCATCCCGTCATAGATACGGGCCGGCAGCAGCGATACCAAATGGCTGCCATCAGTAATAGCTGAAAAGCTCACTACCGGCCCGCTCACATACTCTTCAATCACCACCCCGTGGCTACTGCCTTCCACCGGCCGCGATACAAACAACGCGCGTAAGGCTTCCAAGGCGGCGTAGCGATCGTGGTAAACCCCCTCGCCGGCGGCGGGATGGTCGCCGCACAGCACGACCGGCAGCGGTTGCGCGGCGAGGTACTTTTCTGCCATCGGTAAGCTAGCAAAACAGCGCCCCGCCGGGGTTGGCAATTGGTAGCGCAGCAGCAGATCTTTGGCGTAGCAGCGACTCCACTCGATGCGTGTGCTGCGCTGTGATGCCCCGCAGACGCCGATGTGCATGCTCACCACTTCATCCACCAACCCTGCCCAGAGTGGTTCGCTACTCGCCGGCACGATCAGATCAATCTGCTCGTTAAACGCCCACTGCGCGACTTGGGCCGGCTGCGCCGGATCGAGATCAACCTGCGGCGCAATCTGGCAGGCACCGCCATTGCCAGGCGCCACCAGCACATCGGCGGTTGGGCTAGCGAAGAGCTTCCAGACTAGCGCATGGCAGCGCCCATCATTGCCGAGCACGAGGATTTTCATATCCCTAACCGGGTCCGGGTTGCTTTGATCAGATTCTGTATGAGCATCACATTCGTCACCGGGCCAGTGCCGCCGGGCACCGGTGTAATGGCGCCCGCCACTTCCACGGCTCCAGCATAATCGACATCACCGACCATACTGCCATCGGCCAGCACGTTGGTGCCGAAATCGATCACCGTCGCACCCGGTTTAATCATCTCAGCCGTAATGAGGCCGGGCCGGCCAGCCGCGGCGGCGATGATGTCACATTCGCACAAGACAGCGCCTAAATCAGGGGTGCGCGAATGGCAAATGGTGACAGTGGCATCGGCCTGTAGCAAGAGCAGGGCCATGGGCCGACCCACAATCGCCGAGCGGCCCACCACTGCCGCCCGCTTTCCGCGCACCTCAATCCCATACCGGCGCAGCAGCTCCATCCCACCGGCAGGGGTATTTGGCGTTAACGCCGGGCGCCCCTGTGCGAGCAAGCCGGCATTGATCGGGTGAATGCCGTCGAGATCCTTTTCCGGCACCAGGCGTTGCAAGACTCCATCGAGCGACAATCCCGCCGGCAGCGGCAGTTGCAATAAGATGCCATCGACTCGATCATCGGCGCTCAGGTGCGAGACCGTCGCTTCCAGATCGGCTTGGTCGGTAGTTGCCGGCAGGGCAATGGCCCGGCATGCCGCTCCCAGCGACTGGCATAGCCGGTCGATGCTGCGCACGTAGCGCGTCGCAGCGGGATCTTCACCCACTTGGACGACCGCAATCGTTGGAGCGCGATCGATCCGCATGCACAACTCGGCAATCTGCGCCGCCGCCTCGGCGCGCAGCTCTTGGGCTAGCGCGCGACCATCGAGAATCTGGGCGCTCATGCGGCCATCCTTCCCCGGACAATGGTGACAATGCCGTCAACTTCATCACCAAGTCCGATCAGCAGATCTTGCAACTGGGCGCGCGTTTGGCGCACGAACACCTGATCCTCGAGTGCAGCGAGGTTGATTTCAACATTGAGCGCCGCACTCTGCACAGTAGCCCGTACCAGCAAGACTGCAACCCCCACATCGCTCACCACCAGCCGGGCGCAATTGTTGGCCAGCGTCGTGCAGAGCGGCAACAACGCCGCCGCGGCTTGCGCTGTGCGCAACGGCACTTCGGCGGCCAAGCGGGTAATCTGTTGGATCGCCGCTTTGCGCGTCGCCGCATCGGCCTCGGTCGTGCGCGGCAGCTTGTACGCCGCCGCTAACCGGTTGAACACAGCAATATCTTCATCAGCCAGCCGCTGCAATTCGGCCCGCAACTGTTCGGCCTGCACATGGATCGCGCGCAACTCGCCTTCAACCTCGGCAAACTGCGGTTTACCGATCGTCAGTTCACATACCATACTCACCAAACCGGCGGCCATCGCGCCGGTCAGGGCCGCAACGCTGCCACCGCCGGGAGTAGGCGCGCGCGAAGCCAGCGCGTCGAGAATAGCGCCGAGCGGCTGTTGCATCAATGATTCTGACATGGTGCCTCCCTGAGCTGGACAACCACATAAAGGGAACGCTCCGTAAGCGTTGACCACAACTCATTATATCTGATCGGCGGTACCAAATGTTTGCCGTATCTGCCGGCTAATCGCAACCACCACGTTGGCGAAGTTGCATATAATACAATCAGCAACCATCTGCATATACCTGTACAGCAGACAGGACGATCGCTATGTGGCCAACTACCGCGCAGATCATCCTTTTTAGCGGTGAATCGAGCGCTCTCGCCGCCGCCGCTACGGCAGTTGCTTCAGCCGCGCAAAGCCAACCCACCCTGCTTGCCAGTCTCACGCCCACCCACGACTGCGCGACCCTCTTAGGCGCCCCACTAGTGCCTCAACCGGCTAGCCTTGCCCCCCAGCTTGATCTCTGGACGTTCCAGCCACTGGCGGATCTGAGCGCAACGTGGAATGAACTCCGCGCACGCATCAGCTTGCCCGGCCCGCCTATTGCTGGCGATGACCTACCATTGCTGCCCGGTTTCGAACTGTTTTTGGCCGTCTATCGTCTGGCCGGCCATGCCCAACGCGGCTACCAGCTCATCTGCGTTGATGCCGGGCCGCCAGATGGCCTCTTGCGCGCGCTGGCCGTTCCTGATACCTTTCGCTGGCTGATGCGGCAGCTCTTTGGGCTCGATCGTGGCCCCGGCCAATCAAGCGAGTCGTTGGCACGCGCGGCGTTGCCGGCCAATCTGCTGCCATTCGAGCAGATTGGGCAGATGCAAGAGGCGCGGGTGCGGTTTGAGCAGTTGCGTGACGCTGCACTCGACCCAACGCGGGTGCGGGCGCGTTTGGTGATCCGCCCCGATCACGCCGGCTTGCGCGCGGCAACATTGTATGCACCGGCCTTGACCCTCTTTGGCCTGAACCTCGATGCGCTGATCGCCGGCCCGCTGTTGCCGGTGGTGAGTGATGGCAACGAACTCGCCACGCCGGTTTTAGAGCAAGCTGCGGTCGTAGCCGCCGTTGCGGCGCGCTGGCCGAACTTGCCGCTGTTGCGCCTACCGTTTCACGCCACGCCTCACGAGCCGGCGCCATTCGCGACAATCGGGAAAGGGCTCCTGCACCCACCGGCACCGCTGCCGCCACCGATTGGCATTGGTTCGCAAACCGATCCGTTTATCAGCCTGTTGCTGCCAGGTGTCGCCCGTGAAGATCTTACCCTGAGCGTGAGCGGTGATGAACTGATCGTCTCGCTGGGGCCATACCGGCGGCACCTGCTCTTGCCGGCAGCGCTTCGCGGCGCGCCGATCCGTGCGGTGCGCGAGGGCGACCGGTTGACGATTCGCCAGCGCTGATCGGGGGCCGGAGGTTTCAGCCGTCAGAATAAACCTCGCAGAGTACAACCTGCGCAGCCATTACGGTGTCTGTCCTGCTTGTATCACAACGAGGAGACCATGGCTCAGAAGACAACCGATTTGCGTAACCTGACCGCAGTCGTGACTGGCGGCAGCCGGGGGATCGGGCGGGCCATCGCGGAAGCATTAGCCTGCGCTGACGCGCAGGTCGTGATTTCGTCGGCCAATGCCGCCAACCTAGCCGAAGCCGAACGTGCAATGCAAGCCGCTGGCCTCAAGGTGAGCGGCGTCCGCTGCGATGTCAGCAATCGCCTCGAAGTCGAGGCCCTCGCTGCTACTGCCGCCGAGCGCATGGGCCGGATCGACCTGTGGGTTAACAATGCCGGCATTTCGGGGCCATTCGGCTACGTCCTCGACGTACCGCCCGAAGCATGGGAACAGGTCATTAAGGTGAACCTGCTCGGCACCTATTACGGCTGCCGGGCCGCCTTGCCGTACATGATCAAGCAACGCAACGGCCAGATCATCAACCTTTCTGGTGGCGGCGCCAAGCGACCGCAACGCTTTCTCTCAGCTTATAGCGTCTCGAAGGCGGGGATTGTGCGCCTAACCGAAGCCTTTGCCCGTGATTATCAAGATCATCCCTATCTGCGCTTCAACGTGCTGACACCGGGAATGGTACCGACCGATATGATCAACCACTTTGAGACGGTTGGCCCCGGTGGTGAAGCGATCAAGCAATTGCCGCGCGTCTTGAACATCTTTGGCACCACCGCCGAAGAGACAGCAGAACTCGCGTTACGCATCGTGCGCGAGGGCAAGAACGGGCAGATTTTTGAAGTGATGCCGCGCCACCGCGCCATCTGGCGCCTGCTGAAAGCAGCCTTGCGGCGCAAGCAATAATGCCAAACCTGCGGCCGGCAACCGGAGCGCCCCACGGCGGTGGGGCGCTGTCTATGATTAATTTGCTTCAGTGCGGGAACGCAACCATGCCGCTGCCGCTTCTGCCGGCATTGGCCGGCCAATGTAGTAGCCCTGAAACACATCACAACCGGCGTCGAGCAAGATCTGGCGTTGACCAACCGTCTCGACGCCTTCGGCCACAACGTGCATCCCAAGGTGATGGCCCAGCGAAATGATGGCGCTCACGAGGCTATGCTCGACCATCGCATCAGGCTGATCGAGCCGCGCTACAAACGAGCGATCAATCTTGAGGACGTTAATCGGCAAGCGATGCAAGTATGACAACGACGAATAGCCAGTGCCAAAGTCATCAATCGCTAACGTCACCCCCAATTGGCGAAACTCGATGAGTTGGCGGCGTAAATTATCAATCTGCCCCATCAACATGCTCTCGGTCAATTCGAGTTCGAGCCAACCTAAGGGCAAACCCGCTTGCGCTAAGGTTTCCGCTACCGTTTGCACAAAGTCGCTTTGTGAGAATTGCAATGCTGATACATTGACCGCCACCGGCACGATCAGCAAACCCTGCGCGCGCCATGCGCGCATCTGCCGGGCAATCTCGTGCAACACCCATGCCCCAATCGCAACAATGAACCCCGTCTCTTCAGCAATGGGAATGAAACGCGCCGGCGAGACCATGCCAAACTCAGCGTTCTGCCAGCGGATCAACGCCTCAAAACCCACCAGTTTCCCAGCGCGATCAACTTTCGGTTGATAGTGCAACAACAACTCATTGCGCTCAATCGCCTGCCGCAGCAGCGTCTCGATTTGTAATTGCTCGAGCGATGTATTCGTAATCGCTGCGTCGAAAAACTGAAAACTATTGCGCAGCGTGCCTTTGGCGCGATACATCGCCATATCCGCCGCCCGTTGCAACGTGATCACATCGGTACCATCGATCGGGTAGAGGCTTGCACCAATGCTGGCACTCACAAAAATGTCATGCCCATTAATGAAAAATGGATACTCAAGCGCTTCGTGCAAGCGGCGCGCGATGGCAGTGACCTGTTGCGGCGAATTAATCTCAGGCAACGCTAATAGAAACTCATCACCGCCATGACGGGCCAGCGTATCGGTCGTCCGCACGCACATTTCAAACCGGCGTGCCACTTGTATCAATAAGAGGTCGCCAATTGTATGGCCCAGCGTGTCATTCACCTGCTTGAAGCGGTCGAGATCGATAAAGAGCACTGCCACCAGCGTGTTATTGCGGCGCGCGTGCTCGATAGCATGTTGTAAGCGATCTTCAAACAACAACCGGTTCGGCAAGCCGGTCAACGCATCGTGATGGGCTTGGTACGCCAATTTGTGCAGCGTCGCGTGCTGTTCAAGCGCAATGGTTGTCAATTGTTCGATGTGATCAACCAGTTGCTGTTCTTCTAAGGCCAGCGGTGTATCATTTTGCCGGCAAAGCAATAGCCACCCATCAGTCGGATCGCGATTAGTACGCAAGACAATCAACCAAATACGGTTAATGATCTGCATCTGCATGAGTGACTGGATCTTCTGCCAATACGGCGAATCAGGTTCAAGTTCGCTGATCCGCTGATTACGATACGGCAATTGGGTTAGTAATTCGCTTGCCCATTGATCCAAGTGCGGCAGATCATCGTGCAGAATGTAACGGTTGTAGCTTGCAAAGACCGCTGCCGAACGCACCACATACGCGGCATAGACTAAATCCGTGATCTGCTCGCCGAGCAACTGCAAGATCTCGCGCGTAATCGTTCTGATATCGTATTGGCAGGCGATCAACTCGAGCACCCGCCGGCGCGCCAGACCGATCTGCTCGGCTTGGTGGCGAGCCGATACATCTTCCAGCACCATTACAACCCGCACCCGCTCGCCAGCCCCAAACCGCACTGCACGTATAGCCAGCCAGCAGCGATCATGCGTAACCGCAGCAAACTCCCCTTCATAGCGTTCCAGCTCACTCGTTAGCAGATGCTCGATCACCGCTGCGACCACCACTGCCGGCCCCACCCCAAGATGGCAGGCGGCCAGAAACGATGCCCCGACCGTGCAATCGATCGCTTCGACGCCGAGCAGTGGGCCGAGCTGCAACCAACGCACATTAGCCGCCAACACCTGCCCATACCGATCAAGAATGGCAATGGCCGACGGCAAGGCATCGAGCGCCGAATGGAGCAATTGCTGGGTTTCGATCAGCAACTGCTCGGCCTGTTTGCGTTCGGTAATATCGTGGAGCACCGCTAACATAGCAGGCACCCCCTCCCACTCGATCGGCTCAACCCGTAAATCAACGATCACCACCGAGTGATCAGGGCGCACGATCTCAGCATCAACCGTCAGGCCCGGTTGCAGGGGAAAGCCAAACGGGCTGCCCTGCACCTGATCGGCGTGCCGGCCAAACAGGCGCAGCGCAGCTTCATTGACAAACAGAACTGTACCGGCGAGGTCGAGCACCAGCAGGGCATTTGTATTATTGGCCACGATTGCCTGCAACGATCGTTGGGCAGGATATGGCGCCGGACGATCAGCAGTGCTGTGTGGTTCGGAAGCAGAAGGATCGTGCTGCACTGTGGCAATCTCCCCCACACCCAGCCAGTGCCACTTGAACGTTACAAGTTAATTGGTTGGCGCAGTATCTCTGGCGGGTTCGTCACCCTCGTCATCGCGGAACATCGCGCTTAGCCGGTCAATTTCGCTCGGCGCAATGTGGGTGAATTGTCCAGACAAGATGCCGGAGATGTTGCGGAAGGGTCGGCCAATATGCATGCCACGACTATCAATGGTAAATTCGCGAATGTCTTTATCATGGCTTGACCCGCGCATCTTGAGGACGGTCAACCCGCGACGCATTTCGCCGAACAGTTCGACATAGCGCAAAAGAATGATCGAGTCGGTGATCGTTGAGATATGCGCTTCGGTAATCGACGAACCACCGAGCAAGGTTGGTGTTGTTGCGGTGTAGAGACCGGCCATCTCTTGATGCTTAATGAACGAGGTCAAGCCGATCACAAACTCGCGAAAACCCTTAATCGTTGCCACCCGTTCGAGTGCCGAGAGGCTGTCAACCGCCACCCGTTGCGGGCGGAAACGATCGATTTCGGCTTTCATAAAGATCAGTTGATCTTCGAGGCTGGTCACTTCGGGGTAGTTGCAGATCACGCGCAGCAGGCCATCGCGTTCCATCTGCTCGAAATCGATCCCCCAGCCGATCGCGTTGCGGAAGAGCTGGTCGCGGCTCTCTTCAAAGGCAAACAGGAGCGAGCGCTCGTTTTGGCGCACGCCGGCAGCCATAAACGTGGTCGCCATCAAAGTCTTGCCGGTGCCGGTCGCGCCGCTCACCAGCACGATCGAATCGCGGAAGAAACCGCCGCCGCACATACGGTCGAGTTCGCCATTGCCCGACGTGGTGCGCACGCTCGACGAGCGTTGCTTCAGCTCGATCGCCGAGAGCGGGATCACGTGAATGCCCTCGCCGGGAATGACGGTGAAGGGGAAACTGCCCTTCTGGTGCGAGGTGCCGCGAAACTTGAGAATCTCAACCGTGCGCCGGCGCTTTTCATCTTCGAGCAGGTTGCGCAGGATCACCACGTCATCCGAAACGAACTCTTCGACGCCATAGCGGGCAATTTCACCATACTCCTGCGTGCGCTCGGCGGTGAGCACGGCGGTCACTCCTAACCGGCGCAGCGTGCTGACAATCCGGAGCAATTCGTTGCGCACCACCCGCGAATCATTCAAGCGCGTAAAGATCGCGCCGAGCGAATCCATCGACAGCCGGATTGCGCCGATACTCCGCACGGCATGTTCGATACGCGCCAGCAGCGCACCGAGATCGTACGATCCAAGTTCAACCAGCTCCTCTTCCGGTTGCGGCGACACATCGACAAAGGCCCATTTCCCCTCTGCCTCCCAGCGGGCAATATCCCAGCCAAACCCAAGCATATTGCGGCGCAAGGCTTCCGGCGTCTCTTCAAACGTCACAAATACGCCCGGCTCGCCCCGCTTAATGCCAGCCGCCAAAAACTGGGCCGCAAAGACCGTCTTCGCGCTACCGGCTGTGCCTGACACAAGGGTAGTCCGACCTTTGGGCAAGCCGCCGTTGGCGATATGGTCAAAGCCGGTGATTCCGGTAGGAAGCCGTTCGATCTGATCAGCGCACACCAGCGTTCTCCTTATTGGTTGCACAGAGGCAAGAACGTCTCAAGATTGTGGCGGTAGATTCAAGACATTCAACAAATCACTAACGCTCGACAGGTCGCCAATCACCCGCCGATAAGGTGGCGGCGAACTCTTGATCAAGGTCGGTGTGGCCAAAATCTTTTGATTCTCGGCCTGCTGCGGATCAGCAAGCACATCAATAATGGTCAACTCACATTCATGGCCGGCCAACTCCTGCTCGATCATCCGGCGAAGCGTGCTAATCGCCCGTTCGGCGCGTGGTGTTTGACCAGCGATATAGAGATGCAAAACAATCTTGCTCACAGTCTGTTCGTCCCGGCAACAATTTCAGCCGCCGCTACTCTGAATCACGGAAAGACAATTCACCAGCCGCCATTGATCGATAATACGATGCCAGATGACCCATTAATTCTAGCAGAAGCAGGCGTCCTTCTTCAAAGTATGCTTGCAACTTCTTGGGCGTATTATGTTGGCTGCGATCACGCATCGCTTGCAAATGAACCTCGATCAGATCACGTGGCGCCGCCCAAATCGAACCAAACCATTCGCCCAATTCACGCAATGCCCGTGATGGCGCCGGGGTGCGATGCACACGGCTGTACAACGCCTCTTCCAGTAATGCGCCGTACCGTTCCAACCCGTGGTTAAACAGATCAGGAGCACGCTGGCGCAACGGCGCAGTCAGCGATCGCACCATCTCATCAGGCCGTGAGATCGCCTCTACCGAGACTAGCTCGCGTTCCATCTGGCGCACCTGCTCGCGCAACATCTCGGCTTCGGCAGCAATTTGGGCAGCGCGACGCTGGTCGGTAATATCGTTGTGCGCCACGACTAACCCCTGTCGCAACCCACGCAATGATACTGCCCGCAAAGCAAACCAGCGCATGCCCTGTGGGCCGGGGCAGGGATATTCATACGTGAATTCGGCCAGTTCACCGGCGAGAACCGCCTTCAACCCCTGCAACGCTTCCGGGCCGCCAGTACCCGGCCCCGCCGCCGCGCAGGCCGCAAAATAATCAGCGCCGACACTGATCGACGCGAGATCAGTAATCCCGTTTTCACGGCCAAATTGGAGCCATGCTTCATTGACCGCCACAATTTTGCCTTGCTTATCCAGTACCACAATTTCACTGGTCAACGAATTGAGAATCGCAATGCTGAATGCTTCAGCCTCTCGCAGCGCCGCCTCAGCCTGTCGCTCGAAGGTGACATCGCGCAACGTAATCAAGAGCGCATCTTGCCCTTCCCACACGATCGACAAGACTCGCATCTCGGCGACGGCAAACTCTCCATCAGGACGCAATACCTCAACTTCTGCTCGCTCACCGACTACCAACGGAAAGCCAAATATCTGGCCGTGCAGTTCAGCGCCATGGCGATTCAACAACCGTTCGGCAGCACTGTTGAGAAAACGCACTGCCCCGCTGTGATCGACAATGATCGCGCCATCAGCGTCATGGCTTACAACTGCGCGCAGATGGTCTTCCGCTGTCGAGCGGGACTGGGATTCGATAACGATCACCTCATTTCTCTGGCGGCGCATGATGCAACCGTAGCCCGGCTCACGCGCGCTATGGCAAGCAACTTTCGCTGACCGTGTAAATTGCCGTACTCATCTGCGAAGCATCACGCTGGAACATTGGTGTGAAGATGAGGTGATCAGCCGTAAAGCAAACATGACGCTCCCTCACCGATCCAGACGAACGTGAGTACGCATTTAGCATGATGAGGTGACAAACCCTTCCTGTCAAGTTTGTATATGTGAAATTTATCACCCTTACAAGATATTCACGATCAAACAGCACGCAGAGCTTGGTTCAGATCGGCGATCAGATCATCAGGATGCTCGACCCCAACCGACAGGCGTACCATACTGGGGCCAATCCCAAACTCGATCCGTTCTTCAGGGTCAACATCGGCATGGGTCATCGTCGCCGGATGCTCGGCGAGCGATTCGGTGCCGCCCAAACTCACCGCCAAATGGATCAGTTGCAGATGATTGAGGAAGCGAAACGCCTCCGCCTCACCGCCGCGCAGGTCGAACGAGATCATCGCCCCCGGCCCCGCACACTGCCGCCGGTAGATATGATACTGCGGATCATCACTCGTGAGATGCCCTAAATAGTAGACCCGCTCAACCTTAGGATGGTTGGCAAGAAAATCGGCCACGCGCCGCGCCCCAGCCTGTTGCGCTTCCATCCGCACCTTGAGCGTTTCCAGCGAACGCAAGAGCAGCCATCCCGTATGCGCACCCGCCATCGTGCCCATGATCGTGCGCATGCCTTTCACCTGAGCGATCAGTTCACGGCTACCCAAACAGACGCCGGCGATCACATCGCTGTGCCCGCCGATGTACTTCGTCGCCGAATAGAGCACCAGATCGGCGCCGTGGGCCAGCGGATGCTGCCAGAGCGGGCCGAGGAAGGTGTTGTCAACCGCTGTCAACACCCGGCGCGGCACCCGTTTCGCCAGCGCCGCAAAACCGGCAATATCCACCAGCGCATTGGTCGGGTTGGCCGGCGTTTCGAGGTAGATCATCCCCACTGCGTCAAACAATCCGGCCCGCCGGAGCTGAGTCTCGACCTGTTCGGGTGAAACGCCTGAGACAAAGCCGTAACGCCGGATGCCAAAGGCCGGCAAAATGTGTTTGAGCAGGTAATCGGTGCCACCGTACACTGGCTCGCTATGCACAATCACGTCGCCGGGGCGTAGGAAGGTGAGCAGAGTCGTGGTAATTGCCGCCATACCGCTGGCAAACACCGCCGCTGCTTCAGCTTGATCCCAGAGTGTAAGCCGATCCTCCAAGATCTCGAGATCGGGATTATTATGCCGGCTATAGATCAGCCCAATCTCTTCGCCCTCGTGCGGGCGGCGCAAGCCGTAGGCCAGCTCGAAGAAGGCTTTGCCCTCTTCCGCCGTTTGAAAGACAAAGGTTGAGGTTTGAAAAATGGGGCACTTGATTGCACCCTCCGATAGCGCCGGCACATAGCCGTAGCTCATCATCAGGCTTTCCGGATGCAGCCGCTGGCCGTCAATCGTGGTTTGTTTGCTCTGTTTGGTCATACACGCCTCCCTGCGTATGAGCACCATCGCTCTGTTACGGTAGCAATTGTGTAATACTGTAAATGATGAGACCAACTAAGCCCCCTACAATGGTACCATTAATGCGGATAAATTGCAGATCGCGCCCAAACTGCAACTCGATCTTGCGCGTCACTTCCGCCGTGTCCCACCCATTGACCGTCTGCGTCACAAACTCGCCGATCGCGTGCCCATACCGGCGCACCAATGCGGCCACGGCTGCCGCCAGCCAATGCTCAACCTTCACACGCCATTCGGGATCGTGCTCAAGCAGATCGGCAAATCGCGCGATAGCCTCAGTTATCGAGCGGCGCAGCGGTGACGAGGGAGAGACGCTCTGGCTCAGCAAGGTAAGTTTGAGATCACGCCAGCTTGCTTGCACGAGCTCGCGCACCACCGGATGCGCCAGTACCTCTCGCTTCAATGCCTCGCCTTGTTGTTGCACCTGCGGATCGAATTGCAGATCAACGATCCAGCGGTCAATCAAAGCAGTAAACTGTTGGTAGAGCGGATGGTCGGGGGCTTCACGCAACTCGCGCAATAAGCGCTGAATTCCTTCTAACAACCGCTCGTAGATCCGCTGATCGACAATCCGCGGTACCCATGCCGGCAACTCACCGGCGATGCGGCGGCGGATTTCCTTTTCGTTACTGGCAATCACCTCCGCCAGTAAGTTTACCAATTGCATCAACGCATCGCGCTGGCGTCCGCCGGCCACCAAAACACCAAGCAATCGTCCGGCCAGCGGCGCCGCCGGGATCGTTTCCAAGCGCTGATTAAGGCCACGCGCCAACACTTGGCTGACATCATCATCGTCAACCACACCTAATAATCCGCCCAACGCCTCGACCGCCACATCGGCCACCTGTTCCCCCCGCTTGGGATCGCGCAACCAATGGGCAAGCCGTCTCACCGGATCGTGCCGCCGAATCCACGTGATAATCTGATCGGGGTTGAGAAAGTTGGTTTCGATAAACCGGCCAAAGCCAGCCGCAATGCTGGCTTTGCGCGCCGGCACAATTGCGGTATGCGGGATCGGCAAGCCTAACGGGTGGCGAAAGAGGGCAGTAACCGCAAACCAGTCGGCAAACGCGCCAACCATCGCTGCTTCGGCAAAGGCGCGGACAAATGGCACCCACGGCGCAGCATCACGCCAGATGCTTGCCAGTACAAAGACGATGCCGGCCAAGAATAACAGGCCGGTGGCGAGCGTTCGCATGCGGCGGAGTTCATTCAGGCGTTGTTGATCGTCCATGAAAATACCTTTGGAAATACGATCTGAGACTATCGAGCAATGTATACTATCGTCATGTGCTATTGGCTAATGCATCAGTCTCGAACCAGAGTGCGGTAGTCAAACTGCCATGCCAAACAAAGCGCTCGCACTCTTTCTTCTTTCATCCGCTCAATGGCTATCATCAACCTTTCAACACTGCTCATAGCGTATGTGCATCAGTAGTTTATCACGAGCACCTGCCAGTGTTGTGCTGCCAAGCAAGCAACATCCCGGCCAGCGCATGATTGAGCTCGCTGAGCGATAACCTTCGGTTGCCAACTCATCAAGTATAATGCGGCTATGATGACAAACGAACTCAATGGTACTGCAACAATTGTCCTGATCGCATTCACATTGCTGGCCGGTCTTATCCTTGACGGGCTGGTGCGTCCGCGTGTGCGGCGGTGGGCTGACGCTCGCAACCGGATCGTGATCGAGTCAATCGCGATTGCGCTTGGCGGCCAATTTACCTTCTGGTCGCTGGTGATTGCGTTGCGTTTCTTGGCCGGCCCATTCATCGACGCTACCACCCTCGCCGCTTGGCAACCGGTGTTCGATCTTGCTGTCGTATTGGCGATCACCATCTTTGTGGTGCGGCTGCTGATCAATCTGGTCGATACCTATCTGCGCCATCGCCAAATCGGGAATATCTCGCTGATCAACAACCTGCTGCGTGGTCTAGGGGCATTAGCGATTGGCGGCACCCTACTGGTCAGATATGGCGTCCCGCTAGGGCCTTTGCTGACCGTCATTGCCGGTTCGAGCCTCGGCCTGACGCTGGCATTACGCGAACCCCTGGCCAACTTTTTTGCCGGCGTGCAAATTATTGCCTCTAATCGGGTGCGGCCCGGCGATTTCATCCGCCTCTCTACCGGCGAAGAGGGGGTTGTTACTGATATTCGCTGGTCTGATACCTACATCAGACAGTTGGCAAACAATATCATTATTATTCCCAACTCGCAGATGATTACGCAGATTGTAACCAACTTCAGCCGCCCTGAACCAGAACTAGCGGTGTTGGTTGATTTTGCGGTTGGACCTAATGCTGATCTCGCGCGCACTGAAGAACTTGTACTTGAGGTGGCGCGGGCAGTGCTGGCCGAAACCCCCGGCGGCGTCGCCACCTTCGAGCCATTGATCCGGTTTAACGCGATTGATGCCGCTGGTATCCGCTTTACCGTCGTTTTGCGCGGCCAGAGCTTTACCGACCAGTTTCTCTTGCGTCACGAGTTCATCAAACAGTTACACACCCGTCTTCACCACGAGGGGATTGCTTTGCCTACCCACGTGGTGCGCGTGAGCGGTGCATAACAACGAGCGGGTTGGTAGTAGCCTCCAACCGCTCCACACCGTACCCGCGATGGGCGGCGTGTCCTCACTCGGTTGCTTGCGCCACAAGTTCATCAAACGATGACACACCCGTCTTCACCACGAGGAGATTGCTCTGCCTACCCCCATGGTGTGTGTGACCGGCGAATAACAACGGGCGGGTTGGTAGTAGCCTCCAACCCGCCCGTTCCGTACATAGTTGATCCGGTTACCGCAGCGTCATTGGGATGTAGATGTCGTAGAGTGTCGCATCTGAAGCCAGCAGGTGCATAAGTGGATCGGCAAAGAGGCGACTACCATCGGCGAGATCTAACCGTACCTTGAACACCCCTGGTTTAAATGACGGATCCAAGGAAGCGATTAAGGTATCTGCCGAATCCGGAGCATATGCAATCGCAGCAAATTGCTGCTCGCTCTGCCCGTTTAGATCAACGAGATACGCCTTCGGCAACTCACCCTCCAAACCAACCACGCGGATCGTGATGGTCGCCATCGCCGAAATGGTGACTCGCGTCGGCGCAACGCTCTCAATCTTTGCCCCAGCGGCCACCGTCGGTACTGCAATTGTGGCCGTACTCTGCCAGAACTGCCCGTTCCCGTCGGTTGCCAATAGCTGCACCGGCAGTACCCACTGCTTCTCATTGAGCATCGTGCGGAGACGCCAGCGTAACCGGAGCAACGTTGCCGGCTGATCGGATTGCCAGCCCACCGTGATTGCCAGATCACCATCACCAAATGCCTGCGCCACCCATGTACCTACACCTAACGATTGACCGTCTGGTGCCAACGGCTCTATCGCCAACAGCTCAACCTGATCGCTCTTCGGCACGACCACCAGCTTGTAGCTCGCAGCTTGGCCTACCGCATAGACAGTCGTGGCAAACTCCTGTCCTGGTCGCGGAATGGTATCAACTGCAATGTCGACCAACCGTAACCCATCTATCCCAACTCCTTCGTTCTGCACCATCACCAACGGTGTGAGCAGACGGTTCAATGCTTCCTCCGTCTCTTGCAGCGCTGTGCCGGTAACGATGCGGAAAGAGTAGGTCGATCGAGATCGTCCACCGCTCGAACCATAGGGACGGATCTTCACATAGTAATTACCGCTCGCCGGTGCCGTCCAAACGATCCGTGAAGCGTAGCTCCCACCGTAATCATCGTTGGAGGTGATTAGGGTGCCATTTTGATGGTACAGTTCGAGTACGGTATCGGCTTCGCTACCGAGATTGTAGGTATAGATGGTGTAAGTTGTCCCACTGCTTGCACTAAACGTCACCCAATCAGGATCGGTCTCGGTGTGGAAATTACGATTCTGACCGGTGTCGTTAACGATGAAGGCACGCGCCTGCGCCATTGTGTCGTCAGGTTCGTATGGGTCAGGTGCCAACGAGACGCTGCTTACTTCAAGATCGTATTGCGTGCAGATACCACTCGACGTAGGATTGTAATGCCGTACCCGCACAAGGAGTCGGCCACTACTCGGAGTTGTATATTCAATCCGCGAAGCAAGGGTACCGGCGGAATCATCATTCCGAGCCAATAAGCCACCAACCGCGTTATACAGTTCGAGCACGGTATCACTACACGACCCTAGATTGAAGGTACGTATCACATAGCGCGCACCGGCAACGGCATCGAAGAAAACCCAATCCTGATCGCCGGCGACATGGAACGTATGGCGTTGTGCTGGCCCGTTGACCGTGATCGGACGGGCCGTTGCGAGCGAGTTATCCGGTTCGTAGCTGTCTGGTGTACCGAGTTCGAGCACACGAATATCGTAGGCTGTACAAGCACCACCCGTACCAGCATTATAATGTCGTACCATCAGATAGTAATTACCGCTCGCCGGTGCTATCCAGTCAATCCGCGATCCAAATCCATCACCGCTATCATCATCGGCAGCCAACGATTGACCACCGCTGTCATACAGCGTGAGCACCGTATCACTGCACGAATCCAGATTCAAGGTTTCAAATCGGTAATAGGTACCAGCATTCGCAGCAAAGACCAGCCAATCCTGATCGCCGGCGGCATGGAACGTATGGCGTTGTGCTGGCCCATTGACCGTGATCGGACGGGCCGTTGCGAGCGAGTTATCCGGTTCGTAGCTGTCCGGCGCTGAACTTACCATACTCAACCGATAATCGGTATTCGCACCGTAGATCCTCCCGTTATATTGGCGTACCTTCACATAGAACCGAGCCGA
>NZ_DAOUDC010000016.1:0-14119 GCF_034431535.1 Chloroflexus sp. | reverse complement strand
GCTGCGCTCGCTTCCTCCTCTGCCTGCAACCACGCCGGTGCTGCGCCTGCTTCCTCCTCTGCCTGCAACCACGCCGGTGCTGCGCCCGCTTCCTCCTCTGCCTGCAACCACGCCGGTGCTGCGCCTGCTACGGCTGGCTCTTCGGTCTCCCAAGCAGAGAGATCGCTGGCATCAGCCTCGCGGAGCCATGTCGGAATCTTACTCGATGTTGTTGTCGGCGAGCTATCAACGAGGCCAGACGGTTCCGCCTCTTGCAACCACGTCGGCGCTGCGCCTGCTTCCTCCTCTGCCTGCAACCACGCCGGCGCTGCGCCTGCTTCCTCCTCTGCCTGCAACCACGTCGGCGCTGCGCCTGCTTCCTCCTCTGCCTCTTGCAACCACGCCGGCGCTGCGCCTGCTTCCTCCTCTGCCTCTTGCAACCACGTCGGCGCTGCGCCTGCTTCTGACTCAGCAGGTTCCCACCCAGCAAGATCACCGGCGTCAGCCTCGCGCAGCCACGTCGGAACATCGCCAGCAGAGCCGGCAGTTGGCGGCGTATCGAGCGGCGCCGGCTCTGGTAAAGCGGCGCTCAACTGTTGCTCTGCTTCCAGCAACCAATCAGGCGTCTCTTCTGGAGCTTCCGGTTGCAGCGCCGGCGCAGTTTCACCGGTCATCCAAGCCGGAAAGCCAGCATCGGAGCCGGTTAGGCTACGCAGCGCCGCATTGCTATCAGCCACTAAAGTTGGCGCATCCGGCGCGACTGGCGGGGTGGTCGTCGGAGGCGACGAGAAATCTTCATCCAGCAGCCACGACGGTAGATCAAGGCGCACCGAACCGGGAGCAGCCGGCGGCTCATCACCGGCAACATTCTGCAACCATGCCGGCAAATCCGGCACTGGTGGGCCACCGGCTGGTGGACGATCCGGCGTTGACCATTCCGGCAAATCGGTTGCAAAGACCGTCTCGTCATTCGCGGCTGCGCCTATCCCCCAATCCGGCGGATTGGTTGGCGGCGCCATCTCGGCCAATTCATTCAACCAATCATCGAGCGCCGGTTCAGATGGCTGTTCGGCTGCCGCAACCGGCTCGCTCGGCAACACTGACGGCTCCGATGGCGCTTCAGCAAAGGCCTGTGTAATCTCTTCCTCGCTCAGATCGCGCAACCATTCGGGCACACCAGCATTAGGATCAAGCGATGCCGGTTCGGGCGCTGGTTCGATGGCCTCTTCATGGCCAATACTCCGCAACCAATCAGTAGGGCCAACGGGCATGCGCACCCGCGAACTTGTGGTTGGCGGCGGTTCAGGCGGTGACTCGGCGGCGGAAGCTGGTTCGCCACTGAGGCTCTGCAACCAACCTGTGGCGCCGAAAGGTGACGGTCGTTCAGACGGAGGTTCCGGTGCGGCTTCGGCCAACCATGCCGCCGGCTCGGCGCTAGCAAGCGGATCACTCACCTCGGACTGCAACTCAGCCAGCCAATCGGGCACATCAGCGGGAGCAGCCTCTGGTTCAGGCGCAGTCAGCCAATCAGGAATCACCTCAGCAGACGGTGGTGATGGCGGGGTTATCCGATCAATACCGCGTAACCACGCTGGCGTCTCATCGGAGTCGTCCGGCGGCGGCGGTAAGGGCACATTACGAAGCCATGGCGGTAGATGTTCCATAGTGGCATCATCAGCGCCGGTACGCGACCACCTCAGCGATCGGCATACGGCATATCAAAGCCAATGAGTAAACGCACGCCGGCCACGAGTGCGCCAATCGCCGATCCAAGCAAAAGGCCGCGGGCACCGGCAGCAATCAGATAATCATTGAGCCATTGCACAGTCTGGCCGATCACTGGGATCAAGGTCAATGGCGGCAATTGAATAATCAGCGCCAACAGCGCCACGACGACCACAACCACCGCTTCAGCACGACCACTGCGCAGCGCGCGCAGCATCGCGCTGAGCGCGAAAAAGGCAAGGAGCGCGAGCAAGCTCGCGGCGAGCGGTTCATAGATCAAGCGAAACACCGTGCGGATCGGCGGCGCAGCCAAGGTCGCGGGCAGAGCCAATCCGGTAGCAGTGCGGGTCGGGTAGAAAATGCCGGCCACAATGACGATGAGCATCCCCGCCATCAGCACAAGGCTATAGCGAAATTCTGGGGCGCGCATTTGCACGCGCCGTACATGCGCCTGCACTACACTCCACGCTCCAATCAGCACCGCGATAGCCGTAATCAACGCCGCCCACTGCACCAACACCGCTGCCAAAGCAGCAACTGCCGGGCCAGCGCCGACAAAATCAAGCAGCACGATCAACCCGCTCACACCGGCGATCACCACCGCGATCAATTGGCGCGGATTGCGCAACGGAGACGACATGAGATCACCACCCCGGCAAGAACGGCCATCCCAACAGCGACCGGATCACGCCGTACCCAAAGGCCAACACCAGCAACCAGATCACCACTGTCCGCAGCGTATCGTGGGTCAACAAGCGCGCTTGGGGCGCAGGGGCCGCGGTCAGATGCGCTTCAGCCGCAAAGATCTCTTCGCCAACCAACACGTGCGGCGTTGTCACTGCCATCACACCTAGCGCCGCTGGATGGGTGCTGCCCAATACTTGCGGAATCTGTTGTTGCGCACCAATCTCGGCAGCCAGCAACACTTCCTGATCAAAAGCACCGGTGAGCAAGCTAGCCTCTAACGGTTCACGGTGATAGCGAACCGCCACAGCCGCCGCATACGCCATCGCGTCGGCATGCGCCCACAGCTCGATCTGGCGCGGATCGAACGCCTGCGGCTGGCCTACAGAGCGGTACGACTGTCGAACGGCACCTCGCAACGCGAGATGGGCCACTGCATCAGCCGAGCTAACAACAATCGTTGCCCCGCTTGCCGCTGCCTGCTCGCTCGCCTGCTGCACAACGTTCAAGCCGGCCAGCAACTCAGCCGTACTGGCCCGTTGCCTGTCGCCGGCCCCGATCGTGCTAGCACCGGGAGCGAGATGCACTGCCCGGCCTGTTTCGGCACTGCGCGCCAGCGCCACCTGTAAAGCATCCAACGCCGGCAGAGGCCGCCGTACCGGCAGCCGGCCAGCAAGCACGCGCGCGTGATGAAGCCAGACAAGGGCGATGACCACGACAAGCGCAATGATAAAGAAGAGTGCCGGCAGGCTCATCAGATGCTTCCTTCTTTCCGACAACGCGCAATCGTTTACAGCTTGGCCGCTAATTTCTTATTGAGTGTAACCCACTAGATCGGCTTTGTCAATTGTTTGAGCCAAGAAAAAGCGTCACAAAGCGATAAAACGATACGAAATCGTAGAAAGAACGCTATGCGTAAGATTCTGGGCCGCCAGTGATGGCATACGGTAGCGTTGCTGCCGTATGCCGGCTGACCTACAGGGGTATGCCAGCAGGAGAAACGAGACAGCGCGCCACAAACAGCTACGGCTGTTTATGTAAACGCTCCTGCAACAGATCGCGTAGCGCAGGCCAATGGGCCGGCGTCGTCAACAGCTCGATCACGCCGGCCCAGCGCGTGCCGCGCGCCAATGGCGCCAGCACCTGCGCGCCTTGACTGCACACCACATCGAGCGGGGCAACAATTTGCAACACCATTGCGACCGGCACACTCAAGCCGGCCCGCTCGATCTGGTCAGCTAGGTGGTGAAGGGGGTGAGACGGTTCCATTTGGCGTTTGTTCAACCACCCGGCGCAATGCATGCAAAAACTCAAGCGCCAGTTTCTCGAAGCGTTTGCGCTGGGTGGCATCAATCAGGTGGGCAACCAGATCTGGCAATTCCAGTTGGTCAAGCCGCTCGATGCGGTAACGGCCATCCTCAAGCGGCACCAACCGGCAGCGGTTGACGCCTTGAAACGGCGGAAAACTGATCCGGAAGCGCGTGGCCCGGCTCAACGGCGTATAATCGATCACTTCCATCTCGGCATGCACGAGCATACCGTGTAGTTTGAAACGATACCCGTGCCGCGGACGATCATCCGGCGGCAACTCAATCCGCACCCGTTCCAGCGATGGCATCCAACGTGGCCAATTGCTGAAATCATCAAGCACAGCCAACACCCGCTCTGGCGGCGCGGTTGTCACCGTCGTGGCGGCGATCTCATAGCGGATCATCGTCTCGTCACCTCTGCGCTGATGCCGGCAACGCGGGCGGCATCAGAGTTCATCACCAAACACGATCCCCAAACTCCGCGCACACAGCACTAAGTCGCTATGCGGGCGCACCCGATTAAGGTAGCCGCAGGCTTCGGCCAGCGGCACTGTCACAATATCTTGCCCGCGCAGCGCCACCATCTCGCCATAGATCCCGCGCGCAGCGGCTTGCACCGCCGCTGCGCCGTAGCGCGTCGAGAGCAAGCGGTCATACGGCGAGGGTGAGCCGCCCCGCTGCAAATGGCCTAATACCACCACCCGCACATCTTTGCCGGTCAGATGCTCAAGCTGTTCCCCGACCCAGTGCCCGATCCCG
Organism: Chloroflexus sp.; assembly: GCF_034431535.1. GTDB lineage: Bacteria > Chloroflexota > Chloroflexia > Chloroflexales > Chloroflexaceae > Chloroflexus. Next base: position 9,662 of record NZ_DAOUDC010000016.1, on the reverse strand, counting down.
CCCAACCGGCCTTCAGCGATATACATCTCTTGACCGCCGCGCGGGCGCGCGCCTTCCGCCACCACGATAATGCTAAACGCGCTCCCTTGCACATCGCGCGCATGCACCTTTTCCGCCACCCGTTCGATCGCGAAGGGGATTTCCGGGATCAAGATCACGTCGGCCCCGCCCGACAAACCAGCGTGCAACGCGATCCAACCGGTATGCCGGCCCATCACCTCCAGTACCATCACCCGGTTGTGGCTAGCCGCCGTAGTGTGCAGCCGATCGATCGCATCAGTCGCCACTTGTAGCGCGGTATCAAAACCGAAGGTGCGATCGGTGCCGGCGAGATCGTTATCGATCGTCTTCGGCACCCCGATCACCGGCGCACCCAGTTTGTGCAGCTCCAGCGCGATGCGTTGGGTGCCCTCGCCGCCAATCGTGATCAACGCTCGCAATCCCATCTCTTCAATCGCTTTGACGGCGCGGACATACGGATCCTCTTCCGACAGCTCATCGCTGCGTCGCGGGCCAAAATGGCCTTTATTCGTCGTGCGCAGAATCGTTCCGCCACGCGGCAATAACCCTTGTACATCGGCATTGGTCAACACACGATAGCTCTTCGTCCCCAACAGACCCTCGAACCCGTCGTGAATGCCGAGCACTTCCCAACCGAGACTGGACGCCGACTTGACGACTGCACGGATGACGGCGTTGAGACCCGGCGCATCGCCTCCGCTGGTGAGCACGCCGATCCGCTGCTTCTTGCTCGCCATGGCTTACCCCCTCGGACTTATTTCGGTTATCACAGTTTGCCAGCCTGACACACAGATTATACCACCCGCAACTATAGCGTAGCGGTAAATTGTGACGGTTTTTTGTAGTTGTGAGGCAACCACAGTAAAGATAGAGGATCGCTCTATCCCTACTCCAGGCCAAGCTGGCGACTAACATCGCGTAAAAACGCCATCGCCGCGGGATGATCGAGGATGCGCGCATCGTACCACACACTGAGATGCGCGATCGCACCTGTCACCATGGTGGTGTTATCAAACGCAACCGGTTGCGGATGGGCCGCGCTCAGCGTCAACGCCGCCGATGTGCCCGGCAACGGCGGTACGATCTGCCACCAGCCGTTCGTCGCCGCAATCACACAGGTTGCCCCGCTCAGATCGTCGTTCGCTTGCGCCAAGGCGCGGGCAATGCCGCGTTCGGTCAGATCACCGGCATCAGTGATCAAGCTCCAGCGCCCGTCAGGCAAACCGGCTGCCACGTGGTAGCGATGGCGGATAATAATGGCCGATTCACTCCACGTGGCGTTGATCAGCGGGTGCATCGGGAAGAGCGCCGCCGCCGCCGCAATCAATGCACCGAGCGGGGTGGCTTGCAGACCGCGCGCGGCGAATGCGGCAGTCTGGGCCGCGCACCGGCGCAAGAGCGGCTGCATATCCACAGCAATGGTGGCACTCGCCAACGGAATGAGTTCGGTGATGGCTAATGGCGGTTTAATGACGGTCGCGACGGCTGCCGTCTGATCGGCTAGTATCGGCACCGGTTCAGCGATAGGCCCAACGGGTTCAGGCGGCATCATCTCAGCCGGCGCCGTGATCATCTCCGGTTGGGGTTCAGGGAAACCTGCGCTCGTTCTTGCCGCCGCCAACACATCATCCCGCCCGATCCGGTCCGCCGGCCCGCTGCCGGTCAGGGTGGCGAGGTCGATCCCCAGCACCGCAGCCATCTGCCGCGCCAATGGCGTCGCCCGGATACGGCGCGGCGGCACGCAGCGGGCAAGGACTGCGCCGGCAGGTAGCTGCGTCCCCGGCGCGACCAGTTGTTCGGTGAGCACACCGTCACATTGCGCCGGCAGCACCCACTCGGCGTCAGCTGTGAGCACTCGCGCCACCGGGGTGGTGAGTGTGATCGGGTTGCCTACGGCGACGAGCCATTCCAACAAGATCGCCTCACCCAGTGCCGGCGGCAACGTGATGGTCTGTCGTTGCATGCGCAAGCTCCATTGCTGCTAAAGATGCGGTAAAGGCGACGCGGCGCGTCGCCCTGTTCCTCCGCTGACGACTCGGCTCACCCCGCTTGCAACGCCTCGGCCCAGAAGGCATCGACGTTTTGGCGCAACAGATGATGTTCAGGGTGCGCCAGCTCCGGATCATCATTCAAGATTGCTTCGGCCAACCAGCGCGCTTCGGCCAGCAGCCGGGTATCGCCCTGTTGGGCCATCTTCAGATCGGGTGTCCCGCTCTGGCGGGTGCCGAAAAACTCGCCCGGCCCGCGCAGTTGCAGGTCAATTTCGGCCAGCTTAAAACCGTCGTTGGTTTGTTCCAGCGCCGCCAACCGCTCTTTCGATTGCTGGTTATCGCTATCGCTGATCAAAATGCAGTAGCTTTGGTGGCTGCCCCGTCCCACCCGGCCCCGAAACTGGTGCAATTGGGCCAAGCCAAACCGCTCGGCGCCTTCGATCACGATCGTGGTCGCGTTGGGCACATCAATGCCAACCTCAATCACCGCCGTCGCCACCAGTATATCGTACTGGTGATCGCGAAACGCGCGCATCACCTCATCTTTTTCACGGGCCGGCATCTTGCCGTGCAGCAGCGCCACCCGCAAATCAGGAAAGACCTCGTGTTGCAAGCGTTCGTACATCTCTTCGGCAGACGGCAGATCGAGCTTCTCGCTCTCTTCGACCAGCGGACATATTACGTAAACTTGCCGACCTTCGGCGACCTGCTTGCGGATGTGGCGATAAGCTTTTTCGCGTTCAGACCGGCTGATCCGGCGAGTGCGAATCTCTTGCCGGCCCGGTGGCCGCTCGTCAAGCACCGAGACATCGAGGTCGCCGTAGATGGTCAACGTCAGCGTGCGCGGGATGGGAGTCGCGGTCATCACCAGCATATGCGGGTTGCAGCCTTTGTTCTTCAGCCGCAACCGCTGCTCGACGCCAAAGCGATGCTGTTCATCAACCACCACCAAACCTAGATTGGCGAATTGCACCGTCTCGGTGATCAGCGCATGGGTGCCAATCACTAGATCGATCTCGCCGCGCGCAATCCCTTCCAGCACCCGTCGCCGCTCGCGCACGCCCAAACTGCCGGTGAGCAACGCGACCCGCACCCCTTGCCCCGCCATATCCTCTTCGGGAGTCATGCCCAAAATCGCCACGATCTCGGCCAGCTTGGCCGCATCATCGGGATCGAGCAAAGCCCGCCAGTCAGCTTGTTGGTACGTCTCGGCAGGCGTGGTTGCCGTCGCCTTGCGCGGCACCCGCACCCGGCTGAGCAACTGTTTGAGATTTTTAGCGTGCTGTTCAGCCAAAATCTCGGTGGGAGCCATCAGTGCCCCCTGAAAGCCGTTGGCGACTGCTTGCAGCAATGCCGCCGCCGCCACTACCGTCTTGCCGCTGCCGACATCACCCTGTAACAAGCGCGCCATCGGCGACGGACGCTGCAGATCGGCAAAGATCTCACCAATCGCCCGCTGTTGGGCGGCGGTGAATTGAAACGGCAACCGGCGCTGCAGATCGGCATGCACTTGCATATCGATAGTGAAAGGCAACCCTATCTCTTGCTGCCAGAGCCGTTTGCGCTGCAAGACGCCGAGCTGGATGAAGAGAAACTCGTCGAAGCCGAGCCGGCGACGAGCGGCAGCCAGTGTCTCGTGCGAATCGGGGAAGTGGATCTGGGCCAGCGCCTCACCAAGCGGCAACAGCCGCGCTTGTTCGCGGCGATGCGGCGGCAGGTGATCGGGCACCCGCGGCGCCATCGCATCGATCACGTGCTTGATAAAGCGGCGGGCCTGATTCTCGTGCAAACCCTGCGTGAGCGGGTAGATCGGCACCAGCCGGCCCGTATGCAAGAGCGCATCAGGATCAGGCGTGTAGCGTTCCCAACGCGGGCTGCTGAACTGACGCTTGCCGCCGAACGCCGTCACCTTCCCGCTCAGCGCAATGGTCTGCCCGACCTTGATCTGCTGCGCGATCCAGCGTTGATTGAAGAAGATCGCTTCAATCGAACCCGTCTCGTCGCTCACTTCCACCCGTACCCGTAGCTTGGGGCCGGCGCCGATCGTGCGCACGTCGGTCACTTCGCCAATCACCGTCTCTTCGGCGCCAAGCTGCAATTCGTTGATCGAACGGCGGCGGCTGACATCATCGTAGCGGCGGGGGAAGTGATAGAGCAGATCGCGGATGGTCACGACGCCAAGCCGGCGAAAACTTCCCGCGAGCCGCAGATCAACCTCAGTAATCTGTTCGAGCTTAGCATCAAGATCAAGCTCAGCCAGCGGACGCTTCGGCATCTGCACCGCTCGATTGCGCACTTGCCGCGTTACCGTGCGGCGGGAAGCAGGTGGCGCCGGTTCTGGCACCGGCGCAGGTTCCGGCGGATTGGGGGCAAGCCGGAAGAGCGACCGCAACTCTTCGATCGCCGCTGCCAACGCCTGATCGCGTTCGGCGAGCGTCATACCGTCGTACCCCATCAACTGCCCGATCGCGCGTTGCACCGCCGGCAAGCGCGCGGCGCTGCCGGCAGCAGCCGACCAGTGCCGGAGAAACGCCAGCAAACCGTCATCGGTCACCCGATCGGCGCACCCATCACGGCGCTCGGCGGCCAATACTTTGCCGAGCGCCGTCACCTGCTGTCGCTCAATCTCGGTCATGCCTCATCGAAGCCTTCAAACACCGTCACCGCCATCGCGCCGGGGCCAAGCCGGGCCGCAATCGCCGGCCCCATCCGCGACACCTGCACCCGATCACGCGGGAAAATCGGATCGAGCTTCTCGAACAACTTCTCGACATCTTCCGGCGTGGTGGCGTAATGAATGATCACATCTTCGACGTGGGGAAAATCTTCGACAAACGTAAAGAGGCCCTCGATCGCCTTGGCGCGGGTGCGCGTGCGCTCGTAGGGCACAATCTCACCCTCATCGAGAATCATAAGCGGCTTGATCCGCTGCATCGAGCCGATCAGCGAGCCGCTAAACGTTAAGAGGCCGCTCTGCTCAAGATATTCCATGGTATCGACGAAAAAGGCAGTGTGGGTATGGCGAATGGTCTGCCCGATCAAGTCGCTCACCTCAGCCGGCGACATGCCATCGCGGATGGCGCGAGCGGCAGCAATGGTGACCGATCCTTGCCCCATCCCGGCCAACTTGCTATCAATCACCTCAATGCGCGTATTCGAGGCTGGCAACCGCGCGCAGGCGGTTTGCACCTCGCTCAGGATGGATCCGAGCCGGTGGCTGAGGTGGATCGAGTACACATAGTCATAGCGCCCCAACAGGCTACGGTAAAGCTGCTCGAAGACCGTCGCCGACGGTTTGATGATCTCAACCCGGTCGTGGCCATTGAAAAGCAGATCGTAGACCTGATCTTCGCTAATATCAATCCCAATCCGATACAGCCGATCGTCAATCTGCGCCAAGAGCGGCACAACTTCGATCTCAAGGTCGCGCGCCACCTCAAACGGGATGTCGCTCGCGCCGTCAGTAATGACTTTCATCAGTGCCATGGTCTGCCCTGTGGTACGGAGCGGTTTGCCAAAGCGGATACAATATGGTATAGTCTCACAAAGTGTGACTATTAATAGAGATGTACGTTTCGGAGTGTAGTCCTATGGCAAAATGTGAACTCTGCGGCAAACAACCTTCATTTGGTCACAATGTCAGCTTCTCAAAGCGCCGGACCAACCGGATCTGGCGGCCCAATATCCAGAAGACGACGTTGATGGCGCCCGGCGGCCAGCCGGTACAGGTGCGAATCTGCACCCGCTGTATGCGCACACTAGCCAAGACGCGCTAATGTGCGGTTCGGCATCCATTAGGAGAGGCCAGTGTCCGGCAGGGACGCTGGCCTCTGCGCTTTTGCCCATTATAGCCGATACGCTAGCGCCACGCAAACCATCAAGGCAGCGGGCACGTCCAAAACTGGGTAAAGAATTGCTCGCCTTTTATGCCGTCACGGTAGGCTTGGGATGCAGCGCGCAAATCAATTGCGCAATCCGCCTTCGCATCCGGCGACCGGAACGTGACCTGCACCGATGTATTGTGGACAAGATGAGGCAGGCTATCGATGGTGTTCCTGACAAGGCCGAGCTAGTCGCCTAAGGCTGTTCGATCAGCCAGATTAGCAACGTCCAACATCACGCCAATCCACTCTGATTGCACCCCAAACCCCTTTACCGTACTGCGGCTCGTCACGCATACTTCACCGAAACCGCTGGCCGAAACCTCACGCGCTCCAATACCAGCCGCCGCCAATGCTTCCTGCACCGCCTGCGCATCGCTAGGCAATGACCGGGTCGCCCACTGAAACCAGCACGGCGCATTGGGATCTTCAGGCAGGAAGGGCAGATCGGAGAGATCACACGCACCGAGCATCGTCACCAACACCACACAAGAGCAAGATCGCGCGTTTCATAACAAGCTCCGTTGCTGAATGAACCCTGCTTTCAAGGTAACCAAAGCGGTTACGGCGGCGACTGACAGGCGGCATGCTGTCCTTGCGAGCGCCGCACAGTGGAGCGCAGCCATCCCCCCGAGCACGGCCTGAACCCCCTCAGGCATTATCTCCACCAAACTGGGGGATTGCTTCGGTCGGGCAGCATCCAGCTCCGCTGGACGCCGTCCCTCCCTCGCAATGACAAATGGGTGAGCCCCGCTCCCGCCACAAAACCCCACCACCACAGAAACCTCATCGCCGGAAGGTCATAACCTTCCGGCGATGAGACTTCCCATTCGTTGTCAATTAACCAAACCGGCCCGAAATATACTGCTCGGTGCGTTCGTCCTTCGGGTTTTGGAAGATCTGCGCTGTCGGCCCATACTCGACAAGCTGGCCAGCACGGTCGCTATCCATCAAGAAAAACGCCGTGTAATCAGAGGCGCGTGATGCCTGCTGCATATTGTGAGTCACGATAATAATCGTATAGTTCTGGCGTAGCTCAAACATCAACTCCTCGATCTTGAGGGTTGAGATAGGATCGAGTGCCGAACACGGCTCGTCCATCAAAATCACTTCCGGCTCGACAGCAAGGGCGCGGGCAATGCAGAGACGCTGCTGCTGGCCGCCCGACAGCGACAAGCCATTCTGGTTGAGCTTGTCCTTCACTTCATCCCACAGTGCAGCGCCGCGTAACGAACGCTCAACCAGTTCGTCCATCTCGCGCTTAGACAGCTTCCAGCCATTGATACGTGGACCATACGCCACATTATCGTAGATACTCTTGGGGAAGGGATTCGGTTTTTGGAAAACCATACCAATCCGACGACGAACGTTCACCGGGTCAACACCCGGAGCGTAGATATTTTCGCCGTGGAAGAGAATCTCACCCTCGACCCGAGCCGAGGGCACCAAATCGTTCATACGATTGAACGAGCGCAACACCGTACTCTTTCCGCAACCTGAAGGCCCGATCAGGGCAGTAATGCGGTTCTTTTCAATCGCTAAATTGACGTTCTTGACCGCACGAAATGAACCGTAGTAGACGTTCATATTCCGTGCTTCAAGTGCATTTGGATTGTTTCGGTCCATATCATGAACGATTGTCATTGTATACCTTCACAACACTAGTAGCGTTTCTGATACCGATTACGTAGATAAATCGCGAGCGCGTTGATGGTCAACAAAATGGTCAGCAACACCAAAATACCGGCTGCCGCGAGCGCGCGGAAATCATCGTTCGGGCGCGACGTCCAGTTAAAGATCTGGATGGGCAGCACGGTAAAGACATCGAACAGGCTCCGTGGTAAGAAGGGAACGAACGTCAGCGCACCGATGGTAATCAGCGGCGCCGTCTCACCAATCGCGCGTGATACAGCAAGAATACTGCCGGTTAGAATCCCACCGATTGACTGCGGCAATACCACATGCCATACCGTCTGCCAGCGCGTTGCACCAAGCGCATAACTGGCCTGACGCAAACTTAACGGTACTGCACGTATCGACTCACGGGAAGCAACGATAATAATCGGTACGACCAATAAGGCCAACGTCAGCGCACCGGTAATGATACTGCGACCAAGAAACAGCCAGCGAGCAAAGACTTGCAGACCGAGTAAACCGTAAATAATGGAGGGTACTGCGGCAAGGTTACTGATATTGATCTCGACTAACTTACTAAACCAATTATCGCGTGCATATTCTTCGAGGTAGATGGCCGCCGCAACACCAAGGGGAAAGGCAAAGAGGATCGTAAGAGAGATAGTGTACAGGGTACCGACAATAGCGGCCTTAGCGCCGGCTCGTGTCGGAAACCGCGAGTCGAAATTGTTAAAAAATTCCCACGTCAGCCAGTTTGTACCACCGGTGAAGATGCCCGTTGCCTTGCTGATAACGTCGAGGATGAGTACAACGAGTATACTCAAACCAAAAACAATACTAAACCATCCTAAAATGGTTAATATGGTACCTTTGAAGTGACGCCACTTCAAGTTACCACCACCCCGATCAGTGACTTTTTCAACCGATTGGGTTTTCACTCCGATTTGTTCTTGGGCAGACATTAATCGTAAACCTCCCGGAACTTACGTACCATCCAGAAGCTGAAGATATTTAACACGAAGGTAAAGAGGAAAAGGGTAAACCCAACAGCGTAGAGTGTATAGTAGCTCAAAGAGCCGTAGGGTGTATCACCGAGACTGACTTGCACAATGTACGACGTCATTGTCATGACCGGTACAGTTGGATCAAAGGTGAATCGTGGGTTCTGACCGGCGGCAATTGCGACGATCATCGTCTCGCCAACTGCGCGTGAGAAAGCGAGTACTATCGATGCCACAATACCCGAAATTGCCGCCGGTGCAACTACGAGTGTGGCTACTTCGAACCGGGTGGACCCCAACCCATACGCTGCTTCACGCAACGAGTTCGGTACTGCCGACAAAGCGTCTTCGCTGAGTGAAGCAACGAACGGAATGAGCATCACTCCCATTACCAAACCGGCACTTAATGAATTGAAAATACTCAGCGTTGGAATAAAGTTCTTGAGAAACGGTGTAACCACAGTTAAGGCAAAATAACCATACACGACGGTAGGAATACCGGCCAGAATCTCAAGGAGTGGCTTGACCGTGCGCCGAATACGATCAGATGCAAATTCACTCAGGAAAATAGCTGCGATCAGACCGAGCGGGACTGCCACTAACATGGCGATGGCTGAGGTCAATATTGTTGCCGATAGCAGTGGCCAAATCCCGTATTTCTTAATTGAAAAAAGTGGTGTCCATTCAGTTTCAGTCAAGAATTCAACAATTGAAACTTCGCTAAAGAAGGCAATCGTTTCAAATAGTAGAGAGAAGACGATACCGGCCGTTGTCAGAATTGAAACTGTAGCGGCACCTATGAGAGCAACCTGAATAAGGCGTTCACCGAACGCACGGATGGGATTGATTGGTTTGCGGAGATCGGTAACAGCCACGAACATCTCTCCTTCACGATCAAGCTATGCCCGCTTCTAGCCTACCATAGAGAGACAGTATGAGCAAGAGCAGAAGCCCTTGCCCATACTGCACATACAGAGAACGTTACTTGCCCAAGTACCGATCTAGGGTCAAACCAACTTCCTCACCGGGCTTGACTAGCGTCCCCAAGACACGGTCGTTGAAGCGCTTGGCAATTGCCCGGTAGAGCTCCTGTGACAGCGCGACATAGCCAACCTGCGGGGTTTGGATCAGCG
>NZ_DAOUDC010000015.1:0-14444 GCF_034431535.1 Chloroflexus sp. | reverse complement strand
GGGGCCGGGGTTTGCGCCGCGGCAGTGGCACGTGGTTGAGCTGGAGCTGCGCGGGGGCGCGCTGACGGTGCGGCTCAACGGCAAAGTGCTGATGCAGGCGGTGGACGCCCGGCCGCTGCCGGCCGGTCGGGTGGGGGTCTATACCCGTGCCCTCGGTGGGATCATGTTTGATGATCTGATCATTGCTCTTTAGATACGAGCATTGTCCATCGTCTCCGCATCCTACACTGAACGAATAAGGAGAAGACCGTATGGCACGCAGTATCTCCGTGAGTGCCGCCATCGTACTGCTGATCATCACCCTCCTGGTGAGTCTCCTTCCCCATCATTCCCAAGCTCAAGAAGGTGCTACCTTCGTGCGTGAAGTCGATCTGGTTGCCAGTAATACGAAATACCCGCAACTCGCGGTGAACGCCAACGGAGTCTACGTGAGTGCAACCGACGGTATCTCTGCGACCGAGCGAGGTATGGTGAAGCTGTGGGTGAAGGGTGAAGAAGATGGTGCTTTTCCCGCCCCGCTCCAGCTTGGCACCGTTGAAGCCGGTATTGCCCAAGATTGGGTGCAAACCGCCGTTGCAACCGCACCGACGGGTGAGGTGTACGTGTTGTGGATTGATCAAGCGGCCAAGAGCATTCATCTGCGCCGACGCGAGCCGGGTGGCAACTGGCATCCGGCGACGTTTGAAGTGATGCGTGATCATATCTTTGCCGTCGAGCCGGCCCTGGCCGTGCGCAGCAACGGTCAGCTCGTTGCCGCATGGCGTGACGATAAGAACATCAATTTCGCCTTTTCCAATGACCGTGGCGCAACATGGTCACCGGTCGGTATGATTACCGCGGTCGCTGCCTACAAGTCGCAAACGGCATTAGCTGCCGGTCCCAACGGTGAGCTGGCCATTACCTTTACCCGCGACACACCGCGTCCCCTCCATGTGATGGTCGCACTCTGGAACGGTACATCGTTCAATACCCCGATTGATGTCAACGGCAGCACATTGGCCGTCTTTGCCGATGCGAGTGTTTCCTTCAGTCCAGATCCCGCTCCGAATACCCGCATTGTCGTGGCATTTCGTGGTGCTGACGATGGCATCTTTATCGCTGAAAAGCCGGTAACCACCTTCGGTAGTTCGTGGTCGGCGGTGCAGATCATCGGTGGCAAAGGTGATGGTCGGGTGTCCGTCGACTATGATCAGCTCGGCAATTTGCATCTGACATGGATCAGGCAGGGGTCAAGCCGCAGTGCCAATCAATTGTTTTACACCGCTCGCCCGGCGGGGCAAGGGTTCTTGCCGGTGGTCAATGCACCAACTGTTGCCCCGGTATTTAATGCGTGGGGGAAAGCCCGCGCCGGCAGTCGAGCATATATGCATGTCGCGCATGAGATCTTTCAGGGTACCGTCCCCAAGCCGCGCTACGTGCTCTTCCGCGCGCCGGGTGGTCTGCCCGATTCGCCACCACTCATCGAAAACGGCGCTCCCATCGTTGGTGGAGTAGGCCGAAGCTCCGTGAATATCACCTTCCCCAATCTCCCGACGACGAACCTTCCCGATCAGGTGCGCTGGCGGTGGGATGCGCCACCGACCGATACCGAGAACGACTCTGGTGGTTGGCAACCGTTTGCCCCGACTGGTCCGACAAGTGTCTTGACTGTCCCCATTCCGGCGGCATTGCAGACCGACATCGGCTGTGTGGAACGTGTCTTGTACACACAACTCCGTCGCTCAACCGACGGTTTGGCCGGTCAGGTTCAGGCTGATGGTGTGATCGTCGATACTTCCGTATTGGGTGGTATCTTGATTGTCAATCCCTTCTCCCGCTGGAAGACTTCACCATTTACCTCGGTGACACTTGCCGATCTAATCGGTGAGGGCGGCGCGAGCGATGGTCACCCCGATTATACCCGCGTGCCGGCGCTCTTCGTCGAAGCACGTAGTCTCGGTGATTGTAGCGGGTTACAACGCTTTGCCCTTGCTCCCAACACGGTAACGTTGAACAGCGTGAATAATTTGGCGATTAGCAATGGTCGGTTTGCCAACGTGTTACCCTATCCCGGTACCATCGGTGAAGGCCCAATGCCGGTGGTCGTGCAAATGCAAGATGCCCTTGGCAATACGATGCAAGCCACGCGCACCTTGACCTACGATGTCACACCGCCGGTGCTGAACGGTGGTGCGCTTCAAGCACTCGCCATCCCTGCTGCGCCAACGATCTTGGTCGAGCTCCAATTTAGCAGCCTCAGTGTGACCGATAACCTCTATCCTGGTCGTGGGTTTTGGGGGGTGTGGCTGGCCAATAGCCGGACCTCGGTCGCCAATCCTGCCGCTGATCCCACGCTGGTGTGGGTACCGGTCGAAGTGCCGGGTGATAGCAACAATTTTAGTATCGTCTGGAGTCTGACCAGTGGGTTGTCTGCTTCACAATGGATCGCGGGCACGTACTATGTGTATGCGCGCGTGCTTGATGGCGCCGGCAATCCGAGCGCAACGGCCTTGCCGGTAGCAACCATCTCGATTGAACAGGTGACGTTGCCGCAGGTGATGCTCCCAATAGTGCTGCGATAACGTGACACAACAATGGTTTGGCTAACAGATGGACGCTCGAGCATAGCGTCCATCTGTTTGTTTTTTGCCGCATACCCGGCGCGCAATGCTTGCGGCAATTCGTCGTACAATAGCGCAAGCGTTGCTGACAGGATGGCGCAGGCGGGCCGCGTTCGTGCGTTCAATGCCCTGCGCTCGCGTGAAGTTGTTTCGTTCTCGTTGAAGGCGTGTATGCAAAGCTTCTCTCGCACGATGATGGTGAGTTTGGCGCAACGGATACAGGTTCTGTTTGCTGGCCGCGAGTTTGGGCTATTCGTGATCGTGTTGGTCTTTGTCGTGCTCTTGCCTATCAGCCTGCCACGGATTGCGCTGAGCGATGAGGTACAGTATTACGCGTATCTGCGTTCGCTGTACTTTGATGGTGATCTTGATTTTTATAACGAGTATCAGCACTTTGCCGCGATCGGGCTGCGCAATAACGATCCGGCGATCTTCAATGCCCTCCTGCGGCCTGATGCCGCCAATCCGAACCCGATCACCGGCAAGCTGCGCAACGTGGCCCCGGTCGGTTCGGCGTTGCTGTGGGCTCCCGGTTTTGTGCTGGCTGATCTGTGGGTACAGGCGGCCAATGCGTTCGGCGCGGCTATTCCCCGCGATGGTTTTAGCCAGCCTTACATTGTGGCCGTGTGTATGATGTCGGCCTTCTATAGCTTGCTTGGCCTGCTCTTGACCTACCGGCTCGCGCGAATCTATGCCGGTCAGTTACCGGCTTTGCTGTCTATACTCACTATCTTTCTCGCTACTCCACTGGTTTTCTATACCTATCTCGCCATGGCGTGGTCGCATGCCAATGGATTTTTTTTATTTGCTCTCTTTCTCACGATCTGGCTCCGTGGGCGTGAGGGGAACATCGGCCAAAGCGATGGGCGACGGCATTGGAGTGTCTGGTTGGCGTTGGGGGTGGTGGCCGGCTTGATGGTGATGACCCGCGAGCAGTTGGGTTTGCTGCTCATCATTCCGGCATTCGAGGCGCTGGCGGCCTATATTGGGGCATTGCGCCGCCGGCAATGGGCAGTGGTGTGCGAGTTGATTGCGGGCCATGCCGTGTTTGTCGGGGTTTTCATACTGGCGCTGACGCCGCAACTGGCCGCGTATTGGGTGCTCAACGGGCGGATCGGTCCCTCGACGACGGTGGGAAGTAAATTAGCAGTGGTGCATCTTGGTCCGTTTCCGCTCCTTGTTAGCCCTCGCTTTTTCGATACGCTCATTGATCCCGCTCATGGCGCGTTCCTGTGGAGTCCGATCCTCGTTGTCGCGCTCATCGGCCTACCCTGGCTCTTTTGGCGTGATGGCCCGTTGGCATTACTCCTTTTGATCGGTTTTCTGGCTCAAGTTTACATTAATGGTGCCTTCGGTACTACGTGGCATCTGAGTGGCTCGTTCGGGTTTCGGCGCTTGATCGAGTGTACTCCCATCTTTGTGCTTGGCCTTGCCGCGTTGCTGGCATGGTTGCAGCCGCGGCTAGGCTGGAAGCCGTTACTGGCCGGCGCGGCCCTCTTCGTGCTCTGGAACGTCGGCCTGATTGCGCAGTGGACGTTTGTCAGGCCAGCATTGCGCAAAGGTTTGATTTGGGATGGCATGCTCTACTACCAACTGCAAGTGCCGTTGCAGGTGCTGGGCCGGTTGCAAGATATTCTGTTTAACCGCTGCCGGTTGACAACCAATTGCTGAATGAGCGCCGTGGGGCATGCCCCACGGCGCGCCCTTGAGGGACGGACAGAACAGAAGGACTGGCAGCCAGCAATGGTATTTTGGCCTACGCACACTGTTCGCGCCCTGCGGTCATGATGCGTACCCTCATGTCATTGCGAGGGCGCGCAGCACCCGAAGCAATCTCCCGCTTCCGCGGGACGGATGCCTACACGGACTGAATAGGCCCCCTCTCCCGCGCCGATGGGTTGAGGGGCGGACAGAACGTGTAGTCGCCTACAACCGTTGATCGGGGTACAATGCCTCAAAGCGAAGCTCTCCGCTCCCCTCTCCTGCGCCAGTGGGAGCAGGGCTGGGGGTGAGGGCCACCGAGCAGGATAGCCACAAAGATCCTCAAACGATGTAAAAATATTTGTGCCTTTTGTGCCTTTTCGTGGCTATTCAGCCAGCTCGGCCTTGAAGGGTCGGGCTAGGGTTCAGATGTTCCATCCGCCCTTGAACGGTGCATCCCACGGTGGTAATGGCGAGAGGATGTCTCCCTACAAGGCGTGCTGTTGTTCGCGGGTCGTGGCCAATTGGCCGAGATGGCACGCCTCGCTCAGGCTGACGAGGTAGGGCAGATCATCGCCGTACTCGATCACGCTGATGCTGGCATTCGTCACCCAAATCCGGTTGATCCGATCCATGTTCATGCCGAGCGCGTCGGCCACCAGTATCTTCACAATCACATCGTGCGTGCTGATCAACACCGTCTTGCCGGCGTGTTCGGCATAGATGCGCTCGCGAAAATCGAGCACCCGCTTGAGCACGTTCGAGAAGCTCTCGCCCCCCGGCATTTGCGAGCGGGTCGGATGTTGCCGCCACTCGCGCAATCCGTCGGCGTACAGCTCCATAATTTCGTGCAAATACCGGCCTTCCCAATCACCGTGGTTGATTTCGAGCAAGGCATCGTCGTAGATCACCTCAAGGCCGGGGTGATGGGCGACGATCGCCTGCGCAGTGTGGGCGGCGCGTTGCAGGCGGCTGCTATAGACGAGATCGATCTTCTCATGGCGCAGTCGCTCGCCTAGCGCGGCAGCCTGCATCTGGCCTAATTCCGACAGTGGGGCGTCTTGCTGGCCTTGATAGCGGTTGATCCGGTTCCATTCACTCTCGCCGTGGCGCACAATAATGAGTCGCATAGTTGCCCTACCCTCACAATGCAGATCGCGAGCTGGTCAACGACGTTGTCTGTTGTTGTACCACACAGGCCCTTCGTCATCGTAGGGTTTAGCGGTGGCAACACGTTACAAACTTCGTCTCCAAGCCTCTCAGGTTAGCCGTGCAGCGCCATTATAGCCGAGGTGGTATCATTCGCGGCGTGAAGCTGTGCGTATCGTAGAGAGGAATGATCGCAATGGCGGCGCCAATTGATCGCAGCACTCGCCGTTTTCTGATCGCGTTTCGCTACGCCTTTGCCGGGATTGGTCATCTGTTGCGAACCCAACGCAATTTTCAGATTCATCTGCTCATCGGCGCTATCGCGATTGCGTTAGGGGTAACGCTGCAGATTGCGCGGTGGGAATGGGTTGCGCTGGCCTTGACCATCGGCATGGTGCTCGCCGCTGAAGGCTTCAATACCGCGATTGAGGCGACGGTTGATTTAGCGACCAGCGAGCGCCATCCGCTGGCCCGCATCGCCAAAGATGTCGCCGCCGGCGCGGTCTTGCTCTGCGCATTGACCGCAATTGTGGTGGGTGTGCTCATCTTTGGCCCACGGTTGTGGCTGCTTTGGGTTGTTTTGACATAATCAATTTCATTGCTGCAAGCTGCCGAAACTAGGGTATACTGAGCTTGTTCGTTACACGTGCTTGGTCTAGGCAGCGCGATGGCCCGCTGCCCAGACGTATCGCAAGGGGCGCGACGGCTGGGCCGAGCCGTCGCTCGAGCGCGACGGCCCAACGGGCCGCCGCTACTGGTGTCATCTATGTGGCCACTTGTCCGGCAGGCCCGTCATCTTGGCCGTTACCGTGAAATTACGCAGGTGCTGGTGTATCACGGTTTTGGCTATTTGGTCGATCAGCTCGGTCTTACCGCGTTGCTTTCCTTGCCGCGCCGCGCTATTCTACGCGCGCCGGCCCCGCCGCCGTTGGGCAGCGCCGAGCGGTTGCGTGAGGCGTTGGTTGAGCTCGGCCCGGCTTTCGTCAAACTGGGCCAAGCGCTCAGCACGCGCCCTGACCTGCTGCCAGCCGATATGGTGGCCGAACTGAGCAAGCTGCAAGATACGGTGCCGCCATTCCCCGGCGCGCAGGCGGTGGCGCTGATCGAGACCACGTTTGGCCAGTCGATCGACCGCTTGTTCGCTTCCTTCGAGCGTGAACCGTTTGCGGCGGCATCGTTGGGGCAAGTGCATGCGGCGGTCTTGCCCGATGGCACGCCGGTGGTGGTGAAGGTACAGCGGCCCGATATTGCCAATCGCATTCAAACCGATCTGGCGATTTTGGCCGATCTCGCGGTGCTGGCCCAAGAGCGGCTAGCCTTGGCTGCCCAATATAACCTGAGCGAGATTGTCTGGGAGTTTAGCGCCACGCTCCGCGCCGAACTTGATTATATCCGCGAGGGTCGCAACGCTGATCGCTTTCGCCAGATGTTCTATGACAATCCGCACATCTACATCCCGCGCATCTATTGGGAGTATACCGATACCCGCGTCCTCACCACCGAGCGGATAACCGGTATCAAGCTGAACGATATGGCAACGTTGCGCGCGGCTGAAGTGGATTTGCCCCGGCTGGCCCGCGTGAGCGTCGAGATTACGCTCGAAGAGATTTTCGGGCATGGCTTTTTCCACAGCGATCCGCATCCGGGCAATTTCTTCGTCATTGATGGCAAGGTGTTGGGTGTGGTCGATTTTGGGCAGGTTGGCATGCTCGATCACGCCACGATGCAAGGGTTGCTCTTGATGATGGGGGCGCTGATCAACCACGATAGCCAAAGCTTGCTGCGCGCACTCGAACGGCTCGGTGTGATTCCGCGCCGGGCGGCGACGGCGGCGCTGCGCCGCGATCTCGAACGGTTCGTCGATGGGTTTGTCGATCGCCCATTGGGCCAAATTTCGGCCCGCGAGACCTTTGATGGCTTAACGGCGCTATTGCGCCGGCACCGACTGATTATTCCCGGCCCGCTGGCCACCCTGCTCAAGACGATCGTGATGATGGAAGGACTGGGGATGCAGCTCGATCCCAGGCTTGATGTCTTTGCCGCGGCGCGTCCGTACATCCAGCGCGCCTTGCGTGAACAGATTACGCCAACGGCGTTGGGGGCGCAAGCGTTGGCCGGCGGGCGTGAGTTAGGCGAGCTGGCGTTTGAGATTCCCGAACAGATTAGCCAGAGCCTGCAACGCCTCAACGAAGGCGAGTTGCACCTGCAAACCCGTGAAGTGGAGTTGCGGCGGGTAGCCGGTGCGCTGATCGGCTCAGCGAACCGCGTGGCGCTGGCGTTGGTCGTATCGGCGTTTATTCTCGGCGTGGCGGTGCTGGTGGTGGCGATGCGGGCCTTTGAATGGTACGGCTGGTTGCCGTGGACGTTGTTGTTTTTCGGCGTGGGTGGGGTGGTTACCGGCGGGATCATGTTGACGTTGGCGTTGTTGCGACGGGAGTAGGGGCGCAGCGCGCTACTCCCGCCGGGTTTTACCCCCCAATAACCGGTTGACGGTGACCACGATCAACCGCCGCTCCACCACTTTGATCCGTTCGTGCAACGATTCGACCGTATCGCCGGGCATCACCGGCACTTCGGCGCTGGCTAAAATCGGGCCATCATCAACCCGCGGCGTCACCCGGTGGATCGTGCAACCGGTGACCGGCAGACCGAGGCGAATAGCGTCGGCCACCACGTGCGCGCCGCGCAGGGCCGGAATCACGATGCCGCTGCTGGTGGTGACAGTATCGCCGCCATCGGTGGGCAAGAGCGCCGGGTGTTGGTTGATGACCCGATTGGGAAACTGTTCGAGAAACGCTGCCGAGAGCACGCGCATAAAGCCGGCCAGCACGATCAGGTCTGGATCGAAGCAAGCGACCACGCCGGCCAAACGCCGTTCCCATTGCTGGCGCAGCGGGCCGCGCGGCGCGCTGAGCGGCACGTGCGCGGCGGCAATCCCGGCCTTGAGCGCCCGTTGCAAGCCGTATGCTTGGGCGCGGTCACTGACTACCAACGTCACTTCGCCGGCTAGCTCACCGGCAGCCTGCGCATCGAGCAGCGCCTGCAAGTTGCTGCCGCTGCCGCTCAACAACACCGCAATGCTTGGCACAACCTACTCCTGACCAATATCACGGCGGAAATGCTTGCCCTCGAAGCGGATCTGGTCGGCGGCGGCGTAGGCGCGTTCACGGGCTTGCCGCAAGCTTGAGCCGAGACCGGTGACCCCCAACACCCGCCCGCCTGCCGTGCAGAGGCCGTTCTGACCAACCGCAGTGCCGGCGTGGAAGACGAGCACTTGTTCCTCATCGAGCGCTTCGACGCCGCGAATGAGATCGCCTTTGCGCGGTCGTCCGGGGTAGCCGGCCGCGCACAAGACCACGCAGACCGCGTAGCCTTTGCGCCGGCGTAGCATGTCAGGCTTCAACTGGCCGGTGGCGCAGGCGTACAACGCGCCGAGGAAATCCCCTTCGAGCAGCGGCAAAACGGTTTGCGCTTCCGGGTCGCCAAAGCGGGCGTTAAACTCGAGCACCTTCGGCCCGTCGGCAGTGAGGATAATGCCCGCATAGAGCAACCCGCGAAACGGCGTGCCGCGCACGGCTAACTCGTTGACCACCGGTTGCATACAGCGATTGACAATTTCGTCGAGCAAAGCCGGCGTGACCTCATCAACCGGCGCAATCACTCCCATCCCGCCGGTATTGGGGCCGCGATCCCCCTCTTCGAGCCGCTTGTGATCACGGGCCGGCGGGAGCGGCCACAGCCGTTCACCGTCGCAGAGTGCCTGCACCGATACTTCACGCCCGTACAACCGCTCTTCGAGCAAGAGATGATGGCCGGCAGGAATCGTGCTCAGCTTGGCAATCGCATCGAGCGTCTCTTCCATGGTCTCGGCGACAATCACCCCCTTGCCTAGCGCCAAACCGTCTGCTTTGACCACCCATGCCTTGCCGCTCGTGCGGGCAAAATCAGCCGCTTCCGCCGCCGAAGCAAAGACGTGGCTTTGGGCAGTAGAGACGCCGGTCGCAGCCATAATCTCTTTGGCGAAGGACTTGCTGCTCTCGATGCGGGCGGCAGCGGCAGTGGGGCCAAACGCTGGAATGCCGGCGGCTTGAAAGGCATCAACGATGCCATCTGCCAGCGGGTTATCGGGGCCAACGACGAGCAGATCGATCTGCTCTTGGCGGGCAAGATCGATTAAGGCCGGGTAATCGTTGAGCGGGAAGGGGACGTTCCGGCCATACCGTCCGGTACCGGGATTGCCGGGAATGGTGAGCAGTTTGGTAAAGTTGGGTGAGCGGGTAATCTTCCAGGCCAGTGCGTGCTCACGGCCACCGGAACCTATCAGTAATACGTTCATAGGCTTGTCAATCACACTGAGCGGCGTCCTGCCGTACAATTGCTGTTCAGTATAGCATGGTTGCCGCGATTGGATGGCAAAAAGAGGTCTTTAATGCAGATCTTCTTGGTATCGCCAGCGCTGATCACGCAGATACCGGCGCTACGGGCGCGGGGCGCCTATCTCCTTCATTTCTGGTTGGCACAACCGCTGGCCCAGCTTGCGATTGGGCGATTAGGGCGTTTCGATCTTGCGCCGGGCCATTACTACTACGTCGGAAGCGCGTTTGGGCCGGGCGGACTGGCGGCGCGGCTCCGCCGGCATAGTGCTGTCGAGAAACGTGCGCATTGGCATATTGACTATCTCCGCCCTCATCTCGAATTGCGAGAAATGTGGGCAGCAGTGGCCGACGAACGGCTAGAATGCCGGTGGTGTGCCGTCCTTGCTCGATTGCCTGAGCTGAGCCGGCCAATCCCGCATGTTGGCGCGTCGGATACGGGATGCGGCGGGCATCTGTTCTATGCCGCGGAAGCGGTGGCGCATATTGCCGATCTATTGCGCCAAACAAACCGATAGGGGCCGGTTTCAAACCGGCCCCTGCTACCGCTACCTGCCATAGATCGTTGCTCATCTATCGCCGTACCGGCAACCCTCGCTCGACGATCAGATCCATCGCCCGATCAATCGGGATATGCACCTTGCCTTCCAGCGTATAGCCGTAGCTATTGAGCAACGTGCGCGCCTCGGTGACGTAGTTGCGGTACGTATTGCCTGTCACCGGGGCCGGTTGCGGCGTAAACGGAACTCGACCGGCCAACAGCACCACCAGACTCAGCACAAGAAACACCATCAAGCCAGCAATCATCAAGCGGCTTAGCGGCGGCTCAGCTTCTGCGCGCGCCGGGCGGGCCGGCTGCATCAGGCGTGGCGGCGCATACCGGGGCGCCGAATAGTTGGGGCGAAAGCTCATAGGCGTCTCTCCTCCGCGTTAGTGATGGCCGCTATTCTGCAACTGCTCCATATTGGGGTCGCGCAGCGGCAAGAGCGGCGCTTGTTGCACATTGGCAGCGAACAGAGCTACCACTAGCCCAATCAGGCCGATCGGCGCCGCCACATCGGTCAGGGTAATATCCCACAGATGCTCGCGGAACTCTGGCAGCACGATCCACGCCATATCAACGAAGCGCATAAAGATAATCCAACCGGCGATGGTGGCCAGCGTGCTCAAATTGCGCTTGGTGCCGCGGAACAGTAGCACAAAGAAGGGCAGCGCGAAAGCGAACAGCATCAATGCCAGCGCCACGAAGACCCAGCCGTGCTGTGTGCGGTGGACATACCACGGCGTAAACTCAGCCACATCACCCGACCAGATAATGACCAACTGGCCGTAAGACATATACGTCCACAACACGGTAAAGGCAAACATCAGCTTACCAATGTCGTGGATCGGCTTCACCGACACATACTCGCGGAAGAGGCTGGCATCGCGCACCCGGCTCATCATCAAGGCGAGGAACGCCAGCGTCATCAGGCCAGCATTCACCATGTAGTGCGCGCCGTAGATGGTCGAGAACCAGTGTGGATCGAGTGACATCGTCACATCGAACGAAAAGAAGGTCACGGTGATGACGAACAACGCGATACCGATGCCACTCAACCGGCGCATACGGGTCGCCAGCTTCTTGGCGTCGCCGCCGGCATCTTGCTGGCGCGACCAGCCGCGCAACGTGTAGGACAGCACCGTCCAGACCAAGAAGAAGATCGCGATCCGGGCCGTCACCCACAGCGGGCTCAACCACGGCACCTTGTGGGCAATGATCGGATCGAACTCGGCGCCGCTGGGAGTCACGATCTCAGGATTAGCCCATTCGTAGAGTGGATGCTCAAGGCCGAGCGACTTGTAGGTGTCGAAATAGCCCAACGCAATCGGAATAAAGAGCAGACCCATGATTGGCAGCGTCGCTGCGCCAGCTTCGAGCATGCGCCGCACGGTGACGCCCCATGCGCCGCCCGTAAGGTGCTGCACCATCAGAAAGCCGAGGCAGCCGAGCGGAATGGTCATCGCCACATAGTAGCCGTAAATGTACGACTCAAAAAACGAGGTTGGGTTGAGAAAATAACCGGCAACCAGCACGCCGATCCCAATCACAGCCGCGGCCAGACCGAGCACTTGCACCTGACCGAGCTGTGGGATGCGGGTCTGTGAAAGACTTGTCGTCGCCATGTGTCTAACCTTCCAGCCTAATTCCCCAGCCGCGTGCGTTCGGCAGGAGGCACATCATCAATGGTCGCATTCTGGCTCAACTGCAAAGCCCGAATATAAGCGGCAATCGCCCAGCGGTCTTCCGGCGTAATGCGCGAGGCATAGCTATACATTGACTGATAACCGCCATTATTGGGGTCGCCGCGGTACACGCCATTCGTAATAATCACAAAGAAATGGCTCAGCGGCGCTTCACGCAGACGCTGCTGGTGGAAGTTGGCCGGCACAATGCCGCCACGCTCGGCCACCATACTCGCTCCGTAGCCCGACTCGCCGTGGCAGACGGCACAGTAAATGTTATACTTCAGTTGCCCGCGGAGCAGTAAGTCTTTCGTCACCGGGAAGGGCATCGCATCCACTTCCTTGCCGTCGATTAAGCCGGTGTAGAGAAACTCATCGGTCTTTACCACCTCATACGGCGTCGTGCCCGGCACGTTGGGGCGCGACGAGCGGCCATCGGCGAAAAAGCTGCTCGGCTCGTAGGTCGTGTACTTCTGCTGATCGTACATGTCCTGATGGCAGGCAGTGAGCAGCAACACCAACAGGCCGATCCAACCGAAGCGAATCATGCGCGATGTTAGGCGAGGCGTCTGCATGGGCTTCCCTCAGTATGCGACCTCGGAGACCTGCATCGGGTTGAGCGAGCGCAGGAACTGCGAAGTGCGCGAACGATCGAACAACGGATCCGTTGATTCAATACACAGGAAGAAGGCGTCTTGCGACGCATACTGGAACCGGGGTACATTAAAGACCGGATGGTACGGAGCCGGCAGGCCATTGAGCACCACCATCCCAATCGCCGAAGCAAACGAGGCGAGCAAAATCCCGCTCTCGAAGGTAATCGGGATCATCGATGGCCAGTTGGTGATATCAAGCGGGCGACCGCCGATATTCAGCGGGTAATTGATCAGATTACCGATGTATTGCAAGATGAAACCGCTCGCCGCTCCAATGAGACCAAACAGCAGCACCAAGCGCGGCACGCCGGTATCGCCGTGGGCAATCTCCTCGATCACCTCTTCAATCGGGAAGGGTGAGAACGCATCCATTTTGGTATAGCCCGCCGCCTTAGCCTTGCGGGTCGCTTCGATCAGGGCTTCTGGTGTGGGAAACTCGGCCATCACGCCGTAGACATCGTTGCGCATCGTTCTACTCCTCTAGTCTGCCGTGGCTGCACCGTGAGCCGGGCTGTGATCGTGGCCGTGGCCGTGTGCGCCATGTTCTGCTCGCCGCTTCGCCTTCTCTGTCTCTTGATGGAGGAACAGCCGCATCTCAAAGATGTTGATCATCGGTAAGACGCGGATGAAGAGGAAGAGCAGAGTAAAGAAGAGACCAAAGGTACCAAGGTAGAGCGACCAGTCCCAAATCGTCGGGATGTAGATATCCCACGACGAGGGCAAGAAGTCGCGTTCGAGCGAGATCACGATGATTACGTAGCGCTCAAGCCACATGCCCACGCTCACGATGAGTGAAATGATGAGCAAGGCTGGGATATTCTGGCGCACCTTCTTAAACCACAGGGGTTGAATAGCTACCGCGTTGCAGAAGAGCAGGCCCCAGTAGGCCCACGAGCTTGGCCCGAACAGACGGTTGTAGAGGAGGTATTCCTCGTACTCATTACCGCTGTAGAGCGAGGCGAAGACCTCCATAAAGTAGCCGTAGACGACGATCATCCCGGTGGCGAGCATCACTTTCGCCATCACATCGAGGTGGTGGATGGTGATGTAGCTCTCGAAGCCGTAGAAGGTGCGCACCGGGATCATCAGCAACAACACCATTGCAAACCCAGCAAACACGGCGCCGGCCACGAAGTAGGGCGGGAAGACCGTGACTTGCCAGCCGGGGACTTGCGAAATGGCGAAGTCGAGCGAAATGATCGAGTGAACTGAGACCACCAGCGGGGTCGAGAGACCGGCCAGCAGGATCGAGGCCATCTCGTAGCGGTGCCAGTGGCGGGCCGAGCCGCGCCAGCCGAGGGCCGCAATGCCATACAGGCGCTTGACCCAGATGTTCTTGGCGCGATCACGGAGTGTTGCAAAGTCGGGAATCAGACCGACCAGCCAGAACACCAGCGACACCGTGGCGTAGGTCGAGATCGCGAACACGTCCCACGCGAGTGCGCTGCGGAACTGCGGCCACATGCCGTGGGTGTTGGGATACGGAATCAACCAGTAGAACAACCACGGCCGGCCAAGGTGCAGGATCGGGTAGAGACCGGCGCACGCCACCGCAAACAGCGTCATTGCTTCGGCGAAGCGGTTGATCGAGTTGCGCCAACCCTGATTGAGCAGCAACAGAATGGCCGAGATAAGCGTACCGGCGTGGCCGATACCGATCCACCACACGAAGTTGATGATGTCCATGCCCCAGCCGACCGGGATATTGATACCCCAGATACCGACGCCGCGGATGAACA
>NZ_DAOUDC010000014.1:0-102035 GCF_034431535.1 Chloroflexus sp. | reverse complement strand
GTGTGAGACTAGGGTAGTGTGAGACTAGGGTAGTGTGAGACTAGGGTAGTGTGAGACTAGGGTAGTGTGAGACTAGGGTAGTGTGCTGCCTGAACCTCTTCGCATAAGTTTCTCTAGGCAAGCGTTTCATGAGGTAATTGCTTTACAATGAGGGAAATTCCCCCATCCACATCCCTGCCAAAACACACAAGACAAACGAGGGTAGATGTGGTTCGATGAGTGAAGGTATCAATTTTTCCTACGTCTTGGTAGGAGGAACTATGACCTTTGACTACAACCAACAGCAATGGAATGCCTTAGGCCAACTTGATCCGTTCTGGGCGATGACCGGTATGTCCCGTTGGGATTTGGCCGACTTCTTTCAGACTGGCCGGCATCAGGTAGCGCAGTTGCACGAAGAGATGCAACGTCTCGATTATCCGCGCCGGTTTCAGCGCGTGCTCGATTTCGGTTGCGGCATCGGGCGGGTGGCGCCGGCACTGCGCGAGCATTTCGCCGAGTATATCGGTCTTGATGTCGCCGAAAGTCTCATTCTCAAAGCGCGTGAGTTGCACCGCGATTTGCCCAATGCCCAGTTTCTGGTGAATACGGCCAGCCGGCTCGATCTGCCCGATCATAGTATTGACCTGATCTGTTCCTTCGGTGTCTTCCAGCATATTCCCGATCAGCAAGCGATCCTGCATCTCTTCAGCGAATTTGCGCGGGTTGTAGCGCCGGGTGGATTGATCTTTACGAACGTTTGCCACCATATTCACTGGCCATACCGCTTGCAACTGCGCCGCCGCGCCTACACTGCCCTAAAGCGTTTAGGCTTCCCTGATCACGTACTCTATAACCGCTTTAAGCTGTACCCGCAGTCGGTGCATTCAATTCCGCTACGCCTTTTGTATGCGCATCTGCAAACGCTCCCCTTGCACGTGCGGGTGATGCGCCCGCAGTCATCGCTCGATGCGCCGCACCAGTTATGGGAATATGCGCTGACCAAGGCGGAGATTTCATAGAAAACACTAATACACCGCTAATCTTTTTCTAATAATTGCCGTCTATCTTCCCGAATGTAAGCGGATCTCCGCGGCAGATTGTGCAGTTGCCATCATAAGGGGAGGTAGACGATGCGTGCGTTTCGCATCATCAGCTTGCTCGTGATGTTGGCGCTGATTGCCGTTGTGGGCGCGGCGCCGGCGCTGGCACAAGAGAACCAGCGTGATCTCTTCTTCTACACCCGTTATCCAGCCCAAGAAGCTACTGTTGGTGATGTTGTCACCGTTAAACTCACCCTTGGCACCGATACCACGCCGCAGATCGTGCGCCTTGGCATGCGCGAAGCGCCAAGCGGCTGGAATGTCACCTTCCGCGGCGATGGGCGCGTGATCCAAGCGGCCTACGTTGAGCCGAACAACAACGCGACCTTTGATCTGCGGATCGAGCCGCCGTCAGATGTGAAGGCCGGTTCGTACCGGATGGTAGCGGTGGCGACCGGGGTGAACCAAGAGGTGGCGTTGCCGATCGAGTTGACGCTGAAGGCCAAGACGGTAAACCCCGCTGGTCTTACTTTCAAAGTCGATCTGCCGACGTTGCGCGGTTCGCCTTCGACCACCTTCCGCTACAACGTGACCCTCAAGAACGAGAGCAGTGAAGAGGTGCCGGTGAGCTTGCTGGCCGAAGCGCCGCGCGGCTTCCAAGTCGATTTCAAGCTGTCGGGTCAGAGCATTACTAGCGTGCCGTTTGGCCCCAACGAGTCAAAGAACCTCAGCGTGGAAGTGCGCGCGCTCAACACGGATGTGCCTGCCGGTACGTATGAAATCGGCCTTTTGGCCCGCGGCGGCGATTTGCAAGCGACTACCCGTCTTGTGGCCGATATTACTGGCCAACCGCAGTTGCTGCTGACCACGCCTGATGGCCGGCTATCCGGCGAAGCGCGGATCGGTGAAAAGACCGATGTGAAGCTGATCGTGCGTAATACCGGCAGTGCGCCGGCTCGCACCATCGAACTGAGCGCCTCGCCGCCGGTTGGGTGGACGGTCGAATTCGAGCCGAAGCAGATTCCTGAGCTGGCCAACGGTCAACTGGTCGAAGTCACCGCGAAAGTGCAGCCGTCGAATCAGGCTATCGCCGGTGACTATCTCGTCACCTTTACTGCCCGTCCGGCTGAGGCAGCGGTAGCCACCAGCGAATTCCGGTTTACGGTGTTAACCTCGACGATTTGGGGGTTGGTTGGAATTGCTCTGATTGCAGTGGCGGTGGTTGGCGTCGGCGTGGCGGTGATGCGGTTTGGCCGCCGGTAATGTAAAGCCGCACGGCTGTGCGGCTCCGTGGTAAAGCCGCACGGCTGTGCGGCTTTCCAAAATAACGGGGAAACGATTATGACCGACGTGGTGATTGAATGCCGTGATTTGACCAAACAATACGGCGCGTTTACCGCCGTCGATCATCTCAACCTAACCATGCACAAGGGCGAGATTTTCGGCCTGTTGGGGCCGAACGGCGCCGGCAAGACGACCACCATTCTGATGCTGCTGGGCCTGACCGAGCCAACGAGGGGCAGTGTGAAGGTGTTGGGCCTTGATCCGGCCCGCCAGCCGCTCAGCGTCAAGGCGCGGGTGGGCTATCTGCCCGATCAGGTCGGTTTTTACGACAACTTGACCGCGCGCGAGAACCTGAATTACATCGCCAAGCTCAATGGCATCCGCGAGCCAGAGATGAGCAAGCGCATCAACGAGGCGCTCGATCAGGTTGGGTTGAGCAACGTGGCCGACCGGCGGGTCAAGACCTTCTCGCGCGGTATGCGCCAGCGGTTGGGGGTGGCTGAGATTTTGATCAAGCAGCCGCAACTGATCATCATGGACGAGCCGACGCTGGCGCTTGACCCGGAAGCGGTGCGCGAATTTCTCGATCTCATCCGCCAGCTTACGGCGAGCGGCATTACCATCCTGCTCTCGTCGCACCTGTTGCAACAAGTGCAGGCGGTCTGTGATCGGGTCGGTCTCTTCCACCAAGGGCGCATGGTGCTGGAGGGCACGGTCGGCGAGCTGGCCCAGCGCGTGCTCGGTGGCGCTTACCGCATTCACGTTGAAGCCGAGGGGGGCGATGCAGTGGCGGCGGTGTTGCGCGCCTTGCCCGATGTGGTGAAGGTGTCGGCCAACGGCTCCCAATACAACGTCGAGGCGCGCGCCGATCTGCGTGCCGAGATTGCTCGCAAGGTGGTCGAGGCGGGTGGCAAGTTGCTTGGCCTGAGCGTAGACACCCCAAGCCTCGATGAGGTGTATGCGCGCTACTTCCAGAAAGGAGCGGCCTATGCAGCACGCGCGTAGCCTAGCGCCCGTGCGCCAGCGCGAAGGGTCGCCGTGGACGGGGTTGTGGGCGGTGGTGACCAAAGAGATGGCTGATTACCTGACCAGTGCCCGCATGATGATCCTTGAGGCGCTGATCTTGCTCACCGCCTTTGGCACCGTCTACGCTGCGTCGCAGAATCTGCGCGCCGGCGCCGGTACGAGCGATGATTTTCTCTTCTTGCGCCTCTTTACCACGGCCCGCGAGCCGCTACCGGCCTTTGTCGGCTTCCTTGGCTTGCTGGTGCCGTTGCTCGCGATTGCGCTGGCGTTCGACTCGATCAACGGCGAGTTCAATCAGCGCACGCTCTCGAAGGTGTTGGCGCAGCCGATCTACCGCGATGCCCTGCTGTTGGGCAAATTCTTGGCCGGCTTGGGCACGCTGGCTTTGGCGCTGACCGCGATCTGGCTGCTGATCATCGGCATGGGCCTGCTGCAATTGGGCGTGCCGCCGAGTGGTGAAGAGACGGTGCGTATGCTCTGGTTCTTGCTGATCACCATCTTCTACGGCGGAATCTGGTTGGCGTTAGCGATGCTCTTCTCGATCATCTTCCGCCAGCCGGCCACCGCGGCGCTAGCTGCGATTGCAGTCTGGCTCTTCTTTACCGTCTTCTGGGGCATCATCGCCAGCCTGCTAGCTCGCACGCTGCAACCGGCGCCGCCGGGTGATACGCAAGCGCTGATCAACCAAATTCAACTGGAACTGCTGCTCACCCGGCTGTCGCCGAACACCCTCTTCTCAGAGGTGGCGCTGGCGATGCTCAACCCGGCGGTGCGCGCCTTAGGCATCGTACTGCCCATCCAGTTGCACAACGCCATTCCCGGCACGCCACTGCCGGCTGAGCAGAGCATCTTGCTGACGTGGCCGCACGCCACCGGCCTGATCGCGGCGACGATCGTGCTGTTCGCCATCGGTTACATCCTCTTCCAACGCCAAGAGGTGCGGGCGTAATGATTGTGCTGGGGCGAACAATCCTTCGCCCCAGCATTCCATCTCCAGCCCTATCCCACAATCCCCCAATCGTCGTACAATACAGATAGCTATTGTCGGGCTCTGCCTTAGATGAAGAAGAGATAGGCAGCGATGAACAACGTATTGGCGATTGCGCTGGGGGCGGCGATTGGCGCCAACCTCCGCTACGGCATTGGGTTGTGGGCGGCCCAACGCTTAGGCACGGCGTGGCCGTACGGCACCTTCATCATCAACCTGCTGGGCTGTCTGCTGATTGGCATGTTGCTGACCCTTGCCGCCAACCGGCTGACGCTCAGCGAACCGGTGCGGCTGATGTTGGTGACAGGCTTGCTCGGTGGGTTCACCACCTTCTCGACGTTTGGCTACGAGAGTTTTACCCTCTTTAGCGCTGGCAACTGGCTGGCGGCGGCGGGGTATGTCGGCGGGAGCGTGGTGGGCGGCCTGATTGCCGTGGTGATTGGGGTCGGGCTTGGGCGCTGGATTGGCGGGTAAGGAGTTTGGCGCAGGATAGTAGGTGAGGGCGACGCCTAGCGTCGCCCTTGCCGCCTTGAGAGGAGGTCTCCAATGGAGCAGGCCGTGACACAGCAGCTCTGGATCTATATCGATGAGGGTGACAGCCAGCAGGGGCGTACCATTGCCTCGCGGATTGTCGATACCCTCCGGGCTGCCGGTGCGCCGGGAGTGACCGTTTTGCGCGGGGTGGGGGGCTACGGCACCCACGGCGTCTTTCATAGCGATCTGCTGGTTGATATTCCGAGCCGGTTGCCGCTGATCATCACGTGCATCGACCGCACTGATCGCTTGCAACGGGTGCTGCCCAAGCTGAGCGAGATTGTGCAGGAAGGATTGATCGTTCTCTCACCGGTGCAGGTGGTGAAGGTAGGCCGGCGCGCCGGCGGGCTTTTTCCCTCCCACCTGACCGTCGCCGATGTGATGAATCACGATGTGGTTTCAGTGACGGTTGATACGCCGGTCGGCGAGTTGGTGCGGTTGCTGCTCGAACGCGGCTTGCGGGCGATGCCGGTTGTAGATGGGCAGCGCAAGGTGGTGGGGATGGTTACCGACGCCGATTTGTTGCAGCGTGGTGTCAGCCAGTTGCCGCTGCACTTGCAGCAGTTATTGCCGGGTGATGAACGGGCGGCGCAATTAGCAGCGATGGCGGCGCGTCCGGAACAGGCCGGCGATGTTATGACGCCGAACCCGCGCACCATTTTGGCGACGGCTTCGTTGGCGCAAGCGGCGCTAGTGATGGCTGAGCATGATCACAAGCGGTTGCCGGTGGTGGATAACGAAGGCCGGCTCGTCGGGATCATTAGCCGGTCGGATGTACTGCAAACCGTGGCGAATAATTTTGCGGTAAGCGCCGAAACGACTCCTGCTGGTCTCAGCA
This sequence comes from Chloroflexus sp., assembly GCF_034431535.1. Lineage (GTDB taxonomy): Bacteria > Chloroflexota > Chloroflexia > Chloroflexales > Chloroflexaceae > Chloroflexus. The sequence continues at coordinate 96,343 of NZ_DAOUDC010000014.1, read as the reverse complement.
CAGCCAAGACGGTCGGTGAAGTGATGGTGCGCGATGCGCCAACCGTTACTCCTGAGACGCCGTTGATCGAGACGCTCGATCGGATTTTATCGACGCCGCGCCGGCGCGCAGTAGTGATCGACAATGAACGGCGCGTCATTGGCATCATCAGCGATGGCGATATTCTGCGCCGGGCAATGCGACCGGTAGCGCCGGGCTTGTTGCAACGCTTCGCAGTTTGGATCAGTGGCGGCGCTCGCCCGCCTGAGTTAGAGCTGGCGCTCAAGAATCAAACCGCCGCCAGTGTGATGACGAGTCCGGTGATTACGGTGACACCGGATACCCCGATTGCAGCCGCGGTTGAGCAGACGATCGCGCACCGGATCAAGCGGTTGCCGGTGGTCGATAACGATGGCCGGTTAGTGGGGATCGTTGGGCGAGCGGCATTGTTGGGGGCGTTGTTGGGCAGTGGGCGGTAGAGACAAGGAGAGGGGCGCAGCATTGCTGCGCCCCTCCTGTTGCCTTTACCGTTATCCCTACGCCAATGCGGGGCTTTCTTCGACCTTCTCTTGGTCGATTTCGCGCTGTGAGCGCAACCGCAATTGATCCTCGAGTGTATCAACGATCACCGTATCGCCATCTTGGAACTGCCCAGAGAGCAACCCTTCGGCTAACGGGTCTTCAATCAGATTGGTGATCACCCGGCGGAGCGGTCGCGCGCCGAAGGCCGGGTCGTAGCCGCGGCGGGCAAGGAACTCAAGCGCGTCTGGTTGTACGACCAACTTGATCTGGTGCTCATCGAGCTGCGTTTGCACCCGCCTGAGCATCAGTTGGGTGATCGACTGGATCTCCTCGCTGGTCAGCGGATGGAAGATGATCGTCGCGTCAATGCGGTTGAGGAACTCAGGCCGGAAGAGCATTCTGAGCGCCTCATCAACCTTGCGCCGCATATCGGTCTGATCAATCTCGTTGACATTACCGCCGAAGCCAATCCGTGACGCGCGGCGGATGTGCTCGGTGCCGACGTTGCTGGTCATGATGATGATGGTGTTGCGGAAATCAACCCGCCGGCCTTTGCCATCGGTCAGGTGCCCATCTTCGAGCACTTGCAGCAAGAGATTAAAGGCATCGGGGTGCGCCTTCTCGATCTCGTCGAACAGCACCACGCTGTACGGCTTGCGGCGGACGGCGTCGGTCAGTTGGCCGCCTTCGCCATAGCCGATATAGCCGGGCGGCGAGCCGACCAGCCGCGAGGTGGTGTGGCGCTCTTGGAATTCGGACATATCGATCTTGATCAGCGCCTCTTCGGTGCCGAACATAAACTCGGCCAGCGCCTTGGCCAGCTCGGTCTTACCGACGCCGGTCGGGCCAAGGAAGATAAAGCTCCCGATCGGGCGCTTGGGATCTTTCAGGCCGGCGCGTGCGCGGCGCACTGCTTTCGAGATGGTAACAATCGCCTCGTGCTGGCCGACGATCCGGCTGTGGAGGAACTCCTCCATGTGCATCAGGCGCTGGGTCTCGTTGCCGGTCAAGCGCGTCACCGGCACACCCGTCCACATCCCGACCACTTCCGCGATATCCTCTTCGGTCACGTAGGGCCGGTCGTAGCGTTCATCGCTGCGGGTGCCGAGTTCGGCCTCAATCTCTTGGATGCGCTGGAGCATGCGCTCTTCGCGCTCGCGCAGATTGTCGGCCAGCTCAAGTTGCTGATCTTCCAGCGCCGCCTCTCGCTCTTTGCGCAGGGCTTCGAGACCGCGCAGGGCATCGCGCAGGCGCGGTGGGGTGGCCGAGCGATACATACGCACGCGCGAAGCCGCTTCGTCGATCAAGTCAATCGCCTTATCCGGCAATTGGCGGTCGGGCACATAGCGGGCCGACAGCACCGCCGCAGCGCGGATCGCCTCGTCGCTGATCTGCAACTGGTGGAAATCTTCGTAGCGCGACTTGATCCCGCGCAGGATCTGGATGGTATCCTCGATCGACGGCTCATCGACCATGACCGGCTGGAAGCGCCGTTCGAGGGCGGCGTCGCGCTCGATATACTTGCGATACTCATCGAGCGTAGTCGCGCCGATCGTCTGCAACTCGCCGCGCGAGAGGGCCGGCTTGAGAATATTGGCCGCGTCGAGCGTCCCTTCCGCACCGCCAGCACCGATGATGGTGTGGAACTCGTCGATAAAGAGGATACAGCGCGACTCTTTGATCTCGTCGATCACGCGCTTGAGCCGCTCTTCAAACTGGCCGCGATACTTGGTGCCGGCGACCAGCGCACCCATATCGAGCGTTACCACTCGCTTGCCTTTGATGCTATCGGGCACATCGCCTTGGACAATGCGCTGGGCCAAACCCTCGACGATCGCCGTTTTGCCGACGCCAGGTTCGCCGATCAGGGCCGGATTATTCTTCGTGCGGCGCGAGAGGATCTGGATGACGCGCTCGATTTCGTGCTGGCGGCCAATGATCGGATCGAGCCGGCCCTGTTCGGCCATCTCGGTCAGATCGGTGCCGAGCGCATCGAGGTACGGCGTCTTCGACTGGCGTTGGGCCGGCGGCGTACCAGGAGTAGCCGCAGCGCGCGTTTCGCTGCTGGCGCCAGCGGTGCCGTGGCGTAGGGTGCGCATCACCTGATTGCGCACCTGCTCGAGCGACACACCCAGAATATCGAGCACGCCGGTGGCGACGCCTTCGCCATTGCGCACCAACCCTAGCAACAGGTGTTCGGTGCCGATATAGTGATGGTTGAGGCGATTCGCTTCTTCAATCGCGTACTTAATCACCTTCTGAGCGCGGGCCGTCAGCTCTTGGTCGGTGACCATCGTGTTCTCGCCGGGGCCAACGATAAACTCAACCGCACTGCGCGCCTGCGGCAGCTTAACCCCTAGCTCATCGAGCACGCGGGCCGCGATCCCTTCGCTCTCGCGGATCAGCCCCAGCAAAATATGCTCGGTGCCGATATATGGATGGTTAAACGCGCGCGCCTCTTCGGCGGCTAATTGCAACACCTGCTTGGCGCGCTTGGTAAATTTGCTGTACAGATCAGACATACTCTTCTCCACCTGCTAGACTGGAGGAAACGACTATTGGGCCTGACAGACCGGGGAATACGAGTATTGCCCTCCCGTACCGTTGCGATTAGTTGAGAGCGCCATCTCAACTAAGCAACGGCAGGGGCTAGCCATCATCCTCCGCTTCTGCGCCGCTCTCGGACAGCTCGTGTTGGAGCCGCAGACTCAATCCCATCCGCTTCCGCGCCGGATCGATCCGGATAATCCGGGCTTGCACCACTTGCCCTTCGCTCAATACCTCACGGGGGTGCTGGATCCGCTCATCACCCATCTCTGAAATGTGGATGAGACCCTCTACCCCATCCTCGATCCGGGCAAACGCGCCGAACGAGGTGAGTTGTGTGATCGTCCCTTCGACGATCTGGCCCAACTGGTACCGTTCAGCCACCTTCGTCCACGGCTCGCTCTGGGTGCGCTTGATCGACAACGCGATCCGCTTGCGCTCGTGATCGATGCTCAGGATCGATACTTTCACCTTGCTGCCGACCTTAAGCACCTCGGCGGGGTGTTTCACCCGCGACCACGAGATCTCAGAGAGGTGAACAAGGCCATCAGCGCCGCCAATATCGACGAACGCGCCAAAATCGCACACCGACGAGACGATGCCTTCGCGCACATCGCCCTCGCGCAGTGACGACAGCAACTCATCCTTCTTCGACTCGCGGGTTTCAGCGAGCGCCTGCCGTTCCGACAAGATCAGGCGGTTGCGGTTACGATTAATCTCGATGACCTTCAACGGCAATTCGACATTAACCAGACGGGCCATTTCGGATTGCTTCTGTGTTTCCGAGCTGCGGCTAATGCTCGACACCTGTGACGCAGGCACAAACCCGCGCACCCCGTCGAGATCGACCAGCAGGCCGCCCTTGTTGTAGTTCTTGACACGGGCGTAGATGATCTCGCCCCGCTCGTAACATTCTTGCAACGCGCGCCAGCTCTTCTCTTGCCGAGCCTTGTCGATCGATAGGATCGCGCGGCCTTCCTTGTCTTCGGATTGGACGACGAAAACAAGTACCGGATCACCCACCTTCAATGCAGCGCGATCCTCTTCACTGAGCGTCTGCATCTCGCGGCTGGGGATGACGCCTTCGGCTTTGGCGCCAATATCGACGAGGATTTCGTCGCGGTCGATCCGCATGATCCGCCCGTCAACCGTATCACCGTGCTTGAGGTTGCGATACGCATGAGCAGGATCGCGCAGGATCTCCTCCATCAGCGCCTGATCGCCGCGATCGAGCAGATCGTTCAGATCAGGTTGGCGAACTTCGTCGTTATCGTTTGAATTATTGCCGGCATGATTCAACTCTTCCATGAAAGATCCCTGCGCAGAAGCGGCGGCGCGCCATTCGACGGGGCTTGGTCGGAGCGATACGTAGCAATATTATACGCCGGGCAGATTTAAAACGCAAGGATCATGATACTATTCCGCTTTCTGATGCAGGCAGGTATCGCCGAGCGCGAGGGCGTAACTGCGGGCCGGCGTGGTAAAGCGCACCGCACTGAGGGGGGGCAGGCCGGCGCTGCGGAGGTAAAAATAGGCTTCTTCGGCACAGATGAGGGTGCCGGGTGCGGTTTGGTGGATGAGGTTCGCGGCTTGTTCAAGCGGTTCGCCGATGGTGTGTAGTCCGATCAGCGGCACGACTGCCACCCGGCCATGACCACTGCTCAGGGCCATCGGCGGTATGGGTAAGCCAGCGGCTTCAGCGCAAGCAATGATGTTGGTCGCCGCCGCCACGGCGCTCCGCATCGGATCGGCTTCACCGGCAAGAGCGCCGAAAATGAGCAGAACAGAGCTGTCGCGCCACTGGAGTAAGGCCTGTTGGCGCTCGACCGGTTCGCTGATCAGGTGGGTTCGGGCCCGCATTTCGTCAAGTTCGTTGGCAAGATGAAGCTGGCCGACTGCCAAGACGGCGATGGCCGCATCGTGTCCATTGACCGGCGGATGCAGGTTGAGCGGATTGATCTGGCGCAGCGCCGGTTGGGTCGGCTGTAATCGTTGCAGGTGCTGTTCGGTGCGCCATTGTTGCAACAGCCGGTTGACGGCATGGCAAACTTCTCCCCACGCGCCAGACCCAACTTCGAGTTTCGCGTCGAGGGGAGTGTGGTGGAAACGATGGGCCAAGGCGCGCATCGCGCGCGCGAGCCGGTAGCGTTCCCAGAGCAGCGTGAGCACACAGCCGGCTAAGGCGATGATAGCGAGTGCCGGCGCAACAAACGCGCTGGCTAACGCGAATACGCTGAGTATGAAGATCAGCGATATGGTTGGTGCATACATCCAGCGGCCCATCATCCACCCGTCTTGCCCGGCTTGACTAACGTTGCTTGCAGAGTACCATACGGGTTCAGGTATGCAGATTGTGCGTAGATTACAGATTGGCGAAAGCTTGTACCCCTATTGTCATTGCGAGCCGCCGGAGGCGGCGACGCAATTTCCCGCGAGCACGGGAGATGCCCGCTCAGGCACGAGTCACGCTGAAGCGGGGGATTGCTTCGGTCGGGCGTCCCTCAGCAGAGCTGGGGGCCGCCGCTTCCTCGCAATGACAAGGGGGACGCGCTGCACTGTGCCGGTGTTAAGCCGTATACCGCACCAGCGCATCGTCCTCGTGGCGTGTGATCAGGCCATCGGCCACCAGCAATTCGAGGTGGGAAATCGTTTCGGCAATCGCAAACCGCGCCTCGTGAGGGGTGAAACGCTCGACGGCAAAGACGCGCTGCGCGACGGCGAAGGCTGTTTCCGCCCCATTGCGCACCGCTTCCAACATGGCAGCTAACCGCTCGTGGTGATGCGCTTGCAATTCGGTCACCCGCTCGGCCCACGCTGTGATCGTCTTGCCGTGGCCGGGCAGCGCCAGCTCGACATCGAGCGTCGCCAATTCGCTTAGCGAGGCGAGATATTTGCGCAACGGATCCGGCTCGCTTTCCGGCCAGATGCCAATATGGGGCGTGATCTTGAGCAACACTTGATCGCCAACCAGCGCCAGCCGGTCGTCTGGGGCGTAAAATACTAATTGGCCGTCGCTGTGGCCGGGGGCATGGATCGCGAGAAAGCGCCGCTCTCCCATCGTGAGCCATGTGCCCGCCGGCAGCGGCGTAAGTGGCGGATGGGGCCGGGTGGCGGCGCGTAAGGTTGCGATTGCGCCGACGACCTGTTGTACGAGATCGGCGGGCATGCCGTGACGGAGAAAATGGCGTAAACTAGGATCATCATGGTCGGCGCGGTGCATCCACACCTCTTCGGCTAGTTCGATCTCGCGCGGCGCCAGCAGCACGCGCGCCCCTGAACGCTCGTACAGCCAGCCGGCCATGCCGAAATGGTCGGGGTGAAAATGGGTGAGGACGATGGTGTGAATCTGGCGCGGTTCGATGCCGATCTCGGCGAAGGCCGCCTGCCAACCGGCTTCACCGGCAGGGGTGTGTAAGCCGGTATCGACCACTGTCCAGCCCTGCGCATCGCGCAGCAAATAGACGTTAACATGGTTGAGGGCGAAGGGGAGTGGCAAGCGTAATTGGTACACGTGAGGGAGCAAGGCAGTGATCATACAGTAGTTCCTGTGAAATGGCGCGGTGCGCCGGCGAACAGCTATCTGCATTATAATACCGCGAGGATGTAGACAATACCACATTTGATGTATGGAACATTTTGAAGCTCATACCAACCAACCGCCGGCATGGCGCTTGCCGGCGATCATCGGCGGCATTGTGGCGCTAGCCGGCGTGCTCGCCTTCGTGATCACCGGAACCGGCTCGCCGGCGCCGGCTGCTGCACCGACGGTTGCACCGACCGTTGAGGCAGCAGCCGGTCATGGCGATTTCAGCAACAGTCCGCCCGCACCGGCGATTTCGGTAGCCGATGCGCAACAGCGCTGGCAAGCCGGCCAAGTGATTTTTGTTGATATGCGTTCGGGAGATGCCTACAAAGCTGCGCATTTGCCCGGCGCGCTCAGTTTGGCCTCGCCCGATCTCAACCAGCGACTGGCGGCTTTGCCTCCCGGCTGGGTGATCATCACCTATGGCGATGCTAGCCGGCCAGAGGCGGGCCAGCGCGGAGCGCAGATCTTCCGTGATCTTGGCTACGGGCCGGTCGTCGCGCTTGAAGGCGGGATTGAAGCGTGGCAGGCGGCCAACCTGCCAGTGGAGCGACCATGATCGATTTGCATATCCATACCAACGCCACCCCCCACCATGCGACGTGGACGCCGGTGGCGTTGGCGGTGGCGGCGGCGGCGCGCGGTTTGACGATGATTGCTGTGACCGATCACAATACCACGGCCAATGTGATTACCACCGCGATGGCCGGGATGCACTACGGAGTGCAGGTGGTGAGCGGGGTCGAGATTGATAGCGCTTTTAACGGCAAGCTCTGGCATACGCTGGTGTACGGCGTTGATCCGGAAGCGCCGACCCTGCTCGATCTGTGCGCTGAGGTCGTCAATCGGAATGCGGCCGATGCGGCGCAATTGCTGCGTGATCTGGCGGCAGCCAGTTTTCGACTGCCCGGCCTCAGTGATCGCGATCGCCCGCCGACGGTGGCCGATGTCGCGCTGGCGCTGGCGCGCAACAATGACTTGCCCGGCCGGGTGGCCGGCGAAGGCGACGAAGAGGCCGGGATGCGCTTCATCCTCACCCACTTCGCAGCGGCGTACCGGCCGTTGAGTGTTGACGAGATTATCAGTGTTGCGCACGATCTCGGCGGGTTGGCGGTGTTGGCCCATCCGGGCCGCGACAAAGGCATCTATGCCATTCCGGCTACTGATGATGACATTGCCGCTTTGGCGGCGGCGGGTCTAGATGGGATCGAGGTCTATTACCCAACCCATGATGCCGCTACCCGCACGCGGTTGCTCGCAGCGGCGCAGCGGCATCATCTGCTCGTCTCCGGCGGCAGCGACTCGCACCATCCCCATCAGGATTTGGCCACGTGGCCGGCCAAGGATCTGACGATTGTGGCCCGGCTGCGACGGTAATTCGAGCGTAACGGGCGCGACGGTTCACCCGATCCGGCGCTGGCATTGGTTGCGCTACAACGGAAGATTGCTACGGAGTTGCGCCCTCTCGCCCTGCCAAGAGTGGCGTGCTCTTTGCTATGCCCAATCCGTGCCAATCCGTCACATCTGTGTGTATCCGTGTCCCATGTTCCTTTGTCGCACTGCCAAGCGGTGCGTACTTCTAGCCGTGCCCAATCCGGGTGTATCCATGTCCCATATTCCCTGACCGCACCGCCTAGCATGCGCTCAGAGCGGGAGATTGCTGAGGTAGCACTTATGATGAACATTCAGTCGATTATTACCCATCTGCCAGTTCACCACCAAGCTGAAGTGGCCGAACTTGCCGTCCGGTATGGCATGCCGCGCCATCGCCACGTCGTACTGGCCGATGGCGTCTTCGATCCGCTGATCAAGACCGATCGGGTCGGTGAAGTCGGGATGGTCGTGCGCCGGCGCGACGGCGGCATCTTGGTAGCGCGCAAAACGTATTATCCACCGGCGATTTTCCGGCTGTTGACCGGCGGCGTTGGGCCGGTGGAACGCATCGCCAGCGCGCTCGAACGGGAAGTCGCCGAAGAGACTAGCCTCACAGTGCAGATCAGCCGGTTTTTGAGCGTTATCACCTACGCAACGCTGGATCTCACACCGCGCCGGTTTGTGAGTTACGTGTTTCTGCTCGATGAAATAGGCGGTACCTTGCACGTCGCCGATCCAGCAGAACAGGTGGCCGAGATGCGTACAGTATTGCCGTCCGAGCTGCCGGCGCTGGCTGCCCGCTTGCGGCAACTGTCTGACCGGACTGATCCGGCGATTAGCGGTAAATGGGCCAGTTGGGGCCAATTTCGTGCCGTGATGCACGAAGAAGTGGGTGCGTTGTTAGCCACTAGCACTTGACATGCTCGCCCTTCCATGTAATATTGTACATAATTGTTAAGATTTGTGTAGATTTATGAGGGATAGCATGCTGCAAACAAGTGGTCTCTGGTTGGCGCTGGCAACATTTCTCAGCATTTGGTGGGGGCATGTCGGGGTGCGTTGGCTTGAGGCCAAGAGTGCCGATATTCGCCCGCCAATGGTTGTGTTGATCATCGCCGGTCACATCCTCAACGTTGCTGCCCTCTTCGCGCCGAATGTCACCATTGGCGGCGTGTGCAGCGTGGTTGGGATCGCGCTGTGGTGGGATGCGTTTGAGCTAGTGCGGCAAGATCGGCGAGTGCGCCACGGCCATGCGCCGGCGAACCCCAACAACCCCCGCCATGCCCGTTATCTGGCCGAGGGCAAGGCGACGCTTCACGACCCGCTCGATCGCGAGCCGAGCGATCCGTTCGTTGATGCGCATCCAACGGCGCATCGCAAACCCGAAATCGCCTCGTAGCACGGTACGGATCAGCAGCACATACCACTGAGGTGATCGCTATGATGTGGGAAGGTTTGGCAATCGGTCTCTTCAGCCTTGGCATTATCGGCTTTGGCTTCTTCTGGGTTATTCGCATAGAGTACCATCTCGGCTACTTGTGGTGGCCGTACCCCTTGCTCTTCGGTATTTCGATCATCGTACTCTCGCTGTTGGTGGCGGATGCGGGTTGGTCTGCGTTGCTCGGCGTGACCGGCGCTTCGTTCATCTGGGGAGCAACTGAGCTCAAAGAGCAAGCCGTGCGGGCCGATTTGGGGTGGTTCCCGCGCAATCCGAAGCCCAAGCCGTTGCCGCCGTTTGCGAACATCATTCGCAAAATCAAAGCGCCCCACCTGTAAATGGGTAGAGTCGGACGGTTGTCCGGTTTTAGACGCAGAGGGGGCAAAGGCGCAGGAGAGCCGGACGGCTGTCCGGCTCCGCGAAGGGCGCAGAGGATTGGGGATGTTGTCCTCTGTGCTCTTCGCGTTTTCTGCGGTAAAATAGCTGGTGCAATCCTCTGTTCGATCGAGCTGGTATCATCGCAACTATGACTGAGCTTGCCGCCCAGAAAGCTGCTTTGCGGGCCGCAATGATGGCGTGCCGCGATACGTTGACCGATCGTGACCGGCGCAGTGCGCAGATCTGCGCCTTGGTGCAGCAACTGCCGGCATTTCTGGCGGCGACGGCCATTCATTGCTATGTGCCGATTCGATCCGAGGTCGATACGAGGCCGTTGATCGTGGTGGCGTTATCGGCTGGCAAGGCCGTCGCAGTACCGGTGGTGGCCGGTCAGCGCCGGCTAGAGCATAGCTGGATCGACAGCCTTGCCGAGACGGAATGGGTGCGCGGAAGGTTTGGCACGCTCCAGCCGCGCCAGATCCGTCTGGCCCAACCCGGCGCGTGGTCGTTGACCATCGTACCGCTGCTGGCGTTTGATCGCGAGCTGTACCGACTGGGGTATGGCGGTGGTTTTTACGATGCATTGCTGACCACTGCGCCTACTATCGCGGTCGGTGTCGCTTTTGCTGTGCAGGAAGTGGCTCGCTTGCCGCGCGAGCCGCATGATATCCGGCTTGATCTGGTTGTCTGCGAGGATGGGATCAGAGGGGCCGCGCAGGGGAGCGCGCGCTCTAGCTCTGCTGGCCGGTAGCGGATTCTTATCTGGCATCGATCTCTGCTCTGCGGTATGATATGAGAAAGAGGGTCAAGGTTCCGTTTGCATTGCTTGTTCGCCAACCCCGATGGTATTCCACGGAAATCTTCATATTGCCCTGCTCGTCTCTCGCAGCGATGTTGATCGACTGCCGTTTGTAATGTCTAAGGAGTCTTGAACCATGCGCGCCACCGATTTGCCAATGATTATTCAGGGTGGCATGGGTGCCGCCATTTCGGATTGGCGACTGGCGCGGGCTGTAGCAGCTTGCGGCCAGCTCGGCGTTGTTTCTGGCACCGGTATCGATACGATCCTGATCCGGCGCCTGCAAGATGGCGACCCTGATGGCGCAATGCGGCGGGCCATAGCGCATTTTCCCGTTCCCGGCGTAGCCGAGCGCGTGCTGGAAACCTATTTCCGGCCGGAAGGCCGGGCTCCCGGTGATCCATACGCGCTGCTGCCGATGTACAACCTGAAGGTGAGTAAAGAGCGGCAACAGGTGGCGATGCTAGCGGCCTTTGTTGAGGTGTGGCTGGCCAAAGAAGGTCACGATCGCCCGATTGGCATGAATTTGCTGACCAAGATTCAGTTGCCCAATTTGGCCCTGCTCTATGGGGCGCTGCTGGCTGGGGTGGATGTGATCATTATGGGGGCCGGCATTCCGCGTGAAATCCCGGCGGCGCTCGATGCGTTGGCGGCTAACCAGCCGGCGCGCCTGACGGCAGAGATTGAGGGTGACGATGGCGCGCCGACGGTATATATCACTTTCGAGCCGGCGGAGCATTGGCCGGGTGAGCCGCCGGCGTTGCGCCGGCCACTGTTTTTGCCGATTGTGGCCAGTGTGACGTTGGCGACCATGTTTGCGCGCAAGATTGCTGGTGTTGATGGTTTGGTGATCGAGGGGCCGACTGCTGGCGGGCACAATGCGCCGCCGCGGGGCGAGTTACAGCTCAACGAGCGTGGCGAGCCGATTTATGGGCCGCGCGATCTGGTTGAACCCACCAAGATCGCTGCGCTTGGTCTGCCGTTTTGGCTGGCCGGCGGCACGGCTTCGCCGGAAGGGTTGGCGGCGGCCCGCGCTGCCGGCGCAATGGGCATTCAGGTGGGTACGCTCTTTGCTTTCTGCACCGACTCAGGCTTGGCTGATCCGCTGCGTCGTTCGGTGCTCGAAGCAGCGGCCCGTGATGCAGTGGATGTCTTTACCGACCCGCGCGCCTCGCCGACCGGGTATCCGTTCAAGGTGGTTCGTTGGGATAACGACCCGACGCAAGGGGTACCGCGCCAGCGGATCTGCGATCTTGGTTATTTGCGCACGATGTATCGCACGCCGAAGGGAACGATTGGCTATCGTTGCGCGAGCGAACCGGTGGCGACTTTCGTCAAGAAGGGCGGCGATCTGGCCGAGACGGAAGGCCGGCGCTGTTTGTGCAATGCGCTGATGGCCAATATTGGGGTGGGGCAGGCGCGCGCCGATATTGGCGCCGAGCCGCCGCTGCTGACGAGCGGCGATGATCTGGTGCGGCTGCGCACGATCTTCGACTTGACGCAGGGCTATTCGGCGGCTGATGTGATCGCTTATCTGCTCGGCGAACGCCCCGCGATGCTCTCCTTCCCGGCGGCGCAACCGGCAGAGCCGGTTACGGCGCCCACGACAGGCCCGCATCGGCGTTAATAGTGAAGTTGGTTGAAATGCGGCGTGGCGGCTCAATTTGAAAGCCTTCATCGGTGGCCGTCACGCCGGCCAGATAGAGATCAAACCCGCGCCCGCCCGGCGGAATCGCGAGAAAAGCCAGCATTGCGCCGTCGGGTGAAAAGACCGGCGCGCGCGCTGTGCCGAGATCGGTCAAGCGCACCGCCGATCCACCAGTGACCGGCATGGCATAGAGATCACTTCCCCCGTTGATGCCAACTGCAAACACTAACCAGCGCCCGTCGGGGCTCAGAGCCGGATCGTAGGCTGGAACCGGCGCTCCCGGTAAGGGAGCAGCTTGGCCGCCGGCAATCCGGTATAGTTGTTGTTGCCCGTCACTGCCCAGTGGAGTTCGCACTACGATCAGCTCACCCGCTGGCAACACGGCGATGCGGCCTAGTTGAGCATTCGGGTCGGCGAAGACGAGTTGGCGCTGGCCAGTGAGGTCATAGCGAAAGATGGCCAGCGGCGCATCGGCTGGCGGATCACCCGCTGGCGGCGCGGCTTGGGCCGCGGCGAGCACCCCGCTGCCATCGGGCAACCATGTTGGGTATAGCGCCCACATTGCGGCATAGACTCGCTCGATGCTGCCGGGAGGCGCCGCCGGATCGTTGCGGGTGAGTTGGGCAATAGTCGCACTTGCGCTATCGGCGACGAGTACATCACTGGCGCCGGCTCGTGGTACAACGTAGGCGATCCGTTCGCCAGCCGAATCAAACACCGCTTGCGTCGCCGGCGGCGCAAGCACTTGGTGGGCCGTGCGTCCTTCCCACAACCAGATACCGCCGCTGTGGCTAAACAAGAGCCGTCCGGGCATTTCGTCGCCGCGCAGGGTGGCCGGTGCGGTTGGCGTTGCCGGTGCGCCGGGTGCAGCGCAGGCGGTGATAAGGAGCAAAAGCAGGATCAGGCAGCGATTCATAGCACCAAAAAATCGTTACTCTTCGACGCGGCGGCGGAGCCACGCCAGCAGGCGTTGCGGCCACCGGCGCGCGCTAGGCGGCGGCTGCTGGATCAGGTCGTCAGGCAGGTCGGGCGGTAACAGGGCGCGCAAGGCCGATGGCACTACCGAAAAGCGCATCGGGGTCGTCCCGATGGGATCGCCATCAACCTGTACCGGCAAGGGCGGGCGGGTGATCACCTCGACCGTATGGGCACGGTAGTAAGCGATGTCGGGATTGAGACTGAAGCGACGGCGCAAGATCGCGATAAGATGGCCGATGGCGTTGATCCCATTATCACCCTTAATCACGCACACATCGAGCAAGCCGTCATCAATGCTGGCACGATGGGTAATCTTGACTAGCCCGCCATACAGTTGCGAATTACCGACTACAATCATCAACACTCGCGCCTTGATCGGGCGACCGTCGAGCAAAATGCGGGCGCGGGTGCCGCGAATCCGCATCACTTCTTCGATGCCGCGCGCCACATAAGCCAAGGCGCCAAACCGTCGCTTTTCGTCGGGGCGAACATTTGCCGTAATCGCGGCGTCAAACCCGATCCCGGCCATCAACAGAAAGTAGCGGTCGCCGGCGCGGCCCAAATCAATGGTGCGTGGCGACCATGCTAACATCGTTTGCGCGGCGGCCCGCGGTTGGAGGGGCAAACCCAATTCGCGCGCCCACACATTCATCGTGCCCAGCGGTAACGTCGCCAGCATGGTCTGGCTCCCGACGAGACCATTCACAACTTCATTGATCGTACCATCGCCGCCGGCGGCCACCACCAGCTCATAGCCGTTAGCGGCGGCTTGCCGGGCAAGGCAACGGCCATCGCCGGGGCCATTGGTCGGCTGCAAATCAACCGTCCATCCCTGTTCCCGCCAGACCTGAGCGGCTGCCTCAAGTTCGGCTTCCAACTGCCCGGCGTGGCCGGCGGTTGGGTTAAAGACAATCAATGTGCGCATGCAAGTGTGCTCTCTGTGTATCAGGCTAAGGTCAGTATAGCAGAATCCCTGCGCGGCGCTATTGCCAGCCGGCAACGCATGGTACAATAAGCGGGCTAAGGAGGGAGATACCGATGAGCCAGTTGCAGCCAGAACCAATTGCGCCTGCGCCGGAAGAGCCGGCCCCGTTGGTGATAGCCGGCCTGCGCAGCGTTGATGATGATGAGCGCGAATGTCCAGTTTGTCAGGCGCAGATGCGCCTCTGGGCCGGATTTTATCGCTGCCGGCACTGTGGTTTTAAGGAGAGCTGCTGTTTCTGAATTGACACGCCGCCATCTTTCCGGTACCATAACCGCTATGCAAACCGCTACGCAGCGGCGATCAACGACCGGGCAGACGCATGAACCAGTATGTAGCGCAATTTCTCGCTTATATGGCCGATGAACGCAATATGTCGGCCAATACAACTGCAGCGTATCGGACCGATCTCGATCAGTTGTGCAGCTTCTTGCAGGATCGCGGGATCGAACGCTGGGCCGATGTTGACGCCGAGGCGATGATGGCCTTTGTGCTCAACCTCAAAGAGAAAAAGTACGCCAACTCGACGGTTGCGCGCCGGTTAGCGGCAGTGAAGTCGTTCTTCGCCTTTTTGCGGGAACGAAACCTCATTAGCCACGATCCAGTCGAGCACCTCGATGCGCCGCGCGTCGATCGCTTCCCGCCGCGGGCGATTTCCCAGCCTCAAGTTGATGAGTTGCTGGAGTTGCCGTTGCAAAACGGCACCCCCGAAGGGTTGCGCGATAAGGCGATGCTCGAAGTGTTGTATGCGACGGGGATGCGCGTCAGTGAGTTGGTCGCGCTGAATGTTGATGATGTCGCCTTTGATGCCAAAACCGTGCGCTGTTTGGGCCGGCAAGGCCGCGAACGCACGGTTCCGTTGAGCGATCCGGCGGTGACGGCGCTGGAAGAGTATCTCGATATCGCGCGCCCGCAATTGGCCCGCCAGACGAGCAGCGATGATGAAGCGCTCTTTCTCAATCATCGCGGCAAGCGGTTGACCCGCCAAGGCTTTTGGCTCATTCTCAAGAGTTATGCCGAACAGGTGGGCATGCACGATTTGACGCCGCATATGTTGCGCCATTCCTTTGCCGCCCACCAGTTGCGTAGCGGGGTTGATCTGCGCGAGTTGCAGGAACGCTTGGGCCACGCCTCGATTGCGACCACGCAGATTTATACCCATTTGGCCGGAGAAACGCCGCCGGCGAATGCGGCCAATAACGGCCATGCCCATCATTCGTAACGCTGCGCCGCCGTGTAGAGTTATTGCGGCGAGGCCGAGGCGGATCGCGTGAAGTGGTTGCGCACCCTGCTGGCCTGTGCTATACTCGTTGAGCGTTGGCGATGAACCGGAGGAGTACGTCGCGATGAGCGCCCAGCGAGCCGGGGATGGTGCGAGCCCGGCGGCTCAGAATGGCGGAACGGCGCCGGGGAGCCGGAATTGGCGTTGAGGTGAGCGGCTCGCGCCGCTAACCGGGGTGGAACCGCGCGTCAGGTGTGATGCGTCCCCGGGCGACATGTTCGCCCGGTTTTTTTTGTGTGCGAAGGAGGAATCGCTGTGCCGGCTACATCACTCGACCAGATTGTGGCGCTGGCCAAGCGCCGCGGCTTTATCTTCCCCAGCAGCGAGATTTATGGCGGCTTGCAGGGGGTGTATGATTACGGCCCGCTCGGCGTTGAATTGAAAAATAATCTCATCGCCGATTGGTGGCGCACCAACGTCTACGAGCGCGATGATATGGAGGGGTTGGATGCCGCGATCTTGATGAACCGGCTGGTCTGGAAGTATTCCGGTCACGAAGAGACTTTCAACGATCCGCTGGTTGATTGCCGCGTCTGCAAGATGCGCTGGCGTGCCGACCATATCCACGGTGTTTGCCCCAATTGCGGTTCGCGCGATCTGACCGAACCGCGCCCGTTTAACATGATGTTCCGCACCCAGATCGGGCCGGTGGCCGATAGCGGTTCGTTTGCCTATCTGCGCCCCGAGACCGCACAGGGCATTTTTGTGAATTTTGCCAATGTGCTGACCACGACGGCCCGCAAGCTACCGTTTGGGATTGCCCAAGTCGGTAAGGCGTTTCGCAACGAGATCAACCCGCGCAACTTCCTCTTCCGGGTGCGCGAGTTTGAGCAGATGGAGATCGAGTATTTCGTGATGCCCGGCACCGATGAAGAGTGGCATCAGCGCTGGCTTGAGGCCCGGCTGGCATGGTGGGAGCAGATCGGCATTCCGCGCAGCCGGATCACGATCTACGATGTGCCCGCCGATGAACTGGCCCACTACTCGAAACGCACCTTCGATCTGATGTACGACTATCCTAACATTGGCGTGCAAGAGATTGAGGGGATCGCCAATCGCACCGACTACGACCTTGGCTCGCACAGCAAAGATCAAGACCAGCTCAACCTGACTGCGCGCGTCAATCGCAACGAGGATAGCATCGCCCGCTTGACCTACTTCGATCAGGCCAGTGGCCGGCACGTGGTGCCGTATGTGATCGAACCGTCGGCAGGGGTGGGGCGCGCGATGCTGGCGGTACTGTGCGAAGGGTATGCCGAAGAGCTGACCAAGACGTTGCCGGCTGACAAGCTGGCCGTGGTTGGCGAGGCGCTGCAATCGTTCCTCAAGTCGGTGGGGCGCAGCGAGAAGATCAGCGCTGAAGCGCGCGATGCGATTCTGGCGCGTGGTGAAGAACTCGGCCAAGCGTTGGCCGAGCGGTTGCCCGAAGTCGAGCAGTTGCTGGCGATGCCGGGAGCGGATCAGATTGAGGTGGGCAAGAAACTGCGCGGGCAAGCCCAACCGCTGATCGACGAGCACTACCGCACGGTTTTGCGGCTCAAGCCGCGGCTGGCCCCGATCAAAGCCGCGGTCTTCCCGCTCAAGCGCAACCACGACCAACTGGTCGCCACCGCCAAAGAGGTGCGCCGCCGGTTGCAGCTTGGCGGCGATATGCGCACCGTCTACGACGACACCGGCGCGATCGGCAAGCTCTACCGCCGGCAAGACGAGATTGGCACGCCGTTCTGCATCACGGTTGATTTCGACACGATCGGTCAGGGCAAAGATCCGGCCTTGGCCGGCACAGTCACGGTGCGCGATCGCGATACCATGGCCCAAGAGCGGGTGCCGATCGCCGAACTTGAGCCATATCTCCGCGAGAAGCTTCGCGCATAGTCACTTGTAGCGCTGCATGGCAGTGCGGCGTCACGGCAGTGCGGCGCTACAAGAGCCAATGGTACACCGCAGTCTGGCCGGTGTTGTCGGTGATCTGCACCGCTAACCGGCGGCTCGCGCTGATGGCCACCGGGTCGTGATACCTAAACTGCCGCCATGCGCGCGGGCCGAGATCGCTAGCGAGGCTGGCTGCCTGCCATGGCCCGTCGTCAAGCGCTAACGCTACGCTGGCAATGCCCTGCCCGGCCGACCACGCCACCCCGCGCAGCGGTTGATGCTTGTCGCCTTGAAGAACCTCACCGAGGTTGAACAGCCGGCAATCAATGCCTAACGAACCATCGCGGTGCGCGGCAGACGGCGCTGCTTCGGCTGAGATCAACGTGATCCGCTCGATCCATTTCATCCAGTACGCGCCGGCCCAGCCGGGTACTACCAACCGCACCGGCCCGCCGTGCAGCGCCGGCAGCGGTTGGCCGTTGACCGTATACGCCAGCATCGCATCTTGCCAGAGCTTAGCGAGCGGGATATAGCGTACCAGCGGTTGCTCGCCATAGCTCCAACAGGCGGCAAAAGCGGCCTGAGGCTTGACGCCGGCGGCTTCGAGCAAGAGGGCAACCGGCACACCGATCCACTCGGCGTTGGCAATGGCTGCGTAGCGGTCGTCGCCGTCGTCGCGCCCAATGAGCACGGCAAAGAAGCTGCTGATCGGTTTGTGGAGCAGGTCGTCGTAGTCAATCACCAGCGGATGCCGGACGAGGCCGTCAATTGTCAATTCCCAACTAGCCGGGTTCAGGTCTGGTAGCGGTTGCCGGTTGCGCGCAAAGAAGTGCTCTATGTTCGTCACTGCTGCGTCGAGGATCGCCAGTGGCGGGTCAATGATCAGCGGGTGGGCAGAGCGCTGGCGGAGCCGGTTGTCTTTGACCAGCGATTGGATTGGCGACGTGAACGGGAGCGTCTCAAGTGACATACGAGCATCCGTTGGTGTAGAGTGCTTGCTCAACTACCGGCAGTATAGCGACGCCGGCTGCAAAAATGATGACAATCACCGGCGTTAAGACTACAAAACGTTTAGCCGTGCAGGTCAATTTGACGAGGGGTGAAAGGGTGTGGTAGAGTACTTATACTATGAGTATTCAAAGCATGATGTAACAACGGTGTTGTTTCGCAAATGCTGCCCGATGAGTGGTTGGGCATAGCTGTAGCGTTGAATCATCTCGCTGCACTGATTGCGCAACCGCATCGATTGGCGGCGAGCGGGTGGGTGATGTCTTCGCAGAAACAGCCTCTCACCATTGAGCTAGCTCTGCTTGGGTTCGTGCGGCAGCAACCCATACACCCGTATGAGTTGTTTCAGCAGGTGCAAGCGCGCGATGGGTTAGGTTGCATTTGGCGGATCAAGCAAAGTCATCTGTATGCGATACTCGATCGGCTAGAGGCAGCAGGCTATCTGTCCTATCAGCTTGAGCTGCAAGCGAGCCGGCCACCGCGCAAAATCCTCTCGTTGACCGAGCAGGGTGAAGCCATCTTTGCCGAATGGTTAAGCACGCCGGTGGCGCATGGCCGTGATATCCGGTTAGAATTTTTAGCCAAATACTACTTTGCCCGGCGTGAAGGCAAGAACGTGGCGGCGCAATTGCTCGCGCGGCAGATCGATACATGCCGAGAATGGTTAGGAGAGAATGATACGAAGGCTGCAGTATTGCCGGCAACGTCGTTTGAACGGGTGGTGTTGCAATATCGAACGGGTCAGTTGCAGGCTGTATTGGCGTGGTTAGAGGGGTGCCGGCAGACTCTGGCAGAGGTTGTTGAACGCTAACAGGATGTACATCATGATTCGATCGCTCTGTCTTCTCCTTCTCACGCTCTGGATGCTGACCGCGTGTAGTACCCCCCCAGCGACTGCCGCTCCCGAGATTACGGTCGCAGCGGCGGCTGATCTCACCCCGGCGTTTCAGGAGATTGGGGCACTGTTTACCGAACGCACCGGGATTCAGGTGGTGTTCAATTTCGGCTCGACCGGCCAGCTCGCCCAACAGATCGAGCGTGGCGCGCCGTTTGATGTGTTTTACGCCGCCAACAAGAGTTTTGTCGAAGATTTGGCTGCGAAGGGGGCCGTCGATGCGTCGTCGATGACCATCTATGCCCAAGGCCGGATCACGGCCTGGACGCGGGCCGATCAGGCGTTACGACCGCAGCAGCTCACCGATCTGCTCGATCCGGCTTACCGCCGGATTGCGATTGCCAACCCAGAGCATGCTCCGTATGGGCAGTCAGCGCGTGAGGCGTTGGAACGGGCCGGGATCTGGGAGCAGATCAAAGACCGTCTGGTGTTTGGCGAGAATGTGGCCCAAACCTTGACGCTGGCCGACACCGGTAATGTCGAAGCAGCGATTGTCGCTCTCTCGTTGAGCGTGCAGAGCAATGGCCATTGGGTGCTAATCCCGGCTGAATTACATCCTGATCATCCACTGATCCAGATAGCGGCGATTGTGGCAAGCTCAAAGCAGCGGGATGCTGCCCGCCGGTTTATGGAGTTTGTCAATAGCCCGGAAGGGCACGAGATTATGAAGAAGTACGGCTTCATCTTGCCCGGCGAGATTATTGAGCCTGCGAGGTAGCGGGGTATGAATTGGCCGGCATTTTGGCTGTCATTGCAGGTAACTGCTTTTGCGACCTTCTTTATTGGTGTGATTGGGCTGCCAATCGCTTTCCTGCTTGCACGCACCGTGTTCCCCGGCCAGATTGTGGTTGAGACGTTGTTAATGTTGCCGCTCATTCTGCCGCCGAGCGTGATTGGCTACTATCTCTTACTGGCGCTGGGGCGGGGCAGCCCGCTGGTGGAATGGTTTCAGATCCGCATTTTGTTTTCGTGGCCGGCGGCAATGGTGGCGGCGGCGGTGGTAGGGTTGCCGCTGATGATCCAGAGCAGCAAAGCCGCGCTGGCGAACGTTGATCTGCGGCTCGAGCAGGCGGCGCGCACGTTGGGGGCCAGCGAACTGCGAATCATTGCCCGGATCACATTGCCGCTGGCGCGGCGCGGAATTGTGGCCGGCCTCGTGTTGGGAGGCGCGCGGGCGCTGGGTGAATTTGGCGCTACCTTGATGGTGACGGGTAATATTCCTGGCCGTACCCAAACCTTGCCGGTCGCGATCTATGATGCGGTGCAAGCGCAACGGTACACTGACGCTAACTTGATGGTATTGGTCATGACTGCTGTGGCCTTTGTTGGCTTATGGTGGGTGCGCCAATTAGAACGCCCGCGTCCGGCGCTAGCCGCTACGCAGATCACGATGCAGGAGGAGACCGATGCAACCACGCTTGTCCGTTGATATCCGGCGTCGGTTCGACCATCTGACGCTGCGCATGCAGTTTCAGGTTGAAGCCGAGATCCTCGTACTGTTTGGGCCTTCGGGGGCGGGCAAAACGCAGACCTTGCAGGCGATTGCCGGCTTGATGACCCCGGATGAGGGGGTGATCAGCCTTGGCGACACGGTGTGGTTTCGCCGCCGCCATGGTGAAACGCCGGTCAACTTGCCGCCGCGCTGGCGCCGGGTTGGCTACGTCTTCCAGCATTATGCTCTCTTCCCGCACATGACGGCGCTGGAGAATGTCGCGTTTCCGTTAGGCAATAGCGCGCAAGCCCGTCGTCGCGCCCACGAGTTGCTCGATCGCATGCATCTGGCTCATCTGGCCCAGCGCAAACCGCACGAATTGTCGGGCGGCCAACAGCAGCGGGTGGCGATTGCGCGTGCTTTGGCGACCGATTCACCGGTCATTTTGTTTGACGAGTCATTCTCGGCGCTTGACCAGCCGGTGCGCGACCGGTTGCACGCCGATCTGCGCGCCTTACAGGCCGAGCGCGGTCTGATCGTGATCTACGTCACCCATAATCTCGATGACGCTTTTGCTGTTGGGCGCCGGATCGCGATTGTGCGCGAGGGTCAGATCGAGCAGATTGGGCCGTTGGCCGAGGTCTGCCGGTATCCGGCTAATGTGCGGGTGGCGCGGGTGTTGGGCATGTCCAATCTGATCACGGCGCGGGTGATTGGAATTGACCTTGATCGGGTCTGGCTCGATTGGCAAGGATGGCAGATCGCTGCCGCGCTGCCGCCGCAACCGCCAGCGTTGGGGGTAACGGTCACAGCCTTTATCCGGCCCGAAGAGATCTGGCTCGTCTACCCTGATCGTCCGCTGAACCGGTTTGCCGATCACAACCTGCTGCCGGGTCGGATTGGCGAGCGGCGGCCGGGCCGGCGGCTGTTTCAGTTGCAAGTCGCGGTTGGTGCGGCGATGCTTGAGATAGCCCATCCCTACACCGCGTATACTGATCTTGATACCGCAGTAGGGAATGAGGTGCAGATAAGTGTTCACCCGGAAAGCGTCGTCATTGTGCCAGAAACCAGCCAAACCACGCATGATCTACGATCTCACCCGTCCGATCACATCCGGCATGCCGGTATATCCGGGTGATCCGCCGGTGCAAATCACGCCGCTTTCTAGCCCGCCATGGCAGATCAGCGCACTGCACCTAGGCAGTCACAGCGGCACTCATCTCGATGCGCCGCGCCATCGATTCGCCAGTGGTGCCGGAATTGATGCGATTCCGCCTGAGCGGCTGATCGGGCCGGGGATCGTGATCGATGCCCGCGGGTATGCGGCCAATGCGCCGATCGGGCCAGAGGTCTTGGCCGGCGTGGCGTTGCCGGCGGGCCTGATGGTGGTCATCCGCACCGGCTGGGAAGTGTATTGGGGTGCCGATGAGTACGACCGCCATCCATATCTGAGCGCCGGATTGGCGCAGGCGCTGGTTGATGCGGGCGTCACACTGGTGGCAATCGATGCCTTCAGCGTCGATTCGACCGTTGACGGCAGCGATGCCGCCCATGTTGGGTTATTAGGGAATAACATCCTTATCGCCGAAAACCTCTGTAATCTTGCCGTATTGGCATGCGGCGTCCGCTATACCTTCGCTTTCCTCCCCCTGCCTCTCGTGTATGCCGATGGCGCACCGGCGCGAGTGCTGGCTTGGCACGAAAGATAAATTGTTTTCTAACCAAAGTGCTATTCAAAATCGATGTAGTTTATGTTATGATAATGGAGTGTAATGTGTTGTTGGCTTTACGACATGTCTCGTGTTGCGGAATAAAAATAGATAATAGTTTTTATTATATCTGAAAGATGTTATTTGTTTGTTTATGTGGTTTATTCTTAAAAAATAATAGTTATTTGTTGTAAAGCGACGTATAAACATGATACATATAACGTCTTTATTATATTTTTGGCTTACGCGGTTATGATGAACCTCTATCAAGCGCAGGGGCGGCAATGGCAAACTAGCTGCTCATTGATGAAAAACTGCGCGCGCATCCGCTGCTGGCGAGCAAGCCTGTTGCGATCTTGTAACAGATGCTCGCTACAGTAGTCAGTACGCACAGCAACGTTTGGTCTGTCGCGTCACGAGATGGGGTCTGTGAGTAGTACTGTTGCTAGAGGAAAATCCAGCTTTCTGGCAAAAGATCTGGACGATTTCCCGCCAAAAGCAACCTCAGTCGAGTATGATGAAAAAGAATCTTTTCGCAGTGTTCTCGTGGCTTGACGCTCGCACATGGTAAAGGTGGATTGTTCTCTTATCATCGCTTCGCTGGCGGAGCATTGGCGCAGGTTCCATACCTCATCATTGCTGCGGTGACGAAGCCTCTTGCAGCTATGCAAACGGTCGTCGAACAAGAACGTGGACGTTTCGACCAGCAACGCCGTCGTACCTATCAGATCGCCGGTTCGCTGGGTGTCTTGATGGTGGTGGTTGATATTGTCAAGCAGAGCCTTGATCATACGCAGCCGCTCTTTGTGCGTCTCATCTATATTACTAATGATCTCTTCCTGATTGCGGTTTCTCTCTCCGTGGTCTGGTTCGTCACCACCCGGCGCGGCAAATTAACGACCGTGGAACGGCTGATGTTTATCGCCTTTGCCGCCGAGTCGTTGTTGTTTAACGGCATTGTGCCGCCGCTGCTCGGCCAAACCCTCGAGTTGCGCTGGGAGCAGACCGTTAACGACGATATCTGGTTCTTGCTTATGATCTGCACGCTCGGCTTTCACCTCTTCCGCCATCGGACCAGCGTGATGATTGTCACCGGTTTGTACGGTCTCTCGGTGATCATTCTGGGTGGCCAAATCCTGTTCAATATGCCGCACGAACCGGTAGAACCGGGGTTGCGCGCCTTGCAAGTGTATGGCATGGGCGCGATCTTTCTGTGCTTTATCTATATTGTCAGCCGCTACCGGGCGCAGACGCAGCGCCTGCAGATAGAGTATGAGCTGATGGAAGAGTGGGCATTTGTCGATATGCTCACCGGGTTGGCCAACCGCCGGCGTTGCGAACAGGTGTTGCAAGAGGCGATTGCGCGCCATCAACGGTACGCCGAACCATTTACGATCTGTTTGTGGGATATTGACCACTTTAAGCAGATCAACGACACTTATGGCCACGAAGGCGGCGATCAGATCTTGCGCCAGATGGCTCGTTTGGCGCGCACGACCATTCGTGCGACCGATGTCGTTGGGCGGTGGGGCGGCGAAGAGTTTTTCTTGCTGCTGCCCTGCACGCATCTCGCGGAAGCTGAGCAGCTTGCTGATCGTTTGCGTCATCATATTATGGGGCACATAAGGCTTAGTGATCGCGTCGTCACAGCGAGTTTCGGTGTGGCCGAATATCACCCCAGCGACGATCAGACCAGTCTGCTGGCGCGAGCGGACTCTGCCCTGTATGAGGCCAAATCGACCGGACGCAACCGGGTCGTTGGTGCTGAATTGTCTCCTTTGTTTGCGTGAAAAAACCGCAATATATCTACCCTAAGCCAGTCCTTGCTTCCCGTTTACAGAAATGTGAAGATAATGGAAGCATGGTTTTGTCTGCCATCATGACGGCGGTTTGCCGAGCTGCCGTTATTGGGCGTGAGCAGCAGTGAACGTTTATTCCTGTTTTGCGATCGACACGTCGATCGGTTACGGATGGTGCTCAGCGATCGCGTACTGACAGCGAATGATCGTGACATAATGGGTAACGAGCACGCAACTGTCATGGGTTGGTGAGGCGGCGACAGAACGGGTTGAGCGATGCAAACCCTGCTCGATCAAGAACGCCAACGCTTTGAGCAGCAACGTCGTCGCACCTATCAAATTGCCGGCACCATCGGCATGTTCATTGTGGCGGCTGATAGTGCCTCGTTGACGGTTGATCAGCAGTTGGCGTGGTGGGTGCGCCTGATCTCTATTGGCAACGATTTGGTGCTGATTACCATGTTGCTGGTCATTATATGGCTGGTTACAACCTACCGCGGTTCATTGGCGACGGTCGAGCGGGTGATTTTATTACTTTTTCTGCCGAATCGCTGCTCTTCAACGGCATTGTGCCGCCGTTGCTCGGCCAGCCGCTTGCCCAACGCTGAATTGAAACCGTCAATGACGATATCTGGTTTCTGTTGGTGATCTGCACCCTCGGTTTTCACCTCTTCCCTAGCCATACTGGCGTGCTGGTGGTCGCTAGCTTGTACGGGATATCGATGATCATTGTCGGTGGGCAGATGGTGCTAGCCGACCTGCAAGGCGTTGATCTGGTGCCGGGATGGTGGTCGCTGCAAATCTACGGGATGGGCGCGATTCTCCTCGGCTTTATCTATGTGATCAGCCGGTATCGGGCCCATGCTCAACGCTTGCAAGTCCAGTATGAAATGGTCGAGGATGGCCAAAGCCACTGGACGCAATCGGGTTGAGATCGGGATCAATTGACGTAACAGCGAGACAATGGATCAGGAGCATCTGCAATCGATGCTATAATAGCCACTACGTTGAACAAGCAAGGGGTTCTGTATGAGCATCGAGCAGATTGTTGCCGGGTGCGTGGTACAGCTTGAGAGTATCCACACCGCGCGTGAGCGTGCGATCGCGGCAACTCGCGTCTTAGTGCGGCAAAGCGCCAACAGTATTCGCGCGGCCCATCGCGGCGATTTTGCCACGGCCCGCCATCTCTTAGCGGTGGCCGAGGGTGTCGTAGCCGAACTCAATGACGCTACCGCCAGTGTGCCTGAAGTACGCTATGCCGGTTATACCCAAGACGCCTTGAAAGAGTACGCCGAGGCGCATCTGGTGCTGGCCTTTTTGGCCGGTGACGAGCCGCCAACTGGTGAAATGATAGGTGTTGAGCCGGCGGCCTATCTCAATGGTTTGGCCGAGGCGGCGAGCGAGCTGCGCCGGGCGATCCTTGATGGGTTACGCCGGGGTGAGGTCGCGCGCAGCGAACAATTGCTGAGCGTGATGGACGATATCTACAGCGCATTGATCACGGTCGATTTTCCCGAAGCGATCACTGGCGGGCTACGGCGCACTACTGATGCGCTGCGGGCGGTGCTTGAGCGCACTCGGGGCGATGTGACCACGGCGATCCGGCAGGAATATTTGGCGGCGGCGATGCGAGCGTTGGAAGCACGGCTTGGGTAGCTGGCAATGATGGTGGTATGGTGCAGGTTGATCAGGAAATGCAGGGTCGTCGCGATAAAGTAGTGAGCGCCGCCGATGCCGTGCAGGTGATCCGCAGCGGTGATACTGTCGCGACGGGTGGGTTTGTCGGCACCGGCTTTGCCGAAGAGATCGCGATCGCGTTGGCGGAACGGTTTCGCGCCACCGGTGAACCGCGTGATCTGACGCTCGTCTATGCGGCGGGGCAGGGTGATGGGAAAACGAAGGGCTTGAACCATCTCGGCCTGCCCGGTTTGGTGCGCCGGGTGATTGGCGGCCACTGGGGATTAGTGCCGGCCTTGCAACGTCTTGCCGTCAGTGGGCAGATTGAAGCCTATCATTTGCCGCAGGGCGTCATTACCCACCTCTACCGTGACATCGCCGCCGGCAAGCCGCGCACGATTACGCGCGTCGGTCTCGGCACATTCGTCGATCCGCGTATGAGCGGCGGCAAACTCAACGATCGCACCCAAACGGATCTGGTTGAACTGATCACGTTTGATGGCGAGGAATATCTAGCCTACAAGACCTTCCCGATCCATGTCGCCATTCTGCGCGGCACGACTGCCGATACCGAAGGCAATGTCACTATGGAGCGCGAGGCGCTGACGCTTGAGGCGCAGGTGTTGGCGATGGCCACGCACAATTCCGGCGGGATCGTGATCGTGCAGGTCGAGCGGTTGGCCCAGCGTGGCACCCTTTCGTCCCGTCACGTCAAGATTCCCGGCATTCTGGTCGATTGTATCGTCGTCGCGCGTCCTGAACATCATTGGCAGACCTTTGCCGTGGCTTACGATCCGGCGCTGAGCGGCGAGATTCGGGTGCCTACCGAGCTGTTGTCGCCGATGCCGCTCACCGAGCGCAAGCTGATCGCGCGCCGGGCGGCATTTGAACTACAGGCCAATGCCGTCGTGAACCTCGGGATTGGCATGCCGGAAGGAATTGCGGCGGTAGCCGCCGAAGAAGGCATCTCTGACCTGTTAACGCTCACGACTGAGCCGGGGGTGATTGGAGGCATTCCGAGCAGTGGGCTCAATTCGGCACCGGTATCAATACCGATGCGATTGTCGATCAACCGGCGCAGTTTGATCTGTATGACGGCGGCGGGTTGGATCTGGCCTTCCTTGGCTTGGCGCAGGCCGATGCAGCCGGCAACCTCAACGTCAGCAAATTCGGCCCGCGGCTGGCCGGTGCCGGCGGCTTTATCAACATCAGCCAAAATGCGCGCCGGGTGGTGTTTGTGGGCACCTTTACCGCCGGCGGTTTGCAGGTGGCCGTCCATGATGGGAAGCTCCAGATCGTACAAGAGGGGCGTGAGCGCAAGTTCGTCGAACAGGTTGAGCACATTACCTTTAGCGGGCGCTACGCGGCCAAGCGGGGCCAGCCGGTGCTCTACGTCACCGAGCGCGCCGTTTTCCGGCTCACTC
This sequence comes from Chloroflexus sp., assembly GCF_034431535.1. Classification (GTDB taxonomy): domain Bacteria; phylum Chloroflexota; class Chloroflexia; order Chloroflexales; family Chloroflexaceae; genus Chloroflexus. The sequence goes on along the minus strand of NZ_DAOUDC010000014.1, from coordinate 69,017 downwards.
CTGCTGGCATTGAGCTGTGCGAGATTGCTCCCGGCATCGACCTTGAACGCGATATTTTGGTCCAGATGGCGTTTCGCCCGGCGATTGCCGCCGATGTGTGCGTGATGGATGCGCGCATCTTTCGGGATGGGCCAATGGGGCTGCGGGCAGAACTGGTTGGGTTGCCGCTCGAACGGCGTTTCAGCTACGACCCGCACAGCGGCATTCTCTTTATCAACTTTGAAGGTCTGCGCATCACCCGACCGGAACAGATTACCGCAATTGCCGATCATGTTGACCAACTGGCGCGCTGGGCCGGCCAGCGTATGGCGGCGGTGGTCAACTACGACAACTTTAGCATTACGCCGGAACTGTTGCCGGAATATAGCGCGATGGTCGCGCACTTGATGGAGCGGTATTACACCCGCGTCACCCGTTATACAACGAGCGCCTTTTTGCGGATGAAGATCGGCGATGCCTTGGCGGCGAGGGGGGTGGCGCCGCATCTGTTCGAGCAGCAAGAAGAGGCATTACGCGCGTTGCGCGCGTCGCCAGCCACGGATGCCGGTTAAGCGCAGGCCGCACCTCTAATCGGTATCCGCCTTCCCCATGGGTACCCGAATCACCACGGTGGTGCCCGGTCCATCGCCAAATTGCAAGGTGGCCCCGATCTGACGGCAGAGGCCCTGCACCAATTGCATGCCAAGGCTGCCGCCGCCAGTATTGACTGTGGGTGGCATACCGACGCCGTTATCAGCGACTTCAACACGCAAGGCATCACCCTCTTCATGCAACCGCAAACTGATGGTGCCATCTTTGGCGCCATGGGGAAAAGCGTGCTTGACGCTATTCGAGACCAACTCGGTGACAATCAAGCCCAGCGCAATTGCCTGATCGATATTGATGCTAATGCCGTGGCTAACTTCGCTGGCCAGCCGGATCGGGCTGCCCCGCATACTGAGCGAACGCCAGACGCTGGTGGCAATATTTTGCAAATACTCGCCAATGTCAATGTGGGCCAGACTCTCTGAGCGGTACAGTTGTTCATGCACTAACGCCAAGGCGCGAATGCGGTTTTGGCTATCTTGAACCGCGGCGCTGACCCGTTCGTCACTAATATTTTCGGCTTGCAAGCGCAAGAGGCTTGACACGATCTGCAAATTATTTTTGACCCGATGATGGACCTCGCGCAGCAGCAGTTCTTTTTCCGCCAGCGCGGCGCGCAGTTGGGCCGCAACCGCTTGCGGCCCCGACAAATCGGTCACCACCGCGCACATATGGGCTTCAGTCTCGTCGCGCAAGGCGCGCAACGAGATCTGCGCCGGTCGCTGCGAACCATCAACCGCTTGCAGGGTAATTGGCCCTTTGCTCGAACCGGCGGCGCCGGCAGAGAGCAATTCAGCACAGAGCAGCCGGTCAGCCGGTGCGACCAGATCGAGCAACGAGCGGCCCGTCAATTGATCTTGGGGCAGACCGGCCATTTCAGCGAACTTGCTATTGCAATAGAGAATGGTGCCATCGGCCAACAGGGTCAAGGCGCCTTCATTCATGGTTTCGACCAACACCCGGTAGGGATGTTCGGCGCCGCGCAGAGTGTAGATCAACGGGCCGCGCGGCCCATCAATCACCAGCGCATCAGCTTCGCCCATCTGTAAGGCCCTCACCAACTCTTCCAATTCAGCGAGCCGCGCTTGAAGGCGAGCAATCTCGGTCGGGCTCATCTGTGGCTCATTTCCCATACGGCACTTCCCTATATACTCGCGCGAGGGTGTATGGGGGCAACCCCGTGTGTTGCCGGTACCACGCTCGTGAAGCGACAGTACTTAATCATCATCGGTCAGAATATTCAACGCGGCAGCCACCCGTGGCCAATCCGACGAACGCAATTCACCGATAAACGCGGTAGGTGGGCCGGGTTCGACAACCAGCAGGGTCGGTGTCGCAATAATATGATCTTCGCGTGCCCGATCGGGCTGTTGGTAGACATCGATCACCTCAAGCCGGTAGCGACCGGGCATATACCGCTCGCACAACCGGCGCACCGTGGTAATCGCGCGGGTCGAACGGCTGGTCGCGCCGGCGACGTACAACCGCAGCAATGGTACAACTGGCTGATTGGTGATATCCATCGGCTCAGCTCCCTGTATGTTGCCGGGGTGTTAGATCGAGCCCAACCAGCACCCGTTCCGTGTTCGAGAGATCGCCTACGATTTTGCGAATGGGCGGCGGCAATTTGCGCACCAAGGTGGGAATGGCCAGAATATTGTCGCTGATCGCCCGTTCGGGTTCGTGATGTAAATCGATCACGTGAACCCGGTAGCGGCTCTGCAAATATTGATCGCAAATCCGGCGCAAATTAGCGATCGCGAGCAGGCTTTTGGGGGTCTGCCCGGCAATATAGAGCCACAGATCATATTCATACTCCGGCGCTTCATCTGCCATCGCTGCCCTCTTGGGTAGAGTCGCGGTACCGGCTGGTTGCTAGCCGGCTCTGGATCTGGGCCTGTGCGCGCGCTTCCGACAGGGCTGCTTCCGCGTTCATCTCGTCATTGAGCGCAGCCAACTCGGCTTGCAACGCTTCGATCTGCAATGCCAACAAGCGTTGTTGCAAGGCGTAGCGGCGTTGGTGCTGGAGCGTTTCCCGCTCGCGCAGTTCATGTTCGTGCCGGAGCCGCTCTTGTTCGGCGATGCGCGCTGCACCCACTAGAACTGTCGCACCGGCAGCGTAAATGTCCACCAACCGCAACCCGTGCGCATTCATCACCAGCTCGCGCATCTGATTGGAATGGCGCATGCCACGGGATTTGAGCACCAACAAGCTCCGGTTGCGTTCGCCGTTGGCCTCGTGGTTGCGCAAGACGATCCACGTATCAACCAGCGATGAAATATTGACCTCGCTCTGGGTAGGATCAGCGCCGGCATTGGTCAGACTGGTAGCGAGAGTGGTGACTCCCAACGACTTAAGACCATCGAAGAGGCGGAACAGCATGGTCGTAATATCAACTGGGCGGCTGATGGTATGAAAACCGGAGATCGGGTCGATCACCACCACGCGCGCACCGCACTGTTCCACTGTTTCGAGCAACGTGATCAAGTGAGTCTCTAGACCGGCCAACGAGGGCCGGCTACTGATGATCTGCAACAGGCCGCGATCGCGCCATTGTTGGAGTTCAATCCCGATCGATTGCAGATTGCGCGCAATTTGATCGGCTGATTCCTCGAACGCAAAGAAGATTGCCGGTTCGCCGCGTTCACAAGCAGCGGCGACAAACAACGCGCCAAGGCTCGTTTTACCCGAACCGGTCGGGCCGCTCACCAGAATGGTGGAGCCGCGGTAATAGCCGCCGCCATCGAGCAATTGGTCAAGATCGGGAAAGCCGCTTGAGATGCGTTCGGCGTAAACCGGATACCGCAGCCCGAACGAGGTGATCGGCAGCATAGTGATGCCATGTGGCCCGATCGTAAAGGGATACTCGTTGACGCCGTGCGATGAGCCGCGGTACTTGACGATACGGGCATAGCGGGTCAATACGTGCTCGGTAATCCGGTAGTCGAGCAAAATGACGCAATCGGCCACAAACTCTTCGATCCCAAAGCGGCTCAGCTCTTGCCCGGAACGTTCGGCGGTAATAATGGCGGTCAGGCCACGCTGGCGTAACCAGCGGAAGAGCCGTTGCAATTCGCCGCGTAGAATGGCTTGATTGCCAAACGCGCTGAAGAGGGTCTCGATGGTATCGAGCACGATCCGTTGCGCTCCGATTCGGTCAATCAGCAGACCCAGCCGGATGAAGAGACCTTCGAGATCGTACTCGCCCACTTCCGCCACTTCACCCTGATCAAGCGAGATCTGTTCGATCAGCAACAACCCACGTTGTTCCAGATCGGCGACATTAATGGTCAGATTGGCCGCATTGATGCGCAAATCATCCGGACTCTCTTCAAACGAGATAAAGATGCCGGGTTCGCCGTAGAGCGCCGCGCCGCGGGCCAGCGTCTCAAACGCTAGCAGGGTCTTGCCGCAGCCGGGGCCGCCGCAGATCAAGGTAGGCCGGCCACGCGGCAGACCGCCGCCGGTAATGTCATCGAGACCGCGGATCCCGGTTGGCGCTTTAGGCAAGTTCGTGATGGCAGCAGGCTGTTCCACCAACGTTCCTCTTCTCCTACAACAATGCCGAACCATCCCCGTAACGCACGGCGGCTACCAGTGGCATCATGTATCAGCCGGATCGGTGCGGTTCATCACCTTGGCCGCATGCTTGCCAACCAACGCGCCGCACCCCAAACTGGCCAATTCGGCAATCATGGCCGCCAACTGGTAGCCGCTGCTCTGTGCCGGATCGGGATGGTACAGGCTCAGTACACCAATCACCTCATTGTGTTGCCGGATGGGTAACGACATTCGCTCGCCGAGCAACCCGTTCGGGATAAAATTGCATACATGACTGTCGCCGGCCAGACTCAACGCCCAGCGCCGTTCTCCCCAACACGAGCAGCGCGGTACTGGCCGGTGAACGAGCGGTTCACCCCAGTGACCAACCGGATGGACGAGATCGGTGTCAGGGTTGTAAATCAACAAAGAACCACGGTAGCCGGGTAACAAAGTCGCGCCAGCAGTAATGATGGCCGCATAGATCTCTTGGTGCGAGCGTGCGGCGTTGAGAGTATGGGCAAGCGTGCCAAGAGTAGCGAGCGCCTGTTCACACTGTTCTAACAACGATTGATTGGTTTGTAACCGGCGTTTCGCTTCTTGCAACTGGGTGATCGCCCGTTGCCGTTCGCTGACATCACGAAAAACGATCACGACACCCTCGTTGGCGCCGTCATCGCCGGTAATTTGGGCCACGGTATGCTCAACCAGCAAGCGATCGCCATTCCGGGTCAGGAGCGTGACTGGGGCTGGCAAGCCATTTGCCGAATCGGGATGGGGCGGCGTGCTATCAGCCGGCAAGCCGGTATTGGTGGCAACCAGGGTATAGACGCGCACCAAGGGCCAACCGATCGCCTCTTCGGGGGAAATGCCCAACAGGCGCGCAGCCACCGGATTGACAAAGGTAATCCGGCTTTGCGGATCGGTGACAATCACGCCATCGCCAATGCTGGTCAAGGTGGTGCGGAGATGGCGTTCGCTCGCCTGCAGGCGCCGTTCGAGCCGGTGCTTATAGGCGGCGACAGCGATGGCGACCTCAAGCTCGCGTTCGTCAAACGGTTTGAGCAAGTAGGCCCACGGTTCAGCGAGGAGCGCTTCGCGCAAGGTCTGATCGTCGGCGTGCGCGGTCAAAAAGACGACCGGCACACCCCAACGGCTGTAAATCTGGCGCGCGGCTTCAATGCCGTCCATCGCCCCGCTGAGGCGAATATCCATCAAGACCAGATCAGGCGGCTGGCGTGCTACCGTAGCCAACGCCGCTTCACCACTCGTTACTACATCGGCGACCGAATGGCCGATGCGCCGCAAGGTTTGGCTCAGGTCTTGGGCAATGATTAATTCGTCTTCGACGATCAACACCCGCATGTGTTTTCTCGGAGCTTAGCTGCAAAAGCGGTTAATTGTACTGCTAGTATACCGCTTTAACGATAGTTGTGTTGCGGAAAGATCTCTGACCAGAACCGTACAATGATGACAAGTATCGCCAAGGCGACGACTTGCGACCCGCGCACATGACCCGGCAAGAGCCAGCCGGTGGTGGCAAATCCTTCGCCGATCAGCGTACCGGCGGCGAGAAGAGCGCTGACGGTGAGAAAGAGCATACCGGGTGGTTGCGGCCGGCGGTAACGCACCCGCCAGACGACTAAGGCGATCAGTGCGGTGAGCGCAGCGTAGAGTTGGGTGGGGTGGCGCCATTCACCCCACAGATTGATTGCCCACGGCACCTCTGCCGGCAGACCATAGCCATCGCCGCTGGCCAGTTGGGCGATGGCATGGGTGAGGGCGGCGAGAGCGATTTCCGGCGCTAGTGCATCGAGGGTGGGCCACAGCGGCCAGCGTTGCCGCCAGAGCATCAAGCCGCCGATCACGATGGCCGTCGCCACGCCGGCTAGCGGAGCAAAGGCTTGCAAATCACGCGAGAACAAAGCCCACGGATCGGCCACATAGCTCGGCCATGCCATCAGCGCATAGCCAAGGCGCGCGCCGATGACACCGGCCATCATGGCGATAAAGACGACGATCTCAAGCCGGTCGCCGTCAAGCTGGTAAATGTGGGCAGCGCGTCCGCTGACTTGCAGGATGAGCCAGCCGCCTAACAGCAGGATCAGGCCGGGTGTGTGCAAGGCAAAGGGGCCAATGTTGAGTACAGGAAGCATAGGTTTTGGGAGCGTATGTGGTTACACTGAGCGACAACAGGGTCGGTTGTGTTTGATTGCTTGATGAAGCGAATCATGGGCAGGGCGGCCTATTCACCGAGCAACGGTTCGATCACGCTGCGTAGACTGGCTTCGCTGAGCGGCCCGCCAAAGAAGACCTCCCGGATGACACCGGTGCGATCAACAATGAACGTGGTCGGCAACATCCGGACTCCATACCGCTGGCCGGTCTCGCCGTCACGGTCGAACACAATCGGAAAACTCAACCCGAACTCGCGTTGCATCGTGGCCACGGCGCCTTCATCGTCTTGCACCGTACTATTGACGGCCAGAATCGTCAAGCCACGCTCGCGTTCGGCTTGATAGAGTTTTTCCAACGTGGGCATTTCGGCCCGGCAAGGGCCGCACCAACTGGCCCAGAAGTTGACGATCACGACCTGACCGCGCAACGCTGACAGCGGCAGCGTCTCGCCATTGGCCTGCGACAAGGCAATGTCCGGCGCGACAAAGCCCGGTCGCGGGCTCACCGTTACCGGCGGCAGATCCGGTGGCCGGCTGATGACAATCCAGCCGATACCGGCGATCACGAGAATGAGGGTCAACCAATCACGCTGGGGCTTGTTCATAGCATCCATCACCTCAAGCGACGGCCCGCGGGGCGTCGCAGCAATCGTGTCACGGTAGCAGAGCGTTGCGGCCATACTGTTTGCAACAGATACGCTAATTTATGGTATCATATAACGAGTCTGTGACCAACACAGCGTGTAACTCTCACCGATATGATAAGGTCACGCGCACATGTAGGCGCATTGCCGCCGCCAACTGCGCTACAGCGCCGCCAATAAAGCGCACTGTAAGCACAGCTTCCCGTTCTCGTTATTGTGGTTGAGTCTGTTAGTCCGACACGCCATTGCTCGGCGAGGCGCACTGTTCGTTGGGCGCGCCGGTGCGGCATGGTAGCAACGGGCGCCATTAGAGTCGCGGAGCCTTCTGGAACAGGAATATGGAAACGCTTGAACTGTCGCTGATCACGCCACGGGTTTCGCTCATTGCAGCGGCTGAGAACTATGGCCGCTTCGCCATCTCGCCGCTGCAACGCGGCCATGCCTCATCACTCGGGAATGCGTTGCGCCGCGTGTTGATCTCGTCAATTCCCGGCGCCGCCATTACCCGGATCAAAGTGGCGGGTGTGATTCATGAATTTACTGCTATTCCCGGCGTCGTCGAAGACGGTACCCAGTTGGTGCTCAATGTGAAAGGCATCCGGCTGCGTTCGTACAGCGATCGGGCAGTGGCATTGCAGTTGGTCAAGCATGGCCCCGGCCCCGTGTTTGCGGGTGATATTGATACGCCGAGCACCGTCGAGATCGTGAACCCGCAACACTACCTTTGCACAATTGACGATGAGAACACAACGCTCGAAATGCAGTTGACGGTTGAGCGTGGCCGGGGTGTGCAGTTGGCTGATACGGTGAGCGGCATGCCGATCGGCGAGATTGCGGTTGACGCCCTCTTTAGCCCGATCCCGCGGGTCAACTTCTTGGTGGAAGAGATGGGTGATGACCCGCTCACCGGCTACGATCGGCTCATTCTCGAGATTTGGACTGATGGCACCATCAAGCCGGGTGATGCGTTGAGTCATGCCGCCCAAGTCTTGACCCAGTATTTTGGCCGGATTGTGAGCTTGAGCCAGCCGGAAGAGCCTGAACAGCAGCCCAATCTGCCGCCGCCGATTCCGGAAGAGATTGCAAATCGCACGATTGATGAGCTTGGTTTGAGTACTCGGACTTACAATAGTTTGCGCCGCGCGGAGATCCATACCATCGGGCAGTTGTTGCGCCTTGACGATCGTGGCCTGATGGGGATTCGTAATTTGGGCGCGAAGGGGATTGAAGAGATCCACCATCGGCTTGAAGTGCTCGGTTATCGTTCGGGTGAAGCCGCATCCGGCCGGTTGCCCGCCTCATCGTCCGACCATCCTACTCCGCCCACCGGTGCAACCCACGCAGAGGAGTTATAAGACACGCAATGGATGACAAGCGTATGACGACAGGCACCCCCGAATCAGCCGATAAGGCACGCCGGCGCCGGCGCCGGGTGAATGGTGATGCGGGGGCATCAGCCGGGAGCGAAGGCGTGAATGCCTCGCCGGCAACAACTGCCGTGGTCGAAGAACCTGTGACAATGCAGGGTTCTGGCTTGCTGGAAATTGTTCCCGAAGGCCACGGCTTCTTACGCAATCCGCGGCTGAGCCCCAGCAACGATGATGTGTATGTGGCGCAATCCCAGATCCGTCGCTTTAATCTGCGTACCGGCGATATGATCGAGGGGCGCGTGCGCCCGCCCAAAGAGGTTGAACGTTACCCCTCGTTGCTCTATGTCGAGCGGATCAATGGCCTGCCCGCTGAAATGGCCCAGAAGCGACCGCTGTTCGAGCAGTTGACGCCGATCCATCCCAATGTGCAGATTGTGCTCTCGACTGAGCCGAATATTCTCCCAACGCGCATTGTTGATGTGATTGCGCCAATTGGGCGTGGCCAGCGCGGTTTGATCGTCGCTCCGCCCAAAGCTGGCAAGACGATGTTGCTCAAGGCGATCGCTAATGGCGTGACGACCAATGCGCCTGATATTCAGCTCATTGTGCTCTTGATCGGCGAGCGGCCTGAAGAAGTGACCGATATGCGTCGTTCGGTGCAGGGCGAGGTGGTGGCTGCCACCTTCGATGAGCCGGTCGAGCAGCATATTAAAGTGGCTGAATTGGTGCTCGAAAAGGCCAAGCGGCAGGTGGAGCACGGTCGCCACGTGGTGATTTTGATGGACTCGCTTACCCGCTTGACCCGTGCCTATAACATTGCGATGCCGCCGAGCGGGCGCACCCTCTCTGGCGGTGTTGATCCTGCGGCCCTCTACCCGCCCAAGCGGTTCTTTGGCTCGGCGCGCAATATCGAAGATGGCGGCTCGCTCACCATTATCGCTACCTGCCTCGTTGATACCGGTTCGCGTATGGACGATGTGATCTACGAGGAGTTCAAGGGCACCGGTAACATGGAGCTGCATCTCGATCGCAAGCTGGCTGAGAAGCGCATCTTCCCCGCAGTCGATATTCAGCGTTCAGGTACCCGCCGCGAGGATCTGTTGCTCGATCCGGTGACGCTGCGCCAGAGCTGGATGCTGCGGCGGATGGTCAGCATGGTCGGCGAGAATGAGGGCGCTGAGTTGATGCTGACCCGCATGGCCAAGACGAAGAGTAATGCTGAGTTTCTTGCGTCGCTGGGTAAAGTCGGTTCATAATCACCTCGCTATGCGTGCGCATGTCCAGTGATGTCGAGCTGAGCGGGATTGTGATTGCCGGCGGGCGTAGTCGCCGCTTTGGGGTTGATAAGCGGCGGTTACGGCTGTGGGGCGAAGGCGGTCCGCATCTACTCGGCTATGCTGTTGCGCTGTTGCAGCCGCTGTGCGTTGAGACCATTGTCGTGCTCAATGACGCCGAAGCGTGGCCCGATTTGCCGGCGCGGATCGTGCCCGACGAGCAGCCGGGCAGCGGCGCGCTCGGCGGTCTGATCAGCGGGTTGCAAGCCATGCGTGCGCCGGCGGCGTTGGTGATTGCCGCCGATATGCCGTTGATCGTTCCAGCGGCGCTGGCGGCGCTGGCGCGGTGGCCGTTTACCGGCGATGCGCTGGCGCCTACTCCCCCCGGCCAACCTGATCAACCACAGCCCCTGCTTGCTGTCTACCGGCAAAGCGCGCTCCCGCCGTTGCGCCGGGCTTTTGCCGCCGGCGAACGCCGCTTGCAAGCGGCGTTGATGACGTTGCGTTGGGTTGATCCCGGCCCTGCCCTCTGGCATCGTTATGATCCCGTTGCGCGCTCATTGCTTAATCTGAACACGCCAGACGACTTGGTTGCCGCCCAAGCGTGGTTGCGCCAAGTTGAATAATGGCCGGTTGTCGAGTGGTTCCGTTTGGTGTTGCTTGTGTTCCGCGTCAATTTGAAAGAAATGTTATCTGATCATGTGGTGTTTCACAGGTATCATTTATATAGTTGATCTATCCTTGTTAGCACCACGTGGATATTAGTGCATTCGATGACCGAGTTTGACAATGCAGCAGCGTTCTTCTCCCAATGTTGTGGTTGGGTCGTCCGCCGACCCTGTTTCGTCGGCGTTAGAGGTGTTGTGGCAAAAATTGCTAGTGGCGTATGACAGCGCCTGCGCTATCAGTGGTTGCCAAGTAACCACGGTGTTATGCCCGGTCTTGATCGATCCGCACGGGCCGGCAGAGCCGCACAATGCGCTGTTGTTGCGCGCTGATTTGCAGATCCTCTTTCATGCTGGCCTATTGACGATTGATGCAATGACGCTGGAAGTGCTGGTAGCCCCGGAGTTGCGGGATAGCGAGTATGGCGCGCTGGCCGGCAGGCGGCTGCGCCAGCCCAACCGGCTGGCGTTGCGGCCCAACCGACACTTGTTAGCGATGCATCACCGTTTGTTCCAGCTCGAACAGCCAGCAACTGATGCGCTGGCCGTCCAACGACCGCTGCTGCGCCAATTGTTAGCTGTGCAGAGTTGGGTGAATAGTCTGACCTTTAGCCCCGATCAGCACCTGCTCGCGACCGGTTCATGGGATGGCATGCTGCGGCTCTGGCGGTTGCCTGACGGCCAATTGCAGCGCGTCATTAGCGGGAATATTGGCGAACTTAATGCCGTTGTGTTTAGTCCTGACGGCCAGCGGATTGCGGCGGCGGGCCGCCAGCACGGCGCGCGGATCTGGCGCGTTGCTGATGGTGAGCTTCTCGTACATTTGGGTGATGACCAGCGTCACGGTGCGTTTTTTAGCATTGCCTTCCAGCCGCACGGTGATTTAATTGCCACCGGCGGCTGGGATCCGGCGGTCTATTTGTGGCACGCGACTGATGGTAGCTTGAACAGCGTATTGCCCGGTCATGAGGGGGTGATCAATAGCGTTGCCTTTAGCCCTGATGGCAATCTGCTGCTATCCGCCGGCCATGATCGAGTCTTACGGCTCTGGCAGATGCATGATCGCTCATTGGTGCGGGCGATGCGCGGGCATAGCGACGCGATCTTTAGCGTTACCTTCAGCCCGAATGGCCAATTAGCGGCGAGCGCCGGCGGCGATGGACTGATCTTTATCTGGCGGGTCGATGATGGCCAGCCATTGCAGATGTTAGCAACCCCATCTGGTGCCTGCTTCAGCTTAGCGTTTAGCCCCGATAATCAGTATCTCGCGAGCGCGCACTATGGCCGGATCGTGCGGATCTGGCGGGTGCGCGATGGTGCGTTGCGCTGGGAGTTGAGCGGACATAACGAAAGTGTCACCTCGGTGGTGTTTGCGCCGGGTGGCGATTTGTTGGCCAGTGGCAGCTTCGATTCGACCGTGCGCATTTGGTCGTATCAATAGCGTGTGCGCGCAGGCGATGGCGGCGCGCAGGCATACGTTTCGCCAAAGGGGGAGATTGTTTCGGGCGCTGCGCGCCCTCGCAATGACAAGGGGGTAAGGTTTGGACCATGGTTCATCCTCACTACGCCGTGCGCGCGTTCTATCGCCAGACGGACTGGATGTTCCGTGTGCTCGGCATCATCCGTGGATCGCAGGCGATGCATGCCGGTTTGTGGCAACAGGCGCGCAGCCATCGCGCGGCCCTGCGTTCGATTGACGAGACGTTGTTGGCTGCGGCCCAGCTTGCTCCCGGCGAGTGTCTGCTTGATGCTGGTTGCGGCGCCGGTGCGAGCGCCAATGCGATTGCTGCTCGCCACGATGGGCCGGTGATCGGTCTCACCATCGTGCCCGAACAGGCCAAGCGGGCGCGGCGCGGCGGGCCGGCGCTGTTTGTGTGCGCTGATTACGCTGCGGCGCCGCTGCGCAACGCGAGTTGCGATGTAGTGTGGATGCTGGAGAGCATCTGCCATGCGCCGGATAAGCCGGCGCTGTTGGCTGAGATCACGCGAGTGTTGCGTCCGGGGGGGAGGGTCGTTATCGCTGATCGTTTCGCAGCGCGATCTGATTTATCTCCTGCCGAGCGCAATCAGTTGCGGTCATGGTTACGACCGTGGGCCATGCCCGATTTGGTGACGGCTGACGAGTTGATCGCGCTGGCTGAAACAGCCGGTTTGCGCTTGCGCCAGCGCGAAGACCTCACCTTCAGCGCCGGGCCGTCGCTGCGCTTCCTCGGCCATTTCGCCCAACTGACTCTGCCGGCGGCGCTCGTGTTGCGCGCGCTCCGGTTGCAATCTGAACTTCAGATCGCGGCGATGCGCGGCTGCGTTGCCCAAACCCGCACCCTCAATGCTGGCCTCTGGCGCTATTATCGGTTGGTGTTTCGTTACCAGTAACGATACGTTGGAAATAGCACCATGGAGTGCGGCAGTTTGACTGCCGCATATTAACGCGCCGTGCTCGCTGCATCCGCTTGCGACCGGCGCAATCGCATCGCCGGTCGCAAGCGTATCTCTCGCGAGTATACTTGACAAAGCAGCATCTTCATCGTTCTGTTCCCATCTGGTGGAGTTGAGCTATGGCAACCAATGGAGGAACGCACCAGCCTGAGCAGTTCCGCACCTTGCAAATGACCGTGTTGATGACGCCTGATATGGCTAATTTTGCCGGCAATGTTCACGGCGGTCATATTTTGAAACTGCTCGATCAGGTCGCCTTTGCGTGCGCGTCACGCTACTCTGGGCGTTATGTGGTGACGGTCTCGGTCGATCAGGTGATTTTTCGCGCCCGTATTCATGTCGGTGAATTAGTGACGTTTTTGGCTTCAATTAACTACACCGGCAATACGTCTATGGAGGTGGGGATCCGAGTGGTGGCTGAGAATATCACGGCGCGCACCCAGCGTCATGTGATGACCTGCTACTTTACGATGGTGGCGGTTGATGAGAATTTTCGCCCGTGTCCGGTGCCGCCGGTGCGGATCGAGACGGCTGAACAGCGCCGGCGCTGGATGGCGGCCCGCTTGCGCCGTGAGTTGCGCCGCGAGATCGAGCAGCGTAGCCTTGAGATTCGCCAGCACCCGGAAGATTTTCTCAACGAACTCGATAGCGAGCCACATTAGGGAAAAACATTGACGAGTGCACTACCTCTTCGTATACTACAGGTATGGCGCGAATCTTGATAGTTGAAGATGAAACTGAAATTGCCTCTTACCTGCGGCGTGGCCTTCACCTAGAGGGCTATCAGGTTGATGTTGCCTATGATGGCATTCGTGGCCTAGAGATGGCCACTGCCGGCAACTACGATCTGGTCGTCCTCGATCTGATGCTGCCGGGGATTGATGGACTTGAAGTTGCGCGCCGGCTGCGCGCCGAGTCGAGGGTTCCAATCATTATCCTGACTGCGCGCGATGCGGTGCGCGATCGGGTAACCGGGTTGGAAGCCGGCGCTGATGATTATTTGGTCAAGCCGTTCGCCTTTGAAGAGTTGCTGGCCCGCATTCGTGCCCAGTTGCGCCGCCAGCAGGCCAGCCAAAATCAAGAGGTGTTGCGCTTCGCCAATCTGACTCTCGATACCCGCTCGCGTGAGTTGCGCGTTGGCGAGCGGCGGGTGGAGTTGACGGCTAAAGAGTACGATCTGCTCGAACTCTTTATGCGCCATCCGAATCAGGTGCTGACCCGCGACATTATCTACGATCGGGTGTGGAATTACGATTTCGGTGGTGAGAGCAATATTATCGAGGTCTATGTGCGCTATTTGCGCCAGAAGCTCGAAGCCAACGGCGAGCCGCGCTTGATCCATACCGTGCGAAGCGTGGGATATATTTTGCGGGAGGATGCGTAGGCTAGAGGCGCAGCGGCGCTGCCCCCGTACAGGCCGGCGCCGCTGCGCCTCTAGCCTACCGTTCGTTAAGAGCTGCTATTAACTCTTGCACCGCACTCACCACCGGCAAACTTCCCTCAATGACCGCCTGCTCGATGACGGACAATCGTTCGCGCACGGCAGGGTGGGCAAAAAAGAGCGTGCGCAACTGTTCGTCAATTAATTGATAGAGCCAATCGCGGGCCTGCTCGCGGCGGCGGGCTGCGAAGATGCCGCTGGCCGTCATCTCGGCGTGGAAGCGTTCGATCTCTTGCCAAACGGCGGCGATGCCGTCACCGGTCAGCGCCGAACAGGTGCGCACCGGCGGTTTCCAGCCTGGCGTGGCTGGCGTGAGGTAACGCAGCGCGTGGTGGTACTCGGCTTGGGCCGCTAAGGCGCGCGCTTTGTTGTCGCCGTCGGCTTTGGTGATCACCAGCGCATCGGCCAGCTCGATCACCCCTTTCTTGATCCCTTGCAGTTCATCGCCGGCGCCGGCTAGCATCAACAACAAGAAAAAGTCCACCATCCCGCGCACCGCTGTCTCGCTTTGCCCGACACCGACCGTCTCGACCAACACCACATCAAAACCGGCGGCTTCGCAGACCAGCAGCGTCTCGCGGGTCTTGCGCGCGACGCCGCCCAAACTGCCTCCCGACGGCGAAGGCCGGATGTAGGCGTTGGGATGGCGGGCGAGCCGTTCCATGCGGGTTTTATCGCCCAAAATGCTGCCGCGCGAGATGCTGCTCGACGGGTCGATGGCCAAGACTGCCACCCGGTGGCCCTGTTCGCAGAGCATGGTGCCGAGGGCCTCGATAAAGGTGCTCTTGCCGACGCCAGGCACGCCGGTGATGCCGACCCTGAGCGAGCCGCCGGTGTAGGGCAGGAGTTGGCGCAGCACCTCTTGCGCTTGGGCAATATGGGCCGGTGCGTTGCTCTCGATCAGGGTGATGGCGCGGGCGAGAATGGCGCGGTCGCCGTTGCGCACCCCTTCGACATACTCCTCGACCGTCAAATGCCGGCGGCGCGGGCCAGACGGCGGCGTGGCGGGGGCCGGCGCGCTGCCGGGCAAGCCATCGTGGCGGCTGGCGATCCCGGCGAGCACCGATAGCGCAAAGGGCATCTCTTCGGCGGTTGGCTGGTCGTTGGTCATAGGTATTGTTGTTTAACTGAACCGGAGAACTGGGTGCGTGACTCCTAGCCCCTCTCCCCGCCGGCGGGGAGAGGAGTGACTATCGATACACTCACGGCCTCACTGGGCCGGAGCAGCGATGCTATCGCCGTGCAGCCGTTGTTGCAGTTCGCGCAACAGCTTTTCAGCGGCGACCGGCAAGATAGTGCCGGGGCCGAAGATCAGCGCCGCGCCGTGCGCGCGCAGGAACTCGTAGTCTTGCGGCGGAATAATGCCGCCAATCACGACCATGATGTCCTCGCGGCCCAGTTTACGCAACTCTTCCACCAGTTGCGGCAAGAGGGTCTTGTGGCCGCCGGCCAGCGAGCTAATTCCGACCACATGCACGTCGTTTTCAACCGCTTGCCGGGCCACCTCCTCCGGGGTCTGGAAGAGCGAGCCAATATCGACGTCGAAGCCGAGGTCGGCAAAGGCCGTCGCCACCACCTTGGCGCCGCGGTCGTGGCCGTCTTGTCCAATCTTGGCGACCAGCATCCGGGGCCGGCGGCCTTCGAGAGCGGCGAAGGCATCGGCCATAGCGCGCACGTGCTGAATCTGCTCGGCGTCGCTGTACTCGCTGCCGTAAACGCCGGCCACCGAGCGAATTTCGGCTTTGAAGCGGCCAAAGACCTTTTCCATCGCCATCGAAATCTCGCCGAGAGTGGCCCGCGCGCGGGCAGCTTCAATCGCCGCCGCTAGCAGGTTACCTTCACCGGTCGCCGCCACGCGGGTCAGCTCATTCAACGCCGCCTGCGTCTTGGCCTCGTCGCGCTCGGCGCGTAACTGCTGCAGCCGTTCGATCTGCTTTTGGCGCACGGCAGTGTTGTCAACTTCCAGAATCTCGATCGGCGCTTCGTATTCGAGCCGGTACTTGTTGACGCCGACGATCGTCTCGCGGCCTGAATCGATATGGGCTTGCCGGCGGGCCGCGGCCTCTTCGATCCGCAGCTTGGGCAAGCCGGCTTCGATGGCCTTGGCCATGCCACCCAGCTCTTCGACCTCTTGGATATGCGCCCACGCCCGGCGGGCGAGCGCATCGGTCAGCCATTCGAGATAGTACGAGCCGCCCCACGGATCGACGATCGTGCAGATACCGGTTTCTTCTTGCAGGTACAACTGGGTATTGCGGGCAATACGGGCCGAGAAGTCGGTCGGTAGTGCGATCGCCTCGTCGAGCGAATTGGTGTGCAACGACTGGGTATGGCCGAGGGCGGCGGCCATGGCCTCGATGCAGGTGCGGGCTACATTGTTGTACGGATCCTGCTCGGTGAGGCTCCAACCTGAGGTCTGGCAGTGGGTGCGCAACGCCAGCGAACGAGAATCTTGCGGGTTGAACTGCTTGATAATCTTGGCCCAGAGCAGGCGGGCGGCGCGCATCTTGGCGATCTCCATGAAGTAGTTCATCCCGATCGCCCAGAAGAACGAGAGCCGCGGCGCGAAAGCGTCAATCGTCAAGCCAGCCTTCAACCCGGCGCGCACATACTCAAGCCCGTCAGCCAGCGTATAACCTAGCTCAAGGTCGGCGGTGGCGCCGGCCTCTTGCATGTGGTAGCCGGAAATGCTGATGCTGTTGAACTTGGGCATGTGCTGGGCCGTGTACGCGAAAATATCGGCAATGATGCGCATTGACGGCTCAGGCGGGTAGATGTAGGTATTGCGCACCATGTACTCTTTCAAGATGTCGTTCTGGATGGTGCCGGTGAGTTGTTCGGGCCGCACCCCCTGCTCTTCGGCGGCGACGATGTAGAAGGCCATGATCGGAATCACCGCGCCGTTCATCGTCATCGAGACCGACATCTGATCGAGCGGAATGCCGTCAAACAGAATCTTCATATCGAGGATCGAGTCGATCGCGACGCCGGCCTTGCCCACATCACCCACCACTCGGGGGTGGTCAGAGTCGTAGCCGCGGTGAGTAGCCAAATCGAAGGCCACCGACAAGCCCTTTTGGCCGGCGGCGAGATTGCGCCGGTAGAAGGCATTGCTTGCTTCGGCGGTGGAAAAGCCAGCGTACTGGCGGATCGTCCACGGCTGGGTGACGTACATCGTCGGATAGGGGCCGCGCAGGTAGGGTGGAATGCCGGCGGTAAAGCCGAGATGCTCAAGGCCGGCCAGATCGGCAGCCGTGTAGAGTGGCCGCACCTCGATCTGCTCCATCGTGCGCCAAACCAGCTCGCTCAGTGGCTTGTCGGCCTCTTGTTCAGCCCGCGCTTGCCACGCGGCCAGATCGGGCGCGGGCCGCTCATCGCGGTATGACAGCGTGGTGAAATCGGGGTTCTTCACTCAGCCACTCCTTTCAGGCGTTGCAGCCGGGCCAGCGTTTCGTAACAGTTGGCGCGCAGGTGGATAAACTCATCGACTCCGGCGGCGCGATACATATCGATCAGATTGGTCGGATAGCCGGCCAGCACGACCGTGACATCGGGTCGTTGAGTCTTGATCGCGTGGGTCAGGGCCGGCACAATATCCGGGTAGGTCTCATCGGTCGAGCAGATCGTAACAATTTCAGCGCCGGAAGCGAGCGCAGCGGCGGCGGCGGCTTCCGTTGCGGCGAAGCCGTCGTTGCCGATCACAGCAAAGCCGCCAGCGGCGAAGAAGCCGGCAGAGAAGTCGGCTCGCGCCTTGTGCTGGCTGAGCGGCCCCATATTGGCGAGGAAGACCGCTGGACGGCGACCGGTGCGAGTCGCGTAAGCGTCGGCAGCGGCGCGCAAGGCCTCGAACTGCTCGGCGGCGCGGTGGGCCGGCAGCGCCTCAACCTGTGGCGTGGCGCTATCGGCGGCAGCCAGCGCGCAGCCTAGTTCACCCATGGTCGCGCCGGCCTGCACGGCGGCCAGCATTGCGGCCATCGTGCGCTGGTGCGCTAGCTCAACCAGCGCCGCTTTACATACCTCTTCCGAGCGCGTCTCGCGGGCATGGCGCAGATCGACGGCGCGGGCCGCGTGCAACTGGACGTGATCGATCTGGCGCACCTCCGGCAGTTTCTCGCTGAGATTGGGGTACATATTGACGCCGACGATGACCTCGCGGCGCTGGGCAATCGCGGCGAATCGTTCGGCACGGGTCGCGGCGATGGCCGCTTGCGGCATTCCGGCTTGCAAGGCCGCCGCCATCCCACCCTGCCGTTCGATCTCTTGGAACAACGCCCACGCCTTAGCGGCGATCTCGTCGGTCAACTTCTCGACTGCCCACGACCCACCGGGTGGATCGATCAGGCGGAAGAAGTTGCACTCCTCTTGCAACATCACATGCAGGTTGCGGGCAATCCGGCGCGAGAACTCGTCGGGCAAGCCCCATGCTTCATCAAAATGGCTAATATGGATGCTCTGCGCCCCGCCCATCACTGCCGCCATCGCCTCGCCGGTGGCGCGCAGCATATTGTTATAGACATCGTAGCGCGTCTTCGTCCACGCCGAGGTGCGTGCGTGCAGATGCATCTGCTGCGCGGTCTCATCGCCGTCGAAGGCGGCCACTACTCGCGCCCACAGCATGCGGGCGGCGCGCAGGCGGGCCACTTCGAGGAAGAATTGCGATCCCACCGAGCAGGTAAACTGGATGCGCGGGGCGATCTCGTTGATGCTCAGGCCACGGTCTTGCAGCGCGCGGAGATAGGCCACGCCGGTGGCGAGGGCGCACGCCAGCTCTTGGGCGGCGTGGGCGCCGCTATTGTGGTAGACGTGGGTGCTGACCACGATCGTGCGCAGGCGGGGCGCATGCGCCATCGCCCACCGCGTCCACTCGGCCAGCAGGTCATAGCCACGGTCAAGCGAGGTCGGCAAGGTGCCGCTAGCGGCCAGCGCGCCGAGCGGATCAGCGCCGAGGCAGCCGTGCAGCCGGTTGGGCGGAACGCCCTGCGCTTCAGCGGCGGTCACGAGCAGCGCCGCCACCGGTATTGCTTGCGCACCGGCGTTGACCAACAGCGACAGATGGTTGAGATCAAGCTGGGCCAACAGGCGGCGGGCATCGGCCAGCGTCGCCAGCGACAGGCCCCCCGTTCCCACCTGTGCCGGCGCAGCCGCATCGGGATCGAGGCCGTGCTGGGTGGCCTGATCGAGCGGCAAATTAAGCGTGGTCAAGCCGCGCGGCACATCGGCTTGCGCCGCCTGATTCACCTCATCCGCCGTCGGGTACGGCAGCTCTTGCGCCACCTGCCAGCGTTTCAACACCGGCCCCAACAGGCGCGTATCGCGCACGAACGGAGCAAAGCCGGGCAGCGAGCCAGTGTGCGGTAGCTCGGCAATATCGGCGGCATTATAGATCGGTTGCAGTAGAATCTGTTCGTAGGTCTTGGTAATCAGGCGCTTCTCAAACGGAACGCCCTTCAGTGTCTTTTCAGCCGCTGCCCGCCATTCTTCATACGTTGCGGGCGCGAACATGTCGAACAACGAAGCGCGCTGCGCCGTCTCCTGCGTCTCTGAAGGCATGGCCATACTCCTTGCCGGCAGCCCATACCTAACCCTCGATACCGTTAGTATACCAGCAAATCGAGGGCATCATGGGTGCGGTTGACCGAACCGTTGGCTGGTGAAATATCGGTTGCCTAACCACAGGGTATCTGATTGATGCTGCTTGTCAATAGCTCATCTTAGGGAAGCGAGTTACAGTTCAACAACCGGTCAAAATTGGGAAGTCTCGCTCTTGACAAGCGTGGCGGCGCCGCGTATAGTGCGATGACGATAGTAAAACCATGTTTGAACAGACATTCGTATTGAGATGGGAACAGTTCAATGGGCGAAAAAGTGGTGATCGTTGAGTCGCCGGCCAAAGCGCGGACGATTCAGAAATATTTGGGCAAAGGCTACAAAGTTACCTCCAGCATGGGCCATGTGCGCGATTTGCCCAAGAACGGGCTGGCGATCGATATCGAGCACGATTTTGCCCCTTCTTACGAAGTCGTTAAGCCGAAGGTCGTCACCGAGCTGAGCCAAGCAGTGCGCAACGCCGACGCCATCTATCTGGCGACTGACCCCGACCGCGAGGGCGAGGCGATTGCGTGGCATATTACGCAGGCGGTCAAAACGCCGAAGAAGACGCCGGTGTACCGTGTGATCTTTCAAGAGATTACGCGCAATGCGGTGCAGCAGGCGTTGCAACATCCGCGCCAGATTGACCAAAATCTGGTTGATGCCCAACAGGCGCGGCGGGTGCTCGACCGGCTGGTCGGTTATCAGCTTAGTCCGTTATTGTGGGATAAGGTCAAGCGCGGGCTGAGCGCCGGTCGGGTGCAGTCGGTTGCGGTGCGGCTGATCGTCGAGCGCGAGCGCGAGATTGAGCAGTTTCAGCCGCAGGAATATTGGACGATCGAAGCCGACCTGTTGAAAGAGGCCGGCATCGCGCCGCGTGATCTCTTCCGGGCCACGCTGATCGAGCGCGATGCCAAGAAGCTGGAGAAGTTTTCGATCGAGCGGCGTGAGCAGGCCGAGGCGATCGTGGCTGATCTGCAAGGCGCGACCTATACCGTGGCCAAAGTGACCCGGCGCGACAAGCGTCGGTCGCCGGCGCCGCCGTTTACCACCAGCACCTTGCAGCAAGAGGCGGCCCGCAAGTTGGGCTTCAGCGCAAAGAAGACGATGACGCTGGCCCAGCGCCTCTACGAAGGCGTGGATATTGGCGGCGAAGAGGGTACAGTTGGTCTGATTACCTACATGCGCACCGACAGTGTGCAGGTGGCGGCGGAAGCTCAAGCCGAGGCGCGTGAGGTGATCAGCAAGCGTTTTGGCAGTGACTATCTGCCCGACCAGCCGCCGGTCTACAAGACCAAGGCCAAAGGCGCGCAAGAGGCCCATGAGGCGATCCGGCCCACTAGCAGCGCCCGCACGCCTGAGCAGTTGAGCGAACGGCTGGAGCGTGATCTGTGGCGGCTCTACGATCTGATTTGGAAGCGGTTTATCGCCTCGCAGATGGCCTCGGCCATCTTTGATAGCACTACCGTGGACATCGCCGCCCAACCAAGCGTGGCCGGTGCACCGCCCTACCTCTTCCGCGCCACCGGCTCGGTGCTCAAGTTCCCCGGCTTCCTCGCCGTCTACAACGTCAGCCTCGACGAAGGCGAAGAAGACGAAGACAGCGAGCGCCGGCTGCCGCTGCTGGTCGAGGGCGAAAACCTACAGTTAGTCGATCTATTGCCGGTGCAGCACTTCACCGAACCGCCGCCGCGCTACACCGAAGCCAGTCTGGTGAAAGAGTTGGAACGGCTCGGCATTGGCCGTCCCAGCACCTACGCCACCATCCTCTCGACCATCCAAGAGCGCGAGTACGTCGAGATGGTCGATAAGAAGCTCATTCCGACCACGCTGGGGCGGGTCGTCACCGACTTGCTGGTCGAGCATTTCGGCAACATTGTCGATTACGATTTCACGTCGTCGCTCGAACAGCAGCTTGACGATATTGCCGAAGGGGCGAAAAAGTGGGTGCCGGTGCTGCGCGAGTTCTACGGCCCCTTCCGCTCGACGCTCGAGATGGCGCAACGCCAGATGCGCAACGTCAAGCGGGAAGAGATTACGACTGATATCGATTGCCCGAAGTGCGGCCAAGCCAAGCTGGTGATCAAGTTTGGCCGCAACGGCGAGTTTCTGGCCTGTTCGCGCTATAACCGGGAAGGTGATGATTCGTGTGATTTCACCAGCGATTTTCACCGTGACGAAAATGGCCAAATCATCCTCGACAAGGCCAGCGCGCCAGAGACGAGCGATGTCTTGTGCAATGTCTGCGGACGGCCCATGGTGATCAAGAAGAGCCGTTTCGGTCCCTTCCTCGGCTGTTCGGGATACCCTGAATGCACCAACACCCGCCGGATTGGCCGCGACGGCAAGCCGGTGCCGCTACCGGAACCGACTGGCGTGTCGTGTCCGAAGTGCGGCGAGGGTGAGTTGCTGCGCCGGCGTGGCAAGTTTGGCCGTCCGTTCTACGGCTGCTCGCGCTACCCCAAGTGCGACTACATCACCAACTCGCTTGACGAAGCGCAGGCAGGGGTGGCGGTCGAAGCTGCGCCAGCGCCGCCTCCTAACGTCGAGAAGCCGGCGGCGCCGGCCCGCAAATCCAGCGGCAAAACCCGCAAATCGGCGTAGGGGGCCGGGGTCGTTGACAACCTGCCCTGACCCAATAATCATGGAGTGCGGCAGTTTGACTGCCTCACTCCATGGTGTTATGACGCTACCGTCTTCCCGTCCGGCATCGCCAACGCTCCAGTCGCGCGGATTGTGGCTGTCGCCTGAGCTAACACGATCTGGCGCTGCACCGTGTAGGTGATTAGGCATAATGCCGGGATAGCGAATATGCCGATCCCCGGAATTGATTGCATACCAATGAGAAAGATCGCCACGATTCGCAAGATCCAGTTGGTGAAGCAGCCAATGCTTGCCGGCACATAACTCTGCAAGCTGGCGATCAGGCTCAGCCGGTAGTAGATAATTGCCGGTACCACCCCAATCACTGGCACTAACCCCAGCAATCCGCTTACGAGCAGCGTGCGCGGCAGTTGCCGGTCAAGCACGCGCAGAAATGAATTGACCTGCGCTACGTCGGTGAAGGTGACGGTTGCACACGCCGGGCAGGCTTGTTGCACTGCGCGATTCTTGAGGCGGGTGGCGCAGCTTGGGCAACGACGATGCTTGATCAGCGCCATCCGGTGCGCCGCCGGATCAGTGACCGGTTCTGGTCGCGGCTGGCCGATCCAACCAACCATGCGCGGTTGTTGGTTGGCTTGGCGGCAAGCCGGGCATTCGAGTGCCGCGGGATGCATCTGGCTGCCGCAATGATGGCAAGCGATCAGCATCTTCCGTTCGCGCAGCTCGAAGTAGCGTCGGATGAGCCAGAGGCCGAGCACGGTGAGACCGGCCAACAGTAAAGCCAGCAGCGGGAAGAAGATCAACACAACCGTAGTCGTAATCGTCCATCCGCCGTCACCCCACGAAAAGAGCTTGAGCAAGCCGAGGTGGCCGCCGGGATCCATCAGAGAAATGAGGGCAATAATTGAGGCGCGGATGCCAGAGATGATCCAGATCGCGACGGTGACAATGCTTGACCAGACGAACGCAATCGGCTGTGCTAACCATGCCAAGCCGTCAGCCGGTTGGGCGGCCAACGGCGCGACGGTGGCGACCGCCACACCGGTGCTGAGCGCGGCCACCACATCAGATGGCAACGTCTGCGCCAGCAGATCGAGGATCTGCTCCATCTGGCTATTCATCATCTGATATTGCACGCCAAAGCCGACTCCAGTCTTCACAAGGCGATTCACAAACCCCATCATCTCTTGGGCAGTGGCGCTGCGTTCGCTCGACCACTCATAGATCACTCCCAACAAAATCAGAAATACAAATGGCCCCTCGAACGCCTATGCCGGCAGATCAACCCCACCGATCTGGCTGGCGAAAACCGTGGAAAACCCCATCGAATCGCGCGCCATTTGCTCAGGGTTGAGCAGATGCTGTTGCACGAGACCGCCGATCAGCAAGAGCATCAATACACTGGTGAAGGGGTAAGCCGACAAGGCTGGGGTGAGGCCAACCGCTTGGATGAGCGAGGTAAAGTGGATCATACATGCTCCTTCGCTAAAGGTTGATATCTAGGTGTGACTGCCGATCGCAACCGCTTGCCCTTTCCACTAACGAAAGATTTAACTTATGTGTTTTGGTTGTAACAAAACGTTCAATCGGCTACAAGGAGGTGATGGTATAATGCAGTAACACAAGAGTGACACAAGCCGGCAGTGCGATGACGGCCCGCTGCAGCAAACTTCCGGCTTGTTGGGCCACCATTTCGCGAAGGATGACAAGCGCTTGCTGGTTGCCATCACCTTTCCCGTTTTGCTCAAGCAATGTCGCCTTGAACTTGGCTTGACGCAAACCCAGTTAGCAGCGCGCGCTGGGATCTCGGTCTCGCTGGTGCGAAAATACGAAACCGGCACGCGGGTACCGCCGCGCGCCACAGCGATGCATTTGGCGAATGCCTTGAGGTTGGCCGGCGAGGAGCGCGCTGCCTTTCTGGTTGCTGCCAGCGCGCGTGCACTTCCCCCAGTCACGACCCAGCACACTCCGCTAGCGGCACAGATGGCGTCACATCGGCTGCCCGTTGCGCCAACGCCGTTGCTTGGACGCGAGGCCGAGCTAGCGGCGATCACCCGGTTGCTCGGCGAGCATACGGCGCATTGTGTTACGCTGATCGGCCCGCCGGGAGTGGGGAAATCGCGCTTGGCGCTCGCTGCGGCTGCTGCGTTGCAGCCGTTGTTTGCAGATGGTGCAGCGTGGATCGAATTGGCGGCGCTTGATGATCCGGCAGCGGTGGCGCCATTGATCGCCGCTCGCCTTGGCGCGCAGGGTGACGAGGCCGAAGCGGCGCTGATCGCTTTGCTTGCCCAGCGTTCATTCCTGCTAGTGCTCGATAACTTCGAGCAGCTTGTACCGGCGGCGCCATTGATTGCGCGCTTGTTGGCCGCCGCGCCGCGGCTGTCCGTGCTCATCACTAGCCGCGTGCCGCTCCGCCTGCGTGCCGAAACCCGCTTTCCGGTCAAGCCGCTAGCCTTGCCGGTCACCCGGCGGGTCAGTGCGGTGGCGGTGGCGCCGGCCACCCGGCTGTTTTGCGAGCGCGCAGTGGCAGTTAA
This sequence comes from Chloroflexus sp., assembly GCF_034431535.1. GTDB lineage: Bacteria > Chloroflexota > Chloroflexia > Chloroflexales > Chloroflexaceae > Chloroflexus. The sequence goes on along the minus strand of NZ_DAOUDC010000014.1, from coordinate 44,157 downwards.
CCCGGCGTTTGTCCTTGGCGTGGCCAATGCGGCGACGGTCGCGACGCTTTGCCAGCGGCTCGATGGTTTGCCGCTGGCGATTGAGTTGGCTGCGGCTCGTGCCGATGCGCTCGAACCGGCTGCGTTACTCGCCAGCCTTGATGCCGGGATAACAGAGTTCGCTGGCGGTTTTGCCGATCTGCCGGCGCACCAGCGCTCATTGCAGGCCGCCATTGCGTGGAGCGAACGGTTGCTGGAGCCAGCAGCACGCGATGGCTTTGCCCGGCTGGGGGTGTTTGCAGGTACGTTTGACGCACCGGCAGCGGCGGCGCTGGGGGTAGCTAGTCTTGACCCGCTGGTTGAGGCGGGATTGGTGCAGGCTGACGCAAGCGGACGGCTGTATTTGCTCGAAACGATCCGGGTCTTTGCTGCCGAACGGTTGCGTGTACACCCTGAAGCGGCCAACATCTATGCATGCACGCCGACTACTACGCCAACCTTGCCGAAACTGCCGGCCCGCTGCTCGACAGTGCAGCCGCCGCTACGACGCTGAACCGACTTGATGCTGAACTGCCCAATCTGCGCGCGGCGATTCGCTGGTCGTTGCATACCGACGGCGGGGTGGTGGCGGCGCGCATCACCGCGGCGCTGCGCGCCTACTGGCTGAGCCGGCGCGTAGTCTACGAGGGGCGCTTGGTCGAATCGCTGTTAGTGTCTGAGCCGGCGCAAGCCATCCCGCCGGCGTTGCGCGGCAGCGCGCTGATCGTGGTCGGCTACCTCGCATCGCAGCAGGGTGCGTTACAGGCCGGCGATCTGCTGGCCCAAGGGATTGCGCTGGCGCGCCAAGCGAGGCAAGAGGCCGATGTGGCGCAGGGGTTAGCCTACCAAGGCATGCTCAACCGCTTTCCCGGCAATCTGGAACGGTACGCAGCCATTCTCAACGAAGCGATTGTCATTGCCCGGCGCATCGCCGCGCCGGCCCCGTTAGCTTATGCCATCAATCAACTCGGCGTCGGCTACTGCATCCATGGACACTACCACAAGGCATTGCCCATGCTGTGCGAAGCGGTTGATCTGGTAACGCGCAACGGCGATCAGATCATGGTGCATCGCTACCGGTGCGATATGGCCGAAGCGTTGCGTTCGCGCGGCGATCTATTGCCGGCGCGCCGGATATTTGCCGGTCTGATTGCAGAATTAGCTTCTGGCGGTGACGCGATGGCGTTGTGGGAAGCGTATCTGCGCCTAGCCAGCATTGATCTGGAAGAGGGAGCGATCGCAGCGGCGGAACACAACCTTGCCGCTGCCGGCGCGATCATTGCCGAGATGAGCATTCGCTATGGTCGGGTCAATTGGCTGCGCCAACAAGGCTACCTCGCGATTGTGACCGAAGACCATGATGTGGCGGTCGCCAATTTGAGCATGGCGCAAAAGGAGGCTTACGAAGTGTACTTGCCAGAAGAAGTGTCGGCGGCGCTGATTGGGCTGGCCTACCTGCACCGCAACGCGGATCGCCGGCGGGCGGCGCGGCTATGTGGCGCGGGTGAAGGTCTGCTCACCCGCTACCAGCTCCGCCGTGATCGGCAGGCCGGACGGTTGCGGCAAGCGGTGCGGGAAATGTTAACTGCGGCTGAACACGAGCTGGCGAACGAAGCGGCGCAAACGGTGATCGATCGCTTGCCCCAACTTGCGTTTGCCAATGCAGTGGTTGCGCGCGATACGGTGCGACTTGATCGCGTGATCGCCACCGCATTGCGCGAAGTGTCGTAGGGACATTGCGCCGCAATGTCCTTACTCAGGCAATTGCGAATACCCCATCTTGATCCACCCCTTCTTAATCGCCACAATCACCGCCATCGTGCGGTCGTTGACTTGCAATTTAGACAAGATGGACGTAATGTGATTTTTCACCGTCTGGCCGCTGATGCTCAGCTCATGCGCAATCTCTTTGTTTGAGAGGCCGCGGGCAATGCAGTCAAGAATCTCAATTTCGCGCGATGTCAGCGGGGCAAACAGATGCGCGCCATCCACCTCTTCGGTGGCGGCTAGTTCGCGGAATTGGTGCAGCACTCGCGCCGCGACATTGGGCCGGGCCAGCACCGCATCGTTGATCAGATAGCGCCCGCGGGCGACATCGCGGATCATCTGCACCAGCTCTTCCGGGCTAATGTCTTTGGATGTAAACGCCGCCGCGCCGACCTTGATCGCCTGAAACAACTGCTCATCATCTTCGTAGACGCTCAGCACAATAATGCCGGTGCGCGGCTCGCGGCGCTTAATCACGCGCGCCACTTCCAACCCGTTCAAGCCGGGCAGGTTAATATCGACCAGCACCACATCAGGCATCAGGCGTTCGGTCAGCTTGATCGCCTCTTGGCCGTTCTCGGCCTCGCCGATAACCTCGATATCGGGTGCGCTCTCTAGACTCCAGCGGATCCCCTGCCGGAAGAGCGGGTGGTCATCAATCACTAATACTCTGACCTTTGATGATAATGGTGCTGTCACGCATGACTCCTCGGATAACTCACGCCGGTTGCGGTAATGGCATCGTCACGTGTACTTCGGTGCCGGCGCCGCGCCGGGTCGTAACCGTCAGTTGCGCGCCGATCAGCTCGGCCCGTTCGCGCATGCTCGTCAACCCCCAGCTTTCGCGTCCAGCGCGCCGGATCACCTCGCGCAGGTCGAAACCCGGCCCGTCATCGCGAATCGTTAGATGCAACCTCCCGCCATGCGCCGTCAACGTCACCCGCACCGGCGCGCCACGAGCATGTTTGCGCGCATTCTGCAACGCCTCCTGCACAATGCGGTAGAGCACGATCTCAGCTTCAGCCGGTAAGCGTGGCAACGGATCGGCTTCAAACCCCACTGGACTGCTAACCGTGTCGCGGTATCGGCGAATGTATTCGTGCAGCGCCGGCACAAGCCCTTGTTCTTCAAACTTGCCCGGACGGAGGTCGGCGATAAAGCTGCGCACTTCGCGCAAGCCTTCGCGCACGCTATCACCCAGTTGGCTGAGGATCGAACCGAGCTGTTCCAGCTTCTGCTCTTGGAGCAGATTTTGGCAGACTTCGACCCCCATCAGCGCATTCGCCAGCACTTGCGCCGGCCCGTCATGCACTTCACGCGCCAACCGGATGCGCTCTTCCTCGCGGCCCTTAATAACTTGCGCTCGCAAAGCCTGCACCCACGGATCGGCAGCCACCCCTTCGACATTGCGGGTAAGGGTAGTGCTGCTCATCTCGATCTGGCGGATGAGCTGGTCAAGCTGGCGGAGCGACCGGCGTAATTCGGCTTCAGCTTCGGCAGCGGCGGCGTGCTCGGCACGCAATTGCTTGACCCGCGCCGCGATAGCGACGGTGGATAAGCCGCGTTCGCGGGCAAACTGCTCTTGCACCACTGCTTCATCGAGTTGGCGCGAAAGTTGGCGCGCACGCTGAACCACGCCTTCCTGCTGGTGCAAGGCGGCGTGGTAGAGTTCGCGCAATCCGGCAAGTTGGGCGGTAACGATGGCGGTAGCGCGCTCAAGAAGGGCGGCTGGCTCCGTGCTCAAAGACATACTCCCGCAACCAATCGCTTTGATGGTGTAAGTATAGCACGCAACTGGCTGGCAATGAAGCGGGCAAGATGATCAAACTTTCATCTTGCGCCGCATGTCCCTGCGAGCCACGCGAAGCGCGGCGCAGCAATATCCCGCTTCAGCGGCGCAGAGGTCTGTGCGGATGCAATCGGTGTTCGCAGGAGATTGCTTCGGTCGGGCGGCGCCCAGCAACGCTGGCGCCGCCGCTCCCTCGCAATGATATTAGGACTGTTTTCCGGGTTACGGTCACACCGCCGGCGTAAATCCGAGCACCTCACCGTAAAACGCCAATTCACGTTTGATGGCGGTGATGATATTTTCGGCTTTGCGGAAGCCGTGCTGTTCGCCGGCGAAGGGCACGTACTCGGTGCGAATGCCGCGCGCGCGGAGCGCCTCGTACATCGCTTCCGATTGGGCCGGCGGCACCACTTTGTCTTCCAATCCTTGGAAGAAGATGACCGGGCAAGTGATCTGGTGGGCGTGGTAGAGCGGTGAACGGGCTTGATAGAGGTCGGCGCGTTCGGGGTAGGGGCCGATCAGGCGGTCGAGGTAGCGTGACTCGAATTTGTGGGTGTCGCGGGCCAGTGCGGCTAGATCGGCGACGCCGAAGTGGCTGGCGCCGGCGCGGAAGGTGTGGTGGAAGGCCAGTGCTGCAAGCACTGTGAAGCCGCCGGCGCTGCCGCCGGTGATTAACAGTCGGGCAGGATCGGCCTTGCCGTTGGCGACTAGAAATTGCGCGCTGGCCACGCAATCTTCCACATCGACAATCCCCCATTGACCATCGAGCAGTTCACGGTAGGTGCGGCCAAAGCCGGTGCTGCCGCCATAATTCACATCGAGCACCCCGATCCCCCGGCTCGTCCAGTATTGGATCGAGAGGCGCAAGGTGGGGTAGGCGGCGGCAGTCGGCCCGCCGTGGATCATCACTAGCAGCGGCGGGAGTTCGCCGGCGGGGGCGACAAAATCGGGATTGTGCGGCGGGTAGAAGATGCCGTAGGCGGTGCGCCCGCCAGCACTAGGAAAACTGATCACTTCGGGCAGCGAGAGATAAACCGGCTCAACTGGCAGTTCGCCGCTCTGCCGGATGGGGGTGAGCGAACGGTCGGCTAGGTCGAGTAGAAATAGCGTAGCCGGCATGGTGGGTGAGCTGCCGATAATCAGCGCGCGCTCACCGGCCCCGTTGACGATGTTGATGACCGAGACCGGCAGGTCGATCGGTTCAGTGCGGCCATCGCGGTGGATTAGCGCCATTTGCCAGCGGCTGTGCTGGCAGAACGCCGCCAGTACGCTCCCATCAGTCAAGGGCAGGTAGGTGCGCATACCCGGCTGCCAGAGCGGCTGGCCGAACTCGGCCTCGATCGGGTAAAGTGGGGTAGCATTGCCGTTGAGATCGAGCCGGTACAGGTTCCACCATCCGCTGCGCTCGGCCACCACCAGCAGGCTGCTATCAGCGGCCCATTCCGGCTGAAAACACGAATCATTGGGGCCGCCGGCCAACCGGCGCGCTGTTCCCAAGCTACCATCAGCCAAGACCGGTGCTACCCACAACTCGGCGGCGTCCCACGGCATATTGGGATGATCCCACGCCAGCCATGCCAGCCATGCGCCGTCAGGACTCAGGCGCGGCGCAGCCACAAAGTCGCGCCCGGTGAGCAATGGCGTCGTTGCACCGCTGGCCAGATCGACCGCTACCAGATAGTTCTGCGCTTCGCCGTCGCCGCGGTGATCTTCGCCAATCGCGATCAACCGGTTACGCGCTCGATCCACCACCATCTCGGCGAAGCGCAAGCCTGCCGGAGTGCCCAGCGCGACCGGCGCCTCGCCGGGACGCTGGCGGTAGAGGGTCTGATCGCTAAACTCGACAAAGAAGACTTCACCCTGATCGATGACATGGCTAAGACCACCATACTCATGCACGAGCGTGCGCACATTCATGCCGGTTGGGGTTACATCGCTGATCGTGCCGTCAGCAGTGCGGCGCACCAACACATTCCGCCCGCCCTCTTGCGGACGGCCTTCGATCCAATACAGATCAGCGCCGTCGATCTGTGGCCAACTGAGACTCACCTGCTTGGTGACGAGCATCGCGGCAGTAATCGGCGAGCGCCAACTGCCGTAGGGTGCGATCTGGGCCATACGTATTCCTTGCCAATATCAGAACATTTCCTTTTGCATCATAACACAAGGCGCTCGGTTTAGTGTATAGCATCAACTTGTCCGCACCTCTTCCCGATCTGGCCGCTGCCACAGCCAATAGCTGCCGATTAGCGCATAACCGGCCAGCAACAGCCAGAGCGGGAAAGATGGCACGGCCAGCGCCGCCCATACCGGTTGGGCCAGCACCAGCGCCGTATTGGTGATCCAGCTCAGCGGCAGCCATGCGATTGTCGCCAGCCACTGGCCGAGCGGCAGCCAGATCAAGCCGCCGATCAATGCCGCCATTCCCAGCAGCATCGCCACCGGCACCACCGGTACAATCAGGATGTTGGCCAGCGGTGCGACGAGCGACAGATTGCCGAAGTGGTACAGCATTAGCGGCAGGGTCAACACCTGCGCCGCCAAGGTCGCCGTTAGCGCCTCGCGCACTGCCGCCAAGGTCGGGTGGGCCAGCCAGCGCATTCCATTCAGCCAGCGCTCCACCGGTTTGCCAAACGCGAACAGGCTAGCGGTGGCGAGCGCCGAGAGTTGGAAGCCAAGATCCCAGAGGGTATGCGGGTTGACTAGCGTCAAGAGCCAGCATGCAGCCAACAACAACCGCCATGGCTCGCTCTGCCGCTCGGCGGTGCGGGCCAAGAGGGCGAGACTAGCCATCATCGCTGCCCGCACCACCGCCGCTGATGCACCGGTGAAGCCGGTGTAGATCCACATCACAGCTAGACTGAGCCAAAAGGCTGGCCATGGCCTCAGGCGGGTGAGTTTAGCTAGCGCCGCTAACGCTGCCGCGACGATGGTAAAGTTCCAGCCTGACACGACTAAGATATGTGAGGTGCCAGTAGTGGCAAACGCCGTGCGAGCCGCTTCCGGCAGACCAGCCTGAATACCGAGCAAGATCCCGATTGCCAGCGCCGCTTGCGGTTCGGGCAAGAGGCGCAGCACGGTACGCCGGCACAGTTCGCGAAACTGGCTAATCTGGGCCAGACCCCACGCTGCTTCGCGCGCGGCCAACGTCTTGATAGCGGTAGGCCGGTTTAGGAGCACAAAGATGTTCCGGCGGGTAAGGTAGGCGCGGTAATCAAACTCTCCCGGACGTTGGGCAGTGCGGGGGAGGGTCAGCCTCCCACTGATCTGCAAGCGATCACCCGGGTAGTACGGGGGGTAGGGCGGGGCACGCACCAGCACGCGCCCTTCCGCCGGAGCCAACTGTCCATCAGGGCCGGCGTGAGAAACGGTGATGACCAATTGTTGGCCGGTGTCATCACGGCGCGGCTCTTCCGCGACGCTGCCGACCAGCATCACCTCATCAGCGCCGGCCCAGCGTTCGATATGGTGCGGGCCGAGCAACGGCTGGGCGAATTGGTAACGTATCCCACCCAGCGCCAAACACAACGCCGCCAGCCCCATCCAGCGCCAGCGGCGGTCAACAACAACGACACTCACCCCCGCCGCACCGGCGACAAGCGCTAACCAGTGCAGCGGTAACGAAATCGTTCCGGCTAACGCGATCCCAACCAGCCAACCCAGCGCTAGTCGAATCAGATTCATGCGAACGTGCCTGTTATCAAAGAAGCGGTATCATGAAGAATACCGTTTGAAAGCAGGCAAAAGATTCGCAGGCGAGGAGGAAACGGCTATGTTTCGGCCTCGATGGCTTGCTGGGCAGCCAGATCGGCAGCTAGCCCATCCCGCAGCTTCAACAGCAAGTGGGTGAGCTGCTCCTGCTCTTCCGCATCAAGCAGCCCCATCCGGCGCTCGACCGCTGCGTTGTGCATTGCGAGCGCCTCGGCGCGCACTGCCGCGCCGCGTGGCGTGAGGATCAGACGTTGCGCCCGCCGATCGTCGGGATCGGGATTGCGTCGCACTAATCCATCGCGCTCAAGCCGGTCGACGAGCCGGGTAATGGTGCTTTTGACACAGAGCAGCTTCGCACCCACATCGGTTAGGCGCTGACCCTGCTCGAGATCAAGTTGCAGCAACAAATTGAACTCGAGCGGCGTCAGGTTGGTGTGCGCTAGCGCGCGTCGGTCGCCGTCATCCAGCAAGACGTAGACATCGTGGATAAGCTGGTGCGGCAAATGGGAGCGAACGTCGTGTTGTTTCATAATAGTAAACCTGCACATGTGCAATGATTTTCTTTGCAAGCAGTATACCGCTCTTAACAGGGGGTGACAAGTGATGAAGTGATACCGTAGGTGAATATGCGGCAAGCGACAGTTGCGAAGGATGTTCAAACGTTTCGCGGGCATCATACAAGGAGGTTGCTATGACTAAACGCGAACTGGCTCCTCTGTCAACGACAACGCAAGTCGCTCAAACCAAACGGCATCTTCTCCACCGGCAGGCCCTTACCTATGCAGTGCGATTGCTCGATGCCGCCGGCATTACAGTCAATGGTTCACAACCATGGGATCTTCAGGTTCATGATGAACGGCTCTATTGGCGCTGTCTGCTGCGCGGTTCGTTGGGTCTCGGCGAAGCGTATATGGACGGCTGGTGGGATTGTCCGGCGATCGATGAGTTTATTTGCCGGTTGCTCCAAGTGCAAGCGCCGGCGCAGGTCGGTTGGTTGATCAACCTGCCGATCTGGTTCGACAGCCGGTGGATCAATCGCCAGCGCGGCAAGGATCCGTTCGTGATCGGCCAGCGCCACTATGATATCGGGAATGCTCTCTACGCCGCGATGCTCGACCGCCGCATGATATACAGTTGCGCCTATTGGGATAGCGGCGCGCGCACGCTCGATGAAGCGCAAGAGGCCAAGCTCGATCTGATCGCGCGCAAGCTCGATTTGCAGCCGGGTATGCGTGTGCTCGATATCGGGTGTGGCTGGGGCGGCACGGCCCAGTATCTGGCTGAACGCTACGGCGTGCAGGTGGTTGGAATTACCGTCTCGCGGGAACAGGCCACTCTTGCGCAAGAACGCTGCCGTGGCTTGCCGGTAGACATCCGGCTGGAAGATTACCGGCAAACGCGCGGTAGGTTTGACCGGATCATCTCGGTCGGGATGTTCGAGCACGTCGGTTATCACAATTATCGTACCTTTATGCAAACGGCGCGCCGCTTGTTAGCCGATGATGGTCTCTTGCTGTTGCACACGATCGGTACGAATGTCGCCTACCAAGGGCGCGATGCGTGGATCGAACGCTACATCTTCCCCAACTCGATGTTGCCCTCGCCGCGCTTGTTGACGGCGTCGTTCGAGGGGTTGTTTGTGCTCGAAGACTGGCATAATTTCGGCATCAATTACGTAGCAACGCTGAAAGCGTGGCATGCCAATTTCGAGCGGGCATGGCCGCAGCTCGCGCACCGGTATGATGAACGTTTCTACCGCATGTGGCGCTTCTACCTGCTGATGAGCGCCGGCAGCTTCATGGCGCGGGCCAGTCAGCTCTGGCAGTTGGTGTTGTCGCCGCGCGGGGTGAAGGGCGGTTACCGGTCGGTGCGGTGAGGGGTGGGGTTGCTGTGCCTCCTTCACCGCAGCCGCCGTTCCATAAATACCGTTTCGGCGATCGGGGTTGGGTAATACGGTGCGCAGCGGGTAAAGCCGAGCGATTCGTACAACCGGATCGCGCTGCGCATCGTGGGCAGGGTATCGAGCCGCATCAGCTCGTAGCCGATCGCAGCCGCTTCCGCCACGATCTGGCTGGCAAGCCGCTGGCCTAACCCCTCGCGGCGAAACAGTGGCCGTACATACAATCGCTTCATCTCGCAGATTGTCTCGCTCAGTGGGCGCAAGGCCACGCATCCCGCCGCTTCACTGGCGACAAGCGCCAACAATAGCCGGCCCTGCGGTGGCGCGTATGCGCCGGGAAGCGCGGCCAGCTCAGCTTCAAACCCCTGATAGCCGAGATCGATGGGCAGGCTGGCGGCGTATTCGCGAAAGAGCACGCGGATCGCGTCAAGGTGTTCTGGCCGTTCTGCCTGCATCACAACCCCATGTAGTAAAAAACCTCTTGACATAGTGATTTTGATGTGCTATAGTAGCAAATGGTGACGCGGCGTGGAGCAGTGGCAGCTCGTCGGGCTCATAACCCGAAGGTCGCAGGTTCGAATCCTGCCGCCGCTACCAAACTGGACGGGACACAGCAACGCTGTGTCCCGTTTATTTTACTCGAAATTTTGACTAGGACACGGATGAACGCGGATTGAGACGGATGCCCACGGATCGGGCCACCGTGGTCATTCGTGGCTTTTTAATCTTGACAAAACAGACCATCTTATTTAAGATTAACTCAAGAACTTGAAAACTTGCGTAAGGTAGTTGTCTATGGCTACTCAACCAATTTCTTCACCACCCGCTCTCGTTGATCGCACGGCGTTGCGCTTCAATCAAGCTACGATTATCCTGCTCGTGTTGATCGCATTCGTCACCGATTCGCTCTGGCTGCTCGCCTTCGTCGCTGCGGTAATGGCGCTTGGCACTATCTCGCCGGCGCTGGCGCTCTTTCAGCGCCTCTATCGCGATGTGTTGCGTCCGCGTGGTCTCTTGCGCCCCGATTTCCACCAAGAAGACCCGGCCCCTCACCGCTTTGCCCAAGGGATGGGGGCAGCAGTGGTAATCGCGGCCACTATTGCATTGTGGTTCGGCGCGCAGCTGCTCGGTTGGGCGCTGGCGTTGCTCGTGGTTGCGCTGGCGGCTGTGAATCTGCTCTTTGGTTTCTGCGCCGGGTGCTTTGTCTTCTTTCAGTTGCAGCGTTTGGGGCTATGGAAATGATCGAGCGTTTCTTTATTATCGTTGCGCTCGCAGCCGGGCTTGGCTTGCTGTGGGTAGGGGTACGGTATTGGCAGGCGTCCCGCTTACGCGCGCTCGGCCAAGCGCCCCTCTTCGCCGGTATGCTCCCGCTTGGCCGGCCAGCCGTGATCGCGTTTTCGACTCCCGGTTGCCGTGAATGCCGCACGCGCCAAGCGCCGGCGTTAGCCCAATTGGCAGGAATGATGGGCGAACAGGTTGTCGCCACCACGTTATCAGCGCCTGAATATCCGCAGCTTGTTGCGCAATTGGGCATTCTCACCGCGCCGGCGACGGTTGTGCTCGATGCCGGCGGCGCGGTGCGGCACGTGAATCAAGGCTTTGCCGATGCCGCAACCTTGGCGCGGCAGGTGCGAGCGTTGCTGCCTCAGGCTGCGGCGCTCGCATCTGAGGCTACCTGCTCGGCTTCGCCAAACACCTGATAGTAGAGATCAGTCCCGTAACTTGTCGCTTGCGGCTCGGCTACCCGCAACTTGAAGGTACGCGAGCCATCGGCTTGCCGTTCGGCCCGTAAGAAGATCGTATCCGCTCGCTGCATTCGCCACCAGCCACGGGCAAAGTCGTAGAGGTGCGTTACAAACACCACTTTGATCTGGCTATCGAGCAGTGCGTGGATAATTTGGCGCGCAATCTCGCTCCCTTCCTGTTCGTTAGTGGCGGCAACCGATTCGTTGAGCAGGATCAGTGCGTGCGGTTGAAGCTGATCAATAATCGCGCTCATCCGCGCTAGCTCTTCGTCTAGTTTGCCGCTGTTCACAGTTGCATCCTCTTCGCGTTTGTAGTGGGTGAAGACGCTGCTACAGACGTTGGCCGAAAAGGAGATAGCTAGTACAAACATTCCGCATTGCATCAAGAGTTGGGCGATGCCCGCGCTGCGCAGAAAGGTCGATTTGCCGCCCTGATTGGCGCCGGTAATGACAAACAACGCCTTGCCGCCGGCGTCAATGTCGTTGCCGACCACCGGCTGTTGGGTGGTGAGCGCGAGCGACAGGTCGTAGAGGCCTTGGCAGGCGAAGTGGTGTTCGGGTAGCGGCAATGGTTCCGGGAAGGCCACTGGCAGGTGCAGTTCGGTCAGCCGCTCGGCGAGATTGAGGCAGTCGATGTAGAAAGCCAATTCGCGTTGCAAGGCCTTAAAGAAGCTTTCCACATGAGTGGCGGCTTGCGCCACCGCATCCGCCGCGACGTTCAAACTGCGATCGCGCAAGTCTCCCAAAATCCGGCTGCCGGCCTCGTCTTTAGGTGGCAAGGTGTAGGCATAGCTCGGCGTGGGGTCAACTAGCCGCTGCAACCAGTTCTTCTGCGGTTGGTTGGGCTTGCACAACACATAATCCCCCGGCTCGTTACTGCGCCCTAGCCCGGCGCTGGCCAGCATGCCGTCGCGAAAGCTGAGCTGGCGCAGGTGATAGGCAATCTCGGCCAGATAGTTATCGCCGAGTTCTTGTTGGATCATGGTGAAAAAGCGGCTGAAGGCAGGCGATTGAAATGCGGCGCCATACTGATCGGCGAGACGGCGCAATGCTTTGAGCAGATCGAAATAGGCAACCAACATAGCCCGCGCTTTGCTGAGAATGCTGCTCGGGTAGTGCATGCCAAAAAGCCCCAGCCAGCGTTTGCGCTTGAGTTCAAACACTTGCACCGGAATGCGGTAGAGCTCCCGGATAACGTCGGGATGACGCAGACAATCTTGCACTGCCGCTTGCCGGTAGGCGATGTGGTTCACATCGGTCAAGCTGTTGGGCAGCACGCGTTGTACCGTCGCGGCGATGAATTGGTCGCCGTTCGCCATCGTGACGATGATCGGGGTAAGCGCCAGATCACGTAGCAGCTCTTCGGCTTGCGGCGGCGGCGGTTGGTTGGGATCATTGTTCTGATTGGGATAGAGTAAGTAGACATGCATAGGTGTGCGTCCTATGAGGTCATGGTCTTCTTTGCCCGGTTTTTCCCGTAAGTGCGCGGCTTCACGACTCATCTCTGCCATGTCATGGCGAGGAGCGGCGGCGTCCTCGTTCATCTGTTCTTGCGAGGGGGCGCAGCCCCCGAAGCAATCTCCCTCTTCAGCGCATGGCATGCCTGAGCGGTTCCTCCCGGGCTTGCGGGAGATTGCTTCGCCGCGCGGAGCGCGGCTCGCAATGACATTGGTTTGTGTCGTTGCGAGGGGTGTTGCCCATGCCGCAATCCCGTTCTTCCTCATGCCATAGCATCCATGCGCTCTCTGATCTGCTGATAGGTCAGCCGGTATTTATGCGCCACCGCCAACGCATAGGCCCGGCCATCAGCCGCTTGGCGCACCACTTTGAAGGGGCGTTGGGCCGGATTGGCCGGATCAACAAGACTGACCTTACTGGCCGTTTGCTCGTTCAGCCGCGAGAGTTCATCAAGAAACGTCACCCACACCCCGAACGCCTGTCGCTGCAAGATGCGCCCCATCAACTCTTTGCGCAGAAAGGTCGCATCTTCTGCGGTGGTGGAATGGAAGATTTCGTTCAGGATGAGCAGCGTCTCGCCGGTCGCTTGGGCCAGCAACTCGTGGATGCGCACCAGCTCGTCTTGGAGTTTGCCGCGCAGATTACGGATATCTTCGCTCCGTTCAAAATGGGTGAAGATTTGATCGGGAATGAACAGGCGGGCCGAGCGGGCCGGCACTGGCAACCCCAAACTGGAGAGATAGTGCAACTGCCCGACCATGCGGGCAAAGGTCGTTTTACCGCCCTGATTCGGCCCTGACACCACCAGCACGCGCTCCGGTTCGCTGAGGTCGTAGTCATTGGGGACAATCGGCGTCTGCCGGACATAGAGCACATGGGCTAGCGCCAAATCAAACCCGTCGCGCACCGCTTCATTGCGGTCGCTGCGGCTGATCACCGGATAGCAAAACGGCAAACCTTGCTGGCGAAAGCGGGCAATAAACTCAAGGTAGGCGAGGTAAAACTGAATCTCGCGATCGCAGCGGCGAATCGTCTCGTCGATGAACTGTTCATGCTGCGCGCAAAACTGGGCCAATGCGGCAAACGGCTCTGGTGAGAGGCGCGCGACAAACTCGACGATCTTCGCTTCGATATGGCTCATCCCCGCTGCTTCGCGCAGATTGGTGAGGTAGCTCGGGCTGTCTTCTTGGCGGAATTTGGCAAAGACGGCGGTGATTTCCGGGCTATAGGGTTGTTCGCCTTCATAAAGCTTGACGATAAAGATATCGCCGCGGATTGTCAGGCAAAATCTGATCTGTTTCAGAGCTTGATTCACCTGTTGCGCGGCGTTATTCAGTTTGCCAAACTCCAGCGTTTGCAGATACCCAAACAGATAATCGCGAAACACTTGCAGACCAGCGGAATGCAGCTCGGCTGTGCTCAGCGCGCGGGCCAACTCGCTCACCGCAGTGCAATAAGGCAACGCTGCTTCGAGCAGCCACCCTTGCCGGTGATGCTCGTAGATGAGTGGCTGCCTAAGCGCGAGGTAGCGGTACACGGCGGCCATCTGCTCGTTGAAGGCGGTGATGGCCGTGTAGACCGGCGCTTGCTCGAGAACGCGCGCCACCGCTTGCCGCTGGCGGATCAGTTCCTCGTCACGCAGCGGCGTATGAAAGAATGGTTGCAGCCGCGCATCTTTGTGCGAGGCGGCAATCACTTCTACCACCTGATCGAGGTTCAAATCGGCGAAGCATTGCGGCGCCGGCGTGTCATCGGGGGTATCGATGAACAGAATGCTGTGAAATACCATCGTCATCTCCCTCGCCTCTAACACAAAAGCCTCTACAGAAGTCACCTTCTGTAGAGGCCATCAGCCCGCGGTCAGTTGCAACGGTGAGCCTCATCAGCTATTAGCTACGTATAGTTTACCACGCACATAGTGGGGAGGCAATAGTTGTGGGGTGATTTTACCCCAATGCACTAGCCTATCAGGCTGTTGCCTTGCGTCACACGCACCAGTTGCCACAATCCCCTGTCCCCGCTGCTGCGCCTGCGGTGAACTAGTGCAGTGGATGACGGGCGCAACGTGATGGTGTTGGTTACGGTGAATCATGGGAGAGACGGAAGTCCGTCTCTCCTATGATGCGATGGCGATGAGTCATAGAGACGGACAGCCGTCCGTCTCTATGAAATATATCCCGTTACAGCGGGTTTAATCCGCGGCCACGGCGGTTTTCGTTTCCGTTGGCGGATTGATCGCAAACACTGCTGGCGTGCTGCCCAACTTGCGTCCCAGTGCATGCACCGCTTCGGTGACGATGCGCACGCAGCGATCGGCCTCTTCGCGGGTGAGGATCAACGGCGGGGCTAGTTGGATGACCGGTTCGAGCCGGTCATCGGCCCGGCAGATCAAGCCGTGCTGCTTCAACTGCTCACTCAGCCACACCATCAGCCGCTCTTCGGCCAGCGATTCGCGGGTGGCGCGGTCGCGCACCAGCTCAACCGCCATAAACATTCCCATCCCGCGCACCTCGCCGACGTTGGGGTGATCGCCGACTGCCGCTTCCAGTTCACGCATCAGATAGGCGCCCATCTCGCGGCTGCGCTCAAGCAGGTGTTCGCGTTCGATGATGTCGAGGTTAACGAGCGCGGCGGTGCAACTGGCGGCGTGCCCGCCAAAGGTGATGCCGTGCATGAACTTGTCGGCGTCGTTGTCAGAAATAAACACATTGGCGATGGTGTCGCGCACAATGGCTGCGCCGAGCGGGGCATACCCGCTGGTCATTGCTTTGGCAGTAGTGATGATGTCGGGGGTGACTCCCATCGCGGTCGAGCCAAACCAGTCGCCGACCCGGCCAAAGCCGCAGATCACCTCATCGACAACCATCACAATCCCGTAGTGATCGCAGATCTGACGGATGTGCTGGAGGTAGCCGGGGGGTGAGACAATCGCGCCGCCGCTGTTCTGCACCGGCTCCATGATGATGGCGGCAATGGTTTCTGGTCCTTCAAACTCAATCAGGCGCTCGACCTCATCGACGCAAACGCCGCGGCAACCGCTGTGCAATGCGCAGTAATCGCAGCGGTAGCGATAGGGGAGCGGGACGTGACGCGCTCCCGGCACGAGCGGGCCGAAGCCGTTGCGGAGCGAGGTGACGCCATTGACCGAGAGCGCACCCATCGAGGTGCCGTGGTAGCTGACCCGCCGGGCAATAATCTTGCTACGGTCGGCAAAACCGCGCCGGCGCTGGTAGGCTTTGGCAATCTTCAGCGCCGTCTCAACCGCATCGGAACCACCGGTGGTGAGGAAGACTCGCGAGCGGGGGCCGGTCGGGCTGATGGCAGCCAGCCGCGCCGATAGATCTATCAAAGGCAGGCTAGGAAAGCTAAAGGGGCTAACGTAAGCGATGTCGTTCAGTTGCGCGCTGATCGCCTCAACAATTTCGCGGCGACCATAACCGACATTAACTGCGAACAGACCGGAGAGACCGTCGATGTACTCGTTACCGTCTTGATCCCACACGCGCGACCCTTCGCCTCGCACGAGCACAGTGGGTCGCGCGCCGGTACTGGAGAAATGGCCCATCTGGAAGAAGTGCAACCAGACATTGGTACTGAGGGCCTGTAAGCGATTGTTGGTCAAGGTACTCATATAACCTCACTAACTACGTCCGCCGCCGTGGCCTCCAACGCGCTGTGCGCGACTGCTACGCCGCAGTAGGCATTGAAGGGAGACCACATCGTAGGCACACGCCCCGACGCTGGCGCGGACACGGAGAACAGGGCTGCGCACCGGACTCAGCACCCGGCGCGACTGAGATGCGAGCGGCCCTGACTCACGCGCACCTCACGGGTATCAATCTGCCAATGGAGTGCCTTTCTAGCCGGACGAGCCGGCGCTATCAAACAACAATCCAGCGCGTACACTCAACCATGCGGGTGCAACCAGCGGCTGCCCGTTCCCGATGGTGTTCGTGTCGCGGGGTTAATTATCGACCAGACGCATCACCCGGAAGGCTTCGGCATACGCCGTGCCGATCTTGGCGCCGTTCTCAGCATCCCACTTGCGCACCCAATCGGCGACCTCGGGGTCAAGTTGCGAGCGATGGCAGAGCAGGCTCTCGATCTTCTGCTCGATCCGGTCGCTAATATCGAGGTAGAGATCAGGGGCCGGCGGGAACATCAAATAGAGTTCACGCACTTTATGCGGCTCGTAGCCTTCGGCGAGCAATTCCGGGAAGATGGGACGGGTTTCGGCGCTAGGGAAGACGGCGTAGATCGCTGCTTCGCCGGCGGCCCGGTGATCGGGATGATTGATGTACGTGCTGCCGGCAAAGACCAAGGTCGGGTCTTGGCAGAGCACGCGGAAGGGGCGCACCTCGCGGATCAGGCGGGTCAACTCGCGCCGCAGCTCGAGGGTTGGCTGCAAGACGCCGTCGCGATAACCGAGGAAGCGCACACCATGCACACCCAGCACTGCCGCCGCTGCGCGCTGTTCATCTTGCCGGCGCGCGACCAACGCCGCCAGATCGATGCCCGGCTCGTTGGAGCCAGCCGACCCGTCGGTGACGATGCAGTAGGTAATGGGATGCCCAGCCGCCGCCCAACCGGCAATTGTCCCGGCGGCAGCGAACTCGATATCGTCAGCATGTGCAGCAATGACTAAGATCGGTTCGGGCTGAACGTGCATACAACCTCCCTCTTCCTAGTCTACACGAAGATCGGGGGACTTGTCTAGGGGGTTATGCCGCAACTAGATCTGTGACGTATGCCAAGACGCGCTGCGCGATCTCAAGCGCTTCCTCGGCATCACGTTGATTGGGCAGCGATTGGGATCCATCGGGGGTGAAACCCGGATAGCGAGTTGTTGTGTAAAACCGATCAAGCAGTTGAATCTCAGTTGCCATCGCTGCTAGCGGCGCAGCGTGGACTTGGCTGAGCAGATCGGGCAACTTGTGAATACGGGGCGGCACAAGGCCTTGATGAACAATCAACGCATTGTTGACAATGAAAGCAAACGTGATTAAAGAGGCCTTCGCGCATGGCAAGCTGGGCGATGCGCACATCATCGCGCGCAAAAGCTAGCCATTGTGCAGGATCGCTCATAGAGCACCTTTCTTTTAGCGATAATCTCTTCCTGCACCATTAGATTCGATTCTTTCATCGTCGCAAATTCGCGCGGCGTGTAGACCACAATGTCAACCCCAAGGTGAGGATGTAGCAATAGCAGCACCTCGCGGATTCGATCAAGGTAGCGTTGATCGGTATCTTTCACAATTAACAGATCAATATCCGACCACTCATGGATCGTCCCCTCAGCCAGCGACCCGAACAGAATGATCTGTTCGGGGTGGTAGTGCTCGCGCAGCCGTTCGACGTAGCGGGCCAATTCCGCTTCCAGCCACGCGCGGTGCGCTTGGATGGGATCGGTGGGAGGTGTGTTCATGGGGTTTAGACTAGTGTCTTCTGGTTGCTCTTGTGATTTCATAGGCTCTAGTTTCGCGGAGACCATCTCCCAATTCAATTCCTAACCAAAACCGGGGAATTCGCGCCACTCCCAAATCAGATCACGATCGCGTTGGATCCGGTAGAGACCGTGCCGGTCGATGCGGGTACGGATGGCGGCAAGGCGCGAGGTGAGCCAATCGTCACGATCGTAGAGCACAATACCATCAAGCGCGATGTCGAGATACAGCGGCGCGAGATAGAAGGTGCATTCGGCTGGCGTTTTGGCGATCACCGTCACTCGCCCGTGCCACGTCGCCGGTAAGCAAGCAAGCAGGTTTTGGTGGCGCTCTCATACTGATGTTGGCAGATGTTCTGCGATGAGCAGCAGATCCCAATCGCTTTCAGGTCGGGCATCACCCCGCGCTCGCGAGCCAAACAGGACAATCCCGATCAGGTTGTGGCCCAATTGTTGTTGGAAGGCTGCCACAACCGGAACGATCTCATTGCTGATTGCTGTAGTTTGGGTAGCGCTGGTCACGTGATCCTGCCTTACACGGATGGAAGATGGTTATGGATAGTCTTTATTGTACCGGATCTGATTGCGTTCGGTGAGACGGCGCATAGGACACGGATACTAACGGGCCGTGAACATCCGTGAATTACTCCTGCCTTACCCATTTGCTGGTACAATAAAAAAGCATCACCCAATCGAATCAACCGGCGAGGAGGCAGCATGAAACGACGGGGCTGGAATCCGGCGACGTGGGTGAGTCTCGTACCCAATGGGCTTGGGCAGGTCAAGCCAAACCATTATTGGGAAATGGCGCGCACCGTGTGGGAAAATCGCGACAATCTCGGCAAGGCATGGCGGATTTTGAACGAGGGTGTCTGCGACGGGTGCGCGTTGGGTACCGCCGGGTTGCGCGATTTCACCATGAAAGGCGTGCATCTCTGCACGGTGCGGCTGAATCTGTTGCGTCTCAATACGATGCCGCCGCTCGATGTGCGTCGGCTAGCGGACGTAGCGGCGCTGCGCGATCTGAGCAGGCGTGACTTGCGCGCGCTTGGCCGCTTGCCCTACCCCATGATCCGCCGGCGCGGCGAGCGCGGTTTTTGCCGGATCTCGTGGGATGCGGCGCTGAACGAGATTGCCGCTCGCCTGCGCGCCGCCGATCCGCGCCGGATCGCGTTTTACCTCACGTCGCGCGGGATTACCAACGAGACCTACTACGTGGCGCAAAAGGTGGCCCGCTTTCTCGGCACTAACAACGTCGATAACGCGGCTCGTCTCTGTCACGCTCCCAGTACGACCGCGATGAAGCAGGCGCTCGGCGTGGCTGCTTCCACCTGTAGCTACCGCGACTGGATCGGCAGCGACGTGCTGCTCTTTATCGGCAGTGATGCGCCCAACAATCAGCCGGTGACGACCAAATATCTCTATTACGCCAAGCAGCATGGCACCCGCATTTTCGTCATCAACCCCTACCGCGAACCGGGTCTCGAACGCTATTGGGTGCCGAGCGTGTTCGAGAGCGCGCTGTTCGGTACGCGCCTCGCCGACCGCTTCTTCCAGATTCACACTGGCGGCGACATCGCGTTTCTCAACGGTGTGCTTAAGCATCTGATCGAGCGCGATTGGATTGACCGTTCCTTTATTGATGCGCACACCTGCGGCTTTGCCGATGTGCAGATCGCGCTGGCTGGGCAGTCTTGGGAAGAGTTGGAACAGGCGAGCGGTAGCACCCGCGCCGAGATGCTAGCCCTCGCCGAGGTACTGGCGCAGGCCAAGAGTGCGGTCTTCATTTGGAGCATGGGCATTACCCAGCACGAGTATGGGGTCGAGAATGTTAGAGCCATTCTCAATCTGGCGCTGGCGCGCGGGTTTATCGGGCACGAATACTGTGGCGTGATGCCGATCCGCGGCCATAGCGGTGTGCAAGGCGGCGGCGAGATGGGGTGTCTAGCGACGACCTTCCCCGGTGGGAGACCGGTGAATGCCGAGCAAGCGCGCTGGCTAGGCAAGCAGTGGGGCTTTGCCGTGCCGGATTGGAAGGGTCTCAGTTGCGGCGAGATGCTCGATGCCGCCCACGACGGTGCGCTGGACGTATTCTACGCCGTGGGAGGCAATTTCCTCGATACCATGCCCGATCCTGACTACATCCGTGCGGCACTGAGCCGTCCGGCGCTGCGCGTCCATCAGGATATTGTCTTGACCAGCCAAATGCTGGTTGATCCCGCCGATACCGTGATCCTGCTGCCGGCAGCAACGCGCTACGAGCAGCGCGACGGCGGCACCGAAACTACCACCGAGCGCGAAATCATCTTTTCGCCCTTCATCACGCCGCCTCCCGGCGAAGCGCGCAGCGAGTGGGAGATTCTAATGCAGGTGGCTGAGCGGGCCTACCCCGAACGCTCGCGCCTGATCCGGTTTGCCGATGGTCAACAGATTCGGGAAGAGATTACCCGGATCGTACCTGAGTACGATGGCATTCAGCGGTTGCGCAAGACCGGCGATCACGTGCAATGGGGCGGGCGCATTTTGTGCCGTGATGGCCAGTTTGCCACTCCCAACGGCAAAGCGCACTTTGCCCCATTGACGCCGCCGCAAACCCAATTGCCGCCGGGGATGTTTGTGCTCAAGACCCGGCGCGGCAAGCAGTTCAACTCGCTGGTGCATGCCGAGCGCGATCCGTTGAACGGCGCGGCGCGTGACGATGTGTTGATCAACCCCGACGACGCGGTACGGCTAGGGGTGCGTGAGGGCGAGTGGGTGGTGTTGCGGTCAGAGGCGGGCGAAATGCGGGCCCGGATCAAGTTTGCGCCGCTCAAGCCGGGCAACATTCAGGTACATTGGCCGGAAGGCAATGTGTTGATCGACGCCCGCCGGCGTGATGCCGGGTCGGGGGTGCCGGCCTACAAGGCGGTGGTCAGCATTCACCGGCTGGCGTCGTGAATGGCTTGGAATAGCCACGAAGAGACGCAACAGGTACAAACATGTTTGCAACTTCTGTGCTTTTTGTGGCCCTTCCCGGTTGCGGCAGGTGCGAAGGTAGCGTAACCTCTCTGGCTATCACTTAGACATGGAGTGCGGCAGTTTGACTGCCGCACTCCATAGCAGACTCGGAGGCCAACAACGAATGATCAATCGCGCAACTATCAACCGGCACACCGTGGTCAAGATTCGCGATGGGCGCTGGCGGCACGAAAAAGATGCAATTGTGGTCGAAGAGCCGCTTGAAATCCGGCTGGCCTTGCCCGGCAGTGCGCGCGCGATCGCGCTCGCGACGCTGATGCGCACACCGGGAACGGATGTTGAGCTAGCCGCTGGCTTTCTCTTCAGCGAAGGTCTGATCCGCGACCGCTATGACATCAGCACCATCCGCTACTGCGTTGATGCCAAACTCGACGATGAGGCGCGGTTCAATACCCTCATTGTCACACCCCGGCCCGATCTCGAACTCGACCTTGAGCAGGCCAGCCGGCTGTTTTTCGTTTCGTCATCGTGCGGGGTGTGCGGCAAGGCCTCGCTCGAAGCGTTGCGCCTGCGCGGTTGCGCGCCGCTGGCCGATGATCCACCGGTCCGGATCGCATGCGCAGCTTTAGCCGGCTTGAACGATGCGCTGCACCAAGCGCAAGACCTCTTTGCCCGCACCGGCGGTTTGCACGCCGCCGGTCTGTTTGCTGCCGATGGCCGGCTGTTGGCGTTGCACGAAGACATTGGCCGCCACAATGCGGTCGATAAACTGATCGGCGCATACCTGCTCAATGGCCAGCTTGATCGCTTGCGCCAATCGGTGTTACTGGTCAGCGGGCGGGCCAGTTTCGAGATCATGCAAAAGGCGCTGATGGCGCGCATTCCGGTGGTGGTAGCCGTCGGCGCGCCATCGGCGCTGGCAGTGACCTTAGCCCAGCATTTCAACATGACCCTGATTGGCTTCCTGCGCGGCGCATCGTGCAATATCTACGCCGGGGCCGAACGGGTCATTGCCCCGGCGTAACGTTGTCGCACCTTTACGCAATCGTGCGTGCCATCCGCCGCCGCACCGCGTAGAAGATGGCGAGGAAGTTGTAGGCCATGTGGAACAGGTAGGTGAAGGGCAACAGCACGAACAGGGCCAAGCCGAGCAGGGCATGGAAGTAGACGATGCCGGGCACGATGTGCAAGCGGGCCAGCAGCTCTGTCCAGATAATGAAGAAGATAATCGTGCGGATCACAACCCGATCCCACGGCAAGCGGCCCGGTGTGCGGATGCCTTTGGAGGCGTGATCGATGTCACCCACCACGGCGCCGCTCCACTTGCGCAGCAGCGCAAACATCAGGTGCAGATTGCCGGCCACGGCGAAGGCAACCGCCACCCACGTAATGCCCATGAAGTAGGGGGCGAAGCTGCCAAACAGGAAGTGGGCCTGAAGCGCCTCGCCATTGCCGAAGATGAGGGCGAGCAGATTAGCCGGCGAGTAGGTATAGCTCACCTCAGCATGAGCGGCCACGTCGGGCACTGGCCGGCCAAACAGAATATTGGCGAAGACGATCAGGGCCGAGATGCTGTAGCCGATCACCTCGGTAATAATCGCCACGTGGTAGAGCAGATAGCCGCGCCCCCACGTCGGGTTTGATCGCTTGTAAAAATGCTTGAAGGGGCCGAAGAGCACCGCATTCAATGCCTCGAAGAAGCCTAACCGGCGCGGCGGCGACACAAAGGTCGGCGACACGCCACGGGGATGGCGTTTCGTGATCAGCGCCATAGTAAATCGGCCCAACCGTAATCCCACTCCCACCACAAAGATCGCCACCGCCACCGGCGCGATTGCATTCAACAGTTCAATCATCACACACCTCCTCAACGGATGGTAAGTATTGGTTTATCGACACGTCCTTGGCGCGCGGGTCGCAAGCCCGCTGTCGTGTCCCGGTAGGCGCCTGCTGTACGGGCGCAGTGTCTACTTGTGATTGCGAGCCGCCGGCGGCGAAGCAATCTCTTGCGAGCGAGAGAGCCACATCCTGTACGGGACTGCTCGCGCTCATAGGCGATTGCTGCGGAGGCTTCACGTCCTCGCCAATAACCGGCGCTATCTTGACCTGAAGGACGCAGGCCCGCCATTGTCTTCTGGTCTATGCCTGCTAGTGCGCGGCGCCTAACCCTCCTGTGCTTACACCCTCCCCCAGCGGGGAGGGTTGGGGTAAAGATCGTCTTGCCTCCAGCGGTAGTATCTGCCCTACCGGCAGCACTCCGGATCGAGCGCCATCTCACGCAGTGCGCGCAACTGCTCGTAGACCTGCGGGTGGTCTTTGCTGAACCGCTTGACGATATCGTCCTTCTCTAGCCAATCGAGCAAAGCCGGGAAGTCGGGTTGCTGCATGAGCTGCGCCATCTGCCCCTCGAGGCTGTGGGCAATAAAGAACTCGCGGTCGCGGTTGCGCAATTCAGCCGGCACCCGCATGCGATCCAACTCGCCCTGCTTAGCCAGCGCCGGCTCCATCGCTGCGTAGACCACCTCGAACAGCACCAGCGCCATACGCTCGCCAGTCGGAGAGAGGTTGTAGGTCTGGCAGGTGTCTTCCAGCGATAACGTGCAGACCACACACGGCGAGGTGACATACTCGGCGCCGGTGGCGCGGATCTGGTTCGCTTTCAGCACCGAAATCTTGCGGCGCAGGTTGGTATTCTCAGGCAAGCGCATCCCGCCGGCCCCGCCGTTGCAGCAGTAGTTATGCTCGCGGTTGGGGGTCATCTCGATAAAGTTATCAGTCACAAGGGTCAGCAGTTCGCGGAAGAGATCTCCCAACCCCGACAAGCGTGTGGCGTAGCAGGGATCGTGCAGCGTCACCTTCAGGTCGGTCTTCTCGATCGGCAAGCGGCCCTGCCGGATGAGATCGAGCATCAGAGTGTCAACGCTGATGATCGGATAGCGGAACGGGCGGCCCAGCGTCTCAGTCGCTTCGGCGTACAACGTGCGCGTATCGCAACCGCACTCCACCAGCAAGATCGCCTTCACGCCCAAGCGATCGGCTTCATCTTCCCAATCCAGCAACATTTGCTTCGACAGGTTGTGGTGAACGGCAATATGATCGATTTCAGTACCGGTGTCAATCACATAGGGCGAAATCGTATAACTTACACCGGCAGCATTGAGGATTTTGATCAATTTGATGCCATAATCGGGAATTTTGGTATTGCCGGCAGCCGGACAGACAAAGAGCATCTCGGCTCCATGCACATTGACCGGCACTTCAAGCCCCTCGCTGCGTAAGAAGAGGCCAACCCGGCCTAGCACCTGCGCGGCAGTGAGGCCAAAGCTGTGGCGGTAGCGATCGGTGTTCTCGACGATCGAGCGAATGGTCGGATTAGCATTGCTCAACCCCGAATCAGAGTAGGCGGCGCGCGCTAACCGCACTATGCGGCGAATGCTGAGGCCCGACGGGCAGGCCAGAGTGCAGCGACCGCAAGCGGTGCAAGCCCAGAAATACTGCATATTCTCTTTCAGGTCTGCCACCGTCGGCGTCGGCACCAGCCCCAGCGCGCCGCCAATCTGGCCTTCGAGCGTCAAGTACCGCTGATAAATCTGGCGGATGAAGCCGGTCTTGTGAGTGGGATGCAGCTTCTCGTCGCCGGTGACGAGGTACCACGCGCACGCCTCACCGCACATCTTGCAATCCATGCACGCTTCAAAGTTGACCACATCTTCGGCGGTGATGTTCTTACGTAACGAGTCCACGAACAGTTGCATTTCTGCTTCCACGGGCCGGTCTCCTTTCTAGCATTGGTTGCGTTATGAACGATGACCCACAAGCTCCCTGCACGCACTACAACGCTGGTGCCAGCGCACCCGCGCAGCGTAGGCAACGCACGCTGTCCGCAGATGCGGGTTCCATCAACTGGACGCTCAATCGATTGAGCGCGAAGCCGATCGATATATTTGTGTCTCAAGCAGGGAGAGATCGCAATTCAAATGTAGCAAAGCAAGGTCTGAAAGTGAGTGAAGATATTACCACAGAGAATTGTAATATGATCTATTCAATATTAATTGTGCTTTTTGTCTCAGAAAATGTGTGAATATGTTCACAATTTATTGCAGTTTTGATGAGCGAGTCAGATAAACAAAACAAACGAATGGTAGCTACCATTCGTTTGTTTGGCGAGTTCCAGCTTTTAGGGTTGCACCGCCGTGGGAGCCGCACCGCCGTGCGGCGTTACAGGGGTTGGTCGCTCCCTAACTCGGCGCTGGCGCTCAGCGCGGTGGCGCCGTCAGGCCCCTGCGCTTCCAGCTCAACTCGGTCTTCACCGAAGCGGGCCACCAACCGGAAGGGGGCGAGATCGAAGATCGGCGCTTGGCTGCGGAAGCTAAAGCCGGTGATTGGGCGAGTGGTGTTGTGGCGGGCCAGTTCCATCAACAACACCGCGACCAGCGGGCCATGCACGACTAAGCCGGGGTATCCCTCTTCCTGTTGGGCGTAGGGCCGGTCGTAGTGGATGCGGTGTGCGTTGAAGGTCAGCGCCGAGAAGCGGAACAACAGCCGGGTGTCGGGGGTAACGGTGCGGGTGATCGCATCAGAGACCGGCGGCAGCTCAACCGGCACCGGCGCCGGCACTGGCGCACCCGGTTCGCGGTAGACAATATCTTGCTCTTCTTCGATACAAAGCATCTCATTTTGGAAGATCTGGTAGCCGACCGTGACAAACGCCAACGGCCCGGTGCGCCCGCTCTTTTGGGTAATGTTGCGGATGATCCCCTCGCGGCGAGCCGGCTGGCCGATCAGTAGCGGGTGGTGAAAGCGGATGCGCGCGCCGGCAAACATGCGGCGGGGGTAAGGGATGGGCGGAATAAAGCCGCCGCGCTGCGGATGGCCGTCAATGCCGAGTTTTGACTGCGGCGCGCGCGGTAAGAAGTAAAACCAGTGCCAGAGCGGGGGCAGCGCCGCGCTTGCGGTGGGTGATGACAATGGTTCGAGCGTGGCCGCTGCAGCCAATGCTTGCGCTAAGCAGATGTCATCTTCAACCACCTCGGTTCGCCCGATCCACGCCGTCCAATCTTCGCTGCTCATGGCCGAATCGCCTCCTTTTGCTGGTATGCGCTGTTGCTGGATGTTGGAATAGACACATTGTACCCCATGCCATGCGCGATGCTGGCGTGAGGCGTGTGTATTGCGTTTCTCGTTCACGCCGGAACACATATAACCTTACGTTATCAATTTGATATAAGTGTTTACTTATATCAACTCGTAGTTAAAAGTTGGAAACTGATAATTGCGGAATAGTATTCCTTGTGCTATGTTACAAACACGCGCATCACCCGAGCAGAGAAACTAAACACACCTAACTGCATGTGGCCATGGCGGCCTTAGCGGGCTCTGGTGGCGATTTTGTGTTGCTGCCTATTTTCAGCATGGCGAGGAGGAGTACAGACGATGGCCAAAGGGGTACGCTCGACGAAGACCACCAATCAGACCACCGATGCGCCGGAGACCGGCGAGACGCCGCCAGCGCAGCAAGCGGTGGCTGCTGCGGAGGCTGAACAGGAGGCTGAACCCGCAATTCCTCACCCCACCGCCGAGCGCACCGGCGAGCGTGACCGTTTGCCGCTCAGTGGGATCCGCGTGATCGATGTCGGCAACTTTCTGGCCGGCCCGTATGCGGCTTCGATTTTGGGTGAGTTTGGCGCTGAGGTGTTGAAGATCGAACACCCGATCGGCGGCGATCCGATGCGGCGGTTTGGTACCCCGACCACGCGCCACGATGCGACGCTGGCATGGTTGAGCGAAGCGCGTAACCGGAAGTCGGTGACGATCGACCTGCGCCAGTCGGAAGGCGTGAACCTGTTTCTGAAATTGGTGGCGAAGTCGGATATCCTGATCGAGAATTTTCGTCCCGGTACGATGGAAGAGTGGGGGTTGTCGTGGCCCACGTTGCGCGAGGTGAATCCCGGCTTGATAATGCTGCGGGTGTCAGGCTACGGCCAGACCGGCCCCTACCGCCGCCGTTCCGGCTTTGCCCACATCGCGCATGCCTTTAGCGGCCTCTCGTATCTGGCCGGCTTCCCTGGTGAAACGCCGGTGCTGCCGGGCACTGCGCCGCTCGGCGACTACATCGCCAGTCTGTTTGGCGCTATCGGTGTGCTGATCGCGCTTCGCCACAAAGAGAAGACCGGTCGCGGCCAGTTGATCGATGTCGGGATTTATGAAGCAGTGTTTCGCATTCTCGATGAGATTGCCCCGGCCTACGGTCTGTTCGGCAAAATCCGCGAGCGCGAAGGAGCCGGAAGCTTTATTGCCGTCCCCCATGGCCATTTTCGCACCAAAGATGGCAAATGGGTGGCGCTCGCCTGCACCACCGACAAGATGTTTGAGCGGCTGGCAGAAGCGATGGAACGGCCTGAATTGGCTTCATCCGAATTGTACGGCGATCAACGCAAGCGCTTAGCGGCGCGCGATGTCGTAAACCAGATCACGATTGATTGGGTTGGTTCGCTGACTCGCGATGAGGTGATGCGCCGTTGTCTGGAAAAAGAGGTGCCGGTTGGCCCGCTCAATAGCATTGCCGATATGTTCAACGATGAGCACTTCCGCGCGCGCGGCAATCTGGCTCGCGTCGAAGCGGAAGGGGTTGGCGAGGTGGTAGTGCCGAACGTGATTCCAAACCTCTCGGCGACGCCGGGCCGCATTACCAACCTCGGCCCGCCCTTGGGCAACGCGACCTATGAGGTGTTGCGCGAGCTGCTCGATATTTCCGCCGAGGAGATTAAGCAATTGCGCAATCGCAAGATTGTTTGACGCAACGACGCATACTTCGCTGGGGGCCGTTTCTTCACTACGAGGTGGATACGATGGCTGAGACGAATTCGACCCTGCCATTGGCCGGCATTCGGGTCATTGATGCGGCAACCGTGATTGCCGCGCCTTTCTGCGCCACCCTGTTGGGTGAATTTGGCGCCGATGTGCTCAAAGTCGAGCATCCGATCGGCGGTGATGCGCTGCGCCGCTTTGGTACGCCGACGTCGCGTGGCGATACGCTGACTTGGCTGAGCGAGTCGCGCAATAAGCGTTCGGTGACGATTAACCTTCAGCATCCTGAAGGCGCTAAGCTCTTTAAAGACTTGATCGCCGAAACCGATGTGTTGTGCGAGAATTTTCGCACCGGTACGCTCGAGAAGTGGGGATTGGGTTGGGATGTGCTCAGTAAGATCAACCCGCGCTTGATTATGCTGCGGGTGACCGGCTACGGCCAGACGGGTCCATATAGTGACCGGCCCGGTTTTGCCCGCATTGCCCATGCCGTCGGCGGTATCGCCTATCTGGCCGGTATGCCGAAGGGAACACCGGTGACGCCGGGTTCGACCACCCTCGCCGATTATATGACCGGGTTGTACGGCTGTATCGGCGTGTTGCTGGCTCTGCGCCACCGCGAGCAGACTGGCTGCGGCCAGTATATCGATGCGGCGCTCTACGAGTCGGTCTTCCGCTGTAGCGATGAGTTGGTGCCAGCCTACGGCATGTACGGCAAAGTCCGCGAACGCCACGGCTCGCACCACAATGAGTTTGCGTGCCCCCACGGCCACTTTCAGACCAAAGATGGCAAATGGGTGGCGATTTCGTGCGCGACTGATAAGCTCTTTGCCCGCCTTGCCAACGCGATGGGCCGCCCCGAATTGGCTTCGTCGAGCGTGTATGGCGATCAGAAGGTGCGGTTGGCCCACGCCAGCGATGTCAACGAGATTGTCCGCGACTGGTGCAGTTCGCTGACCCGCGCCGAGGTGTTGCAACGCTGTTACGCGACTGCGACCCCCGCCGCGCCGCTCAACGATATTGCTGATTTCTTCGGTGACCGCCACGTCCATGCCCGGCGGAATCTGGTGGCAGTCGATGAGCCGAGTATCGGCGAGACGCTGATTATGCCGAATGTGGTGCCGAAGTTGTCGGAAACCCCCGGCAGCATTCGCTCGCTTGGCCCTAAACTTGGCGAGCATACCGATGAGGTGTTGCGCGAGTGGTTGGGGATGGATGACTCCCAGATCGGTGAATTGCGGTCGAAGCGGGTGATTTAGCAGACGGCGTAGCGGCGCTGATGCTGATCGGTCTGCCCACGACGTGCTCTTATCATGCTGCCCCCAGTCTCCTCCAGCGGGAGAGGCTCCCTCCACCAAGGGGTAAGCTGAGCAAACCGTTGGTGCCAGACCACAGCATAAGCCCTGCGTGAGTTCACACGAGGCAACCACAATGAACGGCATTCTTAGTGGCATGCGCGTGGTCGAAGGCTCGGCCTTCGTCGCCGCGCCGCTCGGCGGGATGACGTTGGCTCAGTTGGGGGCCGATGTCATCCGGTTCGATCCAATTGGCGGCGGTCTTGACTATAAACGCTGGCCAGTGACGCTTGATGGCAAGCATAGCTTGTTTTGGACTGGTTTGAATAAGGGCAAACGCTCGATCGCGGTTGATATTCGCCATCCGCGCGGCCAAGAGCTGCTCACCCAACTGATTTGCGCGCCGGGTGAGAACGCCGGCCTGTTTATCACCAACTTCCCGGCCCGCGGCTGGCTGAGTTACGAGGCGCTCAAGCGCCAGCGCGACGATTTGATTATGGTCAATCTGCTTGGCCGGCGCGACGGCGGCTCTGAGGTTGATTACACCGTCAACCCCCAGCTCGGCTTGCCGTTTATGACCGGCCCCTTCAGTTCGCCTGAGGTCGTGAACCATGTGCTGCCAGCGTGGGACATCATTACCGGCCAGATGATCGCGCTCGGCCTGCTCGCTGCCGAGCGCCACCGCCGGCTGACCGGTGCGGGCCAATTGGTCAAGCTGGCGCTGAAAGATGTCGGGTTGGCGATGATCGGCCATCTGGGCATGATTGCCGAGGTGATGGTCAACGATACCGACCGGCCCAGGCAGGGGAATTATCTCTACGGCGCGTTTGGCCGTGATTTCGAGACCCTCGACGGCAAGCGGGTGATGGTCGTCGGTCTGACCGATTTGCAGTGGAAGGCACTGGGGAAGGCAACCGGCTTAGCCGATGCCTTCACCGCGCTCGGCCAGCGCCTCGGTCTCAATATGGACGATGAGGGAGACCGGTTCCGCGCCCGCCGCGAGATTGCGGCCCTGCTCGAACCGTGGTTCCATGCCCGCACCTTCGCCGAGGTGCAACGGGTCTTCGAGCAGCATCGGGTGACGTGGGGGCCGTACCGCACGGTGCGCGAAGCGATTGCCCAAGATCCCGATTGTTCAACCGACAACCCAATGTTCGCGATGGTCGAGCAACCCGGCATTGGTTCGTACCTCATGGCCGGTTCGCCGCTCGATTTCAGCCAGATGCCCCGGGTGCCGGTGCAACCGGCGCCGCGGCTCGGCGAACATACCGACGAGATTTTGCTTGAGGTGTTAGGTCTGAGCGAAGGTGAAGTAGGCCGGTTGCACGATGAAGGCATTGTCGCCGGGCCGGAGGCCTTGGAGTAACGCCACGATGGGTTTGTCCAGGACGCATAGGTGCGCAAGTAAGAGGTTGAAACCGGCGGTGCGGTACGAGCGCGCTCGCAGGCTAGCGCTGTGTGAGACGCTATCGGTTCAGTGTATCTCTGCGCCTTTGCGTCTTATTGTATGTATTGCAAGGAGGATATGATGCACAAGCTGCCCCGAAACTTCTACCAGCCGCTCGCCATTGGTGCGCCCCAGCCGATGCGAGAATTGCCGGTGCGGCCCGAACGGGTGGTTCACTTCTTCCCGCCCCACATCGAAAAGATCCGCGCGCGCATTCCCGAAGTCGCCAAGCAGGTTGACGTGCTGTGCGGCAATCTCGAAGATGCCATTCCGGTTGATGCCAAAGAAGCGGCGCGGGCCGGCTTTATCGAAGTCGCGCGCAATACCGACTTTGGCGACACCGCGCTCTGGGTGCGGGTCAATGCGCTTAATAGCCCATGGGTGCTCGATGATATTGCCGAGATTGTTGCCCATGCCGGCAATAAGCTCGATGTGATTATGATTCCCAAGGTCGAAGGGCCGTGGGATATTCACTTCGTCGATCAATATTTGGCGTTGCTCGAAGCCAAGCATCAGACCCAGAAACCCATCCTCATCCACGCCCTGCTGGAAACCGCGCAGGGCGTGGTCAATCTCGAAGCGATCGCTGGGGCCAGTCCGCGCATGCATGGCTTCAGCCTTGGCCCGGCTGACCTCGCCGCCTCGCGCGGGATGAAGACCACCCGCGTCGGCGGTGGCCATCCGTTCTACGGTGTGCTGGCCGACCCGCAAGAGGGCCAAACCGAACGCGCCTTCTTCCAGCAAGACCTCTGGCACTACACGATTGCCCGCATGGTGGATGTGGCCGTCTCGCACGGGTTGCGCGCCTTCTACGGCCCCTTCGGCGATCTCAAAGACGAAGCCGCCTGCGAAGCCCAATTCCGCAACGCCTTCTTGCTGGGCTGCACCGGCGCGTGGTCGCTCGCGCCCAACCAAATCCCGATCGCCAAGCGTGTCTTTAGCCCGGATGTGAACGAAGTGCTCTTCGCCAAGCGTATTCTCGACGCGATGCCCGACGGTTCCGGCGTGGCGATGATCGACGGCAAGATGCAAGACGACGCGACGTGGAAACAGGCCAAGGTGATTGTTGACCTTGCCCGCATGATCGCCAAGAAAGACCCCGAACTCGCCAAAGCCTACGGGTTTGAATCGTAACGGTGGTGCGCCCCCGGCGGTACGTCTCCGTTTGACGGGACGCATAGACGTGCGTCCCGCCCCTTGTGGCGGGTGACGGTTTGAGTGATCCGGTTCGCGTCTGCAAGGAGCATATCAATGATCAATAAAACCAATCCCGGCAACTTCTTCGAGGATTTTCGGCTTGGCCAAGAGATCGTTCACGCTACGCCGCGCACCGTAACCGAGGGTGATGTGGCGCTGTATACCTCGCTTTACGGCGCGCGCTTCGCTCTCACCTCGGCGATCCCGTTCGCCCAAACGGTTGGCCTCGAACGGGCGCCGATCGATAGTATGCTCGTCTTCCATATCGTTTTCGGCAAGACCGTGCCCGACATTTCGCTCAACGCCATCGCCAATCTCGGCTATGCCGGCGGGCGGTTTGGCGCGGTGGTGTATCCCGGCGATACCCTTTCGACCACCTCCAAGGTGATCGGTCTGCGCCAAAACAAAGACGGCAAAACCGGCGTGGTCTACGTCCATTCCGTTGGCGTCAACCAACGCAACGAGATGGTGCTGGAATACATGCGTTGGGTGATGGTGCGCAAGCGCAATATCGACGCGCCGGCTCCCGAACCGGTGGTGCCCCAATTGCCCGACGCGGTGCCGGTGACTGACCTCGCCGTACCGTACCACATCCAACCCGGCCAGTACGATCTGGCCCGCGCCGGCAGCCCCTATCTGTGGGAAGATTACGAGGTCGGCGAGAAGATCGATCACATTGACGGCGTAACGATCGAAGAAGCCGAGCACATGCAGGCCACCCGGCTCTACCAGAACACGGCTCGCGTCCACTTCAACCTCCACGTCGAGCGGGAAGGCCGCTTTGGCCGGCGGATCGTCTATGGTGGGCACATTATCAGCATCGCTCGTTCGCTCTCGTTCAACGGCTTGGCCAACGCGCTCAGTATCGCGGCAATTAACGGCGGTCGCCACACCAACCCCAGCTTTGCCGGCGATACCATCTACGCTTGGTCAGAAATTCTCGATAAGATGGAGATTCCGGTGCGCAATGACATTGGCGCGCTGCGGGTGCGCACCGTGGCCACCAAAGATCGGCCCTGTCACGACTTCCCCTACCGCGACGCCGAGGGCAACTACGATCCGGCGGTGGTGCTCGATTTCGATTATACGGTGTTGATGCCGCGGCGGTCGGCAGCATAGGCAAAGGCGCAGAGAACGCAAAGGGTTCAAACGCAAAGGCGCAGAGAACGCAAAGATCGCTAAGTGTATTGTATGGGGTTCGTTAGCAATGCGAGATCGTCTCTGATCGTTCTCATCGCGATCATTCCAAAAAACCTTTGCGTTATTCATTCTCTGCGCCTTTGCGTTAATTTTCGCCGGAATTGGCGTAGCAGCATGCCCACCTGCCGCCGTTCTGTCTGATCCGAGGCACGGCCAGCGTAGGCGGCACGGTGGTAAGCGGCGGTCAGGGTGCGCAACTCATCGTCAGCCTCAACCAACTGTTGCGCCGTATGATCGGCAAACTCAGCCGGGGTTTGTGGCGGACGGCGTGGGTAGCCATGGGCCGCAGCGTAGCGCAGGGCAGCGTGGTACGCAACGATCGCGGCATCGCGTGGCGCAGGCTGTGAACGAGACGCGCGATGCCGCTGAGTGGCTATAGGCTGCCGCCATCGCCAGAAACGCCTTTTCCGCAACTGCATGCGCGCCTGCGCCCACCAATCCGGCACCTGCGCCCACACCTGCTTGACCCACGTCTGCCGGCGCATAATCGTCCAGAAGGCCAGCCCGGTCAAAATCGCGATACAGATCCAAAAGATAATGCCGGGCCATAGCGACGGTTCGCTTGGCGCTAGCGGCGGCATCATTGGCGGAGTGATTGGTGTTGCTGGCGCGATGGTCGAGTTCATCAGCGAAGTCAGCAACATCAGCAAGAGCAGCGGCAAGAGGGCTACCAGACTGAGCAGCCCAATGAAGAGCAGGGAGAGAGTCATCGCAATCAGCAGCGCGATCCCTCCCGACACGAAGAGCCCCTCACGCCATGCTTGCGGCACGAGCGGCGACAGTTGGGCCGGCAGCGCCAGCGCCAACAGCGTAACCAAGCCAATTGTTGCGATGCTCAGCCAGCGCCAGCTCCGGCTGACCTCAGGCCCAATCTCGGCCTCATCGCTCAGCCAATCGGCCAGCAATGCGCGCCGCTGTGCCAGCGCAATCAACCACAACCCGCCGGCAAGGTAGAGCGCCATCCACAGCACGGTGGCGGGAGTTTGCTCACTCTGCCGGCCCAACACCACCAGCATCGCCAACCCGCCCCAGCCGGCCCCGTGGCTAATGGCTGCGACGGCGGCGCGCCGGCGGGCCGTTGTGTCACTGCGGTAGAAGAGCAGATCCAAGCTCTGCAATGGCGTCTTGAGCGGCGGGTTCGGCGTCAGCGCCGCGATCGCGGCGATCCCGCTGCGGCTAAGCACGGCGACGGCCAGCAGCGCTAGCAGGCAAAACAGAAACGGCGCATCGAACGCGGCCAGCGGATCGGTGAGCCATGAATGCATCGCGGCGAAGCCTTGTGCGCCTTGGCCCACCGTCGCTACGATGCGGGCCAGCGCCACTAAGCCGAACACCTCGGCGGCCAGATAACGCACCGCCCCACCCTGCGTCTCGTGAAGGCCGGCCACCATCCGGCTGCGCAACGCCACTGCCTCTAGCCCGACCAGCACGCTCGCCCCTCCCAGCCAGAGCGACTGCCAGCCAGTGCGCCCGGCAACCGCGTCGCTGATCACGGTCAGCGGCAGTGTGATCAAAAAGGTGATGAGCATGACTGGGCCAACGAGGGAGGATTGGGGCATAGTATTATTCATTGACATAATTAGTTGCTGTAGAGCGACGGTGCAGCGTCTCGCTCATTAATATTGTATCTGAATCCAGTTCTCATCTACCCATCAGGATGGGCCTTACCAGAGCATGCTATACTACCCGCGACGCTCGGGTGAGCGTCACATGGGTATATATTGCGTTCGGCGCGGGTGCGCGCCAAGGATAGCTATGATTCGTTCGCGTCGTTGGTATCTGCATGGCCGCAATGGTCGCAATGGACACCGCCACGTGCCGCCGCGTTTGTTGCGGGGCCGGCCGGCGCCGCGCCCGGTGGTGGGCCGCTTAGTGCTCAACGCCTTGTTAGCCGTGCTCGGCCTGATGGCGGTCGTATTGATAGGGTTGGCCGGCTTCGCCTACAATGCCTACGTCCAAGTCGCCGAGAGCCTTCGTCCACGTTTAGCCCTGCTCGATAATCGGACCTTGTTTGAAAACTCACGCATATTCGACCGCAATGGCGAATTACTCTACGAGTTCTTCGATACCGGTAAACGCACGAAAGTCGCGATCGACGAGATTAGCCCGCTCTTGATACAGGCAACCATCGCTATTGAAGATAAAACCTTTTACACCAATCCCGGTATCGATCTAGCCGGTATCATCCGCACCCTGATCGATAGCTTACGAGTAGGTGAAGAGGTGGGTGGGGCTTCAACCATCACTCAGCAGGTGATTAAAAATAGTGTGCTGACACCGGAAGAGCGACTGCCGGAGCGCCGCTACGAACGAAAACTCAAAGAGATTATTCTGGCCCAAGAGCTTGATCGCATCTATACCAAAGATCAAATTCTCGAACTGTATCTCAATGAGAACTTCTACGGCAATCTTGCCTATGGTATTCAGGCAGCCAGCGAAGTTTATTTTGGTGTCAGTGCTGCCGAACTCGATCTGAACCAAGCGTCGTTGCTGGCCGGTTTACCGCAGTTACCCTCTGTCTACAATCCGATAAACTATCTCGAACGCGACGAGCAAGGTGGCTATTTGCCGCCGGTCTTTGTCGGTGATGACTGGCTCGACCCGAATGCACGTCTACCGGCCGGTACACCACTTCCTCGAATCCGCCAAGCTGCTGTCTTACGCCGAATGGTTGAAGACGGCTACATCACCGAAATACAGGCCCGACGTGCTCTGGCGACACCGCTCCGCTTTGCTCCGCAAGAGGCACCGCTCAACGCACCGCATTTCGTCTTCTATGTGCGTGATCTCCTCTTGCAACGCTATGGACCGCAAATCGTGTACGGTGGTGGCTTACGGATCACGACCACCCTCGATCTTCAACTGCAACGGATGGCTCAAGCCACGGCCTTCGAGCGGATCGCCGAGCTGGAGTCGCGGAACATCCATAATGCAGCGGTAGTGATTATGCAACCCAACACCGGCCAGATTCTGGCAATGGTTGGGAGTATCGACTACAACGCGGTGAAACCGACCAAGACTCCTGGCGAGTCGGGAAATGTGCTCGATGGGCAAGTGAATGTCGCGACTCGTGAGCGGCAACCCGGTTCGGCGCTGAAGCCGTTTACCTATCTGGCTGCGA
This sequence comes from Chloroflexus sp., assembly GCF_034431535.1. GTDB lineage: Bacteria > Chloroflexota > Chloroflexia > Chloroflexales > Chloroflexaceae > Chloroflexus. The sequence goes on along the minus strand of NZ_DAOUDC010000014.1, from coordinate 8,301 downwards.
TGGAACAGGGTATGACACCGGAGACGGTATTGTGGGATGTGCCGACCGAGTTTCCGACCGGTACCGGTGACTGGTATGCCCCCCAGAATTACAATGGTCAATGGAACGGGCCGGTGCGGATACGTACTGCGCTGGCAAATTCGCTCAATATGCCGGCGGTCAAAGCGCTAAAGTTTGCCGGGATCGATTACACCATCCGGCTGCTAGAACGGGTTGGCATCCGTACCGGTCTCAAGCGTGGAGCCGGTTTTTATGGGTTGTCCCTCACGTTGGGTGGCGGCGAGGTATCGCCTTTGGAGCTAACCACCGCTTACAACACGTTGACCAGTGGTGGACGCTACTTCCCTCCGGTCGCTATTCTCGAAATCACCGATTCGCAGGGTCGTACTCTCGAACGCTTCTCACCACCGGCCGGTGAACCGGTGGTCGATCCGGCGCTTGTGGCGATTATCTCAGATATGCTGAGCGACGACCGTGCCCGCCAAGCGATCTGGGGCCTTAATAGCCCGCTGCGTCTCAGTCTACCTGCGGCAGTCAAGACCGGCACGACCAACGATTGGCGAGATGCATGGGCAGTCGGTTATACGCCATTTGTGACGGTTGGCGTTTGGACGGGAAATAACAATAATGAGCCGACGGCGCGGGTGGAGAGCCTGACCGGCGGTGGGATTATCTGGCGTAACGTGATGGAGAACATCTTCCGCCTCATTGCCGAAGATGAGCGTTATCGTACCCTTTTTGCCGCGCCGTTTCCTAATGGTGAAATTCAGACGGAGTTTACCTTGCCAGTAGAGGTCGTGCGCCGCCCTATCTGTGAATTACCCGGCCCCTTTGGTGGCTACCGCGAGGAGGTGTTTACCCAAAAGATGCTGAAGCAATTGGAGGAAGCGGCCTTGTTAAGTCCGACGCCAACTGCTAATCTCACCAACCTGATCGCGGGCGATGTTCTCTGTTCAGCATACGACAAAGTGACCGTTGTCCGGATTCCTACCCCGGAAGAGTGGACGAGTAGCGGCGAGCTACGGCCTAACCCGCCGCCAGCGCCGCCTACCGATCCCAAGGCATCGCCGCTCCCGCAAGATCTCAGTGCATTGACCGATGGCATGTACTGCCGGCCTGCCCCAGAAGCGAGCTATCCACCCGCGCTGGTGCGTGAGATTTACCTGTGGAAACTGCCACCGTCTGATCCCGATGAGAAGGTTGAGTACAAATGGCGTGGTGGTGATGCCACGGTGGCGCTTAAGTACGAAGATCTCCCCGTATGTACCGAAGAGATGTTCCAACCGCCGGTGCCGGTGCCACCGGTAGAAGGCGCGATCTTAATGCCCGATCTACGTCGTTTGGGTGAAAATCAGGCCAAAGAGGTGCTGGCCTTGTTGGGTATCGATCCGGGCCGTATCTACGTCGATTATCAGGGACCTGATCGGGCCGGCGAAGATTATTACCGGTACGGGCCGTATGTGGTGCTCAGTTCATTACCGGCAGCAGGTGAATGGATCTTACCTGACACAACTATCGTGCTCGGTATTCGCGCACCTGATCCCGACCCGGCGCCGCAACCTGACTCTGAAACAAACCCGGAACTGCCACCGGATTCATAATGCGGGGCCATCACCGGCGAGGTTCGTAGTTGTGCGCCGCCACATGTAATTAATGCTAGTTGTAACCTCTCACCGATTCTTTGCATCATCTTTCACAGGTGTGCATTACAGATGCACGCTCCATTGTAGCGTTGCAACGATAGTGAGGAAGACGGATGAAGCAGATTCTTGTGATTGGCGGTGGGCCGGCCGGAGTTGAGGCTGCTGTTGCCGCTGCACAGGGTCATACGCAGGTAACTTTGGTTAGTGAAGGACCAATTGGTGGACGTACCGGTTGGGATAGCCTATTACCAAGCAAAGTGTGGTTGCACGCGGCTGAATTGGCCGGAGTTGCCGCTCATGCTGCCGCAGCAGGGGTAACGGTTGGCGCCGTCCACGTGACCCCAACAGAGGTGCTCAACCGGATCAAGCAGGTGGCTCAACGGTGGAGTGAGCGTGAGGTACAGCGGCTCCAAGCCGCCGGGGTCAAGGTAGTCCACGGGGTAGCTGCATTTCATAGCCCTCACGAGCTGATCGTGCGCAACGACGACTCGCAACAGACATTGACCGCCGATGCAGTGATTATCGCTACCGGTTCGGTACCACGTTTCCCGCCGACAATGAAGCCCGATGGTCAGCGGATTATTGCCCCGCGGTTTGCCAGTCATCTGAACACATTGCCGCCGGACATGATCGTGATCGGTGGGGGGCCGACGGGTAGCGAGTTTGCCTCCCTCTTTCACCGGCTCGGTGTTAAGGTGACGTGGTTGGTCGGTGCACCTGGCGTATTGCCGATGTTCGATCTGGCAGCCGGAGCGGCTCTCGCTGCCGCGATGACGGCGCATGGCGTCACGATCCATCAGGTTGATGTGGAACGGGCCGAGCGGACTGAAGCTGGTGTAGTTGTCACTACAACCGATGGTGCGACCCATACCGCTGCTATGGCCTTCCTTGCGATTGGGCGAGTCCCCGATCTAAGCCGGCTTAATCTTGCTGCGGCCGGGTTGGCGGTTGGTGCCAACGGACAACTCGCGGTTGATAACTATGGTCGTACAGTCGCCGGTCACATTTTTGTTGTGGGTGATGCTGCCGGTGGGCCGATGCTGGCCAACCGCGCGCTGGCCCAGGCGTGGATTGCCGGCCGCACAGCAGCAGAACTATCTGCACCCGGCTATTGCCCGCATACGGTGGTGAGTGCAGTGTACACGGTACCCGAAATTGCCCAAGTGGGGATTGTAGCCGGCGGAGAGGGTGAGTTGCAGCGGGTACGAGCTTCGTATACTGCCTCACTCAAATCATACCTCGGTGACGAGACTGAAGGCTGGGTCGAGTTGATCTATGATGCGGTGAACCGCCAGATCCGTGGCGGGATTGCAGTTGGCACACACGCAGCGGATATGTTGGCACCGGTCGCGTTAGCAATCCAAACCGGTGCGACTATCGCCGATCTGTCCGCAGTATTTGCTGCCTATCCCACGTTGAGTGAGGTGGTCTTTGCGGCGGCCCGCGCAGTGAAGTAGCGAGTGTGGTGAATAGAACACGGATTAGGCAGTGCGCATCCGTGTTCTCATTTATGTAGGGAAGAGGACACAGATAGACACAGGTGTAACGGGATGGTCACGGGTGGCGCGATCGGGGCGCATCCGTGTCCTCATTTATGTAGGGAAGAGGACACAGATAGACACGGGTGTAACGGGATGGTCACGGGTGGCGCGATCGGTGCGCATCCGTGTCCTCATTTATGTAGGGAACAGGACACAGATAGACACAGGTGCAACGGATGGTCACGGGTGGCGCGATCGGTGCGCATCCGTCCCAACCCGTGAGCATCTGTGTTCTATGTTCTCATGGTTTCGTATGCAAAGTTTTCGGGTTTCCCTCTAACCGCCGCACGGCCCGTATCAGCAGCGACAACAACACCAATATGCCCAACACTCCATACTCGAGGATCGGAATCCGCAGGATATCAGGCAACCTATGCCATTGGCGACGCACGCCGTAATAGCTCAGCACAGTGGTAGCATAAGTAGCGCCAATGGTCCAGCGTGCACGGGCCGGCAAGTTGAGACCATGCATTTGGTTGATGACGAACATTGCCAGCAAACTAAAGGTAAACATTGCCCCTAATCCACTCCGTTTGTACAGTGTCGAAATCACTGCGTGCGGTAATACCATCATCTCCAGCGCCAATGTCCAACGTGGATCGCGGTGCGCGTTGGTATAGAGCAATGCCGACTGGACAAAGAGGAGTAGCGTGTGGAAGAGGCCAGTATAGTGAAGCGGTTTGGGATCAATCGGGTGATACCAGAAATTGTACGTTGCCGCCCACGAAAAGATGTAGCCATGAAACCGGCGAGCGAAACGGACTAACTCTGCCGGAGGCATTATCTTCCGGCTTCCGAAAAAGAGACCACGGCGCGGTGCTTCTAAGGCCAGCGTCATCATGAGAATGAACGATACTGAACCAAGCGCACTCCCTTCCGGTACATCACGGGCCAAACCATCGTAGGTATACCGTGACTGAAGGTAGTGTAAGGCAACCCCACCGGCATTGACTGCTAATGCCAGCCAATTAAGCCGGCGCATATCGGCGGTATAGCGCAGTCGTTGGCGTTGACCGGCGTAGATGCAGCCCCAAATTGCCAACTGATGAGTCAGGTAACCACTCCACGCCAACCAGCGTTGGGCCGGATGTGGTGTTGCAGCAATCCAACGATAATCACCGTGCTTACCGCTGTATTCGATATACCGGTCCGGTTCGCGACCGATTAGGGCCGATAGTCCAACCGTACCGGCGCATACTACTACTGCCGGCACGAGTAGATCGTGTGCGTTTGGTGGCGCCGGTGCGTCTTTACCGTTACCCGCGACCCATGTCACATATCGCTGCAAAGCCCAGCCGGCTAATGCTGCCCCGGCTGCGGCCGCAAAGCCGCTCGCCACTGCTCGCCACGGATGGCGGCGCGGATCGGCGGCCAATCCTATACATACTGCGCCTGCCGTACTGACCAACGCGAGGCCGATGCCGGGACGCTGTCCGCGCATCACGTCGAGCCAGTACATAGCCGCCATCGGGTTAAAGAGAGCTGCCCCTGCTAGCGCATAATTTGTGCGCGGACGGGTCATAGCCGGCCTCCTGAGTGTTGGAGCTTTGGGTTAGGCAATCTGTTACATTGATGGTCTGAGTATGAGTGGGTAACGATCTGAGCAAAATCATGACATATCATACCATGCCTGTTGATATATGCGAATGTTAAAACTTCAACGGTTAAGGATGTTCTACACTGTGCAAATATTTGATTACTCAAGTTTGACTGAATAGTGGCGAGCGAGTAGGATAGAGCACTACGACGCTGAGCAGGAGGTTCTGATGGGAGCGCGAGGCGGCGAAACGATCTAGCCACGCGGTTACGTTCTCGGTGATCTAGGCGGGTGCAGGGAAAACGAGCACGGTGAGAACTGAAAAAGGGTCGGTATTGCGCTGCTCTCCGTGGGGGTTTGGAGAGGGACCACTGAGCACATGCGGCACGGTAGTCAATTTGAGAATAAGTATTTACCGGATTTTGACCGTGGTATGAAGCGGTTAAGCCGGACTGAAGCTCTAACTATCGCCGTGGCGATGAAACCGATCATCGGGTATCGGAGTAAGTGCTGCCGGCTCGCCATAAGAGTCAGTTTCCAGGTGGCAAATGTATCTGAAGCAATTTCTGCGTTTGGATAGATTCCATTGCAGGTGTCGCGTCTTCTCATCATTATCTAACGAAAGGTTGACTATGAAGACCGTTGTGCTACGTAATGGCCCAATTTACACCCTTAATCCATCCCAACCGGTGGTACAAGCATTGGCGATCCGTGGCGAGCGAATTTTGGCAGTGGGCGATGAAACGACGGTACGGGCCGCTGCCGGAACTCAGGTTGAGGAGATCGATCTAGGTGGGCGGGCGGTTGTACCGGGTCTGACCGATGCCCATGTGCATATTGTGCTGCATGGTCTTGCCCGTCAGCAGGTGCGTCTGACCGGTTGCACCGATTTTGCGATGGCACTCGATCAGATCGCGATTGCGGCGCAGCGTTTGCCGCCGGATGTATGGTTGCGCGGGAATGGTTGGGATCATACGTTGTGGGGAGGACGGTGGCCCACTCGTGTCGACCTTGACCGCGTATGTCCGGATCATCCGGCGGTATTGTCGCGCAAGGACGGTCACTCGCTGTGGGTCAATAGTCGAGCATTGGCGTTGGCCGGTATCACGGCGGCGACCCCTGATCCCGATGGTGGTCAGATTCAGCGTGATGAGCATGGCGAACCAACCGGTATCTTACTCGAAACCGCGATGGAACTGGTGCGGGCGATTGTGCCACCACCTACTCGCGCTGAGCGCTTGGCAGCGTTGCAACTTGCCATTCGCGAGGCGTTGAGTTACGGCTTGACCAGCCTTCACGTGCCGCCGGCGACCAATCCGACCGATGGCCCCGATACGCTGATCGATCTGCAAGCACTGCGGGCTGACGGTGATCTGACCATCCGCGTGCTAGCGCATATCGCCGGTGCGCACCTCGATCACGCCATCGGTTTAGGCTTGCGCAGCGGCTTGGGTGACGATTGGCTACGGATCGGCGGCCTCAAGCTGTTCGCCGATGGTTCACTCGGTTCTGAAAGCGCCCACATGCTGGCTCCGTATGAAGGCCGTGACCATACCGGTATCGCAGTTATTCCACCCACCGAGATGAAAGAGATTGTGACCCGCGCCAATGCTCACGGGATCAGCGTGGTGGTACATGCCATCGGCGACGCCGCGAATCGCAGCGTGCTCGATGCAATTGCCGCAGCACGTCCAACTGCCGCTTATCTTGCCCTGCCCAACCGGATTGAACACGCTCAGCTTCTTGCTCCAACCGACATTCCGCGCTTTGCCGAGCTTGGCGTGATTGCCTCGATGCAGCCGATTCACTGCACCGCCGATATGGTGATGGCTGAGCGATTGTGGGGAACACGCTGTGCAACAAGCTACGCATGGCGTAGTCTGCTGAATGCCGGTGCTACGATCGCGTTCGGATCGGATGCACCGGTTGAAACACTCGATCCATGGGCTGGTATTCACGCTGCCACAACCCGCCAAACGACCGATGGCACACCGGTTGACGGGTGGTATCCTGAACAACGACTCACCGTTGCTGAAGCATTAGCAGCATATTGTATTGGCCCGGCAATCGCTGAAGCCGCTGTCGACCGGAAAGGGCGCTTGGCTCCCGGTATGCTGGCCGATTTGGCGGTGTTGAACAACGATCCCTTCCAGATACCATTGTCTCATCTGCATACCGTGCATGCTGAGTTGACGATTGTAGGTGGAACAATCGTATTTGAGCGAAGTTGAGATGCAGAGGGCGCAAAGGCGGGTAACACAAAGGCGCGGAGGGCGCAGAGGCGAATAACGCAAAGGGGCAGAGGGTGGGGTAGGTAGGGACGCACAGCAGTACCTCCGCCGGCGGTGCGTCCCATCCAGTTGTTGAGATATAGCATAGCTCCAGAAAGGAAACACCGGAATGCTACGGAATCGTGTCTTTACAGCAGTGGTCGGTGGTCACTTTATGGTCGATGTCCTCAATAGTGTTGGCGCCGTGTTATTGGCGGTTTTAGCTGGGCCATTGGGTTTGAGCAATCAGCAGATCGGCTTGGCGCTGACCGTCTATACCCTGCTCGGCGCGCTCTCGCAGCCGTTGTTTGGCTGGATCGCCGACCGCCTGCCCGGTCGCACGCTCCAACTCGCCGCACTTGGTGTAGCGTGGATGGCGCTCTGCTATACCGGTGTTGCCCTTGCTCCCAACTGGACAGTACTCTTACCCTGTTTTCTCATGGCTGCGCTTGGTAGTGGTCTGTTCCATCCCATCGGTACGGCCGGTGCAGCGGCGGCTGTGCCCGATAAGCCGGCCAGTGCGACGGCGATCTTCTTCTTTGGTGGACAAGCCGGTTTAGCGGTAGGCCCGGTATTGGCCGGTGTTGTGCTGGCTGCTGCCGGCACGCCGGGGATTATCCCGATTGCCATCACTGCGATTATTCCGGCGACCATCTTACTGCTCGCGCAACAAACAGTACGTAGCCGACGGACGAGTCGTGCTCCTGCTCCTGCGACGCCACAAGTCTGGACGGCACTGACCATTGCGGTCTTGATCGCTTTTCTTGCACTAGTCGTCGTGCGCTCGTCGATTCAAGCGGTGTACCAGTCGTTCTTGCCCAAACTCTTCAGCGATCGTGGATGGGAACCAACCGTCTATGGCGCACTGGCCGGTACATTTATGGCTAGCGCTGCGATTGGCAACGTTCTGAACGGATGGATGGCCGACCGGTTTGGCATGCGTGCTGCGACCGTCTGGCCGCTCATTCTGAGTGTTCCTGCCGGGTTAGCATGCTTTTTGGCAACACCGCTCTGGGTAATTTTCATCGCCTGTGGGCTGGCCGGGATGCTGGTCGGCGGGCAACACAGTATTCTGGTCGTCCATGCCCAGCGCATCTTACCGGTCAAGCAGGGGCTTGCTTCCGGCTTGATCCTTGGCTTCACCTTTGCTACCGGCGCGATCGGCACGTGGCTGAGCGGCATTCTCGCTGACGTGGTCGGTCTTGAGACGGTGATGATCGGGGTGACGCTGCTCGGGTTGCCGGCAGCGGCATTGGCGCTGACCTTACCCGGTCGCATGCGTCCGGCGCCGGTACCGGCGGCAGTGCCGG
>NZ_DAOUDC010000013.1:0-26054 GCF_034431535.1 Chloroflexus sp. | reverse complement strand
ACGGCCATCGCCTCGTACCCCATCACATTGTAGAACTCGAGGTCGGCCATGCCGTTGTACTGGTTGAAATAGAGCGTTCCTTGGAAGACATCGCCGGCATCGACCAACAAGGTGGGCATTGCCGTCTCGCGGCGGATCTTGTCGATCAATGCTTTGCGACGCGAAACACCGCCGTGAACCGGATTGTTGCCGCTGAACACCGGTTCAATCCGGGCATGGTGATCATTCGTGTGTAGAATCCGCATGCGGAAGGCAGGATTTTCCTGCGCCAACGCCAGCCGGAAGCTGCCGTCGCTGTAGATCGCGAGCAGCGCCCCAGCTCCCAGAGCGACCGTCCCCTTGAGAAACCGCCGGCGTGAGATCTTCTCCATAAGGCATGCTCTCCGTTTCAAGTCGCGAACAACCACAACCAAACCGCTTTGCCATTCGTTATGGCAATCCGGTTGGCCTCATCGAGCGCGCAAGCATCAAGGTGCAAACCAACGTTGAACTGGAATGGGCATACGCATAGTACCGTAGATGAAGCGTTTTGGCAAGTGAATCAGGGCGCTTTTTTGCTTGCTCTGATGCAATTAATCGATTGTTCAAGCGCGCTTAATCATTTCTTGATGCAACCGCACGCTATTGTGATGATGGCAGACTGATGAATTGCGATAGCTTCACTGCCGCATTCCACATTATTGTGATGATGGGATTCGCTGAATTGCCGCAGTCAAACTGCCGCACACCACAGTAGCCGTATTGATAGACGGCGACAGCTCCGCTGCTATCCTCAGCATCATCAGGTATAATACGAATGTCCCTGCCCAATCGACCAATAAGGAGCGATGTATGCCCCGCACTGAGCTAACGCCCGCGCTGATCAGCGCTATCGAAGAGGTGCAACAGCGCGTGCTCTGGTTATCGACGCTGATGATCCATCACGCCAACCACGTGCGCCCTAATCCCGACGGGGTGAAGGTGGGTGGTCATCAGGCTTCGTCGGCTTCGATGATCACGATTATGACGACGCTCTACCTGCACTATTTGCGTCCCGGCGATCGGGTTTCGGTCAAGCCGCACGCTTCGCCGGTCTATCACGCAATCCAATATTTGTTGGGTCGGCTTGATGGACGCTACCTCACGCAGTTACGGGCATTTGGTGGACTGCAAGCCTACCCTTCGCGCACCAAAGACCCTGACCCGCCCGATTTTTCCACCGGCTCGGTCGGCCTTGGTGCGGTGGCGCCGGCCTTTGCCGCCCTCAGCGCGCAATACGCCGCCTATCATTTCAACCGGCCCGCCACCCAACGCTTCATCTCTCTCGTTGGCGATGCCGAACTCGATGAGGGCAATGTCTGGGAAGCAGTGATCGATCCGGCGCTCGCCGATCTCGATAATTTGCTCTGGATCGTTGATCTGAACCGGCAGAGTCTCGACCGGGTGGTGCCCGGCATCCGCGCTGCGCACCTCAAACGACTCTTTGCCGAGAGCGGTTGGCGGGTATTAGAAGCTAAGTACGGCTGCCGCCTGCAAACCCTTTTCGCCCAACCCAGCGGTGATGCGCTGCGCACCCGCATCGACGAGATGAGTAACGAGGAGTATCAGGCTCTCATCCGTTTGCCTGGCCCCGACTTGCGCCCTCGCCTAATCAACGGCGACGAGCGGCTTGCCCGCTTGCTCGCCACCGTTCCTGATGAAGAATTACCGGCCACCCTCGCGAATCTCGGCGGCCACGATGTGATCGAATTGCTCAAGACGCTTGCTGCCGCCGATGCCGAACCGCGCCGGCCAACGATTATCTTTGCCTACACGATTAAGGGTTGGGGTCTGCCCATCGCCGGTAATCCGCTTAATCACTCGATGTTGCTCACACTCGAACAGATTGAGGCACTGCGCGAACAGTTCGGCATCGCTCCCGACCACGAGTGGGATCGGCTGCCGCCCGATTCACCCGGCGGCCAGCTCTGCGCCGAAGCTGCGGCCCGTCTGTATGGCGCGCCCGATCACGCTGCGCCTGCCGTGACCATTCCCCTGCCTGACGAGATTGCCGTGCCGACCGCCGGCATGATCAGTACCCAAGACACGTTTGGCCGCTTTCTCGTCCGTGTCGCTGACATTGCCGGTCTGCGCGAACGGATTGTGACCGCATCGCCAGATGTGTCGGTTTCGACCAATTTGGCTGGCTGGATCAATAAGACCGGTGTCTTTGCTCGGCGTGAAGAGCCGGATTTTGAAACCGAAGCGTATCGTATCTTGCGTTGGCGACGCTGGCCGGGTGGGCAGCATATCGAGTTGGGTATCTCGGAGATGAATCTCTTTATGCTGTTGGGGATGTTCGGTTTATCACGCGACCTGATCGGTGAACCACTCATCCCAATCGGCACTGTCTACGATCCGTTTGTCTGCCGCGGCCTCGATGCGTTTATCTACGGCCTCTATTCGGGAGCGCGGTTTATCGTGGTGGGTACGCCAAGCGGTATCACTCTTTCGCCCGAAGGCGGTGCGCACCAGTCGTCGGTCACAGCCTCGTTAGGGATTGAGGTGCCCAATCTGGCGAGCTTCGAGCCATGTTTTGCTCTTGAAACCGCTTGGCTGCTGCACGAAGCGATGCGCCTGTGTATCGTTCCCAACGGATCGGCGAGCTATCTTCGCCTTTCGACCCGTCCCATTGACCAAAACCTACTCCAACCGGCCCTCGACCGGCTCGGTGCTGCCGAACTACGTCAACAGGTTCTGCGCGGCGGTTATCGGTTGATCGACCGCACCGATTACCACGATCATCCACGCGCGCCGGTCGTGCAGATCGTCACCGGTGGAACACTCGTGCCTGAAGCGGTAGCAGCAGCCCAGTATCTGCGCCGCGAAGGGGTGGCAGTCAATGTTATAAACCTCACCAGTGCCCGCCGCATCTATGAGTGCTGGAAACAGGGTGACGATCTAAGCTGGCTCATTCCACCAAGCGAACGCAATGCGCCCATCGTGACCGTTCACGACGCCGCTTCACACGCGTTGGCATGGCTCGGCTCCATCCACGGCGTACCACTGCGCGCCCTGGGTGTTGACCGATTTGGTCAATCAGGGGCGCGTGATGACCTCTACCGCGCTTTTGGACTTGATCCATTGTCGATTGCAGAAGCTGCCTTTGAACTGATCGATAGGTACGTGCTCTGAGCACGTATACCAATTGCCTCGACTGGTCATATCCGCAATTCACTAGCCGAAACCGTTCTTTTCTTTGGCTGTAATAGTCCGTAACACACTTCATCTATCATCATCACAAACACGAATGAGTCGGTATAGAGTAAGCGTGTGAAGACCGATCGGCGGCTACTATTGTCTTTTGACCCAGGAACAGTCTCATGCTTACAACTAACGATCCACAGAACGAATTACAATATCACGTTATTGACCTGATGACGAACATCTTTAGCCTGGTTATTGAAGAGCGAAAGTACCATTATGCGCAGCAACCGAAGCCCAAAAAGCAAGGGTAGTCCCGGAAATTGGCCTCATCATTCGCAATCAAGTAGCGATGCTCTATGACATCGAGATGGCTTACGGTAAAGACAATGTCATCACCGTTGAATTACTGCTGGGAATTTTCGGCTTAACCTTAGGTGCGGGCGGTATCTCGTTGCTCACCATGCATGAGAGCAAAGTCCTCGTCCGTCGGGCCTCGCTTCAAGTTATTCAGCAGATTATCAAATCGCTCGCCGGGCAAGTCACCCAACGCTTGATGAAGGCGACGATCAGCAAATGGCGCCCTATCGTCGGAGCTGCAGCGGTGGCGGCGTGGTCGTACTCCTCAACCAATCAAATCGGCCAAAAAGCGGTCGAGATATTTGAAAAAGATATTTAGATTGTGTTAGAACAGGATACACAACCTGCGAATGATCACATACCGTTGCACAGCACATCTGCCATGCACAGCACCGAATCTAAATGGCAGATCCTCATCAACTTGGTCAAAATCGACGGCAAGGTCACGCCGGAAGAACAGACCTTTCTGTCCCAAGCGTTCCAAGAATCGGGCCTGAGCGATCAACAAGTGCGTATCTTGCTCGCTGCGCTCCACACCAATACCAATTTCACACTTGATTATGAAGCCTTGGCCGCCAAACCTGAGGAGATAGTCGGTTTATTGACGAAGATGGTGGCATTAGTACGCTGCGACGATGAACTGCCATCGCCGAGAAACTGTATATCACGCAGATAGCACAACGGCCGGGCATCGCCGAAACCGATCTGAACGAACTTTTCGCTGGTGTAGCCTAGCCACACCTTAACTCCTACCCATCGGATAGGTTGGATGATGGTTACCAGACCGGGGCAGGCATGAAGCCGCCCCGATCACCTCTCAATCAGGATACCTGCTTCTGGCCGCTTCCCGGCAGATCATTGCCAGCCTCCTGTCTGGCGTAGCAATATCACAGCTACCAAGGTCTGGGCAAAGGTCAAGGTTGCTACGGTCGGATCCGTTGCCTCATCGTGCGGTAGTTGCCCCTGTACCGGTAAGTATGCTCGCAAAGCCGCACTCACCCGATCAAGCACTGGATCATTTATGGCCGTCACGAGCATCGCCGGTATCCCGTCGTCATCGGCAGCGACCGGCCGTAGCTGTACGACCGCCGTCGCGCCAACTGCGTGGACGATACCGGCCAGATCAAACGCCATTGCCCGCCGCCGCAACGACATCTGCACGTCAAGACCATCTGTTCCCGGCCCAAAGCGCAACACCACATCCGCCAACGGGCGCTGGGGCGCAATGTAGCGCTGGATGTCACGCTCGCGGGCCGGCCACGCTGCGCGCACCTGTTCGACCGTATAGCCGCGCTGTTTGACATCCCGTTCTTCACGCCAGCGCCGGTACAGGTCGGGGTGCGGATCGAGATAGACAGTCAAGTCAAACAGCTCAGCTTGCACTGGTGGAGTGAGCGTGAGCACGCCATACACGATCACCAAACCGGTTGGCGCCACTCGTTCACTACACCGTGGTGCCCCGATGACGTGATCGTAGACCGGCTTCTCAATCGTCTGCCCGGCGCGCAACGCCGCCAGATCGGCAGCCATTCGTTCCAGATCGGTTGCCGCTGGATCGGCATCGGTTAGTCCACGAGCTGCCCGTTCGGCCCGGCTGTAGCGCAGATAATCATCGAGACTGATCGGCGTCACACCTTGCGCACCCAGTAGACGGATAATCCCACGGGTAAGGGTCGTCTTGCCGACACCACTGGCCCCGATCAGTCCCAGCATCAAGGGTTGGTCATCCATATATCGCTCACGAAGCCAACCGCGACTTCCAATCGGCGAGAAACTGTTCGATCCCACGGTCAGTTAGGGGATGACGCATTGCCTGCTGCAAGACCTTAAACGGGCAAGTAGCAATGTCGGCCCCGGCCAGCGCCGCTTCGACGATATGCCGCGGATGGCGGATCGATGCAGCCAAGATTTTCGTCGTGATCTCGCGATCCTGCCGGTAGATGCCGGCAATTTCACGGATGAGTGCCATACCGTCAACGCCGGTGTCATCCACCCGCCCGACAAAGGGGCTGATGATAAACGCGCCAGCCCGCGCCGCCAACAGCGCCTGCACCGCGTTGAAGCAGAGCGTGACATTACAGCGAATACCGTGCTTGGCGAGTTGGCTAACCGCTCGCAAGCCTTCCGTTGTGCTCGGCACTTTGATAATCACATTTGGATGCCAAGCCGCATACTCCAACCCTTCGCGCACCATTCCCTCGGCATCGGTCGAGACAGTCTCGGCACTAATCGGACCATCAACCAACTCGGCAATCTCGGTAATGATCGCCTTAAAGTCGGCACCGCGCTCACGCGCAATCAGGGTCGGGTTCGTCGTTACCCCGCTCAGAATCCCCCAACTGGCCGCTTCCCGAATTTCGGCCAGATTCGCGGTATCGAGATAGATCTGCATTGTGCTCCTCCTCTATTTGGGCGCCATCCGAATCGCGCCATCAAGCCGGATGACTTCGCCATTCAACATCGGATTTTCGATAATATGCTGCACCAGCGCGGCATACTCCGCCGGACGGCCAAGCCGCGAGGGGAAGGGCACCTGTGCACCGAGCGATTCGCGCGCCGCTGCCGGCAAGCTCGCCATCATCGCCGTATCAAAAATGCCCGGCGCGATCGTCATCACTCGAATGCCGAAACGGGCCAGCTCACGTGCCGCCGGCAAGCCCATCCCCACCACCCCCGCTTTCGACGCTGCATACGCTACTTGACCGATCTGACCATCGAAGGCAGCTATTGAGGCCGTGTTCACAATCACCCCGCGCTCGCCCTCGTCGTTCGGCTGATTGTTCGCCATCGCCTGCGCCGCGTAGAGCATCATCTGGAAGGTGCCGATCAGATTAACCTCGATCACCCGCTTAAACCGAGCCGGATCATGCACGCCATCGCGTCCCAACATCCGCTCGGCCAACACAATTCCTGCACAGCAGACCAGCGCGTGCAGGCTGCCAGCATTTGTCGCCGCCGCCACCGCCGCTGCACACTGTGCCGGGTCGGTAACATCGGTACGCACAAACTGCCCACCGATCCGCGCGGTCAGCTCCATCCCGGCTGCCTCGTTGAGATCGGCAATAGTCACCCATGCACCGGCTCCGGCCAATCGCTCGGCTGTCGCTGCCCCCAACCCTGATGCGCCGCCGGTGACCAACACACCGAGACCGTTCAGTTGCATTGCTTGCTCCTTTGCTCAGCGGGCAACTGCCCATTCAAAATGCATCCCATCACTGGCACCGCGGCCATCGTAATTCCAATGACCACCCCAAAAGAACCCCAGTGCGTTCGCGATCGGCACTAACTCGCGCACAGAGCCGCGATCGCCTACCAGCGCCGCCGGTTTGTAGAATGCGTTCCACTGTGCATTGATATCAAATGCCGTGCCATACGCATGGTTGCTCAACGTGGTCGGATTGCTGCGAATGGTACGCGGCCACCATGCGCCGTCAAATGTTAACACTAACTGCAAGAGTCCTGCATCTTCCCATGCCTGCCACAACCGGCGCAATTGGTCAGCGGCCACCCGATGGAAACGGATCCGCCCGCCGTTAGTATTGCGGAACCGGGCCAATTGCGGAATCGACACCTCGATCAGGTTCTGCGCCGCCCAATCGTTGGTGATGGTAATATCATCGCCGCTCTTGCGCACCCACTCGATTTTACCCAAGATTCGCTCGCGCTGGCCGTTGCGGTCGGTCAGAATGTTGAAATCGGGCATTGGCGGCCAATTCGGATCGCGGCGCGGCGGCCCAGCCCACACCACCTCCGGCGCATTCAGAATTGACGATACTGGCGCTGGTGGCTGGATCGGTTGCGCTGGGGCCGCCGGTGGCGGCGCCGGTGGCGGCGGGGCTGCCGCCGGACGTGGCTGCCACGCCTGTACCTCAGCCGAACGTGGCAGCTCGCTCATCCGGCGGATCACGCCGTCTGGCCCGCGGTACAACGTATCATACGCAAAGACCTGTAGTTCGTAGGCTGTTCCATTGATCGTCTCGCGCACCACCCCGCTCAGCGGCGTGCCCAACTTTAATTCCAACGCCCGCTGGTGAAACGGATCGGTTGGATTGTACGGAACGCCGGCAACGTTGTACGTTTCGGCCCACAGTTGGGCATACTGCGGGCTAGCCGGGTCGGTTAAGCTGAGAAAGCAACAACCGGATTGCTGGCTCATCGGCGTGTAGAGGGTATCGCCAGCAAAGACTTGCAGCGCAAACGCGCGGTCAGCCGTGACGTAATTCCCGCTCAGCGCCGGGCCAAGTTTGGCTTGCAAGGCCACAAAATGGAAGCGCCAATCGGCGCGAAACTCGGTTTTGCCCTCGAGCGGCGCGCGCGCCGCGCTCGCTTTCAACGCACTGCGATAGCTCGCCTCGATTAAGGCTCGGCTCACTCCGCCGGCAGGAATTGCGCCGATGTCCGGCCCCAGCAGATTGGCCAAACTCTGCACGGCAGCGTACTGGGTGCCTTCGTTGAAGATCGTATCGCGGGCAAAGACCTGAAAGTTATACGTCTTACCATCGAGCGCCACCGGCGGCGGCTCGTTAGGGGCCAGCGGCGCGCCGAGATCAAACTTGCCCCAGTGAAGCGAAAAGGCTTGGTTGAGCCGCAATTGGCCACCGCGCTGCCGCCACGTCACCGTCGCCAAACCCACCCACAGCTCCTGTTCGGGAGAGCGCACGCCGCTGCCGAGGATAACACCCTCAGCAGAGGCAACCGGCGCCGCCGGCGGCAAATACGGCAACACCCTCCGCTTCCCGCGGGCATCAGTGATTAGCATGCCAATATCAGCCAACGACAGGCCGTGTTGCGCGGCCATCACCGGCAACCAATCAGCCAGCACTGTGGCTTGCGCCTCGCTCAGATCGGTCAGTGCCGGCGCTGCAAGGCTCACAATCACCGCCACCCGGTCGAGATTATGCGCTCGCCCCCGCCAAATTGCCCGGCCCAACCCATGACCGGCCCGCACAGGAGCGACCAGTTGATGCAATGTCCCATCCCGATCAAGGTAGAAATGAGGCAACATCGCCGCATCCGCGCTTTGGTAGGCGGCCAGCGCCATCGCGGCAGGCTGCGCGTCAGCCACTGCCACCACTAACGCCACCGGGCTGCCTTCGCGACTCCTCCCCGCCCGATCCGGTCTTCCCACCGCGATCGCCTGCACCTCAGCGCTGCTCATGGCACGCTCCATCGTTACTAAAAATATTCTCGGCTCATCGTAGCACAGTGCCGTAGAGAAGGCAACAAATCGGAGGGAGACAGCGCGAGGGATAAGGGTCGATGACCCAATCGCAACGCGCGCAAAGGACGCAAAGGTTTTTGGGATGGTGGTCATCCTCTGCGTCCTCTGCAGTAAAACATGTACCCTCACCCCCAGCCCCGCTCCGGCTGTCATTGCGAGCCGAGCAACGCGAGGCGAAGCAATCCCACGAGAGCGGTATACGGCCACTCATCGCGTAGAACCGCTTCCCAACTCTTCTGCGTCGTGGTATCGCAATTGCTTGCCCCACCCCCGCTGGGGGATGTAGCCCCACCCCTTCCACCCTTTCGGGGGCAGATATTTGAGGTGAGGTCTGGATGATGACTATCGGCGCCGATCGGGAAACCGGCCCGCCAGCACCCTGCCCCGACCGGCCGGATCGCCGCCCGGTGCTAGGTAGCATCCACCACGGCCGGATTACGCCCCATCCGGCCGGATCACCGTGGCTGGTGGTGGCTGCTCCCATGCCGCAGCAGGTGGTTCCCAAACCGTGGCCGATGACCCCGCCCTCGCGCACGCGGGATCGCCCGTCCGCACCGATGGTCACCAAGCACCGGTTCTCGCAGCAGGAGGTAATCCGATGAAATACCTACGGAGCACCCTCACCCCCTGCCCCTCTCCCTCTGGCGCGGTAGAGGGGCGCTGCTGTGTTCCGCTTGAGCAGTGCCACTCCCGTCCCCGCAACAGCTCCCCTGCTCCCGCCATCAGGTGAGAGAAAGGGCGGGGGGATGCGGGCCGATGACGCAGTCGCACAGCGAGCAAAGACACAGAGATGGTAAACGCAAGGGCACAAAGGGTTTTGGGGGAAGCGCCACTCCCATCTGTCATTTCAAGGAGCGCGTAGGGGCAGCGCGTCGCGCTGCCTGCGCCCCGAAGCAATCCCTCGCTTCAGCGCACACAATCCACTATCGGTTAGGAATTGCACAAGGGACCACTCGCAAAATAGTATAAAAACCCTATTGCCTGCTCCATAGATGAGCTGGTAGATTACCCCTATAGATTGCGCCAATCGAGTGATAGAATTTGGGAGCTACATATCATGCGTCTATCTCTGCTCTTGTATCCGATCCTCGTCTGTCTCCTTGTCTTGCTGTCACTACCGGCTAACGTTGTTGCTCAATCGGAAACGCCACAAGCTCAACCGAGCACTATCTTTATCCCCCTGATCACCCGCACGGTGACATACCCGCCGCTCTCCTCCAACTGGTTAGAGCGGGTGAACGCCTATCGAGCGCGGGCCGGAGTGCCGCCGGTCACTGAAAGTAGCGAACTCAACAGCAACTGCTGGGAACATGCACGCTATATGGCCGAAAATAACCAAATCACCCACAACCAAGACCCAAACAAGCCCTTTGCCTCGCCCACCGGCCAGATCTGCGCGCAAAAGGGCAATGCGTGGATTGGATGGGGCAACAGCTGGCAGCCCGCTGACGCAATTGATAGCTGGATGCAATCGATCGGCCATCGCATCTGGCTGCTCTACCCCACGACGCCAACCTTCGGGTTTGGATTTTACACCACTGCCACCGCAAAATGCAGGGTGAATAACGTGAACTGGCACTGCAACGGCACCGCGCTCGATGTCCTCTCTCACTTTAATTACAGTGCTGATGCTGATTACCCCGGTTGGCCGGTACGCTACCCCGGCATTGACCAAACCAATGTGCCGGCGACGCAATATCCGATTACGTTGCAATGGCGCTACTTTGGCAGTACGCCGGTGATCAGCAGCACGGATCTGCGCGTTGTCGGCGGCAATGCGATTCCGCATACCAGCACAACTAACCTGCCAGTTGGTCATAAAGGGATCGCCGTCACCCCTACCGTCAATTTGCCTGCCAATAGCCTGATCGAAGTATCGATCAGCGGATCGTATGATGGGCAACCGTTTACCTACACGTGGCAGTTCCGCACCGGGAATTGACGAGACGGGCAGTGACACCCCAATACTACCCAGTTGAGCAGGCTTTAATGGAATGCGGGCAGTTTCACTACCGCATTCCATATCAAGAGCAGGCTTGAGCATGCGCAAGCGGCCCACACCGATCGCATATTGCCCAGCGATCCCAAACCTCTATACTCGCACCAAACCACTCAACTTGCACCCCGCCAAACCCATGGTATAATAGGCCGCCCGCGTTGTTCCGCCACGACTTGCGGCACACAAGGAAAGAAATGCATGAGGAGTAACTTTTCTGCACTAGCCCTGTTGCTCAGTGTTTTGTTGATCAGCGCATGTGGTGCGGCAGCAGCCAACGAGCCAGCGCCACTGCCGACAGCTATCGAGGCTGCAACCCGGCTGCCGGACACCCCGCAGCCAACAGCTATGCCAACCCTTCCGCCAACAGCAACGCCTGAACCGATGGCCACCCCCAAACCAACCTCCACCCCCGAACCGACCGCTACCCCAGCTCCGACTGCCACTTCCGCACCCATCACCGCGCCGCTCGCCGTGCCGCGCGGTTCGGTCACGAGCCGGCCCTTTGCAGTAATGTACGATAACCATCCCAATGCTTACCCGCAAACCGGCATGGACAAGGCGGCCATCGTGTTCGAGGCGTTGGCCGAGTTCGGCATTACCCGCTATATGGCGATCTTTATCCCCGGCATTTCGCCTGAGGTTCCCGTGATCGGCCCAGTTCGCAGCGCTCGCTCGTATTATGTCGAATGGGCCAAGGGATTCCGATCGGTGTATGTGCATGCCGGTGGCTCGCCCGAAGGATTGCTCTTGGCTGAAACCTCGATCGAGTTGATCAATATGGATGCCCTGCGCGGCAATGCCAGCGGGTATTTCTACCGCACCCGCGATCGCAGCGCACCGCATAACCTGTATACCAATAGCGCCAATATCGCCAAGTTTGCTGCAGCGAATGATCGGCCAGTGGAAGGATTAGCAGAGATCGGGTTCACCTATTCACCCGAAGCGCCACCGTCCGAACGGCCTACCCAACAGGCTTTACGCTATTTCTTCATCTACCGCGAAGCAAGCGTCGGCTGGCAGTACGATCCGGCCACGAACAGCTATCGCTATTTGCGCGGTAATCGCCCGCACGTCGATGCTGCTACCGGCGCGCAGTTGCAGTTCAAGAATGTTGTCATTCTCGAAGTGCCCGAACGGCCTATTCCGAATGATCCGAAAGGGCGCATCGAGCAGGATGTGATCGGCGAAGGCCCGGCGCGCATCTTCCGCGATGGCCGGATGATCGAGGCTACCTGGCGCAAAGCGGCAGGCTATGCTCAGCTCTATCTCGTTGATGCTGATGGTAACGAAGTGCCGCTCGCGCCCGGCTCGGTCTGGATCGCTGCTATTCCCGACCTTGCCAATCTAACGGTTGAGGGCGGGCGCTAACACAACACCCCGGAGCCCGTTGCTCCGGCTTGATTGGGCGGGTGCCGCCAAGCGCTGGCTCTGTTTGCCAGATCTACCGCTGACCTCGCCATTGCGCCTTGCAGCGCACCAAGCGGCGCCCCGGCAGACGCACATTCAGATATCCCTACGGGGTATTGGTGGCGTTGACCCACGCCGGCATGCCCCACCACGCGGCGGCTGCCCCGCGTCTGCCCGGCACACCGTGCCGAATGCCGCCATAATAAGGAGGAAACAGACTGTATGAGAGGAAGCATCGTTCGCCGCGGCTTGATTGTCGCTGTGCTGGTCGTGCTCTCGACCGCCATCGCCCACGTACAGGCCGCCCCGACGACCGCACCGTCCCAACAGCCACCCGTCGCCCCCACGTACCGCATCTTTGCCACTCGTGAAGGTCTGGTTGGCTACCGCACCGCTAATGGCCACATCATCCAACCCCGTGACCGGTTTGTGGCCCTGCCCTGCTGGTGCGCGCTCTCACCCAAAGGCACCGATAAGTTCAAAGTTCGCCTTACCTACAACGGACGTTCCGTGGTGGTGCCCGTCTGGGATGTCGGGCCGTGGAATACGCGCGACGATTATTGGAACCCGAACCGCCGTTACGGCGACCTGCCGGTCGGTATGCCGATGGCCGAAGCAGCCTACTTCCATGGCTACAACGGTGGCCGCGATGAGTGGGGCCGACGAATTACCCTCCCCAATGGGATCGATATCGCTGATGGCACCTTCTGGGACGACCTCGGCATGACTCGTAGCGATTATGTCTACGTCACCTTCCTCTGGCTTGGCGAAGACCCCGGTCCCGGTGATGCGGTTGAGGTTGGCCCCAACCAGTTCACCGATGATGCTGCACAAGAAACTGTTACCACGCCCGAAGGTGCGTTCACCATTGATAATACTGATACCGCGTTTGACCCGGTCGGCAAGGATTGGTACGAAGAACGGTGCGGCTTGAATGGCCAACATCAATGGACGTATTCAACCACTGATCCAGCCAAAGCGACCACTGCCGCAGCGTGGACTGCGCCTAACCTCAGCCCCGGTTTCTATGAGGTCAAAGCCTATATCCCAACCTGCGGCAATCCAGCCACCACCAGCGCCCGTTACCGGATCAGCCATGCCGGGGCAACGACTGAAGTGACGCTTGACCAACGTTCAGCCAGCGGCCAGTGGGCTTCGCTCGGCACCTATTACTTTGGCGGCCCCGGCAACGAAGTGCCGCAGGTCTTCCTCAGCGACCTCACTGGTGATCGGGGCATGGCCGTGCGTTACGATGCGATTGCATGGGAACCGCGCAGTGATACAACCCCACCCAATACCCAGATTCTTTCGATTACGCACGCCGGCAATGGCTTCTCGATCAAGTGGGGCGGCAACGATGATATGACCGGCATCGCCAGCTACGATGTACAAGTGCGGTTGTTGCCCGATGGCGGTTGGACGGATTGGAAGAAAGAGATAACTGATCTGAGCGCGTGGTTTGGCCCCGATGAGGGCAAACAGTTCGCCTTCCGCGTGCGCGCACGCGATTGGGCCGGCAATGTCGAGCCGTGGGAAGAGGCTGCTGTCGCCGACACTACCAATGTGCCATAATGCGTTTGGGACACGGCAACGCCGTGTCCCGCTGATCCCGATACGTCATCAGGTGCAAGGGACACAGTACCGTCGTGTCCCTTGCCATACTCTTCCTTTACTCAGCGTCTTGCAATGCGGCGACACCGGGCAGCACCCGCCCTTCGAGCAACTCAAGCGACGCGCCGCCGCCGGTGCTGACGTGTGACATCTTCTCAGCCAACCCAGCCTGCTCAACCGCCGCGACGCTATCGCCGCCGCCGACAATCGTGATCGCGCCGTTCGCCGACGCTTCCGCCATCGCTTGGGCAATCGCCCGCGTGCCGGCAGCAAACGGCTCTAGCTCAAACACACCCATCGGGCCATTCCAGATCACCGTCCGCGCCGACCGGATCTCGGCGCTGTACAGCTCAATCGTCTTTGGCCCAATATCGAGCACCCGCCAACCATATGGAATGGCGTTAACATCAACCACTTGCCGCTGCGCCTCGGCGCTGAACGCATCGGCAATCACCACATCAACCGGCAAGAGCAGCCGCGCGCCACGCTCTTCCGCCTTGGCCATCAGTTGCTGCGCCACTGAAACACTATCCGGTTCCACCAGCGAGTCACCGAGATTCAACCCCTTCGCTAGCAAGAAGGTATTGGCCATCCCACCACCGATGAGCAGCGCATCAACCTTGCCGCGCAAGTTCTCGATCACGCCAATCTTGTCGCTGATCTTGGCGCCGCCGATCACGGTCACAAACGGGCGCTGCGGATTGCTCAGCGCACCACCGATGTAGGCCAATTCCTTCTCCATCAGGAAACCGGCCACCGCCGGCAGATAATGCGCCACGCCTTCGGTGCTGGCATTGGCGCGGTGCGCGGTGCCAAACGCATCGTTGACATACACGTCACCCAGCTTCGCCAGCTCGGCGGCCATCTGCGGATCATTCTTCTCTTCCCGCGGATCGAAGCGGGTGTTCTCCAGCACCAGCACCTGACCCGGCTTGAGCATAGTCACCGCTGCTTCAGCTGCTGGGCCGGTGATGGCTTCCGTCTTCTTGACCTCAGTCGCTTCCGGCAGCAACTCAAACAAGCGCTCAACCGCCGGACGTAAGCTATACTTCGGATCGGGCTTGCCTTTGGGCCGCCCAAGGTGTGACATCAACACGACGCTAGCACCGTGTTCCAACAGATACCGAATCGTCGGCAACGCCGCTCGGATGCGCGTGTCATCGGTAATCAGACCCTGATCATCGAGCGGTACGTTGAAATCAACCCGCACGAGCGCGCGTTTCCCGGCCCAATCCACATCGCGGATGGTCTTCTTATTCATGCGCGTTCCTCCTTATTCGCGGTGTAACGGCACAATGCCATTGTAACACAGCGGCTACTTGCCGATGCAAAACCGGCTGAAGATCACATCGAGCAGGTCTTCGCCCACCGTCTCGCCGGTGATTTCGCCGAGCGCATTAGCAGCGCCGGTCAGATCGGCGGCCAGCAGATCGATTGCCGCATTGGTCGCTAATGTCTCTTGGGCAGCGCGCAAAAACTCGACGGCCCGGCGCAGAGCAGCGCGATGGCGCGGGTTGCTGACCAGATGGGTTGTTCCAATCGCCGGTAACGTGCCACCGAGCAACGTAGCTGCAATCGTGTTGGCGAGGTGATCGATCCCATGACCGTAGCGCGCCGAGCAGGTAACGACCGCCACACTACGCGGATGCTCCGGCGCCGGTGGCGGCGCGCTAGCCGGATCATCGCACTTGTTCCAGACAATAATGGTGGGTCGTTCGGCAGTGACTGACAGCATCGCCGCATCTTCGGCGGTAAACGGTTGCTGGGCATCAAACACCAACAATGCCAGATCAGCGCTGGCCAGCGCCGATCGTGCTCGCTCAACCCCGATCTGTTCCACCGGATCGTCACTGGCCCGCATGCCGGCAGTGTCGATCAACACCACCGGTACCCCAGCCAGATTGGCCGTCTCTTCGAGCGTATCGCGAGTGGTGCCGGGGATCGGCGTCACGATCGCCCGCTCGACCCGCAACAAAGCGTTGAGCAGGCTCGATTTGCCAACATTAGGCCGTCCGACCAACGCCACCCGCGCACCGTTGCGAATCACCATGCCTTGATCGGCCCCGGCCAACAACCGCTCCACCGTCGCTAACGCTTGCGCCACCGGCTCAGCCACCGCCTGCGGCTCGATCCCCTCTTCCGGGAAGTCAATTAGTGCGGTGATGTAGGCCAGCGGTTCGAGCAAGGCGGCCCGCGCTGCCCGCACTTCCCGCGCCAACCAGCCACCAAGTTGGGCCTGCGCCACCGCCAACCCCGCGCTCGTCTGAGCCCGAATCACATCGAGCGTGGCCTCAGCTTGGCTCAGATCGATCCGCCTGTTCAAAAAGGCGCGCATGGTAAATTCGCCGGGATTGGCCAATCGCGCACCGGCAGCTAAGGCCACTTCCAGCGTGAGCTGTACCGGCAACGCGCCCCCATGGCAAGAGATTTCAACTACGTCTTCGCGGGTAAAACTGTGCGGCGCGGCCATTAATACCATCAACGCCTCGTCGATCACCGCCCCATCCGGGCCGATCACATGGCCATACCGCACCCGATGGCTGCGCAACCGGCCCGCGCGCGCCGGACGGAAGATCTTCAGCGCAATCGATTGAGCATCCGGCCCGCTTAGCCGTATAATACCAATGCCACCCTCACCGGGAGGGGTCGCAATCGCTGCAATCGTGTCGCTCATTGAGGTTCCGTGCGTCTGCTGGCTACACTCTTCCGCCTGATCACCCTCTACAATACGCTCGCCAATCTGGCCGGATTGCGCGGCCTGAGTTGGAGCGAACGACTCGCCATCCCGCTAGCGGCGCTGAGTTGGCGCCTACCGGCGGCAAGCTGGCGCGCGGCCATTACCCTCTTGCTACCGGCGCTCATTATTCAGCTTAGCCTAGCTACCTTGCGCCAGCGCCAGCTCAACCCTCGCCGGCAGCTCCAACCGGGGATCTATTCCGATCGCCACATTACCCGACTCGATCTCCCCGCGTGTCATGGCCCGGTGCCGGCCTTGCACATCGTACCCCGCGGCGGCGCTACCGCCGCCGTGCTGGTGACGCATGGTTCAGGTTGCGACAAAACCTTTTACGCATGGCGGCTGGTCGATGCCTTGATTGCACGCGGGTTAGCGGTCGTGCTGATCGACCTTGACGGCCATGGCGAAAGCCCGCGCCCGCAATCGTTTCCGCAGATGGTTGACAGCGTCGCTGACCCGCTGGGTTGGCTACGAGCGCGCTACCGCCGGATCGGCGCGCTTGGCATGAGTTTAGGCGGTGCCGTGCTGGCTCGCGCTGTCGCCAACGGCGCGCCGGTTGATGCACTCGCGCTGTGGGAAGTGCCGCCGCGACTCCGGCTCGATGCGCGGCAATACCGGCACGTGCAGATTCGGGAAGCAATTGCCATTGTGCAACTGCGGATGCTGCATCTGTTCCGCGATGGCACCATCGACCACGTGATCAAAGCATGGCAGACGAGCGGCATCCGGGCCACAATCGGCACGTGGGATCTGTTCGACGCGCTCGACGTGCCCGGCAGTTTGCGTGTCATAGCCCAGCGCCAACCTCCGCCACCGACACTGATGGTTTACGCAGGCCGCGACGCTATTATCCCCCCGGCAGCAGCCGCCGAAATCGCTGCACTTGCCGCCGGTTGGGCCGAATACCATCTGTTGCCATTTGCCAGCCATATCTCATTGCCGATCGATATGGCCTGCATCACCCTAACCAGCGATTGGCTCCGCCGGCAGCTCACCGCTGATGCGGGGTCAGAATGGCATCAATCAAGCCATACTCTACCGCCTGCGACGCGGTCATATAAAAATCGCGGCTAAAATCGACTTCCAACCGTTCGACCGGCTGGCCGGAGTGTTTCGCCATAATCTCGCGCAGCAACCGTTGCAAGCGCAGCATCTCATCAACCGCGATCTGCACATCCGGTGCATACCCCTCTGCGCCACCGCCTGCCGGATGCGAGTGGATCGTCGCATGCGGCAAGGCAAACCGCTTGCCCTTCGCCCCGGCGCAGAGCAGCACTGTCGCCATACTCGCCGCCCGGCCCACGCACACCGTGCAAATATCAGGCGTCACCAACTGCATCGTGTCGTAGATCGCCAACCCAGCCCGGATCACCCCACCCGGACTGTTGATGTACATCCAGATATCACGTTCAGGGTCTTGCTGTTGCAATACCAACAATTGCGCCACCACCGACGAGGCCAGCTCATCATCAATTGGCTCGCCGATAATAATCACCCGTTCTTTTAGCAAGCGGGAAAAAATATCCCAACTCCGCTCACCGCGGCTGGTTCGTTCTACAATTGTTGGCACCGGAATGGACGGCATATCATCCTCTTTCTGATTGATCAACCAGCAAACAACTGCCGATCATCGTCTTTGACTGTCGCTTCACAATAACTGCGCGCTGCGCAATCTCGTAGGGCTGCTGATACTGGGATGGCGCTACCGGCACAACGGCAATCGAGACACTCACCAATGAATAACGGCACGGACGACCTTGCCGGTCGTGACCGAAAATATAGCCCCGCTCGCGATCCTCGGCTGAATAAAAATAGGGGATCGTCGCATCAAAGCGTTTGATCATTGCTTGACCAAGGCGTTGCGCTCGTTCCAATGTCGTCACCAACACAAAATCATCACCGCCGAGATGTCCCAGAACATCGTCCGCTTCGCCATACCAATGAACGATGTCGGCCAAGAGCCGGGCCGTATGGACAATCACCGCATCGCCCTTAAAAAAACCGTAATGATCATTATACCCTTTAAAATGGTCGAGATCGATATACGCCACTGCAAACGATTGCTGCTTGACCAATCGCTCATAAATCACTTGTTCAATCACGATATTACCGGGCAAGTGTGACAGCGGATTCACGCTGCTATCCCACCCGCTCCGGCGCAAAATCGCACGGATCCGCGCCGTCAATTCCGCTGCACTGCACGGTTTCACGATATAATCATCGGCGCCTAATTGCAAACTCCGCACCTTTTCATCCAGTGCGCTGACTGCAGACAGTAGCACCACCGGCACCAACCGCGTCGCCGGCGTAGCACGCAGGGTATGCAATATTTGCAACCCATCGCCATCGGGCAACAATCGATCAAGCACGACGAGATCGAAATGCTGCGTGGTCGCCAATTGCACCGCCGTCGCACTATCCGCTGCCGTCACGACCACCAACCCGGCATCGGTCAGTTGTTGGCCAAGCGTACCCCGAATCTCTGGTTCGTCATCAACCAAGAGAATCCGTGGCACTCCCCGCTCGCTATGATGGGCAGTCAACAACCGCTGCACCTGACCAAGCAGCGGTTGGCTCAGATCGAGTAGCGGCACATTGCCGCCAACTAATGGGTGGTGACTCGCTACCACCGCCACCACCTCGCGCGTTTCCGGATCGGTACCGGCAATCTGGACACAGGTCGGCGGATCAATGTCGGCGATTTCCTCAGCTATCACCAGCAAGCGTGGCCGGCGGCGACGGGCAAGGTCAAGGCCAGCAGCCCCAGTCATTACGCGCTGCACCTCTAAGCCCGCTGCAACCAACGCCTGCGCCAGCCCGTCAAGTGTCGTCCCACCCACCAACACTGCTAATCCTGAACCGATGGAAACGGCTGGCGACGATGCCGGCTGCGCCGACATCGCTGGCTGATACGCTTCAATTGGCACCCGCGCAACGATCATATTGCCTTCCACCTGCAACCGGCCAGTTAAGTGTTCGCTAAACTGGCGCAAACGGGCCGTCGATCGCTGCAACGAGCCGATCAAATTGCGTAACCGCTGATCATCGCTCTGCCCATAGTGATGCGCCAGCAGGTCTACTGCGCTTTGCAACGCCGTGAGCGGTGATGCAAGCTGATGGATAAACTTTTCCACTTCGGAAGGAGCCTTATTCATCACCACCCTCGCGTGTTTGCATAACGGATGTCAACGTAGCAATAAGACGCTCAGCGGTAACTGGCTTCTCGAGAAACCCGCGTGCTCCAAGATTGAATGCCTGGGCTGACGCATCAGGCCCCAAATCATTGGCGGTCAAAATCACAACCGGGATCGTCGCCGTAGCCGGCTGCGCCTGTAACCGCTGCAACACCTCTAAACCGTCCATATCGGGCATACGCAGATCAAGCAAGACCGCATGCGGTCGCGAATGCTGGACTAATTCCAGCGCTTCAACCCCATCACTGGCGGCTAATACCCGCATACGATGCCGCTGCAAAATACGCACCAACACCGTCCGCACATTCGGTTCATCATCAACCACCAGCACCAATGGCTGCGGTTCGGCAATCTGGCGACGTATTTCGGCAATAATGTCTTCGATCGGGCTATTAACCGGCAAGACACTGGCATCGCGCAGGCGGCTTGACCCCGGCGCATCACTGATCACGATCATCGGCACAATCCGGTAGAGCGGAACTGCACGGATTTGACTGATTCGATCATCGAGATCGCCAGAGTCGATGAATACCAGACATGCCGGCTGGCGCGCTGGCAGAGCGGCGTTGAGGTCACGCGCCTGCATCTGGATCACGTGCCAGTTTGGATCGGCTTCCAATGCAGCGCATAACTTAGCCACCCACGGATGGGCGCCATCGGCAACGACAATCAGCGGGAGTTGGTCTTCCACCGGTTGCAGCTGCACTTTCGCCACCGGCACCGTAAAACTGAATGTACTTCCCCGGCCAAGATCACTATCGACCCAAATCTTGCCGCCGTGTAATTCAACTAACTCTTTCGAGATAGCCAACCCCAATCCAGAACCGCTTTTTTCACGACTGATTGATTGATCAAGCTGATGAAACTTCTGAAACAACCGCATCTGATCGGCACGGGCAATGCCGGGGCCCCAATCGCGCACACTAAAGCGCACCACGTTCTGCTCGTGGGTAGCGCTCAGCAACACCTGATGCCCTTGCGGTGAAAACTTGATTGCGTTTGACAACAGGTTGATCACCACTTGCACAATCCGATCGCGATCGACTTCCACCAATGGCAAATTGGCCGGCACATTCAGCGAAATGGTCACGCTATACTGGCGCGCGAACGCTCGCAGCTCCTCCTTGGCGCTCCGGCAAATCTCGATCGGCGCAATCGGCTTCGTCTGCAACTGCAACTGCCCCTGCTCGATCTTCGCAATATCGAGAATATCGTTCACCAACCGGATGAGACGTTCGGTATTCGCCAGCGACACCTGTAGCATTGAGCGTACCGACGCGGCCAGATCAGGAGCAAGCCCGGGCTTGTCGCGCGCAGCATCGCCTAACACTAGTTGCAGCGACCCCTGAATGTTGGTCAAGGGCGTCCGCAATTCATGCGATACGGTTGAAACGAACTCGTCTTTCAGGCGCTCAACTTCACGCTCGCGCGTCACATCGCGAAAGATCAAGATTCGCCCTAAATACTGCTCGCGCCGATCAATCACCGGTGCTGAGAAGCAGTGCAAACGGCGCGCCTCTGGCCAAATCACTTGAAATTCTTCATAGGCACGGTCGGTTTCCGAAGCTAGCAGTTGCCCTAACCAAAACGTTAAGCGGGTACTATTCGCAAAAACCCGACCAAAGATCATCAATAGGCCATCATACGACCGGCTCTTAAGATCGTGCTCGGCCACACCAAAAAAATAGCAAGCTCGCCGATTGACCATCACGACCCGGCGCTGACGGTCAATCATAATAATGCCATCGTTGGTCGTTTCTACAACTGCCTGCGCCCGATCAAGCTCGATCCGCAGATGCTCAAAAAGCCGGGTATGCTCAATCGCTGCGCCAATCTGCCGCGCCAATAGGCGCAGCCACTGTATCTGCCGTTCACTGAACCGATTGCTTGGCCACGGCACCAACTGCACAACGCCAGCCTGCCATCCACCGGCTACGATAGCCAGTGAAACCACACCGGTAATGGCATGCGAACGCAGAAATGCGTGTAATGTCCCAGATACCGGTGATGGTGAATAATCTGTTGGCAGATAAGCGATTTCCTCGGCTGACTCAAGCAATGACGCGGCCAACGCTTGCATCTGCTGGTCAAGCTCGTGTTGCCATAACTGATGCAATACGGTCGCAAAAGCCGGCAACGATGCGCTGGTTGTCACCGTCTTGAGCTCAAGCTGGCTTGTCTCATCATTGTAGAGATAGAGCGCACCGGCTGCGGCGCCAACTGCGCTCACCAGTTGCTCTAGCGCGAACCCAATCAGTTGATCTGGGGTATAGGTGTAGAGCAAAGCCAGATCGACAAAGACATCAACTGGCAGCAATTCAGGCTCATGCAGACCGTCACCCTGATCAAACCGCGTCTGAGCATAAATGGCATCATCGGCAAGAAATTGCAACACGCCGACATATTCATGGGCAACCTGCGCCTCCCATCCGCAGATGCACAAACCCTGCAACGCGCCATTGGCTACGAGAGGCAAGATCGCAATCTGCGTTGGCGGCTGTTCAGGCCAGATCGCATTGGTCAACGCCAATGCCAGCGGTGTTGATTGTCGATCAGGCGTAAAGAGCAGTGGTTGCCGCAACAACCGTAAATCATGCATCAAGTAGTGTGGAATGCTAATCTGTTGCGGAGCCACGCCCGCTACTGGATCGGACTGATCGTCAAACCGTTGCCATTGATCGCTGTCAGGCATAAGCCGATAGATCAACGCCACGCTCGCCATGGCAAGGCTGCGCGCGCCATCAAGCAATACTTGCCACAAGACCTCGCGCGACGGGGCGCGATACATCTGCCGGCATAGGATGGCTAGCAGGGTTGATCGAGCAGATAATTCCACGACAGCTTACACCTTCGTATGAATATGAATGCTAGGATGTTTGGAAGCATGCGATTATCAACACTCGCCAGCGAGCACTGACTCGACTTTCTCCACCAGTGCAAACACATTAAACGGTTTTTCAACCCAACCGCGCACTGAAGGCGGCAAGTGTTGCGGAAGCTCCCGCACTCTGGGGCTGGCCGTGAGCAAGACGATCGGGATCTGGCGCCAAACCGGATGGTGCTGTAACCGCTGGCACAGCTCTAATCCATCCATCTGCGGCATCATGACATCGATCAGCAAGAGATCAAAGCTCTGACGGGCAAGCCGCTCCAACGCTTCAAAACCATTATTCGCGATAACAACGGTATAGTTCGCGTCTTCGAGCGCCATACGAGTAATCAGTTGCAGATCGGGCTCATCTTCGGCCAGTAGAATTTTCGTACTCATGTTCTTCCATCAACAAGATTTGGCGCGCGACCTCTTCAATCGCAATTCGCTGCTTCCGGTAAAAGTCCGACTCGCTCATTGCGAGGCGATGAGCGACATCGCGTACCGTCTGCCGGCGCAAAAATCGCCCTTCTAGTAGATTGTACAATAGCCACTCCTGCGCCGAGGGATCGATCTGATCATCAGGTCGCAAATTCGCGATCGCTTGCCGCAATACGGCCTGCAAGGCCTTGGTCGGGCTACCGCCTTGCTCGGCAAGCACCCGCCGCACACTGCGCAAGCCAAGCAATGGGCTGTCGGCCAGCTTCGGCCCGCCCCAAAATTGCGTTAGCGCATCTTTGACCAGTTGCGGAAAATCGGGGTGGAGCGCGATGTCATCCTCGATCGTGGTTAAGGTGCTCGGTGTCGCTTGTTCTAAGCGTGAACTGAGTTGTTGCAACGACTGCATCTCTGGCGCTAATCCACGCAGCGCATCAAAAATTTGCCGCTGCATCTGCGCCGTCGTCAGTGCCAACTCGATTTGGTGGGCCAACCCGGTCACCATGCGCCGCATCTCGGTAGACATCCCGCCGTTGCGTTGCAATTGCTCGGGCGTGACCTCAAGCCCGATCGCACCTAGAAAGACGCCATCAGGACTACGCAACGGCAATAAGCAAAACGACCCGATCACCAACAACGATCCGCTATCAAGGCTAGCGCTGGCATCATACGGCATCGCATCAAGCTGTGGAATCAGGTTTGCAATCGGATGTTCGGTTACAAACCGGCGCACTTCACGGCGCGATCCCCATAAGGCTTTGATGCTAAATCCGTCTTCCCCCGGTGCAATCACAAAGCCTGTTTTCACCCCCAAGGGATTACAGATCGCGACAAGTGAGTTTTCGAGCAACGCCCGCAGATCGGCTCGGGTAAACATATTGCGCGGCAAGTTGCGCAAATAGTCGATCTCAGAATGGTCTTGGTGATAGATCAGAGCGTCAAGGTATGGTTTGGCCTGTGTCACAAAGATCGGCATTAAGACCGTCATCACCATCACCCCGAAAGTGATGAGCGTCTCTGGCGGCAAGCCAAGTTGCTGAGCAATAACCGGCACCGCCTGTATAAACAGAATCGTGGTAATGCCGACAAAGGGGCCGTATAACCACCACCGGACAAAATCTTGCTTGATCAGACGCTCAGGAATGAGCATACCCTGAAACGCTACTGAATACGTCATGACCGTGACCATCACGATCACGATCACACTGGCAATCGCTTGTAACGCGAGTATCAGGCTGATTGGCGCAGCGCTCGGCGAGGCCACTAATAAAAACGGGAAGACGCCAATCCCAGGTGCGGCAAAGGTCGCACTCAAGTAACTCAACCGCCGGCGTTGCGATGGCGTTAACGCCGAGCGACGCACGGTCAGGATGGCGATCAACGCAGTTGCCGCCGCCACGACAAAGAAGACGACGTAAAACCAAAACAATGGCCCAGCCTGAAATTGGGCGACGGGGCCGCTTGGCATTCCGGTGTGAATAACCAAATTCGTGCCAAGGGCAACAAGGAGAAAGATGATAATACTGCCTAGATATGAAAGATACACGCTACGCCGCCAGCGTTGGGCGAGAGTATTGACGTTGCCAAATGCTAACAAGGCATTCGCAAAGTGAATGTAGCCCGCCGGAACCAAGACAATCCCTAACCATTGCGCCCGGCCCAGAAATTCAACCGTTTCCGGACGTTGCGCACGGGCCAGCAATAAATCGCCGCTGTAGGCAATGATGACTCCAGCCAACAAAACACCAAGCGCGCGCACAATATCGCTGCGCCAGTTTTGCAGCACAATGTAGGCCAACAATGAAAAGCTAACAATTAATACTGCGGCAAACAGTACTTCGTTGATTCGTTCAAGCAGAGTGACCATATCGATATACATCGTAGTTCATGCAACTACCACAGAGTACAAGTTTCCATCGCAACAATGATGACCTGCAGAGATGAGCCAATGAGATGGTATCAGGTCACGTACTCACATCCTTATACGGAAGGTAAAGACGTTGCGGTGCAACGTCTCTTCTTCCCGCAGCAGTATCGCTCCCTACTCACCTCGCACGTTGGCAATAGTCGCTGTGTGACAACCGGTTTTCAGCGACGAACCGTTTGGCGCGCTGAGCGACGTTGTTTGCCGGTCATGATAATTGATCTGAATTATACCATGGCAGGTAGCAAGGGATTTTTCTTTAATAAAATTATGTAAATTAAATATTAGAGAGCCGGTGTGCTATAATCGAAGTGCAGAGTAAGGCGTAGACCCGAGTAGGAAACCATGCGACAGCTTCCCAATCTGTTGGGCCTTTTCCGCATCATTGCGACGCCGATTCTGGCGTGGCTAGTGCTGGTGGCAACGCCAACCGCCTATCTTGGCGCGGCGTTCTTGCTGTTGTTGATGGCATTGAGCGATATGGCCGATGGCCGGCTGGCTCGCCATCTGAAGGTGGTGTCACCCCTTGGCATCTTTATCGATACGATCAGCGACAAGATCTTCGTTGCCGGTGTCCTTATCCCTATGATTGAGGTTGGGCTACTGCCAGCATGGGTTGCCCTCACGATCATTGTGCGCGAATTTGTCGTCTCCGGTCTCCGTTCATTCGCCGCTGCCGAAGGGGTCGTTATCTCAGCCCGTCGCTTTGGCAAGCAGAAGCTTGTAATTACGGTCGTGGCCCTGATCTGGCTTCTCCTTGCTGCCCACGCTGAAACTGGCGGCTTCCTCGGAATGTTCGCCGGCGGCTTGCTGATCCCGCTCCTCAATCTCTGGCCTATCCCAATGTCGCTCGCCCTCATCTGGACGATTGGCTCCGGGATCGAATATCTCTGGCAAGCATGGCCGTTGTTGCGCCGGAGTTGGTCTCCTCGACCTTCAGAACGATAGCGTCTTCGTCAGATACAGTGCCCGCCCAAAACGCATCACCCCCGCTAGCGCAGCTAGCGGGGGTGATGGTGTACTTGGTAGCGGCGGCAGGAGTCGAACCTGCGACCTTCGGGTTATGAGCCCGACGAGCTGCCACTGCTCCACGCCGCGTCAACCAAACGGGGGAACTGCCTCGCGACAGCTC
>NZ_DAOUDC010000012.1:0-321622 GCF_034431535.1 Chloroflexus sp. | reverse complement strand
ACGGCCGCACTCCATAACCTTACCGATGAGGGCTAAGTGGCAACACACCTGCCAGACCGGCATCAACACCAACCAATTACGGCGTTACTGTCGCCGTCGGTTCCGGCGTTACCTCAACGGTCGGCGCCGGCGTCGGCGTTGGCAACGGTGTTGGCGGGCCGGGCAGGTAAGTCGGTACCAGTGTCGGAACCGGCTCGGTCGGGAATGGCGTCGGCGTCGGTGTTGGCTCAGGGAAGCGCCGCACATCGGCTGCTGTCCGTTGCTCGGCGATCCAGCGATCGAACGCTTCGGTACGCGCCTTCTGCAACTGATCCGCTTTCGACGGAATTGTCTGATCGGTTACTTCCAGAATATGCCAGCCGAACTGGGTGCGGATCGGATCGCTGATCTGGTTCACCGGCAAGGCAAAGGCTGCCTGCACCAGTTCTGGCGGGTAGGTTGCGCCGTTATCAGCGAAGCCGTTGCGATCAAACGAACCAATGTCGCCGCCATTCTCGCGCGAACCGGGGTCGTCGGAACGTTCGGCGGCCAGCGTCGCAAAATCGGCCCCGGACCGCAGTTGGGCGACCAGCTCTTGTGCCGCCGGCAGCGCCGTGGCAAAGGCTGCGTCGATCTGCTCGGTCGTCGCTTCTGCCGGAGGGTTGACCGCGATCAAGATCTGGCGCGCCCGCACCCGCTCTGGCTCAGTGCTGGCGACGAAGGTTTCTTCCGGCACCAACCGGGCCTGAATCTGATCATTGAGTAACCGATCGCGGTACTGGCCGAGCAACGCTTCGCGGAACTCGTCTTTGCTAAGCTCTGGCTTCTCCTCAGTCGCGATCAGCTCAAGCTCATAACGGCGATAAATCTCGTCAATAATCTGATCAAACTGGGTGCGCGCCTCGGCAGGTTGGGGCGTCGGCACTGGCGTAAAGGTTGGGAAAGGCGGCGGCGACGGTTCCGGAGTTGGCGTTGGCCCGCCGGGAGTCGGCGATGGTGTCGCCGTGGGTTCCGGCGTCGCGGTCGCTGCCGGATCAACCGTCGGCGATGGCGTTACATTCGGATCAGGCGTGGGAACAGGTTCGGGCAGCGGCGGGAGGAAGATAAAGGACAAATCGGCCACCGCTTCTTGGATTGCCGCATCATCGCTGATCGTGATGCCGAAGTCAGCCGCAGCCCGCTGCTTGAGCTGCCGATCAATCCAATCCGAAACGATTCGATCTTCAATGGCAGCATTGCGCAACCCGCGGATCTGCTGATCGATCACGATGCTGCGCCCCTGAAACTGTTGGGCAATCTGCGGATTGCTGGCTCCAAACAGGTCGAGCAATTGGAAATTCTGGTAGACCTCGCGGGCGTACGCAAGACGACGCTCGCGCCAGTAATCGCTGCGGGTAAGCGTCGCCGAACCAACCTGCGCCACTGGCCGGCTGGGAATCCACAGTTGGTCGTAGATCAACCCGCTGACGATGGCTAACAGGGCAATCGCCAATGCGCTCGCCGTAGCGATAATCACGAGACGCTGGCGGCGCTCTTCTTCGAGACGGCGGCGCGATGGGCGGCGCGGCGCGGGAGGTTGCGCCGGCGCTGGTGCGCTCCGTGGCGGCTTGGGTGTTTGTGACATAGGCTAGAATGGAATGTCATCATCGCCAATATCTGGTGGCGGTTCGCGGCGGGGCGGGCGTGACGGCGAATCATCGGCGCGCGATTCACGCTGCTCAAGCAAGATCATATCTTGCGCAACGACTTCCACTCGCGAACGCGATTGCCCGGTTTGGGGGTCTTCCCACGTCCGCGTCTGCAAGCGGCCCTCGATGTACACCCGCGCCCCCCGGCTCAGATACTGGTGGCAGATTTCGGCCAATCGGTTCCAAGCAACGATATTAAACCATTCGGTCTCATCGTGTAGATTGCCGTTGGGATCGCGCCATTGACGGCTGGCAGCGACCCGAAAGGCGGCCACTGGTGTGCCAGCGGCGGTGTAGCGTAGTTCAGGATCGGCGCCAAGGCGACCAATAATCAAGACTTTATTCAAATCACGCGCCATGGCGCCCTCCACCACGATGGACTGCTGTCTTCACCGGCACGCTGGCGCAGGTGTTATTCGTCGCTCAGCGCCGGCTCTTCCTCTGACTCCGGCTCGACCGGCTCAACCAAGCTCGACTGTACTTCCTTGTCCTCGACCAGCACCAAGAGGTGGCGCAGGATGTTGTCGTTCAACCGGATCGCCCGATCTAGTTCGGCCACTTTCGACGCGCTCAGGGTGAGGGTGAAGAAGACGTAATACCCCTCAGTGAAGCTGCGGCGGCTGGCTTCGCCGGTCACATACTCGCGGATCGGGTAAGCCAGCTTGCGGCGGCCCCACGGCGACGATTGGCTCACCGTGTTGACTTGCCCACCCAGTTGCTCGACCGTCTGCTTGACCCGGTCGATGTTCGCATTGATCCCCTCTTCGTTGGCGAAGAGCGGGCTAATAATGATGACAAGCTCGTACTCTCGACGACGATCGCGCACAAAAGCCTCCTCTGGTGATGTTCCGCTCGCCTCTCGCCCGGCGGCGCGATCCGGACGCAACGGCGGAACAGAAAGACTATTGGGAGCGTATTCCCATTCACGCTCCCACGTGACATCATGCAATTATACCATATCTTATTTAAGATGCGTTTGCCGTCCGCTGCGGCGGCACTCTACCCTTGCAGCGCGCGCCACGCTTCCGGCGTATCGGCGTCGGTAACGACCGCCGGATCGTTCGTTTCATGCCAGACGATCTGCTCAGCGTAGCGGCTGAAGACGGCGCGCGCGCCGGTATCGCCGCGCAGCGTTTGCAGCTCGGCAAACAGAGCGGCGGCGACAATCACCGGGTTGCCGCGCTGGACGCGGTAGACAGGCACGAGCGCAAGTGCAGCCGGCACGGCGCGATAGGCGTCGATCAACTCGTTGATCAGCCGCGCCGTCACCAGCGGCTGGTCAACCAGCAAAACCATCGCCGCAGCGGTATCAGCCGGCAACGCGCGTAGCCCAGCGCCGAGCGAGGTACCCAACCCTTCGGCGTAGGCCGGGTTGCTAACGATCTGCACCGGCAGATCGCGCAACGCGGCCCGCACCTGCGCTTCAGCAGCGCCAACCACGACCGTAAGCCCGGCCAGTTGGCTGGCTAACGCTTCGGCAGCGATATGCGCGACCAGTGGCCGGCCTTGCCAATCCAGCAACTGCTTGGGTTGGCCCATCCGGGTCGATTGGCCGGCAGCAAGCAACAGACCTGCGATCTTCATCGTGAAACCTTGTTGGGTAGCGCCGAAAACACTGTGTCAGTGCGTACCTGTGTTACCGGTAAGCCGCAATCAGCGCCGCAGTCAGCGTGGCATCTTCGGCAGGGAAGACGCTGCGCAAATCGCACACCACCTGCTCATCAACAATCCGGGCCACCACCGGCGGATCGCCGGCGCGCAAGCGCGCGGCCAGCGTCGTGGCATTACCGGTCGCCGGGGTCAGCGCAACGCCGGCGCTCGGCTGGGTCGCGCCGGGGAGCGATCCGCCGCCGACTGCGCTCTCACAGGCGATGATGCGCGCCGGCAGGCCGGCAGCGACTAAGGTGGCTGCAATCGCTTCCGCCCGCTGTTGCAATTCCGCCACCGGCGTGCTGATCAGTTGCCAGACCGGAATCTCGCGTAGGGCTGCGCCGCGCAGGTAGCTGTGCAGCGTGGCGGCCAAGCCGGCAATCGTACTCTTATCGACCCGCAATGCGCGGGCGAGCGGGTGGCGACGCAATTGCCCCACCAGATCGCGCCGGCCCACGATAATGCCGGCCTGCGGCCCGCCCAACAGTTTGTCGCCGGAAAACGTTACCAGATCGGTCCCGGCGGCAATGCTCGCTTGCACCGTCGGCTCGGCCTGCAAGCCAAACTGGCGGGTGTCGATCAGCGTCCCGCTGCCCAAATCATCGAGCAGCGGTAAGCCGTGCTTGTGAGCCACCTCGGCCAGCTCAGCTAGCTCCGGCTCATGCACAAACCCGATCAAGCGGAAGTTGCTGGAGTGAACGCGCAGGATCAGCGCAGTACGCTCGGTGATGACGGCTGCGTAGTCGCGGGCATAGGTGCGGTTGGTCGTCCCCACTTCCACCAGCGTCGCCCCACTGGCGCGCAAGACATCGGGAATGCGAAAGCCGCCGCCGATTTCGACCGCTTGCCCGCGTGAGACAATCACTTCGCGTCCGGCGGCCAGTGCAATCAAAGCCAGATAGATCGCCGCTGCGTTGTTGTTGACCACCAGCGCTGCTTCCGCGCCGGTCAAGCGCACGAGCAACTGCTCCAGATGAACGTGGCGCGACCCGCGTTCGCCTTCGACCAAATCGTACTCAAGGTTGCTGTAGCCGGCCCCCACTACCTGCATCGCTGCACGCGCCGCCGCGCTGAGTGGGGCGCGGCCAAGGTTGGTCTGAATCACCACGCCGGTGGCGTTGATCAGTGGGCGTAGGCTGGGGGCGACGCTAGCCGCCAGCTCGGCATTGACCGCCGCCGCTAACGCCGGCAAACTAGGCGGCGGGCTGCCGGCAGCAATCGCTGTCCGCGCTTGCGCTAATACGACCCGCGCCGCATCGCGCAGCAACTCATGCGGCGCGTCGGGCTGGCTAGCGCGCACCTCGCGGATCAGGGCATCAACGCTCGGCAAATGACGAAACGACATCGCTCACCCCAGACCATCGCGGCTCGGCTGCGTCAACTCAAACGCCTTGCGCAGCACCTGCTCGTAGCTCGGTGTCAGTTCGCGTTTACGCCGCGCCATCACAATCCGGGCCACGCTGATCATCGTATCGATCCGGTACTCGCGAAACACCTCGCCGCCCCATGTAAAGTGCGGCACGTTCTTGGGTGCGCTGTGCATGCCAAACACATTCGAGCCGGTGCCGATCATGGTGCCGCCGGTCAGATGCAGGCCAATGCCCAGTTTGACGTGATCGGCCAGAAAACACCCTAGCTTCAGAATGCCAGTATCGATCTGGCCGATCCCCTCTAGCAACACTCGCACCGAGCCGTAATTGTTTTTCAAATCGGAATTGGTCGTCATTGCACCGATATTGACCCATTCCCCCAGCCAGCTATGGCCGAGAAAGCCGTCGTGGTGCTTGTTCGAGTACCCCTGAATAATCGACGCCTCGACCTCGCCGCCGACCCGGCAAACCGGGCCGAGGCAGGTTTCGGCCCGGATGCGCGCGCTGGCGATCAGCGTCCCCGGCCCGATGTAGGCCGGCCCCTGAATATAGCTGAACGGCTCGATCTGAGCCGCCTCGACAAACACCGGCCCATCGCGGCTGTCGAGCACCACCGGCCCGGCCAACTGCGCTGCCGGATCAACATATACGCGCCGGCCATGGGTAATCACGTGCGGCTGATCAGCCGTAAAGAGCGGCAACCGGCGCGCGAGCAACGGCTCATCGCGGATCAGTTGCTCGCCGGCTTGGGTAATCAGATCCCACGGATAAACAAGCAATGCCGCCGGAACTTGCAGCTCCGCCACTCGCGCAAAACGCGCCAGTTCATCGCGCGCCGCCTCACCCCGCTGCTCACGCAGATAATAGATGATCGCGCTGGCCAGTGCCGGCGACACCCGCGCGCCGAGCAACGTCTCACCCACGATGTACACCGTGTTCACCGGCTCGCAATCAAGCGCCGGCAACCACTCCAAATTGAGCGCGCGCCCATTCACAAACAAGATCGGGTCGCTAGTGGCGAGCAGCTCAGCCAACCCTCCCGGCGGCCCGAAGTGCGGCATCAGGTGCGGGCGGGCCAAGCCACGCGCCGGACGGCCAAGAATGGCCGCGGCCCGCTCGCAAGCGGTGAACGCGCCACAACGCAGCTCAAAGACCGGACGGGCCTGCACTAAGGTGGCAAAATGGCGCCACAGTTCATCTTCAAATAGAATGAGGGTCATACGGGTTTGGGAAAGACAGCCAATCGATCTCGGCTCGGTTCCCTTCCCAGCATAGCACAGATTGGGGCGCAAGTGATCGGCGTTGTGCAAGAGTGGCTTCACCGATCACCATATTGGCCGGCGCTTGTGCTGGCAAGTTATGCATCCCGCTCTGGCATTCCATCCGCTAAAGCAGGAGATTGCTTCGGGCGCTGCGCGCCCTCGCAATGACAATTGACCACGCCCCCTCGCAGCCCCGCTTGTCATTGCGAGCCGCCAGCGGCGGCGAAGCAATCCCCCGCGAGCACGGAAGAGGCACCCTTTCCGCTGAAGGAGGAGATTGCTTCGGGAGCTACGCCCCCTTGCAATGACAGGAGGAAAGCGCCCTAAACTGTCATCAACTTGTAATCCACCGATATGTAAAAGTTATCCACAAAGTTCGGCCAGTTATCCACATTACTATCTATTGTAGTGGAATACATGGGGATAACGAGGACAAAACGGTCAATCCGGCGGGTTGCTCCAGCGCCGTTCGCTCGCAGTGCTACAATATGCCTAACAAGAGAGAAACACTGGAGCGCGCTATGACCACAACCCTGATTCGCGGCTGCTGCCCGCACGATTGCCCCGATACCTGCGGCACTATCACCGAAGTGCGTGATGGGCGCGCGGTGGCGTTTTATGCTGATCCCGATCACCCGATCACGCAAGGTTGGCTCTGCGCCAAAGTTCGTCCCTATCTTGAACGGGTCTACAGTCCGGATCGGCTGCTCTATCCGCTGCGCCGGGTGGGGTCGAAGGGAAGCGGGCAGTGGGAGCGGATCAGTTGGGATGAGGCGATTGCGACGATTGCCAGCCGCTGGCAGGCGATTATCGCCGAGTATGGCGCGGCGGCGATCTTGCCCTATTCGTACAGCGGCACGCTGGGGCTGTTGCAAACCGCGATCGTCGATGCCCGGCTGTGGAACCGGATGGGGGCCAGCGGCCTTGACCGTGCAATCTGCTGCGCCGCTGCCCACGCTGCTGTCTACGCCACCCTCGGCGCGCGGCGCAGCCCCGATTACGACGATCTGTTGCACAGTCGCCTGATCATCCTCTGGGGGCACAACCCAGCTAGCGCCGGCCCCCACGCCATGCCGTTCATCCGGCAGGCGCAACGGGCCGGCGCGTATGTGGTGGCGATTGACCCGCGCCGCACCGCGACGGCCCGCTCGGCTGACCTGCACCTACCGATTAATCCGGCTACCGACGGCGCGCTGGCCCTCGGTATGATGCACGTGATCTTTGCCGAGCACCTGCACGACGAAGCGTGGCTGGAACAGCATACGATCGGGTGGCGCGAACTGCGCGCCCGCGCCGCCGAGTACGATCCTGAGCGGGTGGCGGCAATTACCGGCTTACCGGCGGCGACCATCATTGACCTCGCCCGCCGCTACGCTACCACCAAACCGGCGATTATCAAGACTGCCGACGGCATCCAGCGCCACCAGAATGGCGGCCAAACCTTCCGCGCGCTGCTCTGTCTGCCGGCGGTGGTGGGCCAGTATGGCGTGCGCGGCGGCGGGTTCGCCTATTCCACCGGCGGCTACGCGACGTGGGATGGCGCCGCAGTTGGGCATGGCGCTGAATGCCCGCCTACTCCGCGTATGATCAATATGAACCGGCTGGGAGCGGCATTGACCGGCGAGGTGACCAATCCGCCAATTATGTCGCTCTTTGTCTATTGCGCCAACCCACTAGCATCGTCGCCCAACGCCGGCTTGATCGAGCAGGGGTTACGGCGCGACGACCTCTTCACCGTAGTGCATGACCTCTTTCTGACCGATACTGCACGCTACGCCGACATTGTCTTACCGGCGACCAGCCAGCTTGAACATCTCGATCTGCACCGCGCCTACGGCCACCGTTACCTCACGCTCAACCAACCGGCGAT
Source organism: Chloroflexus sp. (assembly GCF_034431535.1). Lineage (GTDB taxonomy): Bacteria > Chloroflexota > Chloroflexia > Chloroflexales > Chloroflexaceae > Chloroflexus. The sequence continues at coordinate 313,803 of NZ_DAOUDC010000012.1, read as the reverse complement.
TGCGCCGTTGGGGGAAGCGAAGAGCAATTGGGACGTGACCCGCTTGCTGGCGGCGGCGATGGGTTATACCGAGCCGTGGCTGCACGAGAGTGCTGAGGAAGCGATTCGCGGCGTGCTCGACGCTTCCCGAGCCTGGAATCCGTTTCTGGCCGGGATCACCTACGAGCGGTTGCAACGCGAGGGGACAGTGCGGTTGGCGTTGACACCGGAAACCGAAGTGCCGTTCACTGATGGCCACTTCCCGACGCCGTCAGGCAAGGTCGAGCTGTGGAGCGCAACGATGGCGGCGCAGGGGTTAGACCCGCTGCCCCACTACGAGCCGCCCGCCGAGTATGTAGCGCATCCGCTGGAAGAGGGTTGGCTGACCCTCATCTCCGCTGCGCCGCATCACTTCGTCTCGTCGAGTATGGCCAACCAGCCGAGCCTGCGCGCCAAAGAAGGGCCGCCGAGCATCGAAATCAATCCGGCTGACGCCGCCGCGCGCGGGATTCGCGATGGAGGTGAGGTGGTAGTGGGCAATCAACGCGGTGAATGCCGGCTGCGCGCCGTGATCAGCGACAACGTTCCGCCGGGTGTCGTCTTTGCCGCCAAAGGGCATTGGGCCGTGCTCTCACCCGATGGCCGCAATGTCAATTGGACAACGCCCGACGCCTTGGCCGATCTTGGCGGTCAGAGCACCTTCCACAGCAACCGGGTGAAGATGTGGCGTGCCGGTGAATGACTGAAGGGCAGTGAAACTGATCATTCATCCTGACCGGCTGACTGCTAGACACCGTTGCGTTTGCGAGCGATCAAAGGAGGCGTCACCATGAAACGCACATATCGAAGCGACGCCGGCCAATCATTTACCGAGTTGGCGATTCTGATCGGGTTAGTGGCTGCTGTCGTGGTCGTTGGGTTATCGCTGACTGGCGAAGGAACGCGCGACGCACTCTGCCGCACTACGAGCGCCTTCGGGGTGGCATGTAGCGATCTGTTGCGCGAAGATTTCGCAAACCTTAATAACTGGACAATCCACCACGGACGCTGGCAGATCCGTGATGGCCGGCTTTGCATTGACGGCTCCGGACGAATCTATCAACCCCTCGACCGCAGTGACTATGTGATCAACCTTGATGTTGCCCGCTTAACGCAAGGCAACGGCTACGGCATTTTCTTCCGGGATTCAGGTGGGGCGCGGTTTAATGGTTACTCGTTCCAATACGATCCAGGGTATGGTCAAGGCGCCTTTATCTTTCGCAAGTGGGTCAATGGCAACGAGTTAACAGTGCCGATTGCTCGCGTTGATGCGCCGCGCGGTTATGATTGGTACGGCGCTGATCGGAAAGTGCAGCTTGAAGTGCGCGGCGATACCTTTACCGCCTACATCGACGGCAAACCAGTCGCGCAAGTGCGCGACAGCAGTTTTACCAGCGGCGGTATCGGTCTGCGTAGTTGGGACAATTCTAGCGCCTGTTTTGACCAGTTGAGCGTGCGACGACCATAACACCGGTTTGCGTGCTCTGCGTCATCAACCAAGGAGGCGAGCAATGCCTGAGCCGCAGAATCCACCCCCAACCGGCGGCGCTTTCGATCCTGATTATTACGTCAAATGGCGGCCGCCGCTGATCCCACCCGGTCACGGGAGGCGCATCGTGCGTATTGCCATCGCGGTACTTGCCGTTGCGCTAGTCATCATGGGAGCAGTCGCACTGTGGCGCAGCAATTTGATTGCGCTACCCGGCGGGCGCGGCGATATTGTGGGGCGTGTGGTCGCGCCAACCGACGGCGCCGTCGTCTTTGTGCTGCCGAATCCGACTGAAATCCCGGTTGCCGCCGATGGCAGTTTCACGGTGCCGAATGTACCATCAGGCCGCCAAATGCTATATATCGCCTTTTCGGGGATGGCTTGGGAAGTGCCGGTCGAAGTACCGAATCAAGGCTCGATTGATGTCGGTGTCATCACCGTTGAGGTGACCGCCGAACCGGCCCGGTAATGGCAAGGCGCGGTGGTGGTAACTACCGCCGCGCTCTTCCATCCTAACCAACCGCCTCTCGCACCCGCTCGAAGGCAGTGATGATCGCCAACGCCCGCTCACGGTCGTCACCCACCATCGTTTTGCACAACTCGATCAACTCGCCAATCATCTGGCGGCGCTGGTCGAGCGGCGCTGCCATCATCGCATCTACTGCGGCGGCCTCACCGCGCAACGCGCCACCCAGCCGATCATCAACCACCGGCGCAGCGCCGAGTACGCCACCCCGCTCGCTCATCGCCGAACCTAGCCGTTCGACGGCGGCGACCATGGTGCGGTGTGCATCGAAATGAACCTGCGGCGGCTCATCGGCGCTACGGAGACTGACCGTGTAAAAGAGATCGCTCTCGCGGGCAATGTCACCCTCAACCGTCGTAATTGTCGGCTCAGCCGCCGCCGTTGCCCCCACACCGCCTAGCACTGGCGGTTCTCCCGCGCCAACCAGCATCGCCCCCACCGCAAAGTGGCCGTAGTCGGTGCCATGCACCGCAATCTGGTAATCACCGGCCACCGGATTGTCAATCACTACCAGATTGAGCGCCTTGCCGGCATGACCATAATTTCGCCCGCGCACCCGCCGCTGTCGGCGCTGAGCACGGGTTGGCGCTGCGCCCAACACGCCAGCCGGCGCCAACGGCAACCCGGCTGGAACGGCCACTTCAACTGTAATCGGCGATGCCGTCATCACGACTAGCCGCGGGGTTGGTGGCGCCGGTGAAACCGCTGGCACCACACCCAACATGCCGGGGCTAATGCCTAACTCGTGGCAGACGAGCGCCAGTGCCTGCGGGCTATTGGGCAATGCGCCGTGGCTCACCGCCAGTGGCGGCAGATTGTTGGCCTGCGGCACCGTTGCCATCCGCTGCAACACCGTCCCATCTCCTTGCACATCGTAATGGCGGCTGAGTGGTACGCCATCGGCATAGCGCAGGGCATGATCGGTGGGTGGCGGGCCGACAAGAATAGTGCTCAGCGTGTTAAAACCCACCCCAGTAATTGTCGTCACTGCTACCCGCTGCGTCAGGTCGGCCACCGCTTGAGCTTGATTGACCATCTCACCCCACAGATTGCGACTCACCATCCTCGTAATCGGCTTAAGCTGCGGCGGATTGCCGCTGAGCAGGTAGTCGTCGATGGGCAACAGATCACGCACACCGGGCACTTGGGTTTGGATGGTCTTCACCTTGTCGAGTTCGGTTTGGATCGGGTGAATGTGGCGCAAGTACCACAAGTAGACGGCAAACACGGTGCGCAGCGTCTCATCGGCGTGCGGTTCGGCGCCGGCCCACGCCGTGTAGGCTTCGGCTGAACCGCGGTGCGGCGTGCCCAGCGTGATCAAGCGCGCCACATCGTTACGGCTCAGGTATTCAGGCGATTGGATGTAGCTGCGCGCCACCAAGCCGCCCATACTATGGCCGATCAAAACAACCTTGTTGGCATTGGCGGCCTTTTTGGCCCGATCGATCCAGCCGGTCAGATAGCGCCGCGCGCTCTCTTCGACCGGCCTGCGCCAATCGTAGAACGCGACAAAGAGATCACGGTTACGGCGATAGCCAGCCTGCGTAAAGGTTTGCAGCAACGTTTTGCCATAATCGACGAACGGCGGAAAATCCCAGCCATTCAAGGTAGGGCCGCGCCAGTCGAGCAACACCGGCAGGTTGAACGAACCGGTAAAGCCGGGGATGAAGATCACGGGCAGGCGTGACATAACAGTTCCTTCCATGTGGAATTGATCCAGCGGCGCACAGCACACCGAATCTAACGGCTCGACCGAGCGTTTTGAGGTATTATAGCCAGTATACGAGGGCCATCCGACAAATGCAATACGATGGCTGAGTTCTCTCTCGCGGGCGAGCCGCCCGCTCTCCACGCCGGGCCGCTGGTCCGCCGTATATCTCTGGAGTGCGGCAGTTCCACTGCCGCATGCGCTCCCGCCCCCACCGGGGCGCGGGCCGCTGGCCCGCCTTGTATCTAGAGAGCACTCGCCAACACGCTGACCGACCACCCGCCCACATTCATTTTCGGGGAAGAAATACGTTGGTGTGGCAGTATTACTGCCGCACTCCAGAGAGAGTGCCACACCAGTGCGCACACCGCTAGCCCGCAGCGCACCTCCTGTATGGAATGCAGCAGTGAAACTGCCGCTTCCCCCATCGATCAGGATGCAGCCAATTCCTGCCTAAGCCAGCGCCATCTTCCGCTATAATGCCGGATATGAAGCAACTTGCCATCGTATTCATCGGGTTCGTTCTGCTCGCCAGTTGCAGTCCGTCCCCTGCAAATCAAACCGATCAACTGCGCGAACCGTTCCGCAGCGCATGGCAAGCCGCCGGCGGATCGCGCATTGGTCCGCCGCTCGGCGAACCGCGCTGGGTAGACGGCGCGTTAGTGCAGTATTTCGCGACATTGCGGATCGTCGCATTGGAAAACGGCGGCGCTGCCGCCGAACGGCTGCCCGTCGATTGGCGTGCGCGGACACCGGCGCTGGTGATCGAGACGCCGCCGGCCACCCAGCAAGCTTCGCTGGTGCTCGCTACCCCAACCCCAACGGTGCAGCCACTACAATCGGTTCCGATCACGCTGCGGATCCCCGCCTACAGCGGCCCAGTGACAGTGCAACTCTACGATGCTGCCGGGCGAATCAGCGCCGAAGGCACAGCAACGGTCGTCGATGGTGCGGGTGAGATCACCTTACCGGCAGGCGGTGGGCTCGGCCCGCAGTGGGCAGTGGCGCTGGTTGATGGCCGGCTGGCCGGCGCGCGCAGCCAGATCGTCACCCTCGATGCCCAGACCGCGCTGATCAGCGGACAAAGCGACATCGACTCGCTCTATCCACGTATTCGCCGTCTTATGGCCGAGGCGCGGGTAAGCTACGAGTTGAACGGTCGGTTGATCGGTGGCTACCGCTCACCCGATAATCCGCTGCTCTGGTTACGCGATCATGTCTATCAGGGACGCGGGTTTCGCTATTTTGAAACCGATGTCACCAGCTTGCTCGACGCTTTCCGCGATGCCCAATTCCCCGATGGCAGCTTGCCCGATGTGATTGACTACCCCGAAAGGTACGTGTCCGCGTTCCGCAAAGAGGTTGAATCCGACCTTGAATTTCTTTACATTCAAGGGGTTTACGAAGCGTGGCAGATGACCGGCGACGATGCGTGGCTGCGCAGCCATCTGCCGGCGCTGCGGCGCGCGGTCGAGTACGTCACCACCAACCCGTTGCGCTGGAATGCGGAACGTGGTTTGGTGCGCCGGCCCTACACCATCGATATGTGGGATTTCGCCCACGGCCCGACTACTACGAGCCCCGACGGCAAACCCGCACCACGCCACTGGATCGAACCAGCCACGATCTGGGGAACGTTCCATGGCGATAATACTGGCTTGGCGGCAGCGCTGATGTTGCTGGCCCGCATCGAGCAGCAGGTAGGCGAACCGGCGCGGGCTGAGCGCTATTTCCAACTCTCTGATGAGATCATGCAGCGGCTGAACGAGCTAGCGTGGAATGGCCGCTTCTTCACCCATTTCATCCCCGAAGACCCGACCTTTACCCCAGCAGGAGTCGATGCCGCCAAGCAATTGAGCCTCTCGAATGCGTATGCGCTCAACCGTGGCGTGCTCTCGGCAGCACAGGCGCAGGCGATTATCGGCAGCTACTATGAACGGCGCGATTTTTCGCGGGCCTTTGCCGAATGGTATAGCATCGACCCGCCCTTCCCACCGGGTAGTTTCGGCATGGCCGGCGGCAAAGGCGAGCAGCCGGGCGAGTATGTCAATGGCGGGATTATGCCGCTGGTGGGCGGTGAGTTGGCCCGCGGCGCGTTTACCTTTGGCTTCGAGCCGTATGGGCTTGATCAGCTTCGCCGCTACGCCAATCTGCTGCGCCTGACCAATGCCTCATACCTGTGGTATTACCCCGATGGCCGGCCCGGCATCTCTGGTCCCGATACTATCCCTACCGATGGATGGGGCGCAAGCGCAATGCTCGGCGCGCTGTTTGAAGGGCTGGCCGGTATTGTTGATACCGCAAGCCGCTACGATGATGCGATTATCAGCCCCCGCTGGCCGGCTGAACCTGCTATCATGCAGGCATACGTCGTCGCTCGTTATCCCGCTTCTGATGGGTATGTCGCGTATCGCTGGCAACGCGAAGCGCAGGGCCTGCGCTTATACGTCACCGGCAGCGGTCGTACTGCCTACGTGCGGTTCATGCTTCCTCCCGATGCCAGCTATGACGTAACGATGACGGTTGCCGGCCAGCCGGTGAAGCCGGTGATAGAAGAGGTTGGCCTGAGCCGCTATGCCGGCGTCGCACTCGATCGACTCAACGTCGAGGTGACGGTGACGTGGCCGTGAAGCCGATGTACCGTGAGTTTGAGGTAGGTAACCACGGTGGTCAGGGTGTCCAATCCAAGAAAAGGTTGCTTGGGCTGACGGTACTACGCAATCAGGCTGCACCGCAGATTGACCGTGAAGGTGATCGAACGTCGGTGGCGCGAAAGCTCATTTGCTGACGTGTGCTTGAAACGGTCAATAACTTGCCACCATCGCCCGTTTCCGCAGCAGGATCGTATTCATTAGCGGCATGCGGACAATTTACATGGTGGAGCGAGTGCCGGTGAGCGGTGCAACGCTGACGGTGCGCAGGAGCGCGTCATGCGGCTGTGGCGAGGGAACCTTGGTTAATAATGTGCCCACGCGATTGCGCACGTATTCGGGAGCAGGTTGACGGTCATTTACAGGGCTAGGCTTGAACAACAGATGGCGTCAGGTGTCGTGATTGTTGAACATCAGAGGACGGTTGCCGCCCCAAACCGACCGGTGGGGATTGTGCTAGGCATGGTGAAAGTCGTGTATTACCGCGTTGAGGAGGAGTTACCGCCCCAAACGCCCGATGGCGGTTGTTCCACGCTCCGTGATCGGAGATGTTGGGGATGGGCCGACCACCTAAGCGGTTGCATCGATCAACGACACGCCTAGACGCCATACCGGCAGCAACATCACCGAACAATTGATGAGACGATCCGGTGGAAGCTCCCCGGCATGCTTGTTTTAGTGAATCCAAGCTGATACCAGGGAGCTCCTTATCCCGAATTCACCGCGATTTAGGGTCGGTAGATCCGCAATATCGTCTCGCGATAGAGTGCTTGATCGGATAACGGATCGAGCGGGCCGCCACTCCAATTCCAAATCGGTACTCCACCCTGCACGTTCACCCATACCTGTTGCGAGGCCGGATCGTGCCAGAAGCTATTGTCGGTAGCGACCAACGCCGCGAACGACGTAACCGGTGTGAGATCACGCCGCTCGGCGGCACCCGGTGCCGCATCTTGATAGTTTTCGCGCGTGGTCAGATACGCTCCTACCGTCCCGCTTCCACCAAAGGGAAGCGCCAAAATGAGCCGATCATCTGTGGTATGCATGTTGCTCAGCGTGAGTTTCAACTCTTGCAAAGGGGACGGTGTCGTTGTCGTTCCATCGCGGAACTCGACCCGATACCGGCCACCGGCAACTGCGGTGAAGTGACGCATCCACGGCATGATGCCAAAGGTGTTAGTACCGCTGCCGCTTCCTTCAGCGACGATCCACTGCGCTATCGGTTGGTTGGCCGCGTCGAGCCGGGTGACGGTAAGCGGCATCCGCGGCTTATACGGATCGCCGTTGTCGATGCGAAAACCGCCCACGCCATAGTACGGCCCTTGACAACTCTGCCCGTTCTGACCGACCGGCGCAACGGTGACACATGATTGCCCCGCCGTCAAGAAGGGAACATCGTAGACCCAATAATTGCCGGGCGGCCCCCAGTAGCCATGTGGATCCCACAATGCGCCGGCTAACGCTGCATTGCCGGCAGGTGTGTTGATGTTCGGTGAGATGACCCGCCGACCTGGGTGAGTATTGATCAGGCGGTTATTCGGATTGCGGATCAAGCCGCGGTCAACTGCACGAGTATAGTAGTCATTGGTGGCGAATGCACCGCTGGCCCGGTCGAGTCGGTTGTGGAGTGGAAAGTTCACGATGACGTTGTTGTCAATGTCGAACGTGCTGTGGTAGCTGGCAACCGCTGCGTTGGGCTGATCGGTTGTCGGTCGCGGCGATTGGTTGTTCAAACTCTCCCCAATGATCAGCGAATCGACAATCTTGCCATTATCACCGGCGCCGGCAAAGAACATCCCAACGTTATCTGCCGATACGAACCGTACATAATCGGGCCACGATACCCGATTCCACAACCCATTATCGTTGTTTTTGTAGGTTGTAATGTCGCTCAGCGTGAAGCGCACGCGATTTTCAAATCGGAATGGCTCACCGTTAACGGTTGGGATGTATTTGATTTCTTTGGTATTTCCTTCATCGTCAAACGGAGCAAAATCGATGTTAATCCCCGGTTTACTGTTAGAATGAGCGACGTTGTGGCTAAATATGCCAAGCGGGAGATGAACCGGCCGTATCGGTACACGCTTATTCGCACCGAGTGGTTGATCGGGGAAGGCTAGCCAAAACCCGTTGCCGTCAGTATCGGCAGCTACATTACCCCGTACCGTGTTATCAGGGTTGGTCAGCCAGAACCCAGACGGTCCCCGCCGAAAACTGCTGCGGTCGCTGGCAATTAACGGCTGTGGCGGTTGACGCACACGCAGCACCAGATTCCCTTCAATCACGTTACGCCGTTCGACCGCATCTTCAAGGAAGATGGCGTGGCCGGCGATGTCATAGCAGATGTTGTTACGAATGGTAGTGCCGTTCGTGCCGTGAATGACAATGCAGCGGTTGGCCGAGTTCCAGATGCTCGAATTGCTGATCACGTTGTTGGTAGCGTCCCCGGTCCAGTTGCCGTTGGCATCATACGACAACAAATGAAAATGGATAGGGTAACGACCCAGTCGCCCACCTTGCCCGACCCGTCGTAGCTCTACGCCATCGAGCCGTAGGCTGGCGTTGTTCATAACCATCATCTGGGCGCCAAAACGGTCAGTACGCCAGCGATCATCGTCGGCCCCCTGAATCACAATCCGGCGCGAGAGATTCCCTACCTCGGCCCGTTCATCAAGGACGAGCGATGTTACGTCGTTCGTCGGCACGAGCGTCATCCCGCTGCTACTCACGTACTGCAAACGGCCCCACCGCGCTTGTTGCAGCGATGCACTCAACCGTACCCGCATATCGTCAACCGCCTCGACGGTGAGGCGTTCGGTTTGGGCCACACCAAAGAAGTCGGTCGGCGCAATTACCACTTGATCGCCGACCTGCCAGTTAACAGTATCGCGCAACCTCAGTTCGCGCGTACCGGCAGCCGCATGATCGTTCAAGACCGTCCACGGATGGTTTGGTGTTACCCCATACGCCTCAAACGATCCTCCCATCAACAAGATGCCGCGCGTGCCCATCCCCATCACATCTTCATTCGGATCGGTTGCGGTCAGGGTGATCGTCGCTCGTTGCGCAAATGGCTCGGTGGGGCTGCCAATGCGCAGGCGGCCTTGACCGTGGATCATAATCCAGCCGACGGTTAAATCCAGATCACGCCGATCAAAGATGAGCTCACCCTCGATGAGCAAACTCTGTAACGGCGGTGGGCTAACGTCGAGCAGGATCACTTTGCCGGCTGGAATCTGCACCGCGTCACCTGCTTGGGGTAAACGACCACCCCACGTCTGCGGTTGCGACCAACGCTCAAATGTTCGGCTCGCCACCATCGGCACGAACACGGTATGAGCTGCCTGCACCGTGATCGTGCCGCGCATCGTTGGGTCAATGTCACACAAAAATGCCGATTGGCCGCTGACGGTGAAGGTCTGGTTCACGACCTCGCCGGGCCGGATAAGCGGCGTCTCCCAACTGCCGTCAATGGCCCGTAGTCGGTGAAAGCCGGAACTGTCGTTGCGCCATGCGAGTGTGCTGCCGGCGGTGATCTGGAGATCGTAGCTATGGGCGGAAAGTGAAAGAACCTGCGTTTGGGTCGGAGCTGTCCATGCCAAGAGCGGTGTGAGGATGATCAGCAGCGTGAGGCTGATCATACTGAACACTACCCCAGATCGGGTGGGAAGGCGACAGTGCATTGCTGGGATCGTCCTTTCTGAGTTTGTCAGCTGGCTAATTTCCAGACTTGGTCATCTGCTCGCTATCTCTGCAACGACGTTGTTGCTATGATGTGTTCCAACATTGGCCGGCAATTCCACAGTAACCGACATTCACGCATCTGCGCAATAGTACTTTGTTCACTCCACCTGTGATGACCGCTCGTAAAAGGGTAACGGTAGCGCGTGGTATGCATTCAGCCAGACATCGGGTATACTAAAGGTCAGATGAGCATAAGGGAGCACGACTATGCGCTATGCGCTCGAACGCTTTATTACCGACATTAAAGATGCCATTGTCGCAACCGGTAAAGTACCGGCAGAGCTGATCGACATTACTACCCCCAAACCCAACATCCCTGCCGACCGCACGTTCGTTACGTTCAAGGCAGCTAAGGCACTTGGTGTTGACCCGGCAAAGCTCGCGGCGGAACTGGTTGTCGCCATTGCGCCACCCCCCGACTCGCTGATCGGTGAGGTGACAGCCACCGGTGCGTTCCTCAATTTCTCACTTCACCCGCAACGGCTGGCAGTGACTGTCTTGAACGAGATCGAGACCGCCGGTGAAGCTTACGGGACGGTGGCCGATGGCGCCGGGCGCACCGTAGTGATCGATTATTCCTCGCCTAACATCGCCAAGCGTATGCACGTCGGCCATATCCGCTCGACGATTATCGGGCAGGCGCTGGTGCATATCTTCCGCGCACTTGGCTATCGCGTGATCGGCGATAACCATCTCGGCGACTGGGGGACGCAGTTTGGCATTATTTTGGCCGCAATGCAACGCTATGGCCGCCCCCAAAACGAAGGCGAAGCGGCGATGGCCGAACTTGAAGCACTCTACGCGCGCTACAACGCCGAGATGAAAGATGATCCGGTGTTGGAAGAAGAAGCCCGTCGGTGGTCGTTGGCCCTCGAACGCGGCGATCCAGAGGCGCGTTCATTGTGGCAGTGGTGTGTTGATCTGTCGTTGCGGGCTGCCCAACGGAACTACGACCGGCTCGGCATCCGCTTCGATTACGCCTACGGCGAAAGCTTCTACGAGGCGATGCTGCCCGGCGTGATCGAAGAGGCGCTCCGCTCCGAAGCGGCGTTCCGCGATGTCGATGGCGCGGTGGTGGCCGAACTCGACAAGCTGCCCAAGTTTATCATTCAACGTAACGACGGCGGCACCGTCTATATGACCCGCGACATCGCCACGATTAAATTCCGCCTCCAAGAGTTCAACCCGTCGCATATCATCTACGTGGTTGATGCCCGCCAAGAGCTGCACTTCCGCCAGCTCTTCGCAATCGTGCGGGCGATGGGCTATGCCCGCGATGTCGAGTTGGTGCATGTGCCCTTCGGCGTCATTACCACCCCTGACGGCCAGCCCCTCTCGACCAAGAAGGGCAATATGGTCTACCTTGAAGCCCTGCTCGACGACGCGGTGGCGCGGGCGCGCGCTTTGGTCGATGCCAAGAGCACCGATCTGCCACCTGAAGAGCGGGCCGCTATCGCCGAGGCGGTTGGCATTGGCGCGGTGATCTACAACGATCTGTATCAAGACCCGCGCCGCAATATTACCCTCGATTGGGATCGCATGCTTTCGATCGAGGGCAACAGCGCGGCCTACCTGCAATACTCGCACGCCCGCTGCCGCTCGATCTTGCGCCGTGCCGCCGGTGAAGGTGAAGGCGCTACGCTAGCCGATGCCGATCCTGCCTTGCTCACCCACCCCAGCGAACAGCGCCTGATCCGCCATCTGGCCCGGCTGCACGAAGCGGTGCGCGAGGCCGGCGCGCGCTACGCGCCGTTCGTCATCGCCGACTGGTGCTATACCACTGCCCGCGAATTCGGCATCTTCTTCGAGCAGTGCCCTGTCTTGCGCGCCGAAACGTCGGCCCTGCGCGCTGCCCGGCTGCGTCTTGTGGCGGCGACCGCCAATGCGCTGCGCAACGGCTTGGCCCTGTTGGGGATTCAAGCCCCAGAGCGAATGTGAGCGGCTGTTATGGTGGTATTCTCCACAATCCGCGCTGTATTGTTCGATATGGACGGCGTGCTCTACCGGGGGCAAACGCCGCTGCCCGGCGTGGCCGATCTGTGGCAGTTTTTGCGCGAACGCCAGATCGCGTTCGCCTGCATCACCAACAACGCTTCGATGACGCCGCAGCAGTACGAGGCCAAGCTGGCGGCGATGGGCATTGCGCTGCCGACTGAGCGCGTGATCACGTCGGCGCAGGCCACCGCTCGCTATTTGCGCGAGCAGTATCCAGCCGGCACGCGGGTGTTTGTGGTTGGCATGCAAGGCTTGCGCGAGGCGCTTTTCGCTGATGGCCACTTCGTCGAGGATGATCACGCGCCGGAGTTGGTCGTACAGGGGGCTGATTTCACGCTCACCTACGAGCGGCTCAAGCGGGCGACCCTGCACATCCGGCGCGGCGCTCGCTTCATTTCCACCAACCCTGACCGCACTTTTCCCAGCGAAGAGGGGCTGATCCCCGGCGCCGGCGCGATCGCCGCCGCCCTTAGCGCTGCCACCGATGTCACGCCGCTGGTGATCGGCAAACCGGCCCCCACGATGTTTCTGATCGGCGCAGCCATCCTCGGCGCAACCCCGGCCCAAACCCTCGTCGTTGGCGATCGGCTTGACACCGACATCGCCGGTGCCAACGCTGCCGGCATGCCGTCAGCGTTGGTCTTGACCGGCGTCAGCACGGCGGCAGAAGCGACCGTCGGACCGATCCATCCTGACCTAATCGTTGCCGATCTGCCCGATCTCTTGGCCCGCTGGCAAGTGGCGGAGAAGGATGGAGCCTAACACCGGACGGCTGTCCGGCGCCGCAAAGACGCCAAGTGAGCAAAGGCGCTGTAGAGCCGGACGGCTGTCCGGCTCCAAAAACAGACGCAGGGAAACTATTATCATACCCGCGCCCTCAGCCCCCTCGGCAGTAACTCCTCCTCCCCCTAGCGGGGGAGGGGCTAGGGGTGGGGGCACACCCCCAACGCCGCTAAGCCAGTCAAGCCGCTGTCGCGCTGGACGGCTGTCCGACTCCGAAAACAGACGCAGGGAAACTGTTATCATCCCTCGCGCCCTCTGCGGTAAACTATTTCCCCGCCCCCTTCAGGGCCGAACGCACCTGCACACACCATCACCGCTCTGCGCTATCATACGGGTGTGGGCGGGGCATACCGGTACCCCGTCTCCAATAGCCCGCACAGCGGGTAGCGCACGCATCGCCTGGCGCCGAAGGGCCAAGCAGCAAACCTGCCCCCACCGGGCCGGACGCAAGCACAAGAGCACAGCTATGATCCAACCCGCTATCGTCAGCTACGACCGCGCACAGGTGATCGACATCGTTCGCACCCAGTCACCCGAAGCGATCCGCGCTCGTTTGCGCGCCGGCGACTTTGATCAGGTGCTTGATCCCGACGGCCATGCCCTGCTCGACGAATTGCTCACCGCGTGGATCCAGCGCGCGGTTGGCCCGCTGACTCTCCGCGATGCGATGCTGATCGATCCGTACCGGGGCCGGCAGGTATACGGCATTCTGTGTTCAATGACCGTGCGCCAACGGGTTGAAGTGCCGGCGGATCAGGCGATCCATCTTCCCGGTGCTCCGACCGATCTGGCCGAACTGCCGCCGCCATTAGCTGACCTGCCCGAATTGGCAACCTTGGCGTCTCAAGCGAACCAAACCGGCCTCACCCTCGCGTGGCAGGCCCAACGCTACGACTTTGCCCCGCCCCCGAACTTGCTTGAACTGACTCTGCCACTGCCAGCACCATATCGCAACGAACTCGTCTTCGAGCAACCCACCGGCTTGCGCCGCTGGATCGCTATTGTGCTCGCAGTATCCGGGGTGATTGTGTTGATCGTGCCACTGCTCTTCGGCCACATTCCCGAACATCCGGCCAGTTGGCCGCTGGCCTTGCTCACCTTGGCCTTGATGATCGGCATTAAGGCTGGTCTGTTTGGCTACCTTGGCGCATTCTGCATCTGGCTCGTCGCCAATTTACCCTCATTGCGCCAAGGCACATTCCCGATCAGCCTCTGGCCAGATATCCCGCTCGTCGCGCTGGGGTTGCTGCTCTTGTGCCGTGATCGCCGGGTGCGCGCGATGTGGCAGTTCGTCCGCCGCCAATTCAATCGCCGGCACGACGTAAGCGGTGCAAACTAACTTCGGGCGGGCAGCCAAAGCGCAGCGGCAACCCGCCTACTCCGCGTGTAACAAACAGGCGCATCGCACCGACGCGGAAGTGGCCCATGTCGTAACGCCAGCCGTGGCGCGGCAAGCAGAGCGGGCCGAGACCGGGCATGCGCACATGCCCGCCATGGGTGTGCCCGGAAAGTTGCAGGTGGAAACCGGCTGCCGCCGCTTCATCGGCAATGTCGGGGCAGTGCGCTAGCAAGAGGCGAAAGTCGTGATCTGGCGCGCCACCCAATGCGAGCTCCAAGCTAGGCTGCCCATCCCAATGATCATCAATCCCGGCCAGCAACAGCCGCGCGCCGTTGCGTTCGATCAGCCGGTGGCGATTGATCAACAGATGGATACCATGTTCGCGCAGCAGATCGGCAATGTGCGGCATCCCCTCCCAATAATCGTGATTGCCGGGCACGGCATACACCCCAAGCGGCGCGTGCAGCCGGTCCAACACCTCCGGCAACCGCGCAATCGCCGCCCGCGTCTGCACCAGATCACCGGTCAACACGATCAGCTCCGGCTGCGCCGCCTGCAGATGCTCGATTGCGCGTTGGGCATTGGCAAAACTGTAGCGATGGCCAAGGTGCAAATCGCTCAACTGGCCGATCGTCAACCCATCAAGACCGGCGGGCAAATCGGCAAACGGCAGTTCGTGCTCAACCAACTGTAACCGCTGCGGCTCAATCGCCAGCACATAGCCGGCCCCCACCGCTCCTGCCCCGGCCAACGTCGCTGCTACCACCGGCCCGCCGTAAACACTGACCACACTTACTAGCACCCCGCCCGCCAGCCCGACCCCGATCCAGCGCGGTGAATAGCGCAACCGTGGTTGCGGTTTTGGTTTCATTGTGGGTTGTGATGATGAAACAATCGATGCCATATCCACACCTACCATCCGGTGACAGCCTTTTACCCTGCACCACCGCGCGCCCCCGTCATAAACGGCGCACAGGATCAGCCCGCCTCATTGCGCAGCCCATCCTGCGCCGTCACGCCCCCTCGCCATTGACAATATACCATGAAGATGAATAATACCTGAATATGGGCGGTAATCCGTGACATTGTGACCGGATCGTCATCGTTGGCCATGCCATCTCTTGCCCGGTTCACGGTTGAGGGGCGGACCGAACGTTTGATCGATCACAACCATTGATTGCTGGGCGATACCGTAAAGCCCGGTGCTACGCTCCCCTCTCCCGCTCTCAGGTGTGAGAGGGGGCCGGGAGTGAAGGCCAGTAGCCCGCGCCGCGGGCTTCGTAACCCTAGCCCGGCCCTTGAGGGCCGGGCGCTCCCGGCGAGCGCGCAACTGCCACAAAACCCACAAAAACAAACTATGTTTGTGTGTTTTTGTAGCTATTCCAACACACCCCCTCTCCCGCCTCAGTGGGAGAGGGGGCCGGCGGGGGGTGACGGCCAGCTCTAAAACCGCAAAGCGAGCAAAGCCGCGGAGGATTCAAACACAAAGGCGCGAAGAGCGCAGAGAGCGCAAAGATGTTTGGGGATGGTTCATCCGCTGCGACTTCAGCGCCCTCTGCGGTAAAAACATTCCCCGCTCCCGCCGTCAGGTGTGAGAGGGGCCGGGGGGCGAGGGTCATATTCACGAGCAGCGAGACTTGAGGAAGAGGGACAAATTCCTAGCTATATTCGCCGAACATATACTCGTTTTGGATTATACTTACCGCGTATGGATCTCTCTCACACTGCTGTGCGTGATCACGCCGCTTTTCTCGAGCGGCTCCGCTTAGTGCCCGACCAGCCCGGCGTCTACCTCTGGAAAGACGCCACCGGTCGCTTGCTCTACGTTGGCAAGAGCAAGCGGCTGCGCGACCGGATGCGCTCGTATTTCGGCTCGCCGCGCAGCCTCAATGGCAAAACGCGCCGGCTGGTCAGCCATATCGCCGATTTTGAGATTATCGTCACCCAGAGCGAGTTAGAGGCGCTGCTGCTTGAGATGAATTTGATTAAACAGCATCGCCCGCCGTATAACATTTTGCTTAAGGACGATAAAACCTACCCGTATATCAAAGTTACCGTCAACGAAGGATGGCCGCGCGTCTTCGCCACCCGGCAAGTGCTCAACGACGGCGCGCGCTATTTTGGCCCCTACGCCAGTGCCGGCTCGGTCTACCATGCCCTCGATATTCTCAATCGTCTGTTCGCCTTCCGCCCGCCCTACGAATGCAAAGACGATAAGTTCAACCGCCACCGCAAACTCGGTAAGCCCTGCCTCTACCACCAGATGCGCCGTTGTTTAGGGCCGTGTGTGCCGGGGTTGGTGACGAAAGAAGCTTACCGGCAGGCAATCGACTCGGTTTGCCGCTTCCTTGAGGGTAAGAGTGACCAAATCGTGCGCGAGTTGCGCGCGCAGATGGAAGAGGCCGCCGAGCGGCTTGAGTTCGAGCGCGCCGCCTACCTGCGCGATCGCATTCAAGCCATCGCGAAGATTTCCGAGCGCCAGCAGGTGTTGCGCACGGTTGATACCGACCAAGATGTGATTGCGTTTGCCCGCGAAGATGGCAGCGCCGTGGTGCAGGTGCTCTTTATTCGCGGCGGCAAGCTGATTAACGCCGAGCCGTTCACCTTGCAGGGAGCCGAAGACGAGAGCGACGAGGCGTTGCTGACTTCGTTCCTCACCCAGTTTTACCAGAATGCTCCCACTATCCCGTCGAGCCTGTTGCTGGCCGATCATGTCGAAGAGCCGCTGATTATCGCGTCGTGGCTGCAACAGAAGAGCGGCCATCGGGTCGAGATTACCGTGCCGCGCCGTGGCGAGAAGAAGCAATTGGTTGAGATGGCTGCCGCCAATGCCCGCCAGAAGTTGCGCGAGATCCGCGAGCAGTGGCTCAATTCCGAGCAACGGGCGGTCGCGGCCTTGAGCGAATTGCGCGATCTGCTAGAGTTGCCCGCCCTGCCGCGCCGGATCGAGTGCTACGATGTCTCAAACACCCAAGGCCAGCAGTCGGTGGCGAGTATGGTCGTCTTCGAGCACGGCGAGCCGCGCCCTACCCATTACCGCCGCTTCAAGATCAAGACGGTCAGCGGTGCCAATGATGTCGCTTCGCTACGCGAGGTGATCAGCCGCCGCTTCCGCCGCGCCGCCGAGGCTCTCGGCGAAGCGCAGCAGACCGCTGCCGCCGTCGAGATCGAAGGCGACAGCGAGCCATCGGCGACCGAGACGAGCGACGCCGATCGGCAGGCGCTCGAACGCTGGGCCGATTTGCCCGATCTGCTGCTGGTTGACGGTGGGCCGGCGCAGGTGGCGGCGGTGCAGGCCGCCTTGCACGAATTAGGCTTTACCCAGATTCCAGTGGTTGGTGTGGCCAAAGGCCCCGATCGCAACCGGTTTGATCTGGTGCGCGCCGGCTGCGAACCGCTCGTGCTGGCCCGCGATAGCAAGGCGCTGGCACTGGTGCAGCGGATCGACGAAGAGGCCCATCGCTTCGCTATCGCCTACCATCGCAAACTGCGCAATAAGGCCGCCCTCCGCTCGCCGCTCGAAGAGATTCCGGGGATCGGCCCCAAACGCAAACGCGCCTTGCTCAAAGCGTTTGGTTCCCTTGACGGTATTCGCCAGGCGAGCGTTGACGAGATCGCCGCTGTGCCTGGCATGACCCGCAAAGCCGCTGAAGAGTTGAAGAGTTTGCTCTAGCCGCCGGAGGCAGCGATGTCGATCATTCATTCGCACGTGCAAACCAGCAGTCCCGATTTTCAAGCCAATTTTGCCCACCACCAAGCCTTGGCTGCCGACCTGCGCGAACGGTTGGCTAAAATCCGGCAGGGTGGCGGCCCTGAGCAGCGCCGCCGCCACGAAGAGCGCGGCAAGCTCTTTGTTCGTGACCGGATCGATACGCTGATCGATCTCGATAGCGCCTTTCTCGAAATTGGTGCGCTGGCCGCCTACGACGTCTATGAGGAAGAGGTGCCCGCCGCCGGGATTGTCTGCGGCATTGGCCGCGTCGCTGGTCGCCCGGTGATGATCGTCGCCAACGATGCCACCGTCAAGGGTGGCACCTACTTCCCACTCACCGTCAAGAAACACTTGCGCGCCCAAGAGATTGCTCGCGAAAATCGCTTGCCCTGCATCTATCTGGTCGATAGCGGCGGCGCTTATCTACCCTTGCAAAGCGAAGTCTTCCCCGACCGCGACCATTTTGGCCGCATCTTCTACAATCAGGCCCAGATGTCCGCCGAAGGCATTCCCCAGATCGCCTGCGTGATGGGCAGTTGCACCGCCGGCGGGGCCTATGTGCCGGCTATGAGCGATGAAGTGGTGATTGTGAAAGGCAACGGCACCATCTTCCTCGGCGGGCCGCCGCTGGTCAAGGCCGCCACCGGCGAAGAGGTCACTGCCGAAGAGCTTGGCGGGGCCGATGTCCATACCCGTATCTCTGGCGTCGCCGACTACTTCGCCAACGACGACCGCGAGGCACTGGCGATTGTGCGCGATATTGTCGCCAATCTGGGGCCGCGCCAGCGCACCCAGTGGGATATGCACGATCCTGAACCGCCGCGCTACGATCCGCGCGAAATCTACGGTATCCTGCCGCGCGATTTCCGCCAAAGCTACGACGTGCGCGAGGTGATTGCCCGTATCGTCGATGGCAGCCGTTTCCACGAGTTCAAAGCTCGCTATGGCACCACACTAGTTTGCGGCTTCGCCCACATCGAAGGCTTCCCGGTCGGTATTCTCGCCAACAACGGCATTCTGTTCAGCGAAAGCTCGCTCAAGGGCGCGCACTTCATCGAGCTGTGCAGCGCGCGCAATATTCCGCTCGTCTTTTTGCAGAACATTACCGGCTTTATGGTCGGCAAGCAGTACGAAAACGGCGGCATCGCCAAAGACGGCGCCAAACTGGTGACAGCGGTGAGCTGCGCCAATGTACCCAAGTTTACCGTCATCATCGGCGGCAGCTTCGGGGCCGGCAACTACGGTATGTGCGGCAGGGCCTACCAGCCGCGCCAGCTCTGGATGTGGCCTAACGCTCGCATTAGCGTGATGGGTGGAGCGCAGGCCGCAAACGTGCTCCTCACGGTGCGCCGCGATAACCTGCGCGCCCGCGGCCAAGACATGACCCCCGAAGAGCAAGAGCGGTTTATGGCGCCGATTTTAGCCAAATACGAACAGGAGGGCCACCCCTACTACGCGAGCGCCCGTTTGTGGGATGACGGCGTGATCGATCCGGTCGAGACGCGCCGGGTCTTGGCCATCGGTCTGGCCACCGCCGCTGAAGCGCCGGTGCAACCGACTCGCTTCGGCGTCTTCCGCATGTAGGCGCGCGATGACCTTCCTCCGCGCCATCACCATCGCCCTGCTGATCTGGCTGATCTTCGATCCTAACCCGGTGATCAGCCTGACCGTGTACGTCTTAATCGGCGTACAGGTGATCGCATGGCTCTGGCCGCGGATCGCGAGCCAGCAGATCGAATGGCGGCGGCAAGCGCCCCTCGTGTTATCACCCAACGAGCCGGGCGAAATCACCATCACGATCACCTACCGGGGCCGCTTGCCGCTGCCATACCTCGTCATCACCGAAGACATCCCGCCTGCCCTCAGCACCGCCGCGCGCAAGCGGTGGGTGATCAGCCTTGCCCCCGGCCAACAACGGGTGCTGAGCTATGCCGTCCAAAGCCGCCAACGCGGCCTCTACTGGCTGGGGCCATTGCGGATGTCGATCGGCGCTGTGCTCGACCTGAATGAAGTGCGACTGGCTGAACAGGAACAAACCCCGTTGACGGTCATCCCCACGGTGACGCCCTTGCCGCTGCTCGCGCTGCCGGCTGGCTTGCCCTTCAGCCAAGAACGGCAGCGGCTCAGCCTGTTTGACGATCCGGCGCAAAAGATTGGCGTACGCCCCTACCGCCCCGGTGACTCACCGCGCCGGATCGATTGGAAGACCAGCGCCCGGCTCGGCGAGTTGCAGGTGCGCGAATTGGCGCCGGTCATCGCTCGCGAGACTCTGATCGCGCTTGAGTTTAGCGAAACCGCGTACCGGGGCCGCTTCGCCCGTGACGATCGCGAACGAGCGGTGATCGCCGCCGCATCGCTGGCAACCGCGCTGATCAACCGCCGCCAAGTGGTTGGCCTGTGCAGCAACGGCTACGATCCGCTGACCGATGCGCCCATCGCCCCGTTGCCTCCGGCGAATGACCTCGCACATCTCCGCGAGATCTTAGCCCGGCTCGGACGGATTGAGCCGGAGCGCAACGGCTCGTTCCTCACTGATCTGATTACCGCTGACCGGCACTTGAGCTGGGGTGGTACACTGATAATTATCACCGCCGCGATCGATGAACGCTGGCTGGCCGGTCTCACCACCCTCGGCCAACGTGGTTTGCATATTGCCGTAGTCTTGGCCGAACCGGGGCCGACCGATATCTTACTAGCGCGCCGCTATGGCATCCCTGCCTATCGGATCAATCGTACCGGTGCTATCGTACCGGAGGCGTAAAAGCGCCGCTACCCGTCGTTTATACCGGTGCAGCATTATTGCAGGAGGTTCCGTATGCTCCGCATCGCTGAAGAGGTTGCAACTGCGCTGGAAGAGGCCCGCGCGGTCGTCGCCCTTGAAAGCACCCTGATCAGCCATGGGTTGCCCTATCCGCACAATCTAGCCGTGGCCGAAGGGCTCGAGGCCGAAGTACGCGCAGCAGGGGCTGTGCCGGCGACGATCGGCCTGATCGAAGGCGTGCCCGTGATCGGGTTGAATGGCAACGAATTGGAACGGATCGCCACCGGCGGCGAACGGGTGCGCAAGCTCAGCCGGCGCGATATCAGCGCCGCGATCGTTGATCGAGCTGATGGCGCCACCACCGTAGCGGCGACGATGGCGTTGGCTGCCGCCGCCGGTATCGAAGTCTTCGCCACCGGCGGGATCGGCGGCGTCCATCGCGGCGCCATCCACAGTTGGGATGTCAGCGCCGATCTGACCGAATTGGGTCGCACGCCGGTGCTGGTGGTCTGCGCCGGCGCCAAGGCGATCCTTGACCTGCCGGCCACCCTCGAATACCTTGAAACGCAAGGCGTGCCGGTGGTTGGCTATCAGACCAACGAATTCCCCGCGTTTTACACCCCGCACAGTGGCTTGCCGGTCGCCGCAGTTGCGGCTGACGCGCTGGTGGCGGCGCGGATGTGGCGATTGCAACGCCGCTACCGCAACTTCGCCGCGCCGGGAGGCATGCTGCTCTGTGTGCCGCCCCCCGAACGCAGCGCCCTCGAACGTGAAGTGGTAGAAGCGGCGATTGCGCGCGTGCTGGCTCGCGCGGAAGCGGAAGGGGTGCGCGGGACGGCTGTCACCCCCTTCTTCTTGGCCGCGATGGCCGAAGAGACCAGTGGCGAAAGTATCGAAACTAACATCGCCTTGCTGCGAAACAATACCCGCGTCGCCGCCGACGTCGCCGTGCGTATCAGTGAATTGGGATAACCGAGCATGTGAACAAACGGTGTGCAAAGTACTTGACAAATTGCGTTATCACTCGTATACTAACACTCGCTGTTATCAGATAGAACAGCGAGTGCCGCCATATCCTCGGCGGTTTTGACCTCACACGTTACCCCGTTTCGTTACGTGCTGGGTGCCTCTGATGGCATCTCCGCGCAAGCGGAGATCGGTAGTGTTTTGTCTTGTCATAGCTGCATAGTTTAGGCAGGAGTGCCCGCCAATGCTCAAGCGTCGACCATCAAGCTGGGAACACGAAGATGCGCCGCTCTCAACGCACGAGCGCGCTGACCGTTTCGGGCACGAAGAAGATTTGCTCTCTCCCGATCTGAGCGAGGTTGAACGGATCGAGCCATCCCTCGACGCCGTGCAGCACTACTTGCAAGAGATCGGTCGTGTCTCTTTGCTCACCGCCGCCGAAGAAATCGAATTGGCCGAGCGGATCGAACGCGGTAATGAAGCGGAAGCGCGCTTAGCCGCTGCAACCGACCTCACGCCACGCGAGCGGTGTGAACTGCTCAAGGCGGTACAGCAAGGCGAAGATGCGCGCCGCCACCTGATTCAGGCTAACCTGCGGCTGGTAGTCAGCATCGCCAAGAAGTATGTTGGCCGCGGCCTCTCGCTGCTCGACCTGATCCAAGAGGGTAATATCGGCTTGATGCGGGCCGTTGAGAAATTCGATTACCATAAAGGCAATCGCTTCAGCACCTACGCTACATGGTGGATCCGGCAGGCCGTCACCCGCTCGATCGCCGAGCAAGGCCGCACCATCCGGCTACCGGTGCATATGAGCGAGTCGGTGGGGCAGGTCAAGCGCATTGCTGACCGCTTGTCCCAGTCGCTCGAGCGCCAGCCGACCGCCGAAGAGATCGCCATGGCTCTCGGCCAGCCGGTCGAGCGCATCCAGCGCGTGCTTGAAGCATCGCGCCGGCCCGTCTCGCTCGAAACGCCGGTCGGCGACGAGGGTGAGCATACGCTCGGCGATTTCATCACCGACGAGGAGTTGCCAACTCCCGGTGATGTGGCCGCGCAGAAGCTGCTGCGCCGCGATCTGTGCGCTGCGCTCGACCAACTCAACGAACGCGAGCGCCGGATCATCGATCTGCGCTACGGCCTCGTCGATGGCCGCCGCCGCACGCTCGAAGAGGTCGGGCGCGTGCTCGGCATGACCCGCGAGCGCGCGCGCCAAATCGAGGCCGAGGCCCTTCGCCGCCTGCGCAGTCCCGAAGTCGGCCAGCATCTGCGGGATTATCTCGAATGAGGGTGTGCGTGGCGGGGGCAGGTTAGGAACCGGCCCCTGCTGCCCTCACCGCATCCGCTCTAACGCCAACCCAATCCACGGATCAGCCTCAAGCCGAAAGCGCGTCCAATCACTGGTTGGCTGCACGTCGGGTTGTACCCCGCGCCTCTCTAAATCAGAACCGTCATTGAGCCGGAAACCCTCTTGCGCGACCCACAACCGCGCCCCGCCGGTGATTTCGTAAGCGTAGATCGTCTCGGTGTTGCCGGCTGAGGGTGTTCCTATAACGATCGCCCCCGCTTCGCGCTGTAAAATCGCCGCCAGCAGCTCGGCATACGATGTTGTACCGCGATCGATTAATACCGCGATTGGTAAGCCGCTCAGATCGGGATCGCGCGCAGCCACTACCAACGGGATTTCACCCTTCCGGCTGACAAATGCGCCGACCTCACTGGTGACAAAATGACCGAGCAATCCGCTCAAGACATCGCGCCAGCCCCCCGGATTGCTGCGCAGATCGAGGATGACGCCACGTAACGGGCGTTCGGCGACGAGTTGCTGCAACGCCACTGCCACCTGCTCATGCATATCGCGCACCCACAACGTGCTGACGGCAATATATGCAATATCGTTGCTCAACCGCAGCACCAGCGGCTCGATCCGGCCTTCGACCCGCTCGCGCACTAACTCAAACTCGCGCGAGCCACCCTCTGGTTGGGCGACAAGCAGGCGCACGCGACTCCCCAATGGCCCTTCAATCGAACCAAGATTGAAGGTAAGCCCGTCAATCGCTACGATCCGGTCACGCGGGCGCAAGCCGGCCTGCGCTGCCGGGCTCTCTGGAAAGACGTGCTGGATCAGCAAGCCGTCATTGAGCCGCAGGGTCGTGACCCCAATCCCAACCTGCTCTTCCCGCCCGCTCGTCAGCCGATCCTCGGCCACCACCGCCTGCGGCGGCACAAATCGCGAGTGGTCATCGCGCAGCAGCGCAACCATGGCGCTGATCACGGTGAAGAAGGCGACGTCATCTTCGGCTGCCAACGCTCGCGGGCCATATTCGGC
Organism: Chloroflexus sp.; assembly: GCF_034431535.1. Lineage (GTDB taxonomy): Bacteria > Chloroflexota > Chloroflexia > Chloroflexales > Chloroflexaceae > Chloroflexus. The sequence goes on along the minus strand of NZ_DAOUDC010000012.1, from coordinate 289,788 downwards.
CCGCACTGCCGCCCAATCTACGCCGTTGAAGGTCGGATCGAGGTAGTGCTCATTGATGGTTGTCCACACCTCAGTAAAAATTTGCTGGCGCAGGGTGGCATCGAGCGGCGGGCGCGGCGTTGGTGTGACGGCGCTGACTACCGTGGCGGTTGGCACCGGCAGTGCAGTCGCTGTCGGTGCCGGTTGGGCCGGGGTTTGCGACCAGCAGGCGATCAGGCCTCCGGCTGCCAACCAGAGGATCGCCCAGCGGAGAAGCGTAACTGCAACAGATCGTATGCCGCGCACACAATCTGAAACCTCCCCCCGCCGGGGGGAGGCACGGGGTGAGGTATGCCAACGACGAGAGTTGCTACGAACCCGGTCTCGCACCCTACGAACCTTGCCAGTATGTACCATGCCCATCACCGGTGCGCCATCATTCCACCGCAAAGGCCGCTGCTAACACCTCGCCGGCCAAGCGGGCCGCCGCGCCGCTCCCTTCACCGCCCTGCTCGATAATCACCGCCACGGCATAGCGCGGCGTATCAATCGGGCCAATCGCGATAAACCACGCATGGGGTGGTGCGCTGGGCACGTGCTCGGCAGTGCCCGACTTGCCACCCACTGGCTGCGGCACAAACTGCGAGATGATGCTGCCGAAGCCGTATTGCGCTACTGCCGCCATATAGTCACGCATCCGGCGCGCATTCCCGCTCGACATCACCCGGCGAATCCCATTCGGCAACGCCCGCCAGACTTCACTGCCATCAGGGCGGGTGATGCGCTGCACCAAATATGGCTGCATCATCACGCCATCATTGGCGATCGCCGCCGCCACCAATGCCATCTGCAACGGCGTCACTAGTAATTGCCCTTGCCCGTAGCCAGTATCGGCCAATGCCCGCGGCTGATCAAGAAAATCAGGCCGCACCGCCAGCAAGCTCGGCTCAGAGGGTACATCTCGCAGCGGGCGAAAGCCGGCGGGCACCCGATCGGGAAGAAAGATATTGAAGCGCTGCGCCACCTCGGCAAACTGGTCAGCCCCTAGCCGCACAGCGTATTGGGCAAAGGCGGTATTGCACGAGAAGGCATAAACCCGCTCGAGCGTGGTCGGTTCACCGATCCGCGCGCCGAGGTTATCAACCGCATTGACGATTGGCGGCGCATCAGGCTGCGGGAAATATTCATTCGGGCAGGTAATCTGGTTCGGTTGCCCTTGCAGCGGGTGTTCCAACACCGCCACTGCCGTCACCGTCTTGAAGGTCGAACCCGGTGGATAGCGCCCCTGCGTGGCCCGGTTGAGCAATGGTTGCCCCGAGTCATCACGGTTCAACTGGGCCCAATAGTCGCTCACCCGGCGTCGCTCAGCGACCAGATCAGGCGCTGCCGGATCAACCACCAACTGGCTCGGATCGAAGCCGGGCCGGCTGACGAGGGCCAAAATCGCGCCACTACGCGGATCAAGCACAACCACCGCGCCGCGCCGATCACCCAGCAACGCTGCGACTCGCGCTTGCAACTCGGCATCGAGCGTTAGGGTCAGCGAGTTGCCCCGCTGCCCTTCCCCCGTCCATTCGCTGAGCAGCATCTGCCACTCGTTGCCACGCTCACCCGAAAGATAAGCATTGTACGTGGCTTCAAGACCGCTTTGCCCGTAGCGAGGGCTAAAAAAACCTAACACCTGCCCAAAGGCGGTCATGTCGTATTGGGAAGCGAGCGGATAGGTGCGGTGGGCAATGCCGTTAACCATAACGCTCTCAGCGAGGGTACGTCCGCGCCGGTCGAGAATCGCGCCCCGCAACACACGCTGCGTCGCTAAAACTGGGCGAACATTGCTGGTAGTGCTGCCATCGGCACTCGTGACGATATAGTTGCTGATCACGCCGGCCTGCACAAACTGTTGGCGGAGCAGTTGCAGGCTCAGCATTAGAAAACCGACAATCACCCCTGCCCCCACCCGCGCAACGGTGCGGGCAAGATCACCGTCCGGCGAGGTGTCACTCAACCGGCTGATCAACACGAAGCCGGCCAATGGCCCACCAATCCAGAGGAAGAGCAACCAACGGGATTCTTGCTCAACCGGCAGGAAGATGCCATACCCTAATAACGTCAGCGTCAAGACGAGCGCCGGCGCATGCCAAAAACGGCGTGGTCTCATGCGTTTAGAATTCCTCGCCAATTCCTCCACTGCGGGCGCAGCGAGTGCCTACCGGCATGATACCGCAACTTCATGGTTCGAGGGGAAGCGTGACGCGCACGGTGAGACCACCCTGTTCGCCTTCAAAGACTGCAAGCTGGCCGTCAAATTCAGCGACTCGGTAGCGCAGCGCGCGCAGCGCATGCAAATGCGGGCGCTCGTAGGTGCCATCGAGCAAACCAACCCCATCATCTTCGACTTGCAACGTCGCCGCCTGATCGTCAATATGGAGCCAAACTTTACACGACGAGGCATGGGCATGGCGGCGGACATTCGCCAATGCTTCTTGAGCGGCGCGCAACAACACCCCTTGTTGGGCCGCCGTGAGCTTTTGTACCGCGCCGTCAATCTGGCACGCCACTTGCAACCCGCCGCGTTGCCGTTCACCATCAACCAACTGGGTGATGGCAAGGCGTAGGTCTGGCCGTAACGAGACGGCGGGCGCTAATTCGGCCCCGCGCCGGCTGCCAGATCCGGACATTGATGGCGGATACCATTCGGGCGCTGACCCAATCTGCTCGCTGCCCGGCAACGTTGGTCGGCGCAACGCCGCTGGCGGCGCTGAAGCATCGAGGTGCGGCAACATCCGCCCCTGTGCGCGATCTGGCGGCATGCGTCGCCATGCCGCAAACGCAGCCCAACCCAGCGCGAAGAGCAGCGGCACGCCGGCCCGCATCCCGGACGGATCGGCGACACCAAGGATGGAGCCGCTGATCAAATGCAACACGCCGGCCCCGATCCCGCTGATCAGCGCGCCTTGCCAACTAAACAGCAACGCCGGCGCAATCAGGCTGCCCAAGGCATACGGCCCGAACGGCAGAAAGCCGCCGCCACTCAAGACGACCACCAGCCAGCCTAACAGTATATCAAGGGTGAGCAGCACTGGCCGGCGTTGCATCAAGTGTAGATAGCCCCCTGCTTGGCGAGTAACTACAAGTGTGACCAGCAATACCACCAGCAAAAGACTAGCGTGTTGGGGAAGACGCTCAGCTGCGTAGCCGGGTAAGGTCAACGCAAGCCCGGCAATGAGCCATGCTAGCCAGCGATAACCGGCAAAGAGAAAGACGGGGTTGAGGCGCTGTCTCCACTTGTCAATCATGGGTCGCACGCGCTTTCTCCCGGCGGCGGCCGGAAGGATGAGGTCGCCGCGATGAAGCTGGGGTACGATCAATAAAGCATGAGTAAGTGTAGCAGAAAGCCTGCAACGCGGCAAGACCGATCTTCACGACGTTTATGGAAGATCCATGCTGCCGAGCGCCGACTCTATCAGATGACGCTTCAGCGATCATAACCAAGAGACAAACATCGCGCTAGGAGTCTTTGTTGCAGCCATCATCAATCTCAGCCATAGCCCGGCGTAGTCGTCCTACCGCAACGACATATACGCCGCCCCGCCTACCAATGCTATCCCCACAAGGCTGTATTCAAGTAACAGCCGCCGATTCAATTGGCCGATGCAGGCATAGCCCAACAATCCGACGACCACATACAATATCGTCACCAACACGACCCCCGCTAACAGAAACGTGGTCTGCCAATAGTTGAGCGCCCACATCAGCTCGGCGATCCCGATGCCGGCAATCAGCGCTACCCCAACCGCAATCGGCCGGCGCTGGATGTTGAGCAGCGCATAGATGAGGAATGCGGATACCAACGCCACCATTGTCGCTGAATAGAGCGTGCGAGAGCGCGTGTAGTAAATCGCGCTAAAGCTGCCAAATGCGATCAGATAGCCGATGATGTGCAACACAATCTGCGCCGGCGTATGTATCTCGGCTCGCCGATCGAGACTGAAATATTGAGCCGCGAGCGTCACGATTAACATCCCGGCAGTGACTATCAACGCTAGCAAGAAGGCCGTCCCGCCTAACACTGGATTGAAGAGTTGCCAGAAGGCGTAGGCCGCCACCATACTCAGCCCTGGCAAGAACCAGAATGCCGGAGTTACGTTGCGTAACGGCCCGAACGAACGGATAATCCAGTTCATCGGGTGCGGATGCGAGCGCGCGATCCAGTCCGCTCCCATTGCCGCCAACAATGCGAGTGAGCCGATTAATAGCCACGATAAGCTGACTTCTGGCAGATCACCGCCGAAGGCAAACCGTGGATTGACCGTACTGCTGTCGATGAGGAAGACGATTGCCAGCCCGATCGTGACGATAAACGCAATTGTGACAATCTGCTCGTAACGTGGTTGTGGTGATTGCACGCCCGGATCTCCTTAGATAAGTTGAAACTGTTTCATTTGAAACAATATTGACATGCTGGTCATAGTCATGCTATAGTTGCATGTAGCAGGAATTATACGGTAGACAATTATCACTCCTGTTTGCCTAGCGATAATATTTTATTGGACTCCTACCCCTGCGCCTCCAGCGCACTAGTGAGGAGACAGCGATGAGCCTCTCCACCGAGCCTATCGGATGGCAGCAGAGTAGTGAGACGACGCCTGAGCTTGAGGCTTACACCTTGCTGCGTCAGGTTCACTCGATGCTCGAGACGTACAATCGCTACGATCTGCGCGGTGAGGATTTGACTGTTCCACAATTTATGATCCTGAATTATGCTTCGCGCAATGGGGTGCCGCTCAGCGAGATTAGCGCGCGCATGATGTGCGATAATTCCAACCTGACCGGTATTGTCGATCGCCTGATTGCGAAAGGCTATGTCGAGCGCCGCCCTGATCCGAACGATCGCCGGGTAAGCCTGATTTGCCTCACTGAAGCCGGCGCCGAGAAGTTGCGCAATCTGCGCCCGCGCCATCACGAACGCTTGCGCAAGCGGATGCGTTCGCTCTCTGAGCACGAAGTGCAGCAATTGCGCGAATTACTCCGCTCATTGTACAGCGGATTGCTTGCGCCGGTCGAAGATGATCGCAAGGGGCAAAAGGCGGACGGCTAAGACTTGCATTTATCCTACGCCAAGATAGTCCCGACCCGGTTGATACCCCATTGCTGCTAGCCAGCCATCGATCAGGTCGCGCGCGCCATGGTTAGTGACGTACACCAGCACGAATGGCCGTGGCCGGCGATCGAGCCACTGCGGTGCATGCACCGGTGCTCCCCAAATGGTTTGGCCGATCTTGGCCGGATCAATGTCGATCCACGCTGCCGGCGGAAAGCCACGTTTGATCAGCCGCCGTGCCCGCTGACGCGTGACCCGGCCTGCCCCCCAGTAAACGAGCGGCCTTCCGCTCTGCAGACGCGGATCAGCAGCCAAAAAGCGTGCTCGCAATTCGTCGAAGGCGGCACGATCATAACGCGGATCGGTGCGCGTCGCGCGATCGGGTCGCTCGCGCCATGCTAACAGGTTGCGCGGCAGTTTGGCCATCAGCAACTCCGCCGCATGCATCCGCAGCCACAATTCGTAGTCTTCGGGCCACGACTCGTTAGTGTAGCCGCCCAATCCCTGCACGATGTCGCGCTGGAACATGACCGTGGGGTGGGCAAACGGTGCCTCGACGTAGATCTCGGCGGCCACGTGTTCCGGCGTCAGCACTCGATTCTGCCAGCGTAGATATTCGCGTAAACCGGCCCGCACGTCCCGCGCCGGAAAGGCCACTGCCCGGCTGGCAATCAGGGCGAGCTGCGGCTGCGCCCTCAGCGCCTGATATTGCAGCGCCAGCCGATCCGGGTGCATCAAGTCGTCGGCATCCATCCGGGCAATGATCGGCGCGCGCGCTAACCCAAGGCCAAGATTAAGCGCCGCCGGCAACCCGATCCGGCCCGCCTCGACCGGCACGATCCGCGCGTCACAGGCCGCCGCTGCGGCGACGATGGCCGGCGATTCGTCGTCGGAACCATCGTCAATCGCCAGTACTTCGTAATCGGAGAAGGTTTGCCGGGCCAACGAGCGCAAACAGGCTGGTAAGGTCGCTGCGGCGTTGCGGATGGGTAAGATGATTGAAACGAGCGGTGCGGTCATGATGTTTCACGCGAAGGCGCAAAGAGCGCGAAGAACGCGAAGGATATTTGGGGATAGCAATTAGCGCGGTGTGTGCCCCCTTCCCCTACCCCTCCCCCGCTGGGGGAGGGGGCATTCGTATCAACCCTTTGCGCCCTTGGCGTCCTCGGCGCCTTTGCGTTTCACCCTCTGCGCCTCTGCCCCCTCTGCGCCGTGGGGAGACGGATAGCCGTCCGTCTCTACTGGCTGAACGTTTAATCGCCGGACGCGGCGCCGTTGACGCTCTCTAACAAAATTTCGGCCACATCGCGCCGCTGCAACGTCTCGGCGCGACCGGTGTTCTTGGCCGCATCTTCAAACATCACCATACAGAACGGGCAGGCGACTGCCAGCGTCTGCGGTTGCGACGCCACGAGCTGTTCGAGCCGGATCACGTTCACATTGCGCTCACCCCAGCGTTCCAGCCAGACGTTGCCGCCGCCGCCGCCGCAACACATCGCCCGCTCGCGGTTGCGCTCCGGCGCTTCGACTAGCTCAAGGCCGGGAATGCTGCTCAGCAAGCTGCGCGGATCGTCGTAGATGTCGTTGTAGCGCCCGATGTAGCAGGGGTCGTGGTAGACTACGCGCTCGCTCACCGCTTTGGCCGGCTTGAGTTTGCCCTCGCGCACCAAGCGAGCCAAAAACTCGGTGTGGTGGACGACTTCGTAATCGATGCCGGCCCGCCCGCCAAACTGCGGGTACTCGTTCTTGATGCTGTTGAAGCAGTGGGCGCAGGTAGTGACGACCGTGCGGAACTTGTACTGGTGCATGGTCTCGATCGCCTGTTGGGCCTGGGCTTGGAAGAGCATCTCTTCGCCCATGCGGCGAGCCGGGTCGCCGGTGCAGCACTCCTCTTCGCCGAGGATGGCGAAATCGACCCCAGCTTTTTGCAAGAGTTGCACCATCGCCCGCGCCACCTTGCGCGATCGTTCGTCGTAGCTCGGCGCGCAGCCAACCCAATAGAGCACCTCGACCTGCTCTTTCTCGGCCAACACCGGCACATCGAGTCCTTCTGTCCACGCGGTGCGCTCGCGGGCCGGCAACCGCCATGGGTTGCTCTGCCGCTCGATCCCCTCGAGCACCCGCTTGACGCCTTGCGGTACCTCGCTGGCGATCATCGTCAAGTGGCGGCGCATATCAACGATATCATCAACGTGCTCGATCATCGCTGGGCATTCATGTACGCAGGCGTTGCAGGTGGTGCAAGCCCACAGCTCTTCGGCCTCGATCACCGTGCCGATCAGCGGCAGCGTCTCGGCAGTCGCGCCGTTACCGTTTAATTCGGCCAGCGTGCGCACCGTCCCATCTTTGAAATGGATCGGATCGCCGCGCTGCAAGTCGGCTAGCTTGGTGATAATGTACTTCGGCGAGAGCAACGCGCCGCTGGCATGGGCCGGGCAGACGCTCTGGCAGCGACCGCAGCGCATACAGGCGTCGAGATCCATCCGCCGCTTCCACGTCAGATCAGCCAGCGCCGTCACACCGAGGCGCGGTTCGTCCTTCTCGATCTCAGCCTCAAGGTTAGGGATCGGATCGAGCGCACCTTTCGGTTGCAAATCGCGGAAGAGCGTATTCAGCGGCGTGTAGACAATATGGCGGAACTTGCTGAACGGCAGCGAGGCCATAAACAGGCCGGTCGTGGCAGCATGGGTATACCAGAGCACCGGATGGATGGCGAGTGCGACCGGACTGCCGTCGCCAAGACCAATCGCGCGGAAGATGGTGGCCAGCGCAAAGCCAACATACGCCAGCTTGGCCCACTCTTGCTCGTAGACCGGCACGCCGCCAATGGTCTGATTCGCGATCCGCAACCCCTCGATGAGAAAGCCGCCAATCCCCAAAAACAGCAGCACCCCTAACACCCAGCCATCGGTGCGCCGGTTATCGAGCCGGTCAGGTTTGGTGCGGTAGCGCCGCCACGTCGCCCACAACAAGCCGGCGACGAAGGCCAAGCCCAGCGTATCGAGAATGAACTCGTAGCTCTTGTAAAAATCGCCGACTAAAATCTTGCCGGCCTGCTCACCCATCAGCGGAATGGTGAAATCTTCTTCGACCGCGATAATATCGGTGCCGATAAACAGGGTGAGAAAGCCAAAGAAGACCAGGGCATGCATCACGCCGGCCCGGCGGTCGCGCAGCACCTTCTTTTGGCCGAGGCTCTGGCGGGTAAACTCAAGCAAGCGAGTGATCGGATTGCCGATCCGGTTGGCGGGCCGCCCGCGCCGCCAACGGGCAATGTCGCGCAGGATGCCCCATGCCATCACCGCAGTGGTAATCAGAACCGTCAAGTAGAGGAACGTTGCGCCAATCGTATGGTCGATGTTCCAGTAGATCTCGCGGATTGCGATAATCTGCTCTTGCTCCATTGCCTTTCTCCGCACAAATGCCGGCGACCGGAACTGGGCCGATCATAGCATTCGTGCTGCAAAGCGTCAATGCGACAAGGATGGCATACGAAATGATGCTGGAAACGACACCGGTACCGGCGCCTGTCCGCATTACTCGGTAAAGGCGACCAATGCTCCCCGCACCACGATATTGACGCGCGCGCCAACCGGCACATCGTGCCATGGGGCAAGGCGCGCAGTGAGCATAGTGCCGTCGCTCAGGCGCACTTCGTACCGCACATCGGCGCCGAAATAGTTCCGCTCGACGATCTGGTGCGGCGATTCATCATCGGCCTCCAATTCGACCGCTTCGGGCCGGATCATTACGCTGACCGGCCCGTGGTGCGGGGCCAGCAACGGCAAGCGCCCGATCACGCTCTGCGCAACCAGACCGTGCGCTTCCGCCGGAACGAAATTGGCAGCGCCGACAAAGGCAGCGACGGCGCGAGAGGCCGGACGCTCGTACAATTCGCGCGGCGGCGCGACCTGCACAATCCGCCCGTTGATCATCACTCCGACCAGATCGGCAATGCTCAGCGCCTCTTCCTGATCGTGGGTGACGAAGAGGGCCGTCGCGCCTTCGCGGCGCAAAATCTGGCGCACCTCGTTGCGCACTGCTATGCGCAAGCCGGCATCAAGGTTCGAGAAGGGTTCATCGAGCAAGATCAGGGCCGGACGAGGAGCCAAGGCGCGGGCCAGTGCCACCCGTTGCTGCTGCCCGCCCGACAATTCGTGCGGCATGCGCCGGCCAGCATCGGCCAACCCCACCAATGACAGCAGCTCTTGCACCCGCGGCTCGCGTTCGGGACTGCGCGGCAAACCATACGCGACATTTTGCGCCACACTGAGGTGGGGGAAGAGGGCGTAATCTTGAAACACCATCCCGACCCGGCGCTGTTCAGGTGGGATGCCAGCGCCGCATGGCCCCACCACCGTGCGCCCGCCGATCATGATCACCCCGCTATCGGGCTGCTCAAAACCGGCAATCAGGCGCAGCAGGGTGGTCTTGCCGCAGCCCGACGGGCCGAGCAAGGCCATGAATTTGCCGGCAGCTAGATCGAGACTGACTTCATTGACCGCCGTGAGCGATCCATATCGGCGGCTGAGACGTTGGATGGTGAGCGCAGTTGTTTCGATTGAGATCATGGTATTCGTCAAGGGCAGAGCGGCGTGCTGCCCGTACAATACGGATGGCGGCGAGGGCAGAGCGCCGCTCTGCCCGTACCGATCTTTGATTCGGATTGTAACATACCCGTGAAAGTTGTTACCCGTTTACTTCGCAAAATGCAGGCGCATGGTATAGTTGAAGATAGAGAGCAGCGAAGGTGCTGCTCGTGACGAGGCGTCAGGGAGGTAGCCTTATGTTTGTTGGCGAGCGGATGTCGCATCCCCCGATTACGGTAACTCCGGAAACATCGATCCACGATGCAATGCACCTGATGCGCACCGAACATATCCGGCGCGCACCGGTGGTTTCCCACGGTCATCTGGTCGGTATTGTCTCGCTCAAAGACCTGGTCAACGCCTCGCCTTCGCCGGCAACGACGCTGAGCGTGTGGGAATTGAATTACCTGTTGAGCAAACTGACAGTTGACCGCGTGATGACCCGCGATGTCTATACGGTTTCAGTTGACACGCCGATCGAGGAAGCGGCGCGGATTATGGCCGACCGGCGGGTAGGCGGGTTGCCGGTGATGCGCGGGAATGAGCTGGTCGGCATCATCACCGAGACCGATCTGTTCAAGATCTTCCTTGAGCTGATGGGGGCGCGCAACCCCGGCATCCGGGTGACGGTGAGCATGACCGATGAGCCGGGATCGCTCGCCAAACTCACGGCGGCGATCGCCAATAGTGGCGGCAATATCATTGCGCTCGGCACCTTCGCCGGTGAAACGGCGGCTATGTCGGAAGTGACCTTCAAGGTCAGCGGGATAACGATGGATCAGGTGCGCGAAGTGATTACGTCAGTGGTGGCGAAGGTCATTGATGTGCGCGAGAGCCATCCGTAGCAGCACAGCACCGCTGTGCTGCGAGGGGCACAGCGGTGCGAAGGGCGCAGCAGCGCTGTGCCCGTACGTATCTCGCTATAAGTTGCTGTGCTCGTACTATCTTGTTAGAAGTGGCAACATTGTGCGGTAGATCGTCATCGCGCTATCGACCCGCAATGGCAACGAGAGCATTTCGCTCTCGTTGCCGTTGCTATCTAGGGCCTGATAGCGTAAGCGGTATTCGCCATCGGCCAACGCCCCGATTTCGATCACGTTATCGGTCGAGGTGATCCACGTCTCGCCATCCCACGAGTAGCGCAGTCGCGCGCTGCCGCCGCCTAGATCCGATGCGCTCAGCCGCAGACTGGTAAGCGTGCGGAACTGTGATCCAACCCCCTCGCCTTGGGCCAAGCCATCGCGCACCAGCTCGAAATCGTCAGCTCCCGGCGCTTTAACCCGGTAGCCAGCAACCGCGCCGCCTTCCAGCTCAAAATATTTAATCGCAAGCGTATGCAAGCCGGCAGTAAGCGAGATCGTGCCGGTCACGGTCGTAAAGGGGTGGATACCGGCGTTCGCAACCACTAGTTGCTCGTTCACCCACAGCCATGCCCCGTCGTCGCTACTTAGCTCAAAGGTATATTCGCCGCTGACCGGGGCGATAAAGGTGCGGGTCTGTTCGATCAGGAAATGGTTGCTTAGGCCGGGCAACGGCCCACCGCCACCCCAATCGCGCAAGTCGCCGTGCCAGACGAAACTACCGATCAAGGCGCCGCGCCGGATGCTGAGCGGGTTGTGGGTGCGGGCCAAGAGTGACTCGGGCGTATTTGCCAGCTCATACACCATCGCTAGCGGTTGCAAGCCCTCGTTGTAGCGGGCCGGTTGCGGCGGTTGCCGTTCCGGCGTGATCGTGATCTGCTGCTCGGCCTGCACAGTGGCCACATAGGCCACATACTCGTGGATCGCGCCGGCCCGCAGTGTGACCGTTCCCGGCGCCTGGAACCGCACGTAGCCAACAATAGTCTGGGTTTGGCCGGGGTCGAGCCTCCCGCTGATTCCCCACCGCCACGGGTAGCCGCCGGTAGCGCCGGCGCAGCTTACTTCGCGATCCGCCGGCCCCAACATCACCCGGAAGCGTCCCGCTTCTTTGGGAAAGGTCGGGTAACTCTGATTAACGGCGCCAAGGAGACACTCGCCTTCATCGTAGACGTACCCTTCGCGCTCGAACGGGCCGGCGCTAAGATCAAATACGCTGCCTCCCGGCGGGTCTTGGCCGTAGATCGGCACGGTGCCGGCATTGCGCACCGTAAAGCGCACCGGCAATACCTCACCGGCGGCAATTGTTGTAGCGCCATACTCCACCGATACCAGTTCGAGACGTTGGTTAGCAGTATCAACCGGTTGCCATTGCACGGCGTCAAACAGCACGGCCCGCCGTGTACTCAACGGTTCGCCGGTCAGATCGGAAAGAGATACGCTCGCAGTGCTGGCGGCAAAGTTGTACGATCCAAGATCAACCCAACCTTGTTGGGCCGTCTGATCAACCACCCGTTCGACGACCCCGCTAGCGGTGGTAATCCGGTAGCGCGCTTGCCGGCTAGGATTTAAACCAGTGCAGTTGGCCGGGATATGCACCAGCACCCGGTAGATGCCAGAGGCTGGCAGATTGGGCCGCCACGTTACCCAGTTGGTGCTTTCGGCCTGTCGATCGGTAGCGTAGGTATAGAGCGCGCTGCCGCCGTAGCCGCAGGCGCTCGGATACCACGTAGCGTTGCTGCGGGTAAAGCCGCTCTCGTGCTCTTCGATCACCAGATCGCCGTTGTCGGGTTGACTTTCGCCGGCAAGACGGGCCTGCACCCGCTGGCGAACCAGCGGCAACAGGTTGAATAACCGGTCGCCGGGGCAGGTGGTGTAGCCGTTGGGAGTGACCTGCCGGTGGCCGCTGATGTGATCAATCACGGCGCCGGGATTGAAGGGAGCGCAGTAGTGCGAAATCGAGCAGCCGTAGTAGAAGGTGCGCCCCGTCGGATCGATCCGCTTCTGGTCGGCTTTCCACGCCAACAACGCCACAAGTGAATCAATCGCAGCCGCGGTTGGCTCAACCGTGCTATAAGAGCCGATCAGCGAAACCCCCATCGAACCGTAATTGGCCGTATCGTGAAAGCCAACCACATCGTCGCCGCCGGCCCGCCCTTCGTAGATCACGCCATTGGGGTCGATCAAATAATTATAGCCGATGTCGCCCCAGCCGCGGGTGTAGGTGTGAAACGACCAGATCGAACGCACCACATCAGCCCATGTCTGGCCTTCGGCCAAGGTATTTGAACCGGCGGTATGGTGAACCACCAAATGGCGCACCGGGTAATAGGCCGGCGGCGCTTGCGGGCTGGTCTGGCCTTGGGGATTGCCCCACGCTGTGCGGCTCACCACCGGCGGGCGTGAGACGGCGGTTAAGCCGGCTGACGGCTCAGCCACGGGAGAAGCCGGGCCAAACCGGCTATCAACCGTGTTGACCGCAACCGAGCGGAACGCGGCAGGATCACTGGTTTCAACCCGCACCTGATACCAGTTCCGGTCTTCACCGGCATAGACAATCTCGCTCCAGCGCCGATCAGCGCCATCACCGGCCTGCCAGAGTTCCTCATCATCTGCCACTGGCGCCCAATCGCTCCACGTCACGCCATCGCCGCTCACCCGCACTGCCACGACCGGAGCCGTAGCCGGATCAGCCGTCCAGCTCAGCAGTACATGGGTAAATGGGCGTGGCGCGCGGCTAGGAGCGGTTTGATAACCGGCAGTGGCAGCCAACAGAGGCAGCGCATCTGCTGGTGCGGTGGTCATATCGGTGGCAAAGAGCTGGGTATCGGGCCGGCCATCAGCAGTGGCAGCCGGAGCTGCCGGCGCCGGCGTCAACGGCAGAAGCAGCGCCCAGAGGAGGCCGATGGAGAGGAGAAGACGAATGCGCATAATTATCGCACACCTCGGTGACTATGATCTATATCCGACCTGATTCTAACGATATGGTGTCGTACAGTCGATAGGCTAGGGTGACGAATCGATGACAGCCACCCTGTAAGCCATCCGTCATCTGCACCCAATTGCTGATTGGGGCAACTTCTGTTACCATACATAACGGTTTAAGTAACCAGTCCACCAAACCGTGCTCTGAGCTTCGTCGCCATACCTGCCAGCGTTTATGAACGCCATTCGCTCAAGTATTCAACTCAAAATCCTGCTGTTGCTGCTCGGTCTTGCCTTACCCCCGCTGATTATCGTCGGCTGGCTCGGACTGAGCAGTTTGAATATTGCTCGCGAAACGGCAGTGATCGAAGGCACGAACGGTCTCCGCCAACAAGCCACCGTCAACTTGCGCCAGCGCGCCGCTGACAAAGCGCAGTTGTACGATACAGCGTTGATGAGCGTACAGCAGCAAGTCGAGACGGTGGCCGGGTACGCGCTTGATCGCTACAACATGCCGGTCACGGTCTTCAGTAGCGATCGGGTGTGGATCGCGCCGCGCCCCGCCGATGACCTGCTGCGCCAATACGCCAATCAAGCGGCCTACGTGCGCCAGATCATCCCCATCCTGCGCGAGATGGTTGCGAAGAATCCGCTCGTCAACATTGGGTACATTGCACTGGAAGAGGGCGGCATCCTTGCGTTTGACAACGAAGCAGTCATTGACCAATTATTGACGCTCGAAGCCTTTGATCCGCGGGTTCGCCCGTGGTATCTCAAAGCGCGTGACGCCGGCGCAACGGTGTGGACGGAACCATACGTTGATGCCAATACCGGGTTGCTCGCCACAACCTGCGCCAGCCCGCTCTACGACCGGCAGGGTCGGTTTATCGGGGTCGTCGCATTTGATCTCTTACTCAAGACCATCCAGCAAGATCTCCTCACGGTTGATGTTGGTTCGAGCGGGTATGCGCTGCTGATCAACACCAATGGTGATGTGATTGTGCGCCCGGATATGCAAGCTGATGTGCGGTGGGATCAACCATACCGCACCGAGAGTCTGCTCGAGTCAACCAATGCCGATCTGCGCGCCGTGGCGGAACTGATGGTTAGCCGCCAATCAGGGGTGCAATTGATCCAAGAGCAGGATCAGGCGAGCTACGTTGCCTTTGCGCCAATCACCACTGCCGGCTGGAGTGTGGCTCTGATCGTTCCGGCGAATGAAATTGACGCCCCTGCTCTTGCCACCGGCCAGCGCCTCAGCGAGAGCCAGAGCCGGCTGTGGAACCAATTGGTGGCGGTGCTGCTGATGATCATCATCACCATCAGTATGCTTGGCCTCTTGCTCTCGCTCTCGTTCACCAACCGGATCAGCGTCTTGCGCGAAGGTGTGCAAGCGGTGGCCGGCGGCGATCTGACCCAGCGCCTGCCCGCTGCCGGCAGCGACGAGATTGGGCAGTTGGTCGATGCTTTTAACCGCATGACCGACACCTTGCAAAGCAAGATTGCCGAACTCGAAGAAAACGCCCGCCAATTAGCCACCCTCAATGCCGTCTCGAACGAATTGAAGGGCATTCTCTCGTGGCCAGTCTTGCTCGAAACGATTCCCAAGGCCGTATGCGAACGATTTGGCTTCGATCAGGCCGTACTCTACCTGGTTGATGGCGATGTTTTGCGCGCGGTCAGCGCCTCATTTGGCCCCGGCGACGAGTTGCAAGCGCAGCAGTTTCTGGCAGTGGCAAACGCGCAACCGCTGCGGCTCGATGGCAGCAGCGTCGAAGCGGATGTGGTGCGCAGCCGGAAGGCGATAATTATCGATAACCCATGGAATAATCCACGGGTTGATAAGACCAAGCAGGCTGCTTCGGCCAGCCGGTCGTATGTGCAAGCCCCTATCTTTGGGCGCAACGATGCGGTGATCGGGATTATTTCCGCCGATTACAAACTGAGCCAGCGCCCGGTGCAGGCTCGCGACGCCGCCCAATTGCTGACCTTTGCCAGCATGGTCGGTTTGACGATTGAGAACGTGCAACTGTACAACGAACTCGAACAACAAGTAGCGCAGCGTACCGAAGAGCTGCGCGCTGCGCTCGAACGGGCCCAACTCGCCGACCGGCGCAAGAGCGATTTCCTCGCCAGCATCAGCCATGAATTGCGCACGCCGCTGAACGCGATCATTGGCTTTTCGACCGTCTTGCTCGACGATACCGACCAGCCGCTGACGCCGACCCAGCGCGAAGACGTGCAGAGCATCAATCGCAACGGGCGCTTCTTGCTCCACTTGATCAATGAATTGCTTGATTTGGCCCGGATTGAGGCCGGTCACCTGAATCTGGAGATTAGCACGATTGATCTGCAACAGGTGGCTAGCGAAGTGTGCGACACGGTGCAGACGCTGTTGCGCAACCGTCCGGTCACGCTGCGCAACGCCTTACCGGCGATGCTACCCGTGGTAGCGGCTGATAGTGACCGGTTGCGCCAGATTCTGTTTAATTTGCTCTCGAATGCGATCAAATTTACCGAACGTGGTACGATTACAGTAAGCGCGCAACTGTACGATGAGGTCAACGGCGATGGTAAAATTGAGCGGTATGTGGCGGTGAGCGTCTCTGATACCGGTATCGGCATTTCGCTCGAACGGCAACAAGATATCTTTGGCGAGTTTGTGCAGCTCCATGGTCGGCGTTCACGCCTCGGCGGCACAGGGCTTGGGTTGGCGATTACCCGCAAGCTGGTGCTGGCGCAAGGCGGACGGATCTGGGTTGACAGCACACCGGGCATCGGTTCAACATTTACCTTCACCTTACCCGTCGCCCAATCAGCGTTGCTTGCTGCGCCGGTTGGGCCCATGTCGCAATGCCATGAACCAGCCAGCACAGATCCTCTACATCGAAGACAATCCAGATAATCAACGTCTCGTGCAGCGCGTGCTCAGCGCCCGCGGCTATCAGGTAGTGATTGCCGAAGATGGTCCAAACGGGTTGGCGCTAGCCCGCACGAGTCATCCGGCGCTTGTGTTAGTTGATCTTGGCATTCCCGGCCTCGATGGCTACGAAACAACGACGCGCCTGCGCTCGCTGCCGCATATGCACGGCGTACCGATTATTGCCTTGACCGCCGATGCGTCGCCGGGTTCGCGTGAGCGGGCCTTGGTGGCAGGGTGTGACGGGTATTTGAGCAAGCCGATTGATGCCCGTGCATTGCCAGCCCAAATCGCCGAATTCATCGATGGCAGACGTGAGCGGTTGCCGGAAACGATGGAGACCGAGCTGCTGCGGTCGTATAACCAAAAACTGGTTGAGCGGCTAGAAGCGCGGGTGCGGGAGTTGACAATCGCCAATGCCCAATTGCAAGACCTCGACCGGCTCAAAGATCAGTTCCTCGCCACCCTCTCGCACGAATTGCGCACCCCGCTTACCTCGCTGCTTGGCTATCTCGAACTCTTTGATCGCGGCATGCTCGGCCCGCTCAATCCACAACAAGAAGAGGCGGTGCGCGTGATGCGGCGCAGCGGCGAGATTTTGGCGCGCCAGCTCAACAATCTGCTCTACTTTCAAGAGATCCGCAGCCGCTCGCTCAACTTTGTGGCCTTGCAGCCGCTTGATGTGTTGCGGCCACTGATTGCAATGTTCCGTGAACGAGCAGCGCAAGCGCAGTTGCAGTTCGAGGCGGTATTGACAGAGACTCAACCGATTGAGGTTGATCGTTCAGCTTTTGAGCATTTAGTGCGCAACTTGCTCGATAATGCCTTCCAGTACACCAAGCCGGGCGGGAAGGTGCGCTTGATGGTGCGCGATGAGCCAACCCGCTTGATTGTTCGGGTAGAGGACACTGGCATTGGGATCGCGCCCGCTGAGCATGAAAAGATCTTTCTCCCTTTCTATCAGGTTGACCATTCGCTGGCCCGCGGCTACCCCGGCAGCGGGCTTGGGCTAGCGATCGTGCGCCATATCGTCGAGGCGCACGGCGGCCAAATCGCGTTGCGTAGCGCACCGGGTGAAGGCAGCGCGTTTACCGTTGCCATCCCGCGCCGGTCGGTCGGGGCATAGCAGTGCTATGCCTACGGGCATAACGGTGTTATACCCCGACGTCGGCAAATTGCAATTGGTAGAGCCGGTAGTAGTAACCGCGCCGGGCCAATAGCTCGTCGTGGGCACCGTCTTCGACCACCCGCCCCTTGTGCAGCACGATGATCCGATCCACATGGCGGATGGTGCTGAGGCGATGGGCAATGATGATGCTGGTGCGGTTGCGCATCAAGCGAGCTAAGGCCTCTTGGATCAACGCCTCGGTTTCGGTATCGACACTGCTGGTCGCTTCATCGAGAATCAGCAACACTTCAGGGTTAAAGGCAATCGCCCGCGCAAAGGCCAGCAACTGGCGCTGGCCGATCGAGAGATTCGCGCCGCGTTCGCGCACTTCGTGCTCGTACCCGCCGGGCAGTCGCTCGATGAAACGGTGCGCGCCGACCAGTTCGGCAGCGGCGCGCACCTGCTCATCGCTAATCGCATGGTTGTGCAGGCGAATATTGCTGGTAATCGTCCCGCTGAAACAAATCGGGTCTTGGGGCACGGCGGCGATGTGACGGCGCAACTCGGCTTGCGCAAGCTCACGGATGTCGATGCCGTCGAGCGTAATGCTCCCTGCTTGTACATCGTAGAAACGCGCCAGCAGGCCGACCAGCGAACTCTTGCCGGCGCCGGTCGCACCGATAATTGCGACCGATTGGCCAGCAGGAATATGTAAGGTAATCCCGCGCAGCACCGGTTCCGCCGGATCGTAGCCGAACACCACATTGCGCAGTTCGATTTCGCCGCGCACCGGCGTAGGCAGCGCGCGGGGATGGGCCGGATCGCGCACCTCGGCTTGGGTGTCGAGCACGGCAAAGATTCGCTCGGCGGAAGCCATCGCCGATTGCAGCACGGTATAGCGCTCGGCGAGGTTGCGAATCGGCTGAAATGCCCGCTCAAGGTACTGGATAAAGGCCACCAGCATACCGAGCGAAGCCCAACCGGCCAGCACCCCGTTGCCGCCACCCCACAGCAGCGCCGCGGTGCCGATCGCCGCCAAGAGGTTGACCGACGGGATAAAGATGGCAAAGATCAAGACCGAGCGAATGTTGGCCTGCATATAATCGTCGCTCAGGCGGGCAAACGCGGCGCGGCTGCGCCCTTCGCCGTTAAAGAGCTGCGTCACCAGAATGCCGCTGATCTGCTCGCTCAGGAAGGCGTTGATGCGGGCCAGCCGTTGCCGCACCAGCCGGTACGCCGAGCGCATAAACTGCTGGTAGATCGCAACGATCACCACCAGCACCGGCAAGGTGGCGATGCTGATCAAAGCCAGCCGCCAGTTGAGCGCAAACATCACCACGATAATCCCGATCAGAGTGAGTAGATCGGCCACGATCATAACCACCCCTTGGGTGAGAAACTCGTTGAGCGCATCGACATCGTTGGTGATGCGGGTAATTAAGCGCCCCACCGGGTTGCGGTTAAAGAACGACAGGCTCATGTGCTGAATGTGGCGGAAGATCGCCACCCGCAAGTCTTTCATCACCTGCTGGCCAACGCTGTTGATGAAATAGGAATGGCTGTAACGAAAAGCGAAGTTAGCCGCCAGCGCGCCGAGAAACGCGACGAAATAGGGCCAGACGCCATCAACCGCACCGGCGCTGATCGGGCCGTCGATCGCCTGCTGGATGAGCAACGGCGGCAGCAGATCGGTCAAGATCGCGCCGATTAACAGCACAATGGCAACGCTCAACCGGCCCCAGTACGGGATCACGTAGCCGGCCAACCGGCGCACCAGCCGGACATCGTAGGCTTTGCCAAGGATGGTATCGTCATCAAACCCGTGTGACATGAGTAACTCCGATATGTGTTTCGTATTCGTAGGGATACAGCACCGCTGTATCCCTACGATTCCTCGCGTTCGAGTTCAGCGGCGAGCAACTCACGGCGATACATCGCGGCGTAGCGACCATTCAGCGCCAACAGCGCCTGATGCGACCCTTGTTCGACGATCCGGCCCTCATCGAGCACGATAATCTGATCGGCGTCGCGCACGGTGGCGATCCGTTGTGCGATGATCATTGTCGTGTGTCCGGCCATTTCAGCGCGCAAGCCGGCCAGAATCTGGGCCGCGGTATGGGTGTCAACACTGCTCAGCGCATCGTCGAGAATGAGAATGCGCGGATCGCGCATCAGCGCGCGGGCAATCGCCACCCGCTGTTTTTGGCCGCCCGACAACGTCACGCCACGTTCTCCAACCATCGTCTCCAACCCGCCGGGAAACTGGTCGAGATCGTTCACAAGGCGCGACACGGCTATCACGTGTTCCAACCGGGCAGGATCGATCGTCTCGACGCCGAAGCCGACATTGTCGCGCAGCGGAATACTAAACAGAAAACTCTCTTGCGGCACATAGCCAATCATGCGGCGCAACGCAGCTAGATCCAACTCCCGCACATCAACGCCATCGACCAACACCTGCCCCTCATCAGGGTCGCGCACCCGCCCCAACAGATGCACCAGCGTTGTCTTGCCGGCACCGGTAGCGCCAACAATCGCCAGCGTTTGGCCGGCGGGCAAGGTAAATGACAGATCGTGCAGCAACCAGCGATCGGCGGAATGATCGGCGCGGATGCCCACATTGCGAAACTCGATCGCGCCGTGGCCGGCAGGCTGGCGTGGCGCAGGCGGCGACGCAATCGCCGGCTGGCGGCGCAACACCTCACCGAGCCGTTCGAGCGAGGCAATTGCCTGCTGCGACAGATTGACCATCCACCCCAGAATGATCATCGGGAAGGCTAGCAGCGCCAAGTAGGCATTAAACTGCACCAACTCGCCGATCGTCAGCGTCCCGGCAGCCACCATCCGCCCGCCGGCCAGCAAGATCAGCGCGGCAATCAGGCCGAGACAGAGGGTCATCGCCGGCCACAACAAGCCAGAGAGCAGCACATAGCGCAGATTAAGATCGCGGTAGCGTTCGTTATCGGCGGTAAAGACAGCAACTTCGGCCTCTTCTTGGGTAAAGGCTTTAATCGTGCGAATGCCGGCAAAATTCTCTTGGGCGCGGGTTGACAGCACCCCAAACTGATCTTGCACGCGGTGAAAAATCTGGCGCATCCGGCTGCCAATCGCGACGAAGACCACGGTCGCGAGCGGCAACAGCAAGATGACAATCAGGGCCAGCAACGGTTGAACAACCAGCATCAGCACCGCCGCGGCCAGAAAGGTCAGCAAGGCGGTCGCCGCACCATTGAGACCGGGGCCAAGAAACTGGCGCACGGCGCTGAGATCGTTGGTCATGCGAGCCATCAAATCACCGGTGTAATGCTGCTGATAAAACGCCTGATCAAGACTCAGCAAGCGGTCAAACAGATCAGCGCGCAAATCGTTCTCGATATAGTACGAAGTGACGGCAATCAACATCCGTTGGGCGAATTTCATCACCCCATCGGCAACAGCCAAACCAATCAACGCGCCGCCAAACCAAAGCAACTGCGGCGGGGAGATATGGTCGTTAGCGACACTATCCACCGCTATGCGCAAGACGAGCGGGGCAAGGGCGCTAACCGCTGCGCCAAGCGCAGCGACCAGCACACCGAGCAGCAGCCGGCGGCGGTAACGGCGCAGATAAGGAACCAGCAGGCGCAGGTGAGGCATAGCAACTCCTGACAAAGCAAATATCGTCCTTTCAGTATATAAAGATTGCCAACCGGGTGTCGTCAGTCGCAAGGCGGAAGCGAGTTGCGATAAGCCACGCAAATCGCAACCTACAATTGTCTTTTTTCTTAAAAGCAACGGATTGACATTTTTCGTTGACTTCTATATAATTCAGACAACACACCACTGATGCATGGTCTTCACCAAACGCCGCTGAAGGGCGCAGAGGAGAGCGGAAGCTTTGTGGAAGACTAGCCGGGTGTCAAAGGAAGTCGTGTTGGTAGCAGAAGAGTGGAGGTTCGCCCATGCGCGACGATGACGATCTGGTTCCACCGAAATGGCGTTCTCTGTTCAACAATCAGGACTGGCTGCTGCATGACATCGTGGTGAAGTCGTTCTACGGCTTCGGCGTCATCGCGGTGATCGCGCACTTGCTGGTCTATCTGTGGAAGCCGTGGCTCCCCTAAGCAATGGCCGTATAGTGTGAGGAGGGACAATTCATGCAGCCTCGCAGCCCGGTGCGGACGAATATCGTCATTTTTACCATTCTCGGTTTCGTGGTGGCGTTGCTCATTCACTTCATCGTGCTGAGCAGCCCCGAGTACAACTGGCTGTCGGATTCGGGCGGCGCTCTGTTGCTGAGCACAGCGCGGTCGCTGTTCGGGATCTGATCGATGGCGGGCCGGCCACGGCTCGCGTGAGACGGCAACCGCCAGCAGAGACGCTGCTGGCGGTTGTTGTTCGCAAGCGGGAGGGAATCTACGCTTTTTGCACATAGATAAAAAATTGACCTTTTAAACCAATTCGTGTATACTAAAGGTCAGGATTGAAGTGATGGGCGGCGTAGCCCTTCCGCCGCGATCTCACGTTTGCATCGGCGCCGGTATCGTCGGGCAGCCGATCTGGAGCAGGAGAGACCCATGCAATCGTCACGACCAAGTGATCGACAATTGGCGATCGTTGTCTCGGTGGCGGTGGGAATTATTGTCGCAGTCGTTACCACAGCCACCTTCTGGTGGGTCTACGATCTGACGTTGGGCCGCGCGCAACGGGCGGCGGCACAGACGGCCGGCGCCCGTTGGAGCTCAAGTGACGGTATCAAAGTGATAACCGAGTCACAACCGATCACGCCCACCGATGGCCGGCAGAATTGGTTGGGCCAGCAAGCTTGGAATGAAGGCGTACAAGCCGGACAAGCGTGGGTCCAGCAATTTCCGAATACCGTTAATGTGCAGGTGCTCGTTGGGATGAGTTCGGCCCAGATCTGGACGTACATGCAGCAGTACGTCTCTGGTGGGTTGGGGGTTGGCTGTCAGTATTGCCATAATATCAACAATTTCGCCAGCGATGAGTATCCCCAGAAGATCGCAGCGCGTAATATGTTGCGCCTTGTGCGTGATATTAACGCGCAATTTATCGTTAACCTGCCGGCGTGGAAGGGGAATTACGTCCAGTGCGCGACCTGTCATAACAATGCACCGGTGAATATGGAGGCAGTGGGATCGCAGTTTATCAATTCGGTGCCGCCGATTAAGGTGACCGTCGATCCGCTCGATGCCAACGGGCAGCCGATTCTCGATCCGGCCCAGAAGCCGGAAGCGATCCGCGGGCAGGTACTGCTCAAGGATGCTATCTTGTACTACGTCTATAACTATCAGGTCTGGAAACCGTTCGATCCGGCCGATCCGGCAAGTGGGCGTGGTTCGCTGGCACTGACCTACGAGGGGGGACGCACGCAAGATCAGGTGACGATCAATCAGAATGTGATGAATTACCAGTCGTGGTCGCTTGGGGTCGGTTGCACCTTCTGCCACAACTCGCGTAACTTTGTTGCCTATGAGCTGAACCCTGCCGGTGACAATGTGCTCAATCCGGCGTATGCCTACAATAAGTTGAAGGCACAACGGATGTTGTTACTGACAACGTGGCTGGCCGAGAATTGGCCGCGCTATGGTGCGATTGGTAAGGCAGAAGTGCCGACCGGTAAGGATGCGGCAAGCCCTTACTCGTATCGCCGCCTCGGTGATGGGCAAGTTTACAACATCCCCGGTTGCTATACGTGTCACCGTGGTAATAATATCCCACTCGCCTCGATTAATCAGGCCAATATCCCGGCCGGTGATGCCGGTGTTGTGGTGTTGCCGCCGCAGATTCGTGGGAATTAGCGACACGACGGTCGTTGCATAGAGGGGCTAGGGGTACTAGCCCCTCCCGTTTCTACCGCATGAACGGATTGCCCCCATCTAGGCGGTAGCCAATCTGGACGCTGGCCCGTTTGTCGTGGAGTGTCAGGCAACGATTCTTGCTAAGCTAGAGAGTACGCACTATGAGCGATACGAGCGACCGCACCAGCGTAACTGCACCTTCGTCACTGCCGGTAACCGATCGATCCCAATCACGCTGGTCGTGGCTTCGTAACTCGATCCAATTGATGAAGCCGGTCACGTGGTTCGCACCGACGTGGGCATTTCTGTGCGGCGCGATCGCGAGCGGTGCGCTCGGATGGGATGAGTCAATCGGACGCTTGCTGCTCGGTATGTTTATGGCTGGGCCGGTGTTGTGCGGCTTGTCGCAGGTCGTGAATGATTACGCCGACCGTGAGGTTGATGCGATTAACGAACCGCACCGGCTGATTCCTTCGGGTAAAGTCTCGCTGCGCCACGTCTATATTTTGACCGCCGTCTTGACGTGGATTGGTGCGAGTATCGCGCTCTTCCTTGGCCGGAACGTCGCGTTCTTTGTCGCTCTTGGCCTAGTCTTCGCGCTGGCCTATAGCCTGCGTCCGGTGCGCGGCAAGCGCAATGGCTGGATCGGGAATGCGCTGGTGGCGATTTCGTACGAAGGATTGGCGTGGATGGCCGGGCATGCCGCGTTTGCCCCGCTGACCGGCGAGAGCGTGACGGTTGCGCTGCTCTATTCGCTCGGCGCGCATGGGATTATGACGGTCAATGATTTCAAGAGCATCAAGGGTGATACCCTGATGGGCATCCGCTCGATCCCGGTGCAGTACGGCAAGGTGATGGCGGCGCGCATGGTGGTGACGACCATGGGTGTAGCCCAAATCGCAGTGATTGGGTTGCTCTACCATTGGGGCCACCCGGTTGCAGCCACTGTGGTCTTGATCTTGCTGGCGGTGCAGAGCATTCCTAACGCGCGCTTCATCCGCGACCCGGAAAACAACGAGGTCTTCTTCAACGCGACCGCCATTATGCTCTACGTCTGGGGTATGCTGGCGGCGGCGATCGGTCTGGCGGCCTGATGGGCGTAAGCCCCTAGAAGTGTGATGTGAATGGCACCACGAGTTCTCGTCGTTGGCGCATCGGTGGGCGGGGCGACCGCAGCAATCACGCTGCGGTCGTTTGGCATTGAGACCATCATGATCGAGAAAGAGTTGGTGAAGGCCAAACCATGCGGTGGTGCGGTGCCTCCGGCGGCCTTCCGCGAATTTGATTTGCCAACCAGCTTGATCGACCGCAAGGTGCGCCAGTGTCTGATCGTATCCCCCTCTGGTCAAGAGACCCACGTCCCGGTGGCGGGGACGGTTCCGAGCGATGATGATTATGTGGCGATGGTGCGGCGCGAGGTGTTCGATAGCTTTTTGCGCCGGCGCGCCCAAGAACGCGGCGCTGAGCTGATCCACGCCCAACTGATCGGCCTGCGGGTTGATCGGCGTGGTGTTGAGGCGACGTACCGCACGCCCTCCGGCCACGAAGGGTCGGTGTGGGCCGATGTGGTAATCGGAGCCGACGGCGCCTACTCGCCAACAGCCAAATTCCTCGGCCTGCCCAACTTGCCGCGGGCAGTGGCGCTGCAAGAGCGGATCAAGTTGCCGCCCAATAAGATGGCGCGCTGGGAAGAGACGGCTGACCTGTACCTTGGCCGTGAAGTCAGCCCTGACCTATACGCATGGGCCTTCCCCAAACGCGACCATATCGCGGTCGGGATTGGCGCCGGCCCCGGCCATGGCTCGGCAGCCAAGCAGTTGCTGGCCAATCTCAAACGGCGGCTTGGCCCGGCACTCGATGGTGGGCAGGTGATTCTACGCGAAGCTCACGCCCTGCCGATGGAACCGCGCCCGCACATGGCGTTTGACCGGGCAATGCTGATCGGCGATGCGGCTGGACTGGTGGTGCATACGTCGGGTGAAGGCATCTATTGGGCGATGAAGAGCGGCCAGATGGCGGCGCAAACGCTGGCCGAGTATCTCGACGCGCCGAGTGCGGCTAATTTGCGCCACTACGAACGGCGCTGGTGGAAGCAGTACGGCACGATGTACCGCTTCCTGCGCTTCTTGCAGATCTGGGGCTATGGCAACGAGCGGCAGATGGAGGTCTTTACCGAAATGTGCCGCAACTACGATGTGCAGCGGCTCACCTTCGACAGCTACATGCACAAAAAGATGGCCCCGGCGCCGTGGCTGTCCCAGTTGCGCATGACTGCCGAGATTATTGCCAGCGAGGTACGCAATTACGCCCGCCCGCGCACACCGTTGCGCGAACAGCTCGGTTTGACGGTGGTTGAAAAAGAACGGGTCATGGCGGCTGATTAGGTGATAGCAGCTAATTCAACCAGATAGTGCGCTACCATCTCGCTACCGCCGAACAGGCATGGTAGCGAGATTTTTTCATTGGGGGCATGCAGGTTGTCGTCGGGCAAACCAAAACCAGTAATGATCAACGGCGCGCGCAGGCATGTCTGAAACGTCGCCGCAATCGGTAACGTGCCGCCGCCGATCGAGAAGGTCGCCGGCTTGCCAAAGGCAGCGGCGAAGGCTGCCGAAGCGGCTTGCACGGCTGGTTGGCGATAATCAACCAGCACCGGATGCGAGGCGCTCAGCACCGCGACCGTGAGCGTGACGCTAGGCGGCGCGAGCCGTTGCAAAAACGCCTGTACGAGTTCAGCAATCTCATGCGGGTCCTGATTGGGCGCCAGTCGCATTGAGAGCTTGGCGGCCGCTTGGGCCGGAATCACCGTTTTCTTCCCCGGCCCGGTAAAGCCGCCGCCGATGCCGTGAATGTCGAGGGTCGGGCGGATGCTGGCCCGTTCGAGTGCGGTGAACCCGCTCTCGCCAGCCAATGCCGGTGCGCCGGTCAACGCTAGCCATGCCTGCTCGCTCACCGGCAGTTGGTTGATCAATGCGTGCTCGGCGTCATCAACTTCGCGCACCTTGTGGTAGAAGCCGGGCACTAACACACGCCGCGTGTCGCCGTCTTGCAGGGCAGCCAGTAGGCGCACCAGCACATTGAATGGATTGTCTACCACCCCGCCAAAGGTGCCCGAATGGAGGTCGGTCGCCGGGCCGCGCACCGTCACTTCGAGGTAGCAGTTGCCGCGCGTGCCGTAGAGGATGAGCGGCTGTTGCGGACTGAGCATCATCGAGTCGACTAACAGCACAGCATCGCAACGCAGCCGCTCGGCAGCCGTGGCGACAAAGCGGTGAAGCGCAGTGCTAGAGACTTCCTCTTCGCCTTCGATCAGCAGCTTGACGTTGACTGGCAGCCGGCCACTGGTTTGCAACCACGCGGCGAGGGCGGCAATCACGGCCATCACCTGCCCTTTATCGTCAGAAGCGCCGCGCGCGTAGAGGTTGTCGCCTATGATAGTTGGGGTAAAGGGCGGTGTGCGCCATTCGGCGAGCGGATCGGCAGGTTGAACGTCGTAATGGCCGTAGATGAGCAGGGTAGGCGCTGCCGCAGCGCCGAGCCATTCGCTGTAGACGATGGGAAGACCGCCCTCGGTAATGATTTCGGTATGGAGCATACCGATCTGGCGGAGATAGGTGTCCAGCCATTCAGCGGCGTGGTTCATGTCAGCGCGATGAGCCGGATCTATGCTCACGCTGGGAATGCTGAGGAATTCGCACAGGTCATCAAGATGACGAGCGCGGTGTTCGGCCAGATAGGCAAGAGCGGTCGTGGCTGAGTTCATGGCACTTCTCCTCTCAGGTGCTCGACAATAGGCGACTCTTTGAGGTTGGTTGCACCCTAAAACAAGGTATTGAACACATCGATCACGAGCTCGTTGGCGATAGCATCGGGCAGCGCATCAAGCACCTCGTTGATCAGGGCCATCTCAGCGGGCAGCTCGCCGGTGCGCAATCCAATCGCCTGCCAAAGCTGCTGCAACGCCGCCGGTGAACGGTCGTTCATCAGCATAGTCACTGCCATCTCGACCAACTCGCGATTGACAGGCGGCCACTGGGGCGCTGCGGCGACGCAGGTGGCCAGATCGGCCAGCAGCGCCTCAACCTGCCCGGCCACGCCATACGAGACTGAAATATGGATATTGCGCGGCGAATGCGGTGTAGACAATTGCGGCTGCACATACCACCCCCGCCGGCGTAGCGCATCGGCCAGTTGGAAGACATTGATCGTAGGCGAAGCCACCGCTAGCATACTCATCACCGGCTGGCCAAGCACTTCCAAGCCGGGAATAGCAGCAATACCGGCGATCAGACGTTCGGTTGCGGCCTGCACCGTCGCCACCATCTGGCGATAACCGGCTACGCCAAGATAGCGCAACAAGGCCCACGCCGCCGCCAGCGGCCCTGCCGAACGCGAACTGAGCGCGGTGGGATTAATCAGGGTATAAGCGGTGGTATCGGTCGAAGCGAACAACTGGCAGCGGCGCAGCTCGCGATTGCGGTAGAGAATGACCGACGCGCCTTTGGCAGCGTAACCGTATTTGTGCAGATCAACCGAAAGCGACGTTACCCCCGGCACACTCAGATCGAACGGCGTGATCGGGCGACCAAGCTGGCGCAAAAAGGGCAGATACATCCCGCCGACACAAGCGTCAACATGGCAGAGCACGCCGTATTCTTGGGCCAGCGCAGCAATAGCCGGCACCGGATCGAGCGCGCCTTGGGCATACGACGGAGCCGACGCCACTAACAAGATGGTGCGATCGGTTATCGCCGATCGCATCGCTTGCACATCAGCCGTGAAGGTCGCCGGGTCGAAATCAACTAACACCGGCTTTAGCCCCAAATAGTGGGCAGCTTTGTGGAATGCAGCGTGAGCGGTGCGTGATAACACCATCTCAGGCTGATCGAGCGCAGGCTGGTGCAACCGTGCCCAATCGCGGGCCGTCTTCACCGCCAGCAAAATACTCTCGGTGCCGCCTGATGTCACATTGCCGCACACCTGCTCGTCGCCGCCGAGCAGATCGGCCACCATCCGCACCACCTCTTGTTCAAGGCGAGCCGTGCTAGGGAAGGTGGTCGGATCGAGACAATTCTCGCTCAAATAGAGCAGATAGGCTTGTTCGATCAACGTAGTGGCCGCTGCATCAGGCTGATAGATATACGCCCACACCCGGCCCCGCTGCCAATCGAGATCGGCAGTCTTGAAGCTGCGCAACGCAGCCAGAATCTCGGCAGGAGGCAACCCCTCGGCAGGAAAACTCACGGCACAATCCTTTCCGGCGCCAATTCAACCTTCGCTGCGCGTTGCAACGGATACTTCCACATACAAACGACGATCACCAGCGCAGCAATGATCGTCGTGCCGCCGATCAGAAACCGGATCCCCCAAATGGCGCTCTCGGTTTGGAGGTCACTACCGGCGACATAACCGGCCAGCGAGAGCACTGTGGTGAAGAGCACGCCTTGGGCTGAAAACGCCAACTTGGTGATGCCGCCATTCATACCGAAAAAGATCCCTTCGCGGCGAGCACCGTGACGAGCGGCATCGTCATCGATTACCTCGGCGATCAGCGGGAACGGCATCAGCATTGAGCCGGCCAACCCCGGCACAGCCAGCAGCGTACCGATCAAGCCAGTGAGAAAATCGGTCGCCAGCATCATGGCGACAAAACCGGGAATAAAACAGAGGCTGGTGATGATCCATGACCGGCGCGGGCCGATGCGGGCCACCATGGGCCGCCACACCAACAGCATCGGAATGGTCAACACAATCGGAATGCCGAGCAAGAGTGCCTCGGCATCACCGCCGCTGAGCCGAATGCCGGCCACCTCGACCGGTCCTTGAATGCCGAGGGCATATTTGCGCCAAAAAGGCAACATCGCCGCCAGTGCCAGCCAGATATACTCTTTAGCGATATTAGCGCCGATAAACCAGCGAAAGGGCCGGCTGGCGAGCGTGATGCGCAGCGCCGCCAATAAATTGACCTGATCATTCCCGATCTTGCTTGGATCCTCGCGCACACCGATCATTGCAATCAGATAACCGGCGCCAACTAATCCTCCCATGATCGCACCCATCCAAACATAACCCACCTGTTCGGCTAGGATGGGGGCAAGAATAAACGACAGCAGCAACGCAATCGTTGCTAAAATTTCGCGGGTCGCCGACAGATCGATCCGCGCGCGCAAGGTGGGCGCAACTTCGGGAAAGAGCGCATTGTAGGCAATAATGGTCAAACTGTAGAGCGTATCGAACATAAAGAGAATGACCAGAAAATAGGCAGCCAGCAGCCACGGCGACTGGCCCGGCGGCGTCCAGAGAAAGAAAAACGCTAGACCTAGCGGTACAGCGCCAAACACCACATACGGCACCCGGCGACCCATCGGCGTGCGGGTGCGGTCAGACAACTGGCCCATCAGCGGATCGTTGATCGCATTCCATAGACCATAGATCGTCCAAATAATCCCGGCCACCGCCGCATTCAAGCCAAGAATATCGACATAGTAAAACTGGATGCGATTGCCAAAGACCTGATAGGCAATAGTGTTCGCGAAATTGCCCATCGAATAGGTGATATAGCGCAGCAGCCGGTTCATGCCTCCGTCCCCTTTCCATCAGGCGCGATCGCGGTCATCAGCAGCCGGCGGATCGGACAGACCGAGCAGCCGGGCAATGTAAAGGTGCAAAAACTGCTTCAAGTCAGCCATGCGGGCCGGATCAGCGAGGGCCAGCCGGGTTCCGGTTGGATCGAACGGGCCACCGGCAACGTAGCTGCAGTGGATCCACGTAAAGCTAGGGAGGATGAGGCGCAGATCGGGTACCGCCGGCGCGATTGCACCGGCGGTCTGCGCTTGTTGCAACCGATCGAGTGCCAGCGTATCGAGCGGCAGCGAAACCTTCTGTGCCGGCAGATGACCGATATGAGCCGCGATCAGCGCATATTTACGCTCGGCCAAGCGGCGAAAGACGACGCGGTAGCGATCGAGCTTATTGCCAAAATGGTAATGGATCGTAGCAACATTGCGACCAGTCGCAGCAGCCAACGCCCGCATCGACATACCGTGATAGCCATAGCCGGCAAACAGCGCCGTTGCCGCAGCCAACATGCGTCTGGCGCTTGGTGTCGTGTCAGCGGGTTGTTCCATAACGCTAGATTTCCAACATAGAATGGCGTTTACACCCACAGCGCCAAGTGGAGGATGTAGATCGCCCAGCGCAACATTATGCTGGCGCCCGCTCTTTGCCTATGGAGCGGCGCCGGGTGCGCTCAAATTGGCTGCTGACCGGAATGTAGCTCGTCATTGCGTCATCGCATGTCATCAATCGTTTGGTGGAATATGGCTAGTATAGTGAGGTTAGGCTACCCATGTCAAGAGGTACACCGGTAGCAATGCCGCGCCGCTGTACCTGAGTGACACAGCGGCGTGGTACCCCTCTGGTTACGGCTGCACGACTTGCAATTTGCCCGCCATGCCGGCGGTGTAGTGACCTAAGATGCCACACACAAATTGGTACTGGCCGGGTTGCTCAGGGGCAGTAAAAGTGACACTCACCGTCTCGCCCGGTTTAACTTCGATCTCCCAATAAATATTATCTTCATCTTCACTGCCAAAACTTTCACCGATCGTCGTACCATATTTCATGATCACAAATTCGTGTTCGACAGCGCCTTTGTTTGTAATATTGAGCGTTATTTCTTGACCCGGTGGGATCAGGATTTCTTTTGGTTCGTATTGATAATCTTTCATCACAACATCGATCACGGTCGCCGGCGTTTGGCGGCGGCTACAGGCAGTGAGCGGAAACAACGCGAGCGACAGCACGAGCAACAGCAACCAATACTTCATAAGCCTCTCCCTTCGTCGGTGAATACCAGATATCGACAAGAACGGGCTCATAACGCAGGGCGGCAAACCGTTGGAGCGCATGCAACAACGAGCAAGGGCCGGCCAACCCTCACGATACAGAGCCTTGATCCTCCTTGCGATAGAGGCAGAGTTCCATCGAATGCCGAGTCAGGTGAAGATCAATGTTCTTCACCGATCGGAATAAGCTATCTCTCTTCGATCGCAAAATACATCTATCTCTATTGATTGGGAACCGATAAGATGAATATACCCGAATCCTTCGATATTGTCAAGTGTCATCTGAGTATATAAATATCCGGATATATTGAAATAGTTTCATGTCGTAACAACTGGCGAGTGACGGGGCGTGTCCAACAGCCATTTCGTCCTCGTGGGGGATTGCTTCGCTACGGGTCAGTGCTACGTGCTGCCCCGCAGCGAAGCAATGACATGGGGCGGAGCGTGTCGCTGCGCCTTCGCTCGCAATGACATACGGGGGAGCGGAGACGCACACTGACAGAGGGCAGACAGAGGGCAAAGATAAGAACAGACGCCACGGAGGTTATCCGTGGCGTTGCACTCTGCCCAACTTATCGGATCAGCACCGCGTTACGCCTCATCACCAAGGAAGGGGTACAACATGCGCCCGGTCAGGTCGTTATGGCTACCGATGGCGTAAGGTGGCCGGTAATCGTCGAGGACGCGAATGTAGTTCGCCCGCTCGAAGGCTGCCGGTTCGGCGACGGCGCGCTGGCTCATACTGCCGCGCAACTGCTCGATCGATTCGTATTCGTGTTCGGTCAGCCACGACTCCATATCGCGCAGCACGTTGCGCACAATATCGGGAGCGCGCCCGCGCAGCAGCGCCGAGGCCATTGTCGCGACGCTTGCCCCCGCCATCAACCCTTTGAGCGCATCGATGGCGCTATGCACGCCGCTGCTGATGGCGAACTCGACCGGAATGCGCCCATAGAGCAGCGCAATCCAGCGCAACGGCAAGCGCAGATCAGCCGAGGTGCTTAGTTGCAGGTTGGGCCGCACCGAGAGCTGTTCGAGGTCAAGATCAGGCTGGTAAAAGCGGTTGAACAGCACTAGCGCGTTTGCCCCGGCCTCCATCAAGCGCCACGCAAAATTGGGCAGGGCGGTGAAGTAAGGGCCAATCTTCACCGCCAGCGGGATACTGATTTCGGCGCGTACGGCGCGCACCAGCTCGACGTAGATGTTTTCGAGTTCGGCGCTGGTGAGGTTGGTATCAATCGGCACAAAATAGATATTCAGTTCGATGGCATCAGCGCCGGCGTCTTGGATGAGGCGCGCGTAATGCACCCAACCGCCAGCCGAGACGCCGTTGAGACTGCCGATCACCGGAATGCTCAGCGCCTTCTTCAAAGCCGTGACCTGCTCGAGATAGCGTTCGGGGCCAACGCTATATGCGCCGTGTTCGGGCAAATAGCTGAGCGCCTCGGCGAAGCTCTCGGCCCCATGGCTGAGCATCCGATCGAGTTCGAGACTGTTGTGAATGATCTGCTCTTCAAAGAGCGAGTACATCACGATCGCGCCCAACCCGGCCTCTTCGAGCTGGTGGGCTAGTTCGACATTACGGCTAATGGGTGATGCGGCAGCAACCAGCGGCGATCGGAGCCGCATTCCCAGATACGTGGTACTCAGATCGATCATCGCAGCCCCTCCTTCGTCTCGGCAGTCAGCTCATTGGCCATCCATTGCAAATGCGCCCACTTCAACGCCACTTGCCGGCGCAAGCTATTGAGCAATTGCTCGTAGCGGGCCGGGTTGGCCTGTTGCAGCATCTGGAAGCGACCCTCGCCGCGCACATAGACTTCGGGATCGATGCTGGGGGCTTTCGAGTCGATGATCAGCGGCGAACCTTCGTGAATCGCCGGATTGTAGCGGTAGAGCGGCCAGATCCCCGATTCAACCGCCAACCGCTGCTGCTCAAGCCCGCGGCGCAGGTCATAGCCATGGGCAATGCAGTGGCTGTAGGCAATAATCAGTGAAACGCCGGGGTAGGCTTCGGCCTCTTGGAAGGCGCGCAAGGTTTGCACGTCGTCGGCACCGAAGGCAACGCGCGCCACGTAGACATCACCGTAGGTCATGGCGATTTGGGCCAGATCTTTCTTCACCCCACCCTTGCCACTTGTAGCGAACTTGGCAACGGCGCCGGTTGGGGTTGACTTGCTCGCCTGCCCGCCGGTATTGGAGTAGACTTCGGTGTCGAGCACGAGAATGTTGACATCGCGCCCTGAGGCGAAGACGTGATCGAGACCGCCAAAGCCGATGTCGTAGGCCCAGCCGTCGCCACCAACAATCCAGATGCTGCGTTTGATCAGCACATCGGCCAGTGCCAGCAGGTCACGCATCGCGTTCACCTCTGGCGGGTTGCTGTCGATCAATTCACGGAGCCGCTGCTTGAGGATGGCTACTCGTTCACGCTGTTCGCGAATGCCAACTTCGGTGTGCTGATCGGCGTTGAGCAGGTCTTCGACAAACTCAGCACCAAGGACAGGACGGAGTTGGTTGAGGAGCATGTGGGCATGGGCGAGTTGCTGGTCGATGCTCAGCCGCATACCAAGACCAAACTCGGCATTATCTTCAAACAGTGAATTGCACCATGCCGGCCCACGTCCCTCGGCGTTGGTCGTCCACGGGGTAGTCGGTAGGTTGCCACCGTAAATGGACGAACAACCGGTGGCGTTGGCAATGATCGCACGGTCGCCAAACAGTTGGCTGAGCAGCTTGAGGTAGGGTGTTTCGCCACACCCGGCGCATGCACCCGAAAATTCCATCAGCGGCACGTACAACTGCGTATGTTTGACGCTTCCTGCCGGGATGAGGGTACGATCGACATCGGGCAGGCTGAGGAAGAAGTCCCAGTACTCGGCTTCGCGGGCGCGGATGGGCGGTTGCGGCTGCATATTGATCGCCTTGCGCCCTACCGCGCGTTTGTCTTTGACCGGGCAAGCCTCAACGCAGAGACCGCAGCCGGTGCAGTCTTCGGGTGCGACTTGCAACGTATACCGCTGCTCAGGAAACTCTTTGAAGCGAGCCGTCGCGCTGCGGAAGCCTTCGGGCGCGCCAGCCAGCGCCTCTTCGGGATAGACCTTGGCCCGGATGGTGGCGTGCGGGCAGACGAAGACACACTTATTGCATTGGATGCAGATATTCGGATCCCAGACCGGTATCTCAAGGGCGATATTGCGCTTCTCCCACTTGGTGGTGCCTGTGGGGAAGGAGCCGTCGAGCGGGATGGCGCTCACCGGCACATCATCGCCGCGACCGGCGATCATCATGCCGAGCACGTCACACACAAACTCCGGTGCGTTGGGCGCAACCGGCGGACGCATCGACAAGCCGTTGTCTTCGCTCGGCGGCGGGATCGGCACCTCGTAGAGCCGGTCGAGGGTGCGATCGACGGCGGCCCAATTCTGCTTGACCACGGCTTCACCACGGCGGCCATACGTCTTCTTAATCGACTGCTTGATCGCCGCAATCGCGTCTTCGCGCGGCAACACACCGCTGATCGCGAAGAAGCAGGTCTGCATCACGGTATTAATGCGCCCGCGCATGCCAACTTCATTCGCCACCGCGGTAGCGTCGATCACATAGAGGCGCAGATTGAGTTCGCGGATCTTGCGCTGCACG
The DNA here is from genome assembly GCF_034431535.1 of Chloroflexus sp. GTDB lineage: Bacteria > Chloroflexota > Chloroflexia > Chloroflexales > Chloroflexaceae > Chloroflexus. Next base: position 255,019 of record NZ_DAOUDC010000012.1, on the reverse strand, counting down.
ACGGTTGGCAACTGATGCCAGACCTGATCGGGGCCGTAGGGGCTATTGAGCAAGAAGACGCCGTTGGGCGCAGCGTACTGCAAGACATCGAACCGTTCGAGGAAGCTAAAGTGGTGGCAAGCGACAAATTGGGCTTGACCCTTGCCGATCAGGTACGGCGTCGCTAGCGGCGATGGGCCGAAGCGCAGATGCGAGATCGTCACCGACCCCGACTTTTTCGAGTCGTAAACGAAGTAGCCTTGGGCGTGGCGTTCAGCCTCGCCTTCGCTGCTATCGCCGATAATCTTGATGCTATTCTTGTTCGCGCCGACGGTGCCATCAGCGCCAAGCCCCCAGAAGACACAGCGCATCGTACCGGGTGGATCGATGCAGAGGTCGGGATCGTAGCTGAGGCTGCTGTTGGTCACATCATCGTTGATGCCAACGGTAAAGTGCTCTTTGGGATGATCTTTGGCCAGCTCGGCGAAGACGGCGGCTGCCATGCCCGGTGTAAATTCCTTCGACGACAACCCGTACCGTCCGCCGATAATTGTGATCGGTTGCCCCCGCAGCGCATGCACCACATCAAGGAAGAGCGGCTCGCCGGAAGCGCCGGGTTCTTTGGTACGGTCAAGAACGGCAATCGCCTTCAAGCTCGGCGGCAACACGGCGCAGAACGCCTCGGCGGCGAAGGGCCGGAAGAGGCGCACCTGCACCACACCTACCTTCTCGCCCTGCTGGTTGAGATAGAAAGCCGTCTCGCGCGCGGTTTCGCCGCCCGAACCCATGATCACAATCACCCGCTCGGCATCGGGCGCGCCGAAGTAGTCGAACAGGTGGTAGCGGCGGCCAGTGATTTCGGCGAAGCGATCCATTTGCGCCTGCACCACGCTGGGGAAAGCGTCAATAATCGGCTGGATGCGCTCACGGGCTTGAAAAGCGACATCGGGGTTCTGGGCCGTGCCGCGGATCACCGGATGTTCGGGCGAGAGGGCATGGGCGCGGTGCTCATGCACCCATTCGTCTTTGATCATCGCCCGAATCTCTTCTTCTTCGAGCAGCGTAATCGAGTTGACCTCGTGCGAGGTGCGGAAGCCGTCGAAGAAGTGGATCACCGGTAACTTGCCAGCCAGCGAGCTGGCGTGCGCTATCAGCGCCAAATCTTGCGCCTCTTGCACCGAAGCTGAGGCTAGCATACCAAGGCCAGTTGCGCGGGCCGCCATGACATCCGAGTGATCGCCGAAGATCGACAGACCCTGCGTGGCAAGGGCGCGAGCGGCCACATGAAACACGCCGGGGTTCAACTCGGCGGCCATCTTAAACCAGTTCGGAATCATCAACAGTAGCCCTTGTGAGGCGGTAAACGTCGTGATCAGCGTGCCCGTCTGCATCGCGCCGTGCAACGCACCGGCGGCGCCGCCTTCTGACTGCATCTCATATACGGTTGGCACGACTCCCCACAGATTGGTCTTGCCGGCGGCGGCCATCGCATCGGACTGCTCGCCCATTGGGGTCGAAGGGGTAATTGGATAGATCGCTATCACTTCACTCAGTTGATAGGCAACGTTAGCAACCGCTTCATTGCCATCAAGCGTTACACGCCGTGATCCCATCGCTGCCTCCTTGGCTGTATGCAGGAAAAAACACTGCCTGCTTCACTCAGTATAGAAGTAGAGCGGCAACGCTTCAGATGCAACTCAGGCAACCTTCAGTAATAATTGCTTCATTCTGAGACCATTCTGCCCGGAAAAGATCCATCGAATGTTTAACTTTAGGGCGTTATTTCTGTAGTTCAACCCAATACGACGTTTTATAATAGGTACGATTTCGCGCACTGCAAAGATGGAGCAGCGCATGCAGCGCACAACCCTGATCCTCGAGCGAACCGCCGCTCTGCGGGAAACATTCGGCATTGAAGCGAGTTGGTGGTCAAGCGCGTTTCTGGCCGATACACAGGCATTAGTGATGCGCATCACCGGCGTTGTCGCAAAGGTCACTTCAACCATCCACATCACCGCCGAGACCATCGAGGTGCCATTTGTCATCATCAGCGGCGACACGCCGCACATTCCAGAAACGCGGATTCGCGATGCTTTTACCTTGCTCGAGAGCGGATATGATGTGGTGGTCGGGCCATGTGATCGGGGCAGTTGGTACATCTTGGGCCTGCGCCAAGCGAGCTTGGCGGCCTACATCCCGCTCAGCGGCGGCGAATTACTGCCGTGGATGGAACAGATGCGCCAACGCGACTTGCGCGTGATCCAATTGCCGCTCTGGTTCCGGATCATACACCCAAACGATCTGGTGATGCTCGCGCTAGCGTTACGAACGATGCCGGCTTGGCATGCGCCAGCTACCTGCCATCTGCTTGGTGATAACGAGGGGTCGCTGGCACGGGAGTGGGGCGCATAGGGGGGTGACAATCGCCATAACTTATGGTATACTCTTTATCGGCGTGCATCTGATGCACGCCAACCTTTTACGTTAGAAGCCTTAGCACTCTCGCCTCACGAGTGCTAACCACCGACCAGCGAGGCAGAACACAGCGATGAGCGGACCTCTGACCGAACGCCGGCAGACGATACTCAAGCTGGTCGTTCAGGAGTTTGTTGACACGGCTACGCCGGTCGCATCCGAGACGCTGGTGCGCAAATATCGCCTGCCCGTCTCACCGGCGACGGTGCGCAACGATATGGCCGCGCTCGAAGAGTTGGGCTTTCTCACCCACCCGCACACGTCGGGCGGGCGGATCCCGACCGATGCTGGCTATCGCTTTTTTGTCGAAAATCTCATGGAGCGCACGTCGCTGTCATCCGCCGAGCAGCGTATGATCCGCCACCAATTTTACCAAGTGCGCGGCGAGCTGGATCAGTGGGTGCAACTTGCTTGTGCGGTGCTGGCCCGCGCGGCGCACAACGCCTCGGTGGCAACTGTGCCGCGCGCCGAGCAGCTCCGCTTCAAGAGCCTCGATCTGATCGCGATCCACGAGACGATGGCGTTGGCGGTGATGGTCTTCCACGGCGGGATTGTCAAGCAGCAGACGCTGCCGATCGAGCCGGGCCGCACGCCAGAGGATTTGCGCCGCGCCGCCGGCATTGTGAGCGATCTGCTGACTGACACGACCCTGAGCCGGGCCGAAGAGATCGCGGCGACGGCGACCTTTAACGGTATCACGCTCAGCGATTTCGAGCGCGGGCTGGTCGATCTGGTAGTGCGGGCCATGCAGGCGTTTGAAGAGCAAGCGCAAGAGCAAATCTATTCCGATGGCTTGCTCGAAATGCTCAGCCAACCGGAATTTTTGCCGGCGAGCGGGCGTGATGACGCTGAACGCGCGATTGAGCGGATGCGCCGCACCCTCGAAATCTTGAAGAGCGGGCGCGGCCTGAGCCCGTTGATCCTGCAGGCGCTGGCTTCAGGCGGCGTGCAGGTGATTATCGGTGGCGAGCACGGCGAAGATGCGATGCGTGACTACAGCGTGATCCTTGCCCGCTATGGCGTCGAAGGCGCGATTGCCGGCGTGCTCGGCGTGATTGGCCCCACCCGGATGGCCTATCCACGCTCGATCTCGACTGTACGCTATATCGCGTCACTGATGAGCAATTTACTGGCCGAACTCTATAACGTCAATGTGCGTCCCTCTGATGTCGAGACCGATCCCAACGGTGATCAGCGCGCGTAACAGATTGTCTATGAACGAGGAAGCTATGTCGAACCCGGAAGAAGTCAACCCCGACACAACCGCCACGACCGGCAATGGTGCCGCTGCGACGACGCCAGACACGGCAACCGTTGAGACGCCGGCTGATCCGACGGCGGTGATTGCCGATCTGCAAAACCGATTGGCACAGGCTGAGGCGCAGGCGGCTGAATATAAGGATCAGTGGATGCGGGCGGTGGCCGATTATCGTAATTTCAAGCGCCGCACCGATACCGAACGGGCCGAACTGATCCGCAACGCCGGCGCGGCCCTGATCCTCAAGCTGCTGCCGGTGCTCGATGATTTCGAGCGCGCCATCGCCAACATTCCGCCTGAGATCGCGGGCACGCCGTGGTGGCAGGGAACGCAACTGATTGCCCAGAAGTTGCGTACTATTCTGGAAAGCGAAGGGGTGAAGCCGATCGAGGCGTTGGGGCAAGATTTTGACCCCAATCTGCACGAGGCGGTGATCTACGAAGAGGCGGAAGGGCAAGAAGGTAAGGTGATCGCCGAATTGCAGCGCGGCTACCTGCTGCACGATCGCGTGATCCGGCCGAGTATGGTCAAGGTCGGGCGCGGGTGATGGTGGTGTTGGGCTGAGCGGGGTGGTATAGCGGTCTATAGGTACGGGCGGGTTTCAAACCCGCCCGTACATCCCGCTCGTACTCCCGCCTGTACACCCATCCGTGCCGGCAGGTTTGAAACCCGCTGCTTCCTATGTGGTAACGAGAATCACGATAACACTCTGAGGTATCGCATATTGTAAAAGGTTTTTCCATGCCGAAGGTTATTGGGATTGATTTAGGCACAACCAACTCAGTCGTAGCAGTCGTCGAAGGCGGCGATGTAGTGGTCATCCCCAACGCCGAAGGCGCGCGCCTCACCCCCTCGGTCGTGGCGATCACGAAGTCAGGTGAACGGGTGGTCGGCCAAGTCGCTCGCCGGCAGGCCGTCACCAACCCCGAAAATACGGTCTTCTCAGTCAAGCGCTTTATCGGGCGAAAATTCACCGATCCGTCGGTGCAGCGCGATAAAGATCTGGTGCCGTACCAGCTCACCGCGGCGCCGAATGGTGATGTGCGGGTCTTGATGGCAGGCCGCGAGTATGCCCCGCCGGAGATTTCGGCGATGGTGCTGCAAAAGCTCAAGGCTGATGCTGAAGCCTATCTGGGTGAGCCGGTCATGCAGGCAGTGATTACGGTACCGGCCTATTTTAACGATAGCCAACGGCAGGCCACCAAAGATGCCGGCAAGATCGCCGGCCTTGAAGTGCTGCGCATTGTCAATGAGCCGACTGCCAGCGCGCTAGCTTACGGCCTTGACAAGAAGGGCCAAGATGAATTGGTGGTCGTCTATGATATGGGTGGCGGCACCTTCGACGTTAGCATTCTTGAGCTGAGCGAAGGCGTCGTTGAGGTGAAGGCGACCAGTGGCGATACCCATCTTGGCGGCGATGATTTCGACCAGCGGATTATTGATTGGCTGGCCGAAGGATTTAAAAAAGAGCACGGCATTGATTTGCGCGACGACCGGGTAGCCCTGCAACGTTTGAAAGAAGCGGCTGAGAAGGCAAAGATGGAGCTCAGCTCGCTGATGCAGACTGAGATTAGTTTGCCCTTCATCACCGCCGATTCCAGCGGTCCCAAGCACCTGAGCGCAACCCTGACCCGCGCCAAGCTCGAACAGCTCTGCGCCGATCTGATCGAGCGCAGCATGGGGCCGGTGCGGCAAGCCCTGCGCGATGCTGGTCTGCAACCGAGCCAGATCGATGAGATTATTCTGGTCGGCGGCCAAACCCGTATGCCGGCCATTCAGGCGGCGGTGCGCAACTTCTTTGGCAAAGAACCGAACCGCAGCGTCAACCCCGACGAGGTGGTCGCGATTGGCGCGGCCATCCAAGCCGGCGTGCTCGGCGGCGAAGTGAAGGATGTGCTGCTGCTCGATGTGACGCCGCTAACGCTCGGCATCGAGACGCTCGGCGGCGTGATGACGCCGATCATCGAGCGCAATACCACCATCCCTACCCGCAAGAGCCAAGTCTTTTCGACCGCCAGCGATAATCAGAGCAGCGTTGAGATTCACGTCTTGCAAGGCGAGCGAGCCGAAGCGCGCTATAACAAGAGCCTTGGCCGCTTCGAGCTGTCAGGCATTCCACCGGTGCCGCGCGGCGTGCCCCAGATCGAGGTGACGTTCGATATTGACGCCAATGGCATCGTGAGCGTGAGCGCGCGCGATAAGGCTACCGGCAAAGAACAGCGGATCACGATCACCGCTTCGTCGGGCCTCTCGCAAGACGAGATCGAGCAGATGGTGCGCGATGCCGAGCTGCACGCCGAAGAGGATCGCCGGCGGCGCGAGTTGATCGCGGCCCGCAATCAGGCCGATAGCGTGTTGTACGCTGCCGAAAAAGCCCTGCGTGAAGCCGGCGAAAACCTTGATCCGGCGCTTCGCAGCAATGTGGAAGAGAAGGCGATGGCCCTGCGCAGCGTGCTCGCTGACGATGACGAGCAGGCGATTCGCAATCGGATTGCTGAATTGGCGGTGGCATTGCAACATGTGACGGCCGCCGCACCCAATGGCCCTGCCGGCGTCGTTGATGGCGAAAAGGTCGAAGAGTAGCCGATGGCGGGCCGGTAGCGATCGGGACACCGGCCGGCAGCGTGCGTAACGAGGGAACCGTATGACAGCGGGAGCCAAACGTGACTACTACGAGGTGCTCGGGGTGAGTCGCAGTGCGACGCCCGACGAGATCAAGAAGGCATTTCGCCGGCTGGCCCGCCAGTATCACCCCGATGTCAATAAATCGCCTGAGGCTGAGGCGAAATTTAAAGAGATCAACGAAGCCTACGAGGTGCTCTCTGACGAGCAAAAGCGGGCAATGTACGACCGCTTCGGCCACAACCCGCCCGGTTTTGGCGGGATGGGTGGCGATCCATTTAGCGGCGTTGATCCGTTCAGCTCGATCTTCGACGCATTCTTCGGCGGGGCCAGTGCGGGGCGCAGCACCCGCGGGCCATTGCGCGGCGCCGATCTGCGCTATACGCTGCGCCTGACCTTTGAAGAAGCGGTGTTCGGCACCGAAAAGGAGATCGAGTTCCGCCGATTGGAAACCTGCAGCGCATGCCACGGTTCCGGCGCCGAACCGGGCACCGAGCCGGCGCGCTGCCCGCGCTGCGGTGGCACCGGCGAGATTCGCCAGCGCGCGCCGATTTTCAATATGGTGACGGTGACAACATGCGACACCTGCGGCGGCACCGGCTATGTCATTCCCATTCCCTGCCGCGAATGTCGCGGCGAGGGGCGGGTGCGCAAGTCGCGTAAGATTACCGTCCGCGTGCCCGCCGGTGTTGACGGGTCGCAACAGATCCGGATCAGCGGCGAGGGTGAAGCTGGCCCGCGCGGCGGGCCGCCCGGCAATCTCTACGTGGCGCTCGATATTCAACCGCATCCGATCTTCGAGCGCGACGGCAATGACATTATCTTGCCGTTGACGATCAATGTCGCCCAAGCGGCCTTAGGAAGCGAAGTCAGCGTTCCTACCCTCGAAGGCACCGAGAAGCTGCGCCTGCCGCCCGGCACCCAGCACGGCCAAACCTTCCGCATCCGCGGCAAAGGTGTACCTTACCTGCGCCAACAAGGTCGCGGCGATCTGATCGTGGTCATCCGGATCGAGGTGCCAACCAAGCTCACCGATCAACAGCGCCGGCTGTTCCAAGAACTGGCGCAAACCTTCTCGCCTGATGGCGACCACGGCGATAAAGGGTTGTTCGGCCATATCAAAGATGCGCTGGGATTGTAGCCGGATGGAAACGATCCAGCCACGGTTGTGACCGTATGTAACAGCGAGTGAGTAGATTATGACGACCGAGTTGCTCTATGGGCGCAACGCGGTGCGCGAGGCTCTCCGCGCTCGCCGCCGCGCGTTGCGCCGTTTAGTTGTCTCGCGCAGTGTGCAAGAGAGCGGCATTATCGCCGATATTATCCGGCTGGCCGAACAGGCCGGCGTGCCGGTGGAGCGGATCGAGCGGCAGGCGCTCGACCGCCAGTTGCGCGATGCGAACCATCAGGGGGTTATGCTCGAAACTGGCCCTTATCCGTATGTCGAACTCGACGACTGCCTGCGAGCAGCGGCTGACCGGCGCGAGCCTGTGCTCCTCTTGTTGCTGGATCATCTGCAAGACCCGCAAAACATCGGTACCCTGTTACGCACTGCCGAAGCAGTCGGCTGCCACGGTGTCGTCATTCCGGGGCGGCGCGCCGCCGAAATTACGCCGGCAGTGGTCAATGCCAGCAGCGGCGCGGTAGAACACCTGCGGGTGGCGATGGTGACGAATTTGGCCCAAACGATCGAAGAATTGCAGCGCACCGGCATTTGGGTGGCCGGACTTGATCAAGATGAAGCGGCCAAAGATATCGACACGGTTGATCTTGATCTGCCGCTCGCCCTCATCATTGGCGCCGAGGGCACCGGCATGGCCCGCTTGGTGCGTGAACGGTGCGATTTTCTCGTGCGGTTGCCGATCGTTGGTCAAGTGGGATCACTCAACGCCGCCGTGGCCGGCAGCATTGCGCTGTACCACGCATGGCGGCAACGCTTCCGTTCGGTAGCAGAATAATCGTGCCAGCGATCGCAGAAGCCGGCTGACGTGGACTTCATACTCATACTTGAAGCCTCGCCGAGCCTGCGCTAGAATACAGTGCGGTAGAGCAAGGAGGAACTATGCGTTGGGTAACACTGGTGGCGCTGTTGGCAGCTCTTGGCTATATCGTCTTTTTGCAGCGAAAGTTGACCGTCGCCGAGCGGCGCGGTGATATGTACCGCGATATTGCCAGCCGGCTGGAATTGCGCGTGGCCGAGCTGACGGCGCGCTAAGCAGGCGTAGCAATGTACGCCGTCGCAGCTCCTCCAATTGGCGCGCCGTCCGATGATGTAGTGATTCGACCGGCCCGCCTGAGCGATATTGACGCGATCGTCGCCCTCCACCGCGAAGCATTTGCCGACACGTTCGGCGCAGCGTTTGGCCCGCGCGATCGGGAACGCGGCGCGCAAGCGTTGGCGACCGGCTGGCGGCGGCAAGGGCCAGCGGCGCTGCGTGGCATGCTGGTGGCGGAATACGCCGGCCAGCTTATCGGTACGACCAGCTTGCGCACCCGCGATATGATCGGCGATGGCGGCGGCTTTGCCGAGTCGGCCTTTTTTGAGACATTAGGCGTCTGGGGAGCGTTGCGTTCGCTCTTTGCCCTCTCGCTGCTCGACCATCAGATCGAACGTGGTGAAGGGTTTATCGCCGATGTCGCCGTTGCCCCGGACTGGCGGCGGCGCGGCATCGCGCGCGCGCTGCTGCAACGCGCCGAAGATGATGCCCGCGCCCGCTCCCTCGCCTATCTAGGGTTGTACGTGCGCGAGAGCAATCACGGTGCCCGTGCGCTCTACGAGCGGCTTGGCTTTCAGGTAATGTATATCCGCCGCTCACTGTTCGCCCGGTTGTTCTTCGGTCAGGACGGTTGGATCTATATGCGCAAGAATCTGGCCTGATCGAGAGGAGATACAGCTTGAAGATCAATGAAGAGGGGAAGACAATGACGTCTCACCAGATCAACCCGTTTCACGTCGCTCAACAGCAGTTCGATCAGGCTGCCGATATGTTGCGCCTGCCCGATGATGTGCGGGCGATTCTGCGCGTGCCTCAACGCGAATTGACAGTCAATTTTCCAGTGCAGATGGACGACGGCTCGACTCGCGTCTTTACCGGCTATCGTGTGCAGCACAATCTCAGCCGGGGGCCGGTGAAGGGCGGCATTCGCTATCATCCCAGCGTTGACATTGACGAAGTGCGCGCGCTGGCGATGTGGATGACGTGGAAGTGCGCACTGGTCAATATTCCCTACGGCGGCGCCAAGGGCGGCGTGATCGTCGATCCCAAGCAGCTCTCGCCGGGCGAGCTTGAGCGGCTGACGCGGCGCTTCGCCACCGAAATAAGCATCCTGCTCGGCCCTGAAAAGGATATTCCCGCGCCTGATGTCGGTACCAATGCCCAGACGATGGCGTGGATTATGGATACCATCTCGATGCACCGCGGCTACACGGTGCCGGCGGTGATCACCGGCAAACCGGTGAACGTCGGTGGATCACTGGGCCGCGTTGAGGCGACCGGGCGCGGGGTGATGCTGATGGTGCGCGAGATGGTGCGTAAGCTCAATAAGCCGCTAGCGGGGTTGCGCGTTGTGGTGCAAGGGTTCGGTAATGTCGGCAGCACAGCGGCGTATCTGCTCCATCAGCTCGGTTGTACGATCATCGGCGTAGCTGATGCGTCAGGCGGCTACTACTGCGCACATGGGCTTGATATTCCGGCCATGCGCACCTACGCCGACCGCCATCCGTTCCGCTTGCTGGAAGGCTATAGCGCACCCGGCGTTGAACGGATCAGCGGCAGTGAGTTGCTAGAACTCGAATGCGATGTCTTGATTCCGGCGGCGCTGGAAAATCAGCTTACCGGCGCGAACGCTGAGCGCATCCGCGCCAAGCTGATTGTCGAAGGCGCTAATGGGCCAACGACGCCAGAAGCAGATGCGATTTTGGGTGAACGCGGCATTGTTATTGTGCCTGATATTCTAGCCAATGCCGGTGGCGTGATCGTCTCGTACTTTGAATGGGTGCAGGGCCTGCAAGAGTTTTTCTGGGATGAACAAGACATCAACGAGAAGCTGGAACGCATTATCGTTGGTGCCTTCCAGCAGGTGACAACCATGGCCGAGCAGCGTCGGGTGCCGCTGCGCCTTGCGGCCTATCTGCTGGCTGTGCAGCGGGTGGCCGATGCAAATGCGACCCGTGGGGTGTATCCATGATGAATGCCAAGCCGCCGCGATACTAAGCGAAGACCGGCGCTGGCACGCAAAGTTGTTGCCAACGACGCTGAGCATCGTGGCGGTTTGAGCTGATAGCGCAGGAGACCGTATGCAAATTGTGCTCGTTGAGGATAATCCGCTGATGCAACAATTGTTTGCGATCTTCCTGCGCGGGCAGGGTTTTGAGGTGACGGTCGCCGCCACCGGTGCGGCGGCATTGGCCGCACCGGTTTCATTACCGGCGCTCTTTCTCATCGACCTACGCTTGCCCGATTGTGATGGATACGATCTCTTGCGCCAATTGCGCGCCCGCCCTGAGCTGCGCCACTGCCCGGCCATCGCGCTCAGCGGCCTTGGCGAAAGCGATCGGCGATTGGCGATCGCGGCCGGTTTCGATCGCTTTCTGACCAAACCGACCGATCTTGATGAATTGATCCTGACGATTACTGAGTTGTTGGGAGGCGCGCCGGAACGGTAGGCTGCGTCTCAGCAGGAGTGATGATGAAGCGGTTAGTGTTGTGGGATGTTGACGGCACCTTGCTCTCGACCGACGGGATCGCCGCGAACGCGATGCGCGCCGCGTTGCGGCAGTTGGTTGGGCCAGAGGTTCGGATCGAGCGCACCTCGTATGCCGGCAAGACCGATTGGCAAATCGTGCGCGATAGTCTACCTTCGTTGGACGAAGCAACGATTCAAGCCCGGTTGCGCGAGTTTATTGACCTATACGTCTCCGAACTCACCGCGCAACGCGAGGCATTGATCGCGCGTTCGACCGTCTTTGCCGGCGTGATAGCCGCAATCAGCACGCTGACCGACTATGCGTACCAAGCCCCGCTCACCGGCAATGTCGCCGCCGCGGCCCGAATCAAGCTCGAATGCACCGGCCTATTGCCATGGCTCGATATCGACGCCGGCGCGTATGGCGATGACCACTTCGACCGGTTGGCCTTGCCGCCCATCGCAGCGCGCCGCGCCGAATCTCGCTACCGGCGCGCCTTTACCCCCGCTGAAGTGGTGATTATCGGCGATACGCCGCGCGACATCGCCTGCGGCAAGGCGTTTGGCGCGCGCACGGTCGCAGTGGCCACCGGCCCCTTCTCGGTGGCCGAATTGGCCGATCACCGTCCTGATGCGCTCTTGCCCGACCTGAGCAATACTGACGCCGTGCTAGCGGCGGTGTTAGGCTAAGGGCATGAGTTGGCGGTAAAACACGAAGGGAGGGCATTAATAGTAAACGTGCCCTCCCTTTCGCTGCGGACCGGCAATCACACCTTACAATGCGCGCGGTCCGCCATGGAGTTCTTCAACCAGATGCGCGCGCGCCTCGACCGTGGCCATCTGGGTCGAAGCGTAAAGTGAAGCAGCGCGCATAATCTCTTTCGCCTGCTCTGCTGGCATGGCACGCACTTGCTCGAGCGTAAGCCCTTGGCTGCGCAGATACTCCAGAATGTAGGCTTGCTCGAGGTGTTCGTAGCTTTCACGAGCACCGGTGTCGGTCAGTTCAGGATTTGTGGGGGGCGTCGTTGCCATAGCGCACCTCCTGGTGTGGGTTGATGTCTTTACTATAACATGCCGGTGCGCTGCGTTGAGAAAAAAGTTCACAACTATCTGTAAAGTAACGGCGGGTTTCAAACCCGCCGTTACTGGCTACCCACTCGTTACGATGTAGCGGTTGCAGTCGCTTTGGCGCGGGCATGCTCCTGCTCGGCAAGGTACCACGTCGCTTCCATCGCAGCGCGGCACCCATCACCGGCCGCGGTGATCGCCTGCCGGTAAATGTGATCGGCCACATCGCCGGCGGCAAAGATGCCGGGGATATTGGTGCGGGTACGCCCATCGGTCACAATATAGCCGCCCTCGTCAAGCTCAAGGATCCCGCGGAACAGCTCGGTGTTTGGCACGTGGCCAATGTACGGGAAGACGCCATCAACCGCCAGATCGCTGATCTCGCCGGTTTGCAGGTTGCGCAGCGTCACCGCCTCGACCTTGTCTTTGCCGTTGATCGCCACGACCACCGAATTCCAGATGAAACGCACCTTGGGGTTGCTGAAGGCGCGCTCTTGCAAGACCGGATCGGCCCGCAAGCTGTCGCGGCGATGCACGATGAACAGCTCATCAACGTAGCGGGTGAGGAACAGCCCTTCATCGAGCGCGCTGTTGCCGCCACCAACGACCACCACCTTCTTGCCGCGGAAGAAGAAGCCATCACAGGTAGCGCAATAGCTGACGCCACGATTAGCTAGCTCTTCCTCGCCGGGGACGCCCAGCTTGCGCGGCGACGCGCCGGTGCTGACGATGATTGTATCAGCCGTGATGGTCTGGCCGCTATCGGTATGAATCACGAAGGGGCGTTGATCAACCTCGACCTTCGTTACCATCGTTTCCAGATATTGAGCGCCGAAACGAGCAGCTTGCTTCTCCATCGCCTCAGCCAGCTCAAAGCCGCCAATGCCTTCGGGGAAGCCGGGGTAGTTCTCGACTTCGCTCGTGGTCGCAATCAAACCACCGGGTTGCATCCCGCGGATCACCAGCGGCTCAAGGTTGGCGCGCGCCGCGTAGAGGGCAGCCGTCAGACCGGCTGGCCCCGAACCGATAATAACAACTTTGTGATGCATAACGAATAATCTCCTCGCCTTTGCGCAATCACACACAGATCAAGCCAGCGGCGCGGCAGGCGTCGCGTCGCTCACAACAGGGAGTATACCATACCCCGGTATCGTCTGTCTGTAATCTAGATTACCCCCCAGGGGTATGGGGGTTCAAGGGTAGAAAGAACCCACGAGCGTACATGTGCTGATGGCATTGCGATGCACTGGTGTACCATCACCCCTAGCCCCGCTCCCGCACCAGCGGGAGCGGGGAGCACGAAACATTTGACCGGCACCCGGTTCTGATGGCCGGGCTAGGGTTACGGAGCCCGCGGCGCGGGCTAATAGTCCTCACCCCTAACCCCTCTTCCACTGGTGTTCAAGAGCAGACAGAATACATGAGCACAGATGTGGTTGGAGGCATTGTGATGAGCCATTTTGCCCTCACCCCCAGCTCCTCACCCACTGGCGCGGGAGCGGGAAGTGTAGCACTGGGCATTGAGGCATTGCACAGCGATCAACCGTTGTACTCAATCAGATGTTCTATCCGCCCCTCAAGCCACTGGTGTAGGAGAGGGGAGTGTAGAACTAAGCTGTGAGGCATCACACAGTGATCAACGATTGCGAGCATTCAAACGTTCTATCAACCCTTCAAAGGTGTGGAGGTGAACGGATTCGCACAATCACCCAATTCGTGTGCATCCATCGCCCACTGTCCTCTTCACCTAGATCACAGACTCGCGCGGGTGCAACAGCCGTCTCCGATTGCCAGCTTCGTGGGTATCCGTAGCCAATTTCCAAACGGACGCAGGACAGTAATCCACGTGCTTAACGCAGCGTGAACTCTTCACTGATGATCTGGCTGCGCTGAACCCCTGCGCAACGAACTGATCGGTGAGGGCATGCATCATCGCCGGCGGTCCGCAGAGCAAGATACGAGCTGTTGCGAGCCGATCGCCGGCCAATACCGCCACCCGTTCCGCTGTGAGCCATCCATCGCTGGACGCCACATGCAGGTGAAACCGGATCTGCGGCGTCCGTGCAGTCAGCGCCATAATTTCGTCGAGATAGATTGCGTCATCCGGTTCGCGCACTGTCCAGATAAAGGTCATGTTGCCAGCATAAGCTGCTTGACCCTCAGCAATGTGGCGCAATAGGCTGAGGAACGGCGTAATGCCAATCCCGCCCGCGATCCAGATGGCAGGCCCGGCTGCCGCCAAGCCGCGCACCCCGAACGTCCCGTATCCACCGAACACCACGACCTGATCGCCGGGCATGAGTTCGCCCAAGCGAGCAGTGTAATCACCAAGGCGCTTAGCCGATAGGCGGATCGTTCGCTCATTATGGATCGCAGAGAATCGAGAAGGGATGCTGTTCATCTGGCAGACCAGCTTGCGAGTGCGTCACCGCCAAGAAGACGAACTGGCCCGGCTGAAACTGATGCGGTTGATCGAGTGTCAGCGTCAATTCGGTGACGTTGTGGAAGCGCGTAACCCAGCTAATCGTCCCGTGGCGCCGCGGCCCCCACTGGTGGTAGAGGAACGACCGGTAACCGGTAGATCCAAGCGTAACCGCCGATAATGGTAAGCAGCCACAGATACCAGTCGCCTTGAGCAACAATCGCGTGCGTGCCGCCGAAGAGGTATGGCACCCCCATCCAGCGATGCGAGGCTAGCCAGCGTTGATACGGAAAGCGTACCCAAAACGTCGCTACCACCAGCAAAGTCAGCAACACCACCCCAGCGCCACCGAGCGTATATGAGAGGTCAAGGCCGGGAATGATATAGGTGGCGGCAAGGCCCCAATCAGGCAACGCTTGCGCCAGCAGGATGCCGAGGTGAAGCAGAATGAGGGTGAGCGTCCAACGGCCTAGTAATCCGTGCAAGGCGTAGACGCGGTCAAGACCGCCGAAGAGCTGTTCGACCCAGCGCCACCGCGTGGCAAGCACAACGTTCAGCCCAAACAGCAGAAAACCCCAAAAACCGAGCGAGGTGCCCAATTCATAGAGCGGGTCGGCAGTATTGCCGGGAAGCGTGAGGGTTGAGTCGGCAATCCGCACATCAATCGCCAGCCACACATTGTAGAGCGACACCAATACCACATAGCCGCACAAGGCATAGATCGCGAGCGTCGCTGGGGTGTACCGGCGCAGCATATCAAGGAACGGAACAGATGGAACACGCGATAGAGTGATCATAAACCTCCTCCAACCAGCCTCTTGTTGGCACTCTATCGCTGTTCCATGAACCACGGTTAAGAAGATGGTAAGAACACTCTCATGATTCGGGTGCAGTTGTGAACAAGGGGAGACGGACTGTCACCGTTGTTCCTTTGCCGGCGACGCTATCGATCGCCAGTGTCCCACCGTGCGTGCGGACTATTTCCTTTGCGATCGCGAGACCTAACCCACTACCACCCATGCTCCGCGACCGATCAGCCGCACCACGGTAGAAACGCTGACCAAGGAATGGCAGATGCTCTGGGGCAATGCCTTGACCGGTATCGGTCACAGTGGCAACCGTCCATGTCCCCTCACGACGGAGACGCACCGTCACGCTGCCGCCAGCCGCCGTAAACTTTAGCGCATTATCCAACAGATTAAGAAACAGCCGTCCAAGCTGGCTGAGATCACCGGTCACCAACAACGGCTCCATAGCTTCAGCGCGCAGTTCTATCCCACGCGCTCCGGCTAGATCGCCCACGCTCTCGATAACGCTAGCCAACAGTTCATCAAACCGGAGAGTTTCTTTAGCGGTATGCAGCTCGCCATCGTCGAGACGGGCCAGCAGCAGCAAATCGTTACTCAATCGGACAAGCCGGTCAACATCGCTTGCCAGTGCTTGGAGAAACGTAACGTATTCCTCAGTGGAACGCGGCTGGTGCAAGGCCACTTCGATCCGGCCTTTCAAAGCAGCCAACGGTGTCCGGAGCTCGTGGGCGGCATCGGCTGTGAAACGCCGTTCGCGGGTAAAGCGGCCGCAATCCGATCAAGCATTGCATCAAAGGTGGTCGTTAAGCGGCCTATCTCATCAGCAGGCCCGGTATAGCCAATGCGATGGGTCAGATCACTCGCGCTGAGCGCAGCCGCAGTGCTGGTCATGCGATCAACAGGGGCAAGCGCGCGCTGCGCCAGAAACCACCCCCGGCCGCGGCGAGGATCAGCACTAACGGAAAACCGAACAACATCTGCGCGCTGAGCCGTTCTAACGCCGCTTGCACCGGGCTGAGCGGTTGGATCACGTGCAACCACGCCACCATCGTGCCATCAACGCCAACAATTGGCTGCGCATAGATTCGCCAGCGCGCCGCATCGCTTTCCAACGTTGCATAGCCGGCCCCCAGTGTTGGTCGGATGGGAGCATCGGCAATCCCCAGCGTATCAAGCATCTGGCCGTTGTCGTTGATCAAACGCAACCCAAAACCGGCGTTGGCGAGTTGCCGCGCAATATCGGTCGAGCGATCAAAGCGCGGCCCAGCGCCGTCAAAGGCCAGCGGCGCTTGAGTGGTGGCAACGGCTAAGGCCGCATCAAGCTGCGCCAACAAGCTTTGCTCAAGACTGATGTAGAGGTAGCCGCAGAAGGCAAGGAGGGTCAGCGCGAGCAGGGCAATATACCACGCGGTGAGACGGAAGCGTAACGGGACGCCAAACAGAGGCTGACGATTAGGCATCATCAGCCTCCCCCACAAGCCGGTAACCGAAGCCGCGCACTGTCTGGATGCGCAGATCACCTTGGCCTAGCGCGAGTTTGCGGCGTAAGTAGCCAAACACATCGACGACATTGGAGTCGCCGGCATAATCAAGGCTCCAGATGTGCTCGGCGATCTGGGTGCGCGTCAATGCTTGGCCGGCATGGCGCATCAGATAGGCGAGCAGCGCGAACTCACGCGCACTCAGTTCGATCGGAACGCCATCCCGGCGAACACTGCGCCGCAAGGGATCGAGTTCGAGATTCCCCACCCGCAGCACCTGATTCGCTTGCAACGGCGGGCGGCGCAGCAGTGCGCGCACTCGCGCGAGCAGCTCGGCAAAGGCAAACGGTTTGGTCAGATAGTCATCAGCACCGGCTTCTAACCCAGCGACGCGGTCATCCACAGTTGCACGCGCCGTAAGGAAGAGCACCGCCGTCCGCACGCTCCAACGGCGCAGCTCAGCCAGCACGTGTAAGCCATCAAGGCCGGGGAGCATCCCGTCAAGGATCACAACATCGTAGGTCGCCACCCGTAGCGCCGCCAGGCCCTCTAGCCCATCAGCGGCGACATCAACGGTGAAACCAGCTTCGGCCAGACCTTGCCGCACCACTGCAACAAGCTCGCATCATCTTCAACGAGGAGAATACGCATAGGGCGATATGAGCGGGTGAGAAGCGCTTCTAAAGCGCAGCGTTTTTAATGTATTCCTGTATCATTATAGGTCTTGGCAAAGTTGCCGGCAAATAGAGAGGCGGATGGTTGCCAGACCTCCGTCGCTCCCTGTTCATCCGTATCCTACACTCCTTCACCCTTCCGTGGCGCCCAATGCATCTGCACACCGGGCACCGCCGGCGGCGGCGCAGCGCCGCAGTAGATCCACACGACCCGGAAGCCCAATTCCCGCAAGCGCAGGAGCGTCGCTCGGATCGGCTCGGCGGCCACGGCGCCGATCAACACAATCGTCGCGCCGGGGTGGAGTTCGGGGGTAATGAGGCGGAGCAAGCGCGCGCCGGGCAACACCGAGTAGGCCGTCAGCCGGGCTAGCGTTTCCATGATCTGGCTCAGTTGGTTGGGGCTGCGACCGGGTGGCAGTCGGACGAGATGTTCATCGGCGGCGGGCGCACCGTTGGCGTAGAGACCAACCGCGTGACCGGCGGCAAGGCTGCTGCGGGCCAGAGTTGCCGTCACGCTGATCAGATGCTCCACCAGTTCGGGATCGATACCTTGAAAATAGAACTCAAAGGTGTCGAGATCAAGCACGAGGGCTAGTGTATGCGATGTCGTCGGCTCGTAGACGCGGGTCTGCAACGTGCCGGTGCGCGCCGTCGCCGCCCAATGCACATCCTTAAGCGGATCAGAGGGCGCATAGTCGCGCACGCCAACTACCCGCAGCGGGTCGCGCAGCAACGCCGGCGCGCGCATCAGCCCTAGCGGATCGCGGGCCGGCAGACCGAGTTCGGCCAGCGCCAACAGACGCGGGTAGACGAGCAGCGTCGCATCGACTGGGAAGGTCGCGTCGCTGCGATAAAGACCAAACGGATCACCGCTCTGGGCTTGGGCCGGCCCCAAGTGAAACGCGCCGCGCCGCTCGCACCGTAGCCGGTAACGCCAGATCACCCGCTCATACCAGCGCAGGCCGGTGCTGCGGCGGAGCAGGCTGGTCTGGCGGCTGCCGCTGAAGATGACCGGGGCATCGAGCGCGTGCAAGCCGTTGGGAAGAGCGTCGAAGATTTGGATTTGGGCGAGCGGCAATGGCTTACGGTTCGTGATGGTGATAGTCAGCATCACCTCATCGCCGGGAAAGGCGCGGGTCTGGCTCAGCTCACGGCGATAGTCGACCCGGCGCAATGCCCATCGCTGCCAAAGGCGGGCCGCGCCGAGGCTAGTTAATAAGGTGACGGCCAGCAGCGCCAATGCCGCTTGGCGCGCGAGCACGGCGAGGATCAGAATAGCGAAAAGGGCAGGAATCATGGTGCGATAACATCATTGCACGACTGCGCAGCAAGAGAATATGACACGACGAAACACGGGGGTAACGGATTGGCACAGATCGGGCAGCCTCGTTGCACATGCTTGTTTCCGTAGTCAATTGAAAAGGACACGGATAGACACGGGTACGATGGATTGGCACGGATCGGGCAAAAAAATGAAGGCCTCCGTCCTATCACCACTCTCAAACCGTGCGCATCCGTTACATCCGTGGGTATCCGTGTCCCATTTCCCATCCGTTACTCTCCCGGCAGACGGTGCCGGCTGAGCGGCAAGGTAAAGAAAAAGCGCGAACCGCGCCCGACTTGGCTTTCGACCCAGATCCGGCCACCGTGGGCCTCAACAATGGCGCGAGTAATAAAAAGACCCAACCCGCTGCCCGGCTGATCGCGGCGCAGGCGGGTATCAACGCGGTAAAACCGCTCGAAGATCAACTCCTGCTCTTCGGGTGGAATCCCGATCCCCTGATCAGAGACATAGACAATCGCCATCTCACCCTCAGCGCGAGCGCCGATCCGGATCGTGCCGCCGTTAGGGCTATACTTGGCCGCATTCTCGATCAAATTGGTGAACACTTGCCGCAGCCGCTCGTAATCGGCATACACCGGCGGCAGATCATCAGACACCCGGATCTCAAACTCAATCCGTTCGCCAACCTGTGCGGCAAAGCGGCGTACCACCTCTTCGATCAGCAGGCGCAGCGACACATCACTCCGTTCGAGGCGCAAGCCGCCAGCGGCAATCCGCGACACGTCAAGCAAGTCTTGAATTTGGCGGGCGAGCCGGTCGGCTTCTTCGCCGATCACCTGCAACGCCTCGCGGTACTGTTCAATCGTAAACTGGCCGTCAGGGCGCAGCATCGTCTCGGCAAAACCCTTGATGATACTCACCGGTGTGCGCAACTCGTGCGAAATCACCGAAATAAAGGTATTCTGGCGCTCCTCCTCAACCTTCTGGGCCGTAATATCGCGCACATTGGCGATCGCGCTGAGCAAATAGCCATGCGCACCGCGCTGCGGCGCGTAGCGGTTTTGAATAAACAGCTCGCGCCTGTCGCGCGTGGTAATGCGGCCCTCAACCACCGGGTTCGTCAGTTCGGGGTAGCGTTGCAATGGGCACTCATTGAGACAAATATTCACCCCTTGGGCATTGCGAATACCGAGCACCTCGGCGCAGGGACGCCCAATCGCCTCTTCACGCGACCAGCCGGTCAGTTGCTCCATCGTATGGTTAAAGGTGGTAATCCGCCAGCGGCCATCGATAATCATCACCCCATCGGCAGACTGCTCGATCAGCGCATTGAGATGCTGCTTCTCGCGCAACACACTCTGGAAGAGGCGGGCATTACCGACCGCAATCGCTGCCTGATCGGCGAAATCTTGCAATATCTGGCGATCATCAGCCGAAAACGCGACATTGAGCGCAGCGCGGAAGACATAAATCACGCCCAGCGGCGTCTCGCGCACCGTCAGCGGTAGCGCGATCATTTGGCGGAGGGGGATGCCGGTGTCGAGCGAGATTTCGCGCAGCGCCTGCGGGCCGAAGCGGCTAAGGTCAGCGATGGGGATGCGCAGCAAGGGGGTGAACGCCGGCCAATTCTCGCGCGGCAGTTGCGCGGAAGCCCGGATGCGCAACATCCCATCTTCTTCGTCGAACAAGGCAATAAAACCGAGCGTGCCGGCCAGCAACTCGACGGCGTAGGTGATAACCAGATTGAGCACACTGCCCAGATCGAGCTGGGCCGTCAGTGCGCGGCTAATCTGCAACAGGTATTCGCGTTGGCGCAGGCGGAGATCAGTCATCGTTGGGTATTGTACCACAGCCGGCATGGGCTAGGGCAATCACTACCCAGTGTAAACTTTTACACTCATCAGCATGCATGTTCGTGTTGGCTGTCAAGGATTACTCAGAATCCAGCAAGCGCAGATTTCCTCGAACACGACAGCGAGCTTGATCTCATGCGCTATCCCAACGCAGAGGCTATGCCGGCGAAGCAATATGACATTGTTACTATTTACACACCGACTCGACAATCCTAGTTCTGCATGATATGATAATAAAAAATTACACCCCAATACGGAAACTTGGTTTCGCACACTGTTCGTTGATGGCGCGAACAATGCCAGGCGATCGGGAACCACAGCAGGCGATTGCCTACCCCATCGCTATAGCAATAGTGCAACCCACCCGTACCAAGCTGAGCTGAATCCGGTGGCGATGCCGCGAAACGGGCGCCATCGCCTAACACGAGGAGAGGCGGCATGAAGTTGGACCTGAGCGGCAAGCGCGCACAGAAGCTGATTCGCGAACACAATCTCACCCCCGAGGAGATCCAGCAGATTGTGGCGGCTGCCCGGATCAACCTCGCCACCTTTGATCCCGGCTACCGGGCGAATGTGACCCAGATCGCCGACGAATTGCGCAAGAGCCGTCCGACCATTTACGGCTGGGCCGATCGGGCGCTGGCCGCCACCATCGACTCGTTGCGCAACATTCGCACTGGCCGGCCACCCAAAGATCGCGAGCGCACAAGCCCGCTCAGCGAGTGATAGGGCACGTTGGAAATGGTATGGTTCCACGACAGTGTATAATAGGTATTGATGCGCAGAGGGAGGTATCCCGGCGCGAGAGAGAGGCAGCATGAGCAGTGGGCTGAAAGAGCTTCTCGCCCGGTTCCGGGCGGTCGAGAGCGTAGAAGCAGCCGCCGTGGTCGCCACCGACGGGTTATTGATCGAAAGCGTGGCCCGCCCCGGTGTCGATATCGATGCCGTTGGCGCCGTGGCTTCCAACGGGCTAGCCATGGCTGATGCGTTAGGTCGTGAAGTAGCCAAAGGCAGCACCGTGCAGGCAGTGTTGGAATACGATGACGGGTTGGTCTTGATCGAGCCGATCAGCGATGACGCCATGCTCTTGTTACTGACGAACTCGCGCGATGACCTTGGCTTGCTCCGGTTTCTCGCCGCCAAATATCGCGACGAGATGATCGATGCGCTGAGCGCAATCTGACAACGGGTATGCTATAATTTTGAAAAGCGACGCATCGACTCTCGCCACTCTCAGACGTGAAGGTAGGCTGCGATGGATCCTCAGTTGACAAGTATCATCGTGCCCTCAGAAGAGATCGCTCAGATTGAAGAGTGTCTTGCCCGTTTGGTGGAAGACACCGGCAGCGATTACGCCCTCTTGCTCGACAAAAGCGGTCAGGTCATCTCTTCCAAGGGTGATGGCGACCGGCAAGACATTACCGCGCTCGGCGCGTTGATTGCCGGCGTGTTCGCTTCCTCGCGCGAAGTTGCCAAACTGTTGCGCGAACGCGATTTTCGCGCCTCGTTCCAACAAGGCGTGCGCGAAAACATCTTTATCGCCCTGATCGAAGAGCAGTGGATTCTGTGCATCATCTTCAATAAAGGGACGCATATTGGCTTGGTGAAGGTCTTGACCAAGAAGGCGACCGATGAGTTGGCCGCCGTGCTCGAGCGGGTGCGCCAGCAGCACAAGGCTCGCGATGAAGTGCTTGGCTCGGCGTTCCGCACGTCAATGGAAGACACGATCGATCTGCTGTTCCGCGATTAGCCGCGCTCCTGCCCTGCCGATTGGCCGTGTCGGCGCTCGCGTTCGACCGGCTACGCGAGAGAATGTATGGCTCTGATTAATGTCGCTGCGCGTGAAATACACTGCAAGATCGTCTACTATGGCCCCGGTATGTGCGGCAAGACCACCAACTTGCAGTACATCCACAGCCAAGTGCCGAAAGAAGTGAAAGGCGATCTGCTTTCTATTGCGACTGAAACGGAACGAACGCTCTTCTTTGATTTCTTGCCGCTTGACCTTGGTAAGGTGCGCGGGTTTCAGACCCGGTTTCACCTGTACACGGTGCCGGGGCAAGTGCTTTATGAACGAACCCGCGTCGCGGTGTTGAATGGCGCCGATGGCGTGGTGTTTGTGGCCGATTCGCACAAGGGCAAGATGCAAGAGAACATCAATAGCTTGCGCGAGTTGGCGCAGAATATCACGCGCCAAAATAAGCGATTTGCTGATTTCCCGATCGTATTGCAATACAACAAGCGTGATTTGCCGCCCGATGTGTTGGCTCCGGTGGCGATGATGGATCATTTCCTCGGCGTGAGCAAGATGAATTGGCCGCGAATTGAGGCGATCGCAACCAAAGGGGTGGGGGTATTCGAGACGTTGCGCGCCATCAGCCGGGTGGTAATCAGTAAGCTGTAGCGCTGGCCAAAGCAGTGTGGCAGCCGGTAGATGAGGTGAGGCGCAGCTATGGCGCTGGCAGGCGATCTGAGTGAGTTCTCGCTCACCGATATTATCCAGTTGTTACAGTTGAGCAAAAAGACCGGCGGGGTTGAGATTGATGGCCGCCGTGGCGGGCAAAAACTGACCGGCTGGATCTTTTTTCGCGATGGCAAGATTGTCGATGCGAAATTGCCCGGTCTCGAGCCGCTCGAAGCTGTCTATGCCTTCTTTACGGTCACGAGTGGCCCCTTCCGCTTCCACGAAGGGGTAACGTCGCCGCAGGTCACCATTACCGCGAGTAATGAGTCGATCATTATGGAGGGGGTGCATCGCCAAGAGACGTGGTCTCAGCAACAAGAGGCTGGGCCAACGCTGGCGATGGTGCCTCGGCTGGTGCCGAACCCGGCCTCCGGCAACGTTGAGATTAGCCTCGGCGCGGAAGAGTGGCGAGTGCTGACGATGATCAACGGCAAGCAGACGGTTGGTCAAATCGCCCAGCGTAGCGGCCTCGGCGAAGTGCGCACGTGCGAGATTATCGCCAAGCTGATGCAGAGCGGACTGATCGAGCGGCGCGAGGCGGCTGCCGGCGAGTCGTTGGCGCCGGAGTTTGAGCAGATTGCTGCCGGCTACCTCGGCGCCGGCGCGAATGTGCTGTTGCAAGAAGCGTACCGGATCGCCGGCGTGACTGACCCCTTGCGCGCTTCGGCTGCCCAGATGCTCGCCGCCGCTGATGCGTTTGAAGCTGAAGCGCGCCGGTTGATCGGCGCCGATCGGGCAGGTCAAGCCGCTGCCCAACTCCGCGAGCGCGCTCGCGAGTTGCTCGTTTGATCTATGGTACAATGGCAAGGCGCGACCCTGCCCGTCGCTTCGGGCAGGTTTTTGATTCTAGGTGCCGCAGTTGTGTATTGAGGAGCGTATCGTGCGCGCATTAATGAGCGTCTACGATAAGTCGGGCATCGTTGCGTTTGCGCAGGCGTTGCATGCATTAGGTGTTGAGATTATCTCCACTGGTCAAACGCAGCGTGTGCTCCGCGAAGCCGGCATTCCGGCGCTAGCGGTCAGCGAGGTCACTGGTTTCCCCGAAATTCTCGATGGTCGTGTCAAGACGCTGCATCCGGCCATCCACGCCGGTCTGCTCGCCCGCCGTGATCTGCCAGCGCATATCGACGAACTGGCTGCGCATGGCCTTAAACCAATCGATTTGGTGGTGGTCAATCTCTACCCGTTCGCGGCAACGATCGCCCGGCCCGGCGTCACTATGGCCGAAGCCCAAGAGCAGATCGATATCGGCGGCGTCGCGTTGTTGCGGGCAGCCGCCAAGAATTTCCCCGCAGTGCTAGTGCTGGTCGATCCGGCTGATTATGACGCAGTCTTGGCCGGATTACGCGCCGGCGAGGTGCCGTTGGCTGAACGGCAACGGCTAGCGGCCAAAGCGTTTGCCCATACCGCCGAGTACGATGCCACCATTGCCGGGTATCTCCGCACCGAATCGTTGCCCGATGTGCTGCCGCTGGCGTGGCGCAAATACCAACCGCTCCGCTACGGAGAGAACCCGCATCAGGCAGCCGCGCTCTACGGCGATTTCGGCGCCTTCTTCCACCAGTTGCACGGCAAAGAGCTGAGCTACAACAATATTCTCGACACCACCGCAGCTCAAGAGTTGATTGAAGAGTTCCCCGCTGTTGAAGGGGCAGCCGTGGCGATTATTAAGCATACTAACCCGTGCGGCGTGGCCGTGAGCCACGATCTGCGCAGCGCGTGGGAGGCGGCGTTTGCTACCGACCGCGAAGCACCGTTTGGCGGGATTATCGCGGTGAACCGCCCGGTTGACCTCGCTTTCGCTGAAGCGGTGAATGAGATCTTCTCGGAAATTATTATCGCGCCGGATTTTATGCCTGATGCGCTCGAACTGTTGCAGCGCAAGAAGAACCGGCGCCTGTTGCGCAGCCTGCGCCCTGTCACCAGCGCCGGGAACTGGCAGATCCGCAGTGTGCCCGGTGGAGTGCTGGTGCAAGAACCGGATCACGCGCCGCGCGCTCAGGAAGAGTGGCGAGTTGTGACCAAGCGCGCGCCGACCGATGCTGAAGCGGCGGCGTTGCGCTTCGGCTGGCGGGTGGTGAAGCACGTGAAATCGAACGCGATCGTCTATGCCGCCGCCGATCGCACCTTAGGCATCGGCGCAGGCCAGATGAGCCGGGTCGATAGCTCACGCTTGGCGGTGTGGAAGGCGCAACAGGCTGGGCTCGATTTACGCGGCAGCGTGGTGGCAAGCGATGCCCTCTTCCCCTTTGCCGATGGGGTCGAAGCAGCGATTGCCGCTGGCGCAACCGCCATTATCCAGCCCGGTGGTTCCGTGCGCGACGAAGAGGTTATTGCCGCCGCCGATGCCGCTGGCGCAGCCATGGTCTTCACTGGCCGCCGCCATTTCCGTCACTAGTAGGGTCGCACCGCCGTGCGGCCCGCCAGCACGGCGGTGCGACTCGCTCACACAAGCGGTTCATCCGCCCCAATATGGAGGATTGCGACTCTATCATGGTACAGATGCGCGACAACGAACTCTTACCGGTCATCGTCCAACATGCCCGCAGCGGCGAAGTATTGATGCTCGGTTATATGAATGCGGAAGCGCTGGTCGCAACACGCGAAAGCGGCTTCGTCACCTTCTACAGCCGGTCGCGCCAGCGCCTGTGGCGCAAAGGTGAAACCAGCGGCAATACCCTCCGCGTCGTCGAAATGCGGCAAGACTGTGACGGTGACGCACTATTAGTGTTGGCAGAGCCGGCCGGCCCCACATGCCATACGGGCCGGCCAAGTTGTTTCTTCCGCGATCTCGACGAAACCGAAGTCGCCGGCCCGGTACCACCGGTTGCCATCGTGGCCCGGCTGGCCGACCGTATCCACCACCGCCGTGACGCGGCCCCGACCGAGTCGTATACGGCTAAGCTATTGCACGGCGGCGTTGACCGGATCGGCAAAAAGATTGGTGAAGAAGCGGCGGAGGTGATTATTGCCGCCAAGAACGGCAATCCGGCAGAAGTCGCGTATGAGCTGGCCGATCTGATTTATCACAGTCTGGTCTTGCTTGAGAATCAAGGCATGACCGCTGAGGCGGTGTGGGCCGAACTGGCCCGTCGCTACGCTTCCTCGTAATCAACGGAGATTGCGGGCTAACGCTATGAATAGTTGGGCAGGGCGAGTATTAGTCATAGACGATGATCCACAGTTGCGCGATCTGTGCCGGCAGACGCTGGCGCGGGCCGGGTTTGTCGTTACAACGGCGGCTAATGCGCCAATGTCGCTCGAAGCGCTCGACCTGTCGAGCTTCGATCTCGTCGTGGTGGATCTCGCCATGCCAGAGATGAATGGGCTGCAACTCCTCGAGCAGATCCGGTTGCGTGACATTAGCGTGCCGATTCTGATCGCCAGCGGGGTAGCCTCGGTTGAACAGGTTGCCTACGCGATGCGGCTTGGCGCGCGCGGCCTGCTCATCAAGCCCTTCCGCCCGCATGAGTTAGCCGAGATTGCTCGCGAGCTGGTCGCGAAACGGCAAGCAGTGCGGGTGAGCGATCGCGTCGCCGCACTGCGCCCTGTCTTGCAGATCAGCCAGCACCTCTTGGCCGAATTGGATCTGGCCCGGCTCTATGCTTTGATCATCGAAACCGTGCGGGTAGAGATCAACGCCGAGCGCGCCTCATTGATGTTGCTGGAGCCTGATGAACAGGCGTTGCGGATCGTCGCTTGCACCGGCTTGCCAGAAACAGTGGGGATCGGCACGTTGGTGCCAGTTGCGCAAAGCCTATCAGGATGGGTGATCCAGCATCGCCAGCCGTTGCTGATCGATTCGCAAGTAGCGGTATCACCGTGGTTTGTCGATCTCCGCCAACACTTGCTTGCGCCGGAATTGACCACGGCGCTATCAGTGCCGATTATGGCCGGCGAGCGGGCGCTTGGGGTGCTGAATGCCGCCAAAGCGACACCGCACGCCGCCTTTACCATCGCCGATCAAGAACTGTTGCAACTTTTGGCCGGCCAAGCAGCGGTCGCACTGGAAAATGTGCGCCTCTATAGCAAAGTATCGCGTTCAGAGGCGCGCTACCGCGCGCTCTTGCGCCATGCCAACGATGCGGTGCTCTTGCTCGATGCTACCGGCACGGCGGTGCTCGACGCTAATCTGGCGCTGGCTCGTCTGTCAGGGTATAGCAGCGACGAGTTGTTGGCGCTTGATCCGGGCCGTTTCTTGCCGACCTTGCCCCAATTGCTGGCTACCGCCGTCAATGGCCGGAGCGAGCAGCGCGAGATTGAGACGATGCTCTGTACTGCGACTGGCCACGAGACAGCGGTAGCCGTGAGCGTGAGCGTCGTCCCCGATGGCGATCAACGGCTGTTTTTGGTGATTGCACGTGATATTAGCGAACGCCAACGCATGGTGCGCGAGCTGGCCCAAGCCGAAAAATTGGCCGCCATCGGGCGTTTGTCGGCCTCAATGGCGCATGAGATCAACAACCCGCTCCAAGCCCTCTCGAATGCGGTGCGGTTGTTGCGCAATCACGATCTGCCCCCCGATCGCCGTGATCTCTATCTGACCAAAGCAGCTGCCGAACTCGATGGCCTGATCCACCGCGTACAGCGCATTCTCGACCTTTCGCGCCCCAATCTCGAAGGACGGCGACCGGTGGATCTCAATCAGGTGGTGAATGATGTGATTGCCACCTATCGCGCCACTATGACGGCCCGCGGCATCAAGTATATCGGTGAATTAACTTCAGCGCTGCCGTGGGTGACAGCCGTGATTGGGCATCTCAAGCAGGTCTGCCAAACGCTGGTGCAGAATGCGATTGAGGCAATGCCCGACGGTGGCACGCTGCGCATCCGCACCTATCTGCGACCACCCGATGGGGAGCCGGATCGAGCGCTCTTTTGGCGAGCCGGTGGTGGATCACGCCAACCTCTCCCCGATCCGGCAGTGGGGTTGGAGATAAGCGATACCGGGATTGGCATTGCCCAAGAGGATGTTCCCAAAATCTTTGAACCCTTTTACTCCACCCGTTTCAACGGCTTGGGTCTAGGGCTACCATTGTGCTACAGTATTGTTGACTTTCACGGTGGGGAATTGTGGGTCCGTTCCCAACCCGATCAGGGAACGACATTCCGAGTCATCTTGCCCGCTGCTCAGTAATACCGTATCGGTGCATTCGCGAGCGTTAGTCAAGCAGACCATCAATTGGCCGAATCACCAACCGACGCTCGACCAGATCGATAGCGACGATAAAATCGCGCACCATGGGCACGAGAGCATCAGAGCGACCGTCGCGCGCAATCACAGCAATCTCGCCCGCGCCGGTTTCAAGAATCTCGCGCACCTCACCGATCGCATCGCCGGTATCAGTCACTGCTTGCAGCCCAATCAGATCGTGATAGAAGAACTCATCCGCCGCCAGCGGCGCGGCATCGGCAGCAGCGATGTAGACTTCGGCGCCGCGCAGATCGGCAGCCGCGTCGCGATCGGTAACGCTCTGCAATTGGATGATCAGCAACCCCGGTTTGTGTAAAAAGAGGCGCGTCACCTGATGCGGGATGCGCTTGGGGCCGATAAAGACGGTGCGCAGATGGCGGATCAGGTATTCGGGATGGCTCGAAATCGAATGGAGTTTAATCTGGCCGCGAACGCCAAACGGGGCGCCGAGCGCACCAATGTAGAGAAGATCATCCATATTTCGACATACCAAAACAGCCGGCCGGTCGCTTGCGCCGGCCGGCTGCCTGCTAAGAACCGTTATTCAATATCAACGTGAACCCGCTTCTTCTGGCGAGCCGCCGCCACACCCATCAAATCGCGGATCGCCTTGGCTACCCGCCCGTTGCGCCCGATCACCTTACCGGTTTCCGAGGGAGCGACGGTCAATTGGTAGGTCACCGTAAAGCGACCGGTACGCTCTTTGACGCGCACGGCTTCTGGGGTGTCAACCAGATTACGGGCAATATATTCGAGGAGCGCCTTCATCGAGCTCTCTCCATCATTGACGATTAGGCTTCCGTGATCACTTTGCCCTGCTCGTCGAGAATGTTGCGCCGTTGGAATAGCTTGACCACCACCTCGGTCGGCTGTGCGCCAACACCGAGCCAGTAGCGAGCGCGGTCGGTATTCACCTCCAGCA
This sequence comes from Chloroflexus sp., assembly GCF_034431535.1. Classification (GTDB taxonomy): domain Bacteria; phylum Chloroflexota; class Chloroflexia; order Chloroflexales; family Chloroflexaceae; genus Chloroflexus. The sequence goes on along the minus strand of NZ_DAOUDC010000012.1, from coordinate 225,827 downwards.
CCTTGGGCTGGCGAGTCGGTAGGTAATAGCCAATGGTCTCAATAAACTTCCCATTGCGCGGCGAACGCGAATCGGCGACGACAATGCGATAGCTGGGTTGCTTGGTTTTACCAGTGCGGCGCAGACGAATTTTAACCATAGATCGTATCGTTCCTCATTCGTAGACCAATATCACACACTAGCCGCATAGTATAGCATAAATTGGCGCGAGCGTTGCAAACAGGCACGCAGGCGAACCCGGTTGCCCTTAGCGCAACCGGCGCAGCAGCTCGTTGGGATCGATGCCACCACGACCCTTTCCGGCTTTACCGGCAAGTTTCTTCATCATCCGCTGCGTCTGTTGGAACTGCTTAACCAACTGGCTCACTTCTTCTTCGGAAGTGCCGCTGCCGCGCGCAATCCGCTTGCGCCGGCTGCCCTTGATAATTTCCGGACGGCGCCGTTCTTCCGGCGTCATCGAGTAGATAATCGCCTCGACCCGCTTGACGTGCCGCTCATCGAGCAACTCTTCGTTGCGGGCCAACTGGTTCAGACCGGGGATCATGGCAATAATCTGCTGGAGCGGCCCCAACTTCCGCATCTGATGCAGCGAATTCAAGAAATCTTCAAAATCGAACTCGCCTTTGCTCAGACGCTTTTGCATCTTCTTCGCCTGCTCGGCGTCGTAGAGCTGCTCGGCTCGCTCGATCAGCGAGAGGACATCACCCATCCCAAGGATGCGCGATGCCAACCGGTCGGGGTGAAAAACTTCCAGCGTATTGCCGTCAACCTTCTCGCCGGTGGAAAGAAACTTGATCGGCACCCCCGTCACGGCGCGCACCGACAAGGCCGCACCGCCGCGGGCATCGCCGTCCATCTTGGTCATCACTACACCGGTCAGCTTGACACGCTGATTAAACGCCTCGGCGACACGCACCGCCTCTTGGCCGGTCATTGCATCGACCACCAGCAACCGCTCGATTGGATGGACGCGATTCTCGATTTGCTCCAACTCTTGCATGAGCGGTTCGTCGATCTGCAACCGGCCGGCGGTGTCGATAATCACCACATTAAACAGCTCTTTGCGGGCATGTTCAAGCGCATGTTCCGCAATATCAGGCGGGCTGGCCTGCGTCCCCTCACTATAGACCGGGATGTTGAGCTGGCGGCCCAAAGCCTGCAACTGGGTAATTGCCGCCGGGCGATACACGTCGGCGGCGACCAGCAACACGCGCTTGCCCTTCTTGCGCAGATGCAGCGCCAGCTTGGCCGCCAACGTCGTCTTACCGGTACCTTGCAGACCGACCAGCATGATCACCGTTGGGCCGGGTCGTGCTTCTTGCAGGGGGACGCTTTCGGTACCCAACAGGTTGATCAGCTCTTGATGGACAATCTTGATCACCTGCTGGTGCGGGGTAAGGCTCTTTGTTACTTCTTCGCCAATCGCCTGCTCAGTCACTTTGGCGACAAAATCTTTGACCACACGGAAGTTGACGTCGGCTTCAAGCAGAGCCAAGCGCACCTGCTTCATCGCTTCGCGCACGTCATCTTCGGTGAGAACTCCTTTGCTACCGAGTTTCTGGAAGACCGCCTGTAGCCGATCGGAAAGACTTTCAAACATAGCCGTACTCGTTTCGTTCTTTACCCGTACAATGCTATTTGCATTGTACGGGCGAAGAACGAGAACGTCAATTGTGACTATTTCAAAAAGAAGGTTGCGTAGAGGCCAACCAGTAAGAAGAAACCAAACCACGCACCTAGCATACCGGTTGCGATTGAACCAAACCGCTCTACCCGCGGCGACGGTTGGGTATCGCCGTTGCCACCACCCGACCGGTAAAGGACGAGGGCAAGGTAGCTTATCACCATCACACCTACCACCGTGGTAACGCTAAAAATCACGACCGAACCCCAATCGATGCGGTAGGGATACTCGGCTACCGAATAGCCAAACCGTGCCAAGGAAACGGTTCGGATTACTTCGCGAATCACACCGACACTCAAGAGGGTTCCAATCCACACCAAGAGTGAGCGAGGCGCGTACCGCAACGGCTGTTTGAGCGTGAAGAAGTAGGCGGTTAGGCCTGCGCCAAGGGCCGGCAATACAATACCTAGCGGGAGACCGATGCCAAACGCTCTGCCTTCGGTCGCAGCCCAGAGCAGCCCGGTTATTGCATAGAGCGGGCTGATCGCCAGCCCGAGTCGCCGGCCAAGTTCGGCGACCCACTGCATAAAATCGGCATCGGCTTCATAGCGGCGGAAGTACCAGCCAAAAAGCATCAGCACCACGGCCAAACTGAGTCCGGCTTGCAACGGCAGTAAGAAGAATAGCCGGGGCAAGTTGTAAGCGTGAAACACTATCCCGCGCGTGTCGACAATCCCGTTCGGAGCATACCATTCCATCCAACGCTCCGGACGGATCGAAACGGCAGCCAGCACGTGCATCACCCAACCGGCAAAAAAGAGCAGGATGAACGACCCAATTGCCGACCAAAGAAGCTTCCCGTCAGGGCTGCCTTTAAGATAAAACAAATACGCAAGGCTATAGCCACCCATCACGACAAAGATAAAGAGCACCGACCAGAAACCGGTGAGGGTATTGGCAGCGTACCAGATCGGATCGTAAATGGTCTGGACAAAGAGTAACGGTGCAATCCCGGTCACGATCCCCAGACCAACTGCATTAGGTGTCAGACGAGCCGCGACCCGGGCCAGCCGGAGCCGGTTCGGAGTCGGAAAGAGGAAGCCCCAGATCGACAAGCTACTCGAACCGAGAGCCAACGTGACGAAAAAGATGTGCAACACCCACGTCACGACTAGCAATACCTGCAACACCGGTGGAAAGAATGGTGCCCCTAACGGATCACGCATCATCCGCAGCATGTCACCGACGTTCATATCGACCTCCTCATTATTTGACACTATGAGCGGCAGTTTGTGGATTACGTTGCTGTTGCTGATAAAAATACTCGAGATAGAGTGCCATAAAGGCACGTTCCTCATCGGTACCAACGACCGGATGCATATACGGGAAGCCACCAATTGCTTTCAGGTAGTTCTCGATCTTGTCAGCCGTCGTTAGGTTACGCCGCTCAAGCAAATTAACCAAGGAACGCAACGCTAGCCGCTGATTAAAGACGGTGATCGCCGTTTGATTGCTCACGTTGTGGCACGAGGCACACTGTTGAATAACCAATGTTCGCCCGATGGCAACTTCACGTGAAGGTAAACCGGCTGCGATCGGTAGCACCGCAACCGCGTCGGGTTTCGGCAAAAACGGTAATGAACCCAGCATACCGCGTTCGTTCAGCCCTTGTTCTTCGCGTTGAATGCCACGGGCCGGGAGATCGGCGAAGACCAGTTGGTTTGACGACATATAACCGGCGATAATATCGGGTTTACGCATCACTTCCCGGGTACGTTCGGCACCGAAAATAGCACCAAAGAGTACCAGCATCGCACCAAGGGCGATCAATTGATGTTGACGGCGTGGCAACCACAATGCAAAGAGGAGTCCGGCAAACGTAGCCATCAATCCACCGCCAATTACCGTGTAGGTAATCGCGGGAATCGCCGGTGAACGCAGGATGATCTTCGCATGTTCTGGCAAGACCGGCTCAAACCAGAAGAACCAGATGCCTAACGCGACACCCAAACCGCCTAAACCCATTGCTGCTGCCCGGCGGATAATGTATTCACGGGCAAAGTATCCTTTCGGCAAGCCGGTCGAAATGAGTAATGCCCAGGCAGCAGTGATGGTAAACATCAATGAGAAGCGGAGTAAAATCTGAGGCCAGAATGTAGGATTGAAAAAACCGTTGAGGCTGTTACCGGTTTCCAGCCATAGACCCGGTGTTAATTTAAATGAGAGGATACCAACGATAATCGTGAGGGTACCGGTTCCGCCAAGTGCTAAGATCCACGCCAGCCGTAAATGGGTACGTGGACTAACCCGATCAAACGAATAGTAGTAGGCGATAATTCCCACAACATCGATCAGGAACATGTACCATTCTGCACCCCAGTAGAAGACAAAATTGTGGATCAAGGTTGAGATACCTCGTGGGTTAGCCGCCGTCGTGGTTTGCCAAATACCCACCCCGGCCATCGCGCCAAACACGTAGGCAAACACGAGCAAGCCAAGCGCACTGCGCTTCAGGTACACGTACAATTCTGGTCGCTGTTCGTATACCGCCCGTCGTTCAAGGTAGAGATTAAACCATGCCGCTGCGACCGTCAGGTGGGAAGCTAGTACGTGGAAGGCTGAAACAATCGCCACGTACATCGCCGAGTGGATGAAGAGACCTTCCCAAATCGGATACATACACCCTCCTTCGTGACAAACATCACGAATAACCTAGATCGAGTATACATCCAGGAGGGTGATACATACGTTGCGCTAGCGCAACATTTCTCTTAGAAACGGTAGCAATGCGTGGTGAGGAACGTTATGCATCGAACCGAGCGGTGATCGCCGCCAAATCAACCATGAGTAGGTGGGCCGATGGGAAGACAACAAGACCCTGTTGTTGCCATTGATGGAGCAAGCGACTGATCGTATAGTGACTGACTCCGATCAGGTCGGCCAGATCACGTTGCATAATCGGAATGGTGATCCACCCATCCGCTTGTGGTACACGATGGTACTGATCTGCTAATCTACGCAGCGCGTGGGCCAATCGCTGCTCCACCGATTCGGTAGTCAGTTCGAGTACTTGTTGTTGTAGATCTTCACGTAATTTGGCTAAGATCTGCAAACTATTTTGCCGCAACTGCGGATAAGTCTGTGCGAATGTTTGCATCACTGTTGCACTCCAGCGCAACACAAGGCTAGAAGTGATGGCCTGTGCCGACAAAGTATAGATCGCATTGGGAAATAATGCACTAATACCGAGAATCTCAGGTGGAATTGCTAATCTAACCACACTTTGTCGTCCGTTTGCAGCCAATTTATACAGTCGAAACCAGCCGTCTTTCACCAAATAAATCCACGTTGCCGGTGTTTGTTCGGTAAATAGGATCGTGCCGCGCTGGACCCGTAGCGGGTGGCCGGCGGCAAGAATGGTGGCAATAGTCGATACATCTAAACCTGCAAACAACGGCGCTGATAGGAATGGTTGCATCATTGTAGGTACGATATTCATCGGATGATGCCATCACTCCAAATGATATGAGGTTTCATTTGTCTGTCAAGTCGAACATCTGAGATTTGGACATGAAGTAGGACACCCAAGTTAACAATGAGAAGCCTCCTAACCGATCCCTTTGGTTTGCCACACCTTCTATACTTGTCATAGCAAACGGACACGCCGACTTGTCAGATTGCTCGCTGCGCTCGCAATGACAGGAGGGGCCGGCGGGCTGTGTCATCCGCCGCACCTTGGGCAGCCATCCCCAACCTGTGCACTATCGATCTGAACGTGATCAGATATTTTTACGTTTGTAACGATCTTTTTCCTTGAATTGTGGTGTTATCTATGCTATACTTGCCCAAGTACTGCCCCGCCTACGCAGTTTCCCCCGTCGCATTTCCATAGTACCATCATCCTCGTCAACAAACCAATCGTATCCTCACCCTATCATAGGAGCCGATAGTATGACTACACCCGATCTGGCGATTCTACAAGCTGAGTGTGAACAATTGCGTGCTCAAGTAGCCGATCTGCAAACCCAATTGCAGCGTTTTCGGCGTATGGTGGAGGATACCGATCAACTGATGACCGAAGTCGATGCTGCTGGTCGCTTTACCTACGTGAACGCGGCAGCCGAACACTATTTTGGTGTGCCACCGGAAGCTTGTTTAGGCCGATTATCACTTGAATTTCTGCATCCCGAGGATCAAGCGTCAGCACGACAAGCGCTCATCGAGTATGTGCAGCGTCATGAACGCATGCTGACGATTGAGAATCGGATCGTGCATCAGTCGGGGCAGGTTATTCCGATGCTCTGGACAATCACTATTCACTACGATGAGCAGGGCCAGTTTGTCAGTGCCACCTCGATTGCCTCAGATATTACGAGTATCCAGCGTTTACGCTCTGAGCTGACCGAAAGTCGCACAATGTTGCAATTGGTGATCGACAACTTGCCGCAAGCTATCTTTTGGAAGGATCAAGACGGTCGTTTTCTTGGCTGTAATCACCGATTTCTCGTCGATGCCGGCTTGTCATCGATAGCAGAGGTTGTTGGTCGTACTGATTTTGATATGCCTTGGCACGAACAGGCAGCGGCTTACCGTACCGACGATCTGGCGGTCATGCAGAGCGGGCCGAAATACTATCTTGAGGAACCGCTCACTCGGCACGACGGAACGCTGATCTGGCTCCGGATCAGTAAGATACCGCTGCGTCGCAACGGCGACGTGATCGGGGTATTGGGTATCTATGAAGATGTAACTGCGCTCAAACAGCAAGAAGAAGAGCTGCGTACCTTTAAATTGCTGGTTGAAAATGCACCTGATGGGATTGCGATTGCCGACCCTCAATTGAAGTTGCAGTATACCAACCCGGCGCTGGCGGCAATGCTAGGATACGAGACGTTGGTTGGCATGACCGTACACGAAATCTTTCATCCACCCGATCTCCTGCTACTCGAGCGGATCGCTGAACAGGTGATGCAGGGGCAGACGCCGCGCGAGATAGTGCGTTATGTCCATCGTGACGGCAGTTTGATTACGGTGCAAGCTTCGGCATTAGCCCTCCGTGATCGCCATGGAAATTTGACCGGCTATGCCTCAATCAACCGCGATATTACTGAACAACTGCAAGCCGAAGAGGAGTTGCGCCGTAGTGAGCGCCGGAACCGCGCTCTCCTCGAAGCAATACCCGATCTGATGTTTTTACTCAGCACCGACGGTGTGTTCCTCGATTACAAAGCCGACCGTAGTGGGCGGCTACTGCTCCCACCGGAAGCCTTTCTGGGTCGGCCGGTAACCGAGGTGATGCCCCCCCACCTAGCCGAACAAGTGCGGTACCACATAGAACAGTTGCGTCTGACCGGTGAGATGCAGCAGTATGAGTACCGGCTCGATTTTGGCGATCAGGTTGAAGAGTATGAAGCGCGCCTGGTGCTAAGCAACGATGATATTATGATCCTTTCCCGCAACGTGACCGAGCAGCGCCGGGCCGAACGTGAACGTACTGCGATGCAAGAGCAGATCATCGCCGCCCAACAGGCGACACTGCGCGAATTGAGTACGCCGTTGATGCCGATTGCTAACGGCGTGGTGGTGATGCCATTGATCGGTGCGATTGACACAACACGGGCGCAGCAGATTATGGAGACGCTGCTGTACGGGGTTGCCGAACATCGGGCACAGGTAGCAATCATTGACATCACCGGGGTGAAGGTAGTTGATACGCAAGTCGCCGGGGCATTAATGCGCGCCGCTCAAGCTGCGCGAATGTTGGGAGCACAGGTGCTTTTGACCGGTATTAGTCCTGAAATAGCACAAACCTTGGTCCATATTGGGGCTGAACTGCGTGATCTGGTTACAAAAGCAACGTTGCAAGAGGGGATTGATTACGCTTTGAAGCGACAGATGGCAGTTCGGCGCTAAACAAGCATCCATCTCGCTTCTGGTATAATCCCTATGGTATGCAACCGCTTGAGTTACAAACGGGCCAGCGCGTCGCGGTGGCCGGTACCATCCTCCATAACAGCGCGCGGACACTGGTAGTTACTCCCCCGCCGCACCAGCCCGTGGCAATCACCCGCGGGCAATTGTTGGTGTTGTGCGAACCGGTGGGGCCAGCCGAGCGCGCTGAACATGCTTGCCGGATTGTCACCAAGGCCATCCGCCAGACCTTCTACGAAAGCGACGCCACCAGCGCCGCATCGGCGCTGCGACTAGCGATTGTCGCCGCCAACAAGGCGTTGTATCAAGACAATATGCGCGCTGCGCCAGACCGCCGGATCACTGTAGGTGTGACAGCGGCAGCGTTGTTAGGCAACGATCTCCTTATTGCCCAAGTGCAGCCGGCGCAGCTCTTCTTGCGCACCGGCAACAAATTACGCGCTATCCCAACTCATCCAAGCTGGGATCCTGCGCAAGTGAATGTAGCGCACGTAGCGCTGACCGGCGCGCTAGGCGCCAGCTTGTTTGTCGAACCGGAGTTCTTTCGTGCCGTGGTACAACCGGGAGACGCGCTGTTATTGAGCAGCAGCGCGTTGATCACCCGGTTTGACCCGCCAACGATGACGGCCTTATTAGCCAGCGGCGACCCAGCAGCGATGCTAGACGCTGCTTATGAGCGGGCAAGCGAACTGACGGCGATCGAACTCCTCGCGTTAACCGTCCAAGTGCCACAGCCGCAACCGGTTGCCCCCCTACCACCAGCACCCGCACGCCGGTTAACGCGCTGGTTCCGGCGCGCTCCCGATCTGCCGGCCCGCCAACCAGAACCGGTGTCTGATCCGCTGGCAGTGCCACCACCACAACCCGCCTTCTCACCCAACCCATTGCCACGCCCGGCTCCAATTGATCTCGGCGAGCCGCTCGCTGAACGGATTGCCCAACGGGCAGCGCCCTTGCCGCCCTCAAGCATGCTCGGTGAAGACCCGCCGCCGCCACCGATTGATCTTGGCGATACATTCACTGATGCCCGACCGTATGGCTTACGCCATCCCTTGCGCCCGCCATCTGCCATGACATGGGGCGAGCGGCTAGCATGGCCATGGTTTGCGCTTAGCGACATCGTGCGCGAATGGCGGCGCGAACGCCAACTGCGCCGGAAATCGCTCACGGTCAGCAGTTACGTTCCCCGTGGACGCGGTCTCACCTACCGGCGCACAGCGCCACCCTTCCCGTGGCAATTGTTGCTGATTACGGTGTTAGTGGTGGCTGGTGCCGTGCTCTATGGAATGAATCTGTCGCAGCGCAATAACCTGCAATTAGCCACCGAATATCTGGTAGCCGCTGAAGAACGAGTGGCGGCGGTGCGCACCGCACCCGACGAAGCTGCAGCGCGTGAGGCATTGCAAATAGCCCAACAGGCGATCGAAGCGGCCCGCGCGAGCGCTGAGATAACGGTCACTAATCCGGGGTTATGGCTGCGCTTTGGCGAACTCGAACGCGAGTATGAACGATTGCTGGCCGCCGTGGATCGGGTGTCGTTCCTTGAACCCGTTGTGCTCGCGCGCCACCCGTTACCGAATGGTGTGTTTACCACGGTAGTTGTGCCTCCAGCCCTGAGTGGCGTGGCTGATCCGAACCGGCTCGAAATCGTGCGCTACCTCTACGCGCTCGATAGCGATCGCGATGCGGCGCGCTTGTACCGGATCCCCCGCGATGGCGGCACACCAGAACCGTATCTCGAACCCGGCCAACCAGTCGGCGCCGCAATTGTCGGGTCGCTTCGCGCGGCGCTCTGGCGGATCGATCAAGTTGTGGCGATCGATCAAGCGTCAAATGGGTTCGGCTATTATTTCCGCCAGAATGACACGTGGAACTACTCGAAGTTGGGGAGTTCGGAAATCTGGCCGACCCCAGAGCGGCTGGATGTGGAGGAGTATGCCGGCAACCTCTATGTGTGGGGAGCGCAAGCTGGTGAGGTGTTGAAGTTTGCTTCTGGCCGTTACGGCGACACCCCGGAATTCTGGCTCAATCCCGGCGTCACCCGCGATGCTGCCGTTTTGTCAGCCGTTGATATGGCCGTGGATGGCAGCATTTATCTGTTGCAAACTAATGGAACAGTACTCGTCTTTAGTTTCGGGCAACTAGTTGGCCAGATTGTGCCAGCCAACGTCTCACCGCCCATCGCGGAAGTGACGCGCTTTGTGATCACTGGCGCACCCGATGCCGGCTTTATCTTTATGCTCGAACCGGCCAATCAGCGCATCTTACAGCTTGACAAGCGCACTGGTGCGCTGATTCAACAACTCCGCGTGCGGTCTGAGGGTGAAATCAACTTGAGCCAACTCACCGTGTTGAGTGTGGATACCAGCGGCGCGCGGCCAGTGATCTACTTTGCTAGCGGTAATGTGATTGTGCGGGCGGAATTGCCGCCGCCACCGCGAAGTTTTCGTGACGAAGCGCAGCCATCAGTTGAACGCACCGGCGCGCAGAGGTGATGGGGTTCAATCGGATGATACATAGCGACCTTTGGCGCAAGACAGCCAGCATAGCAACGGTGCTCTGGCTGGCGCTTGGGCTCTTTCTCGGTGGTTGCGGCGCGGCGGCGCTTGAGGAGAATGTTGGACTGGGCGGCGTGACTCCCGAAGCGGTGGTTGAAAGTTTTCTCGAAGACATCAATGCTGCGCTGGCTGACCCCTTGCTCAACGAGGCAGCGACGCGACAGATGTGGGCCAACCGGCTCGCCAGCTATTTTGCCCCCGGTGAGCGCGCCGATCAACGGCAAGTGATGCGTGAGATGCTTGATGGGTTTGCCAGTGCGAACACCCGTCCGGCACGTGGCAGCCGGGCTGAGGTAACGATCAGTTATGATCGCACCCGGGTACTGCGTGCCGATGACCGAACTGCACTGGTAGAGATCGTGAATGCCGTCATGATAGTGCGTTGGCGTGATAACGAGGGGAACCTGCTGCTTGAGCGCAACGGTGCCTTATTACGGCTGATCGGGCGGGAAGAAAGCGGCTTGCCGGTCATCAGGGTGGATGGTCGCTGGTATCTGACCGAGGCGGGGTGAGGCGGTAGATACTTGGTAAGGGCGGGTTTCAAACCCGCCCTTACAAGAGGCCCATCACGCCGGCAGCGGATTGGGGCCGCCCAAGCCCATCTGCGGCGCATCGGGCTGGGCCGATCGCTCGTCGCTGCGACCGTTCGGCGTGGCGCCGCCGGTCTTGCTCAGATCGAGCGCCAGTGGCTTCACCCGCCGGATCAGCTCTTCGAGCTGTTCGCCATCGAGCGTCTCGTACTCGATCAGGGCATTGGCCATATCGTCGAGCACGGCCCGGTTCTGGAGCAGGATCTGCTGCGCCGTCTCGTAGGCTTCGCTGACGATTGTATGCACCTCTTCGTCGATCTGGCGGGCCACTTCATCGCCGTAATTGCGCTGCTCGCTGATCTCGCGGCCAAGGAAGATCAACTCTTCCTTCTCGCCGAAGACAATTGGGCCAAGGCGCTGGCTCATACCGTAGCGCGTCACCATCGCGCGGGCGATGCGGGTCACCTGCACCAGATCGCCGGAAGCGCCGGTCGTCACCTCTTCATTCCCGAAGACGATCTCCTCGGCGACCCGGCCACCCAACGAGACGGCCAGCCGCGCCTTGAATTGCGAGACGGTGCGCAAGCTGAGGCTATCTTCATCGGGCAGGAAGAGGGTATAACCACCGGCCTGCCCACGCGGGATGATCGTCACCTTCTGCACCTTATCGGCCTTCGGCATCGCCGCGCCGACAATCGCATGCCCGGCCTCGTGATAAGCCACCACCAGCTTCTGGCGGTCGGTCATCACCCGCGAGCGGCGCTCAGGGCCACCGATCGCAACCCGCTCAACCGCGTCTTGGAATTCGGCCATGCTAATCTTGCGCTTCGAGCGACGCGCAGCCAGAATCGCCGCCTCATTCACCACGTTCATCAGATCAGCGCCCGAGAAGCCGGGGGTCTGGCGAGCGATCACTTCGAGGTTGACATCCTCGGCCAGCGGTTTGCCCTTGACGTGAACTTTCAGGATCTCGATCCGTCCGCGCACATCGGGCGCATCGAGCACAACCTGCCGGTCGAAGCGGCCGGGGCGCACCAACGCTGGGTCGAGCACGTCGGGCCGGTTGGTGGCAGCAATCACGATCACGTTGGTATTGGTATCGAAACCGTCCATCTCAACCAGAATTTGGTTGAGCGTCTGCTCACGCTCATCGTGCGAACCGCCCAAGCCAGCGCCGCGCTGGCGGCCCACGGCGTCAATTTCGTCAATGAAGACGATGCAGGGAGCGTTGCGCTTGGCCTGATCGAACAGATCGCGGACGCGAGAAGCGCCAACGCCGACGAACATCTCGACAAACTCCGAGCCAGAGATGCTAAAGAAGGGCACTCCCGCTTCTCCGGCCACTGCGCGCGAGAGCAACGTCTTACCAGTGCCGGGCGGGCCGACCATCAGCACGCCGCGCGGAATGCGCGCACCGAGAGCAGCGAACTTATCCGGGAACTTGAGAAACTCGACCACCTCGGCCAAATCTTGCTTCGCCTCTTCTTGGCCGGCAACATCGGCGAAGGTAATCGTCGGCTTATCGCCAGCGAACATCCGCGCCCGGCTCTTGCCGAACGACATCGCCTGATTGTTGCTGCCCTGCGCTTGGCGCATAAAGAAGACAAAAAAGCCGATCAGCAACAGGGTTGGCAAGAGGATCGTAAAGATACTCAGCAAACCGCCCCACGCCGGCGCCGGCTGCACAATAACGTTAATTGTGCGCTGCCCTTGTTCGTTGCGCAACGGCACGCCATAATCGGCCAGCAACCGCATCACGCTGTCTGCCGACTCAAGGCGCGAGCGGTACTTCTTGCCATCGTTATACGTCACCAAAATCTGCTCATCGCCGGCTTGGGCTTGAATTTCACGCACCAGACCGGCCTGAGCATCGGCGATCACATCAGCAATGCCTTTTTCTTCAGTCTGGCTCGCACCCGGCCCTAAATACTGGAAGAAGAGCGCCAGCGCAGCGACCAGAATGATGAGGTAGACAAAGCTATTCTTCAACCAACGATTATCTCCCATACGTCATCTTTCTAGAGGGGTTGCCTCAGTACCCGATCCTGATGCAATGCTGGATCAGCCGCTGCAGAGGGGCATGCCCCGACTACGAGGAAGTTTAAGTTGCACATGACAACATGGCGTTACGCATGCCATCAGTATTGGAATTATAGCATCAGCCGATCGGCAGAGGCAAGGGAACAGATCACAGTCAAAATGTGATCTGGATCACATGCCTATGGATGCGCAGTCCGGTTGGTGAACAAACGTGTTCCGTTGTCAGGAGCCGCGGCTGTGCGGCGCTACAGTTTAGCTATTCTGGCGCTTTACGACAGGAGCCGCAGCCGTGCGGCGCTACCGTTTGCGGCCGTTTACGAGAGGTAGACTTCGGGGCGCAGAACGCCGATGAACGGCAAATTGCGATACCGTTCGGCATGATCAAGGCCGTAGCCGACTACAAAGGCATTGGGAATATTGAAACCGACGTAATCAACCGGCACATCGGCGGTGCGGCGTTCGGGTTTATTGAGCAAGGTGCAGATGCGCAGACTAGCCGGGTTCCGGCGCAACAATTGGCCGCGCAGGTAGGCGAGAGTCAGACCGCTATCGATAATATCTTCGACAATCAGCACATGGCGATTGGTAATATCGGTGTCAAGGTCTTTGATCAGGCGCACGACGCCAGAGGATTCGGTGCTGGCGCCATAGCTGGCCACAGCGATAAAGTCAATAGCTAAGGGCAGATCGATCGCGCGAGCGAGATCAACCATAAACATCGCACACCCCTTCAACACGCCAACCAAGAGCAGGTCGTGGAGCGGGCGATAAGCGGCGGTGATTTCGGCGGCAAGCTCGGCGACGCGTTGCTTAATCTGTTCCTCGGTAATCAATACGTAGTCAATGTCTTGGCGCATACTTACTCCTGTTGAGTGGCGGGGGCAACCATTCCGATCCACATTGTAGCCTGATTCGGTTCACCTGCGGCAATCCCAGCGGCGACGCGCAACCCGGCCAGCCAGAGGATCTGGCCGTCGGCGGCGACCAGCAACGGCCAACCATCACGCAGTGCGCGCGGCACGTGAAGATCGACAAAGATATCTTGCAGGCGCCGGCTGCCAGGCGCGCCAGCGGGGCGCATGCGGTCGCCAGCACGGCGTGGGCGCAGCGCGAGCGGACCAGCCGGAGGGCGGGCCAACCCTAGCCACCAGCGATCGGGGTGAGCGGGGGGATGATCCTGCACGATACACTGCCAGCCGTTGGCCAACGGCACGCTGCCACGTTCTGGCAGCGACACAGGTTCGGCGATCTGCGGCACAGAAAACGGTTCGGCGGTAGGCAAGCGCAGCGTTACCGTCTGCTGATCACACACGAGCGTCACTTGCGGAGTAAGCCGCATCTGGCTGCCAGCCTGCCCAGCCACCAGATACAGGGCCGCATCAACTTGGGCAAGGCTCGGCTCTTCGTCGCCGAGCGCGGCGACCGCACGGCGCAAGGCATAGCGGCGCAATGAGGGATGCAACGTGCGCAGGGCAGCGCGGTCGAATACGATGAGATCGCGCCGCTGTTCGGCGATGAGCAGCGGCCACTGCGCCGCCAGCGCCTGCTGGATAAACTCGTAGTCTTCGGCGCAGATGCGGGCGGTGCGGCCAAGCGCAGCGGTAATGTGCGGGTTTTCGGCGGCCAGTTGCGGCAAGATCTGGTGGCGAATCCGGGAGCGGATGTACCTGAGGTCATCGTTGGTCGGATCGTGGCGCGGGTCAAGGCCGTGTTCAGCGCAATAGGCTGCGAGCGCGGCCCGGCTGATTGCAAGCAGGGGGCGAAGCAACGGCGGGCCGTGGGGCGGCGCTTGGCCCGCAGCGATAGCCGGCGCAGCCCATTCCGGCCACTCAACCCGCGGGCGCATGCCGCGCAAGCCGGCCGGCCCGGCCCCGCGCAGAAGGTGCATCAACACCGTTTCGGCCTGATCGTCGGCCTGATGGGCAACCAGCACCGCATCGACCTGCTCGGCGATGGCAGTGCGGGCAAGGAAGGCATAGCGAGCGGCGCGGGCCGCCGCCGGAGTTGTACCCGACGGTAGATTCGCTGTCTCTACAATGACGCGCAAACCCCTTGCCGCGGCCGTTTCAGCCACAAACGCCGCCTCAGCCGCCGATTCGGCCCCGCGCAACCCGTGATCGAGATGAGCGACGATGGGCAACGGCCCGCCAGTCGTGTGGAGGGTAGCGAGCAGGTGCAACAGCGCCAGCGAATCACCGCCGCCGGAAACAGCGACCAGCAGACGGGCAGTTGGTTGCCCCAACCCTTCGGCAAGCAGAAACTGGCGCAGATGGTTAAGCATAGAGCGTTGGCAGGGAGTAACGCATTGGGACTAGGGATACAACGAACACGATTTGTACCGAACGCAGTTTCGCGAGCGCAACAATAGCGCGATATGAATGGAAACGCCGGTGAGCATTGCTCACCGGCGAGTGGTGCCGGAGGCGGGATTCGAACCCGCGACCTAACGATTATGAGCCGTTTGCTCTACCACTGAGCTACCCCGGCACGGCTATCAAGTGTACCACTGAACCGGAGATTCGTCAAGAATCGCTACAATGCCCTTGCATCGGCTCAAACACATAACATGACATTACGCAGAAGAACGCATCCGTGGCTGCAACGCGAGCGCCGCTTGCAAGGTTGACGTCGTTTGAATAGAAGACAGGTCGACTCCTAAGCTCACCAGCGTTTGGGCAACTTCGGGGCGAAGCCCAGCGAGCGTCGTCGTTACCCCCATCAAGCGAGCGGCTTGGGCAACTCGCAGCAAGGCCGCCGCCGCATACGTATCGATGACCGCCACCCCCGTCACATCGATCACCAACATGCGGGCGCCGGCCCGCTCGATCGCTTGCAAGACAGTCTCGAGCAATCGTTGTACCCGATTGCTATCAAGCCCGCCGACTAACGGCACGATCAGCGTGTCATCACGCACCGGAATAATCGGCACATCAAGTTCAAGAATCAGCCGGTTCAACTCTTGCTGAGCGTTGAGTGTCTCTGCCAACCGGGCCATGGTAGCGCGTTGCTCATCAGCGAGACGCTGCAACGCTTCAGTTCGCTCAGCAATCCGCGCTTCCAGACTCGTATTCACCTGAACCAAGCGCTGATTCGCTTCCTCGGCTTGCCGGCGCAGCTCACGGGCCTCGGCGAGCGCGGCGGCTAAACTGCGCGCACCAATAAACGTGATCAGCGCAGTCACCGCGAGTAAAACGGAGACATGCGCAGCCGCATATTCGAGCAAAATAGCTGCCCGCGTAGATGCAGGCACGGTTACAACAACCCCGGCGAGCGCAGCGAGACAACCGGCTAACACGATCCAAATCTGATTTGGTTTGAGTAAGATGCTTGATAACAATACGCAAATAAGCAGGTAAATAATATTAAACGGAGAGTTGGGATTGAAAAACATCCCGCTTAGTGATCCCATACCAGCGACAATGATCAGAATGTATGAACCGGCGCTCACAAAGCCTTGGCGACCGAGGAAAGCAGCCATGGCGAAGACTATCGTGGCAAGGCCAAGATTGATGAAGCGCCCAATGGTTGGTTGAATCATCGTCAACAACAAACCGACTGTGAGCAGAATCACAATTATCCCAACCGATAATGTCACCAAAAGCTGGCCCCGGCGCTGCTGGTCGGGATTGGAGGCTTTAACATTGGCAAAGCGAGCGATGAGCTTCCACATATCGTTTTCCATTGAGCGAGATCGAAACTCTACCAGTGTTCTATGAGTTCACCTAAAAGTCAATGATTTGCAGTAACTATCCTGCCAAAGCGACAAACCTCACGACACCTTTACGCACGTGGCAGTGGTCGCAGGAACCCGATTACCGCCGCCAGCGGCAGCGCCGTGCGGGGCAGAAAGCCATTGCGCCAGAGACCGCCGTGGTTAGCGTTGGCGGTCAGTAGTTCGAGCGGATGATCGAGGGGAACGTCAGGATTGGCGGCGCAATCACGGCAACGCAGGTCATGCACCCAGAGCGCAGCCATCAGCGCGCCGGTCGTTTCAGGGGCAAAGATCTCGACCCCGAACAAACTGGCCCCGTTGTAGCCAGCCCGGAGGGCTGGATTCTTGATCACCGACTGGGTCATCGTCGCCGGAGCCACATTAATCGAGACGCGCTGGCCGCCAGCGCGAGCAATAATGGCGCGCCACTGTTGCAAGCGTTTGGCGAGGGTATAGTTCGGCCCCTGCTCAAGGAACAGGCAATCGACGATCCCGTAGCGTTTGCCGTTGGTGCTGGCGATCAACTCGCGCACATGCGGTTGCAGCAACCTCCCGCCGCTGAGAGTACGTACAATCGCCGCCGTTCTCTCACCCAGCGGGGAGGCTTTGGCCGCATTGCGCATCGCCGCTAGCGCCGTCTCTTCATTCACGGTGAACATATCAGTGGGGGTCGCCATCGTCATCAGGGTCGTATCGGGGCGGGCGGCGCTGACGGTCGCCACGATCGCATCCATCGCCAAAGCGACGCGCAGGTGACGTTCACCGTCGAGATAGGCGAGCGTCGCGATATCAAGCGGACGCTCGAAGGAGAGCAGCCACGTCACGATTTCGGGCGCGTGTCTGAGCAAATCAACCCCGGCGACCGGCAACCACTCATCGGGATCGGCTTCAGGCGCAACTGGCTGCAACGATGGCGCGAACAAGCGAGCATTGCCGGCGCGCACCACTGCGGCGATTCGCTGCCAGCGGGCCGGATCGGGTACATCGACAGCAACAATGTTTGCGCGCCAGCGAGCAAGGGTCGCCAACGGCCCGGCTTCCGAACCCGCGCCTAACAGCACGAGGGTGCGATCGGAAAGGTCGAGCCATTCGGGATGATCCAGCACTCGCAGCAAGGCACGAGCGCAACCGGGTTCGATAATCCCGGACGCTTCCCAATGGGCAATCTGGGCATGCAGTGCCGCACCGGAGAGACGCTGGCCGCGATACGGGATTGAGAAGGGTTCGATCAGGTGAGCGCCACGACCGTGCAACGCCGCAGTGTACATCGTATCGAGCTGTGACCAGCGCATTGCTTCGGCAAGGGGGGCAGCCGTGCCATTGCGCAGCCATTCAACCTGTTGCCAAGCAGCGGTTAATCCGGCAGTAGCCATCGTAAGCGCCTGCGCCGGATCGGCCGCGGCAGCTTCCGTCAGCGCGCGTATATAGCGCGGATACTGGCGGCGCCAGTTGGTTTCTTGGTGTAGCGCCGTCACGGCAGCGGGATCGATGCCGGTCAGCGCAGCACTGCAAATGGCGAGATTGGCATGTGTTGAACTCCGTCTTCCATCAGACGCGGGGACGAACTGCAACCCTTCCTCGTCCATTGAGAGCATCTCCTTGCTATCAAGCGATGATCAGATTATAGCAAAGAGTGTGCGGTTGCAAGCGCTGTAATGTTCCATGCATCAAGCCGCAACCGGACGGCGAGCTAAGGAAAGGGCCGCTTCGGGATTCGGCGCGGTGGCAATCTCACCTAAATCGGTGTTGAGATGCACCAGCGTTTGGGCAACTGCGGGGCGAATGCCGCTGATTATCGTGCGCGCGCCAAGTAAGCGGATAGCGGCGGCGGTGTCGATCAAGGCTTTCGCCACTGCGGTATCGATCAGCGTAATGCCAGTGATGTCAATAATCACGGTATGGGCGTGTTTGGCAGCGACCGTTCCCAGAATCCGGCTCCGCAATTGCTCGGCGCGTCGGCTGTCGAGATTGCCTACGAGCGGGGCCAACAAGACATGATCATCAATCGGCAAGATCGGCAATTCCAGCTCGGTGACGAGATCAAGCAGCCGTTGCTGCTCGGCGGCGCGTCGCTCGACCTCAACCCGGGCCGTTTCGGCAGTCTGGCGGGCGCTTTCGGCCTCTTGGGTGCGCTGATCGGCGAGCTGCAACGCGCGCATCTGGGCAGACATAACTTGATCAAGAAACGCCCATACCGCAATGAGCAGAGCAGCCAGACTACTGGCTTGCAAGAAACGCAGAAGGTGGATAGGGATCACAGAGGTCTCAGATTCTGGCCCTAGCGCAACAATCGCGATGACTACCACGATACAGGCCACCATCGCGCCAATGGTAAACGAACGTTGGCCATTCAAACCGGCCAGCAAGATCACCACCGCGAGGAATGGCGTAGTCGCCAGACGCAATTCAGGAAGCCAGACGGCGACAGCGATTTCGCCAATGATGATGGCTATGCCAAACGGCAAGATTGCCTGCCAAAACGGACGCTTGTCTGCTAGGAGCACCAACGTCAAGCCACAACCAAGACTGGTGGCAAAGGCGATCGCCATGGTTACGCCGGTAAAGAGGTTAGCCGTTACCAAAAAAACTACTGACGTCAACCCAAAGGAGATCAGAGCGATAACGAGCGTACCCAAAGCGATGGCCCGTACAATCTGGCGGTACAAGAGATCGAGGAGGGTGCGCGAAGAACTCATGGTGGTACTCCGATCGAGGTGAGCTTATGATAAATAGCGCCCGCTGGTTTGATGGCAAAATTGTCAACAGCTTCTTACAATTGTTTAATAATATCATATGAGCAGTAGATTGCGTCAGCAGTGTTTGAACATCTTCGTGTCACGCCACGGTACGCCAACCTAGCGCTAACAAGCGCTCGCAACACCGGCTAAGCGTCTCGCTACCCAGCAAGGAACCTCACTAGATAATGATGCCCTGAAAAAAAGATCGTAGACCTCATTATACGGTTCTCAGATCGCAAGAAGTTGAAAATTTGTTAATAACTTGCTACAATACGACCGTGCGCCATCGTTGATCAGCATTGCGTTCTAGCAGGAGCACCCAATGCATATCCCGACAAGCTTCTCTGCCGTTCGCTCCCCCCGCTGGCTCAGCACCATCCTATCGGAAGCCTACCTCTACTGGCGCTTTACCCGTTACGATATTTCGGCCACAGTGATTCCCGGTCTGCTATTTGCGCTAGCGGCATGGCATAACGTTCAACCTGATTGGGACGCGCTGCCGGGCCTGCTCGGATGGGGAACGATCTACTTCGGGCTTTATTGCATCACGTTTTGTATTTCAAACCAGCTAGCCGGTGAAGTGGAAGATCGGCACAACAAGCCGGATCGTCCCCTCCTCAGCGGTTTCGTGACGCGGCGCGGCGCATGGCTGCGTTGGATCGTGTCGATGGCACTCTTCACACTGGTGGGTTGGCAGTTGGGTGTCTTGGAATGGACGTTGCTGTGGCAGGTGACGCTCACCTTGCACAATCTAGGTGGATTTGCGCGCCACTACTGGCTGAAAAACCTGTCGATGACCTTTGGAGCGATCGCGCAGTTAGCGGCAGCATGGCAGATGGTGCGGCCATTGACGCCAGCAGCGTGGCTGTGGATACTGGTTCCGGCGATAACGCTGTTGTCGAACGCATCGCTGCAAGATCTGCGCGACATTGAAGGAGACCGGCTCAATCAACGCCGCACGCTGCCCATTGTCTTCGGCGTGAATTTTACGCGGTGGTTTGTGGCGGTTGCCTTTGTGCTGCTAGCCCTTCTTTCCCATTTTGCGCTGTTTCTGCCCGCCGGCTTGAACGCTGGCGTTCTCTTGCTCGATCTCTTTTTGGCCGGACTTTGTCTCGTGATCGCCGGACGGGTGCTGTTGTTGCGCACAACCGCCGCCGATCACGTCTCGTATATGCTCTATACCTACTGGTATTGTTTCGTGCTGGCAGCAGCGATCGTGGCGCTGTAAGGGGCCGCCAGAGCGAACGCCGGAGGTGAGGGTGCAGAGACCATGACCTCCGGCGTTCGCGTGCTATACTGCTGATACATCATGGTTTCCAAGCCATCACGGAGGCGCAATGACATCGGATATCTTGCCGGTGGCCGCTCGGGCGCCCCATGTGCCGGCCCCACCCAGCGGGCAGTGGACGGTGACCGATTACGAGCCCACCCGAAGCAGGCCGTTTTGAGCCAATCAATGGAGTACTACGGATGGCGCTGGCGCCAAGCCCGCAACAGCAAGCTGCTTCATTACGGTTTGCCTCTTACCTAATTCTTAGCGGTAGAGGTTGCCGGACGCGGGAGGGTGTTCACGGCGCCGATCGATGTCGAACTCGATGCGACAACGGTGATACAACCAGATGTAGTGGTGATGTTGCATGGTGGCAAGGCCCAGATTACGGGCCAACGGATCATTGGCCTGCCCGATCTGATTGTGGAGGTGGTATCGCCGGGCACGGCCAGTTACGACCAGCGCGAGAAGCGCGATCACTACGCGGCTGCCGGGGTGCGCGAGGATTGGATCGCCGACCCCGGCCATCGGGTGGTGGAATTACTCTCGCTGGAAGGCAGCGACTACCGCGCTGAGCATGTCTACCGCGGCAAGGCCATCATTCCTAGCATCGTGCTGCCTGAGTGGCAAACGCCGACCGAGTTATTGTTCGGCGACACAGTGGCGTAGGGGCCCAGCGTCGCTGGGCCCCTACGCTGCCCAACATTAGAACCGGCTCCACAAGTACTGGTTGGTTACCTCGTGGTGGAACTGCACCTCGGCCCGCTTGATGAGGGTACCGAGTTTGCGTGGGCAACGATCGGCCACCGTCGCCTTGAGATCGGCGAAGCGAGCATGGACATCTTCACCCAAAATCTGGGCCATGAAAGCGCTCTGGCGGAAGTTGGCAATCGCGTCGTAGATGTTATCGGGCAGAGTCGCAGTACCACTGCGCACATCAGTGGTGGGCAGCGGCCCTTCGAGGCCAGTGCGCAGCAAGGCGTAGATAGCCAGATAGGGGTTAGCATCAGGCGCGATCGAGCGCACCTCGATGCGGGCCGAACGGGCATTGCCAATCGGAATGCGAATCATCGAACCGCGGTCGGTCGGCGACGCCTTGATCTGATTAGGCGCCTCGAAGTGCGGGTCAAGCCGGCGGTACGCATTCACGCTCGAATTCAAAATCAGGCAGAGATCTTGCCCGCTGTTGAGAATGCGGTCGATAAAGCTCCACGCCAGCTCAGACAACCGTTCGGGGCCGTTGGCGTCGTAGAAGAGATTCACCCCTTGCCGCGCCAGCGAGATGTTGGTATGCATGCCATTGCCATTCACGCCGGTGACCGGCTTAGGCAAGAAACTGGCGGTCATATCGAGCTTGCTGGCAATCTGGCGGCAGATCAGCTTGTAGAGCAAAATCTGGTCAGCGGCAATAGTCGCCTCGGTGTAGCTATAGTTCATCTCGAACTGCGAGGGTGCGACTTCGGGGTGATCCTTCTCGTTCTCAAACCCCATAGCCCGTTGCGCTTCCGCCGCCATATCGATAAACTGGCGGAGCGGATCACCCGGCAGCGAGTGATAGTAACCGCCGGTGCTGACCATGGTAAACTCGCCGGTCTCGCGGAAGCGCTGCTCGGCATTGCGCCCTTTGAAGAGGAACCCTTCGATCTCGGTGGCAACATTGCAGGTAATGCCGTCGCGCTGGTAGAGTTCGTTCACATAGCGGTACAGCCGGCCACGCATATCGGCCTCGTAAGGCGAGCCGTCTTGGTTCAGTACATAGCCGAAGACCAGCACCTTGCCGGGGCCAAAGACATCGGCCGGCAGCCAATAAAAGGCCGACCAGTCAATGGCAAGGCGCAGATCCGACTCGGCTTGCACTGAGAAGCCGCGCACCGACGAGCCGTCGAAGGTCAGATTATCGGCGGAAGTAAGGAGAAACTTTTTGTCGTAATCGAGCATGTGCAGGCGGCCTTCAAGGTCGGTAAAGCAGACCGTCACTGCCTTGATCCGGTGCTCGTCGGTGAGGTAGCGCATCCGCTCTTCGCGCATCACATCCGGCGAGACGCGCGCCAAACGCTGGCGCTTCACGCTCAGGTTCAACTCTTCCAATTGCTCATAGGGGATTTCGAGGAAGTCGCGCAACTCGGTCATGGAAGTTCCTTTTCACTAGACAACGTCATGGTTGTTAGCGCGTATTATACTCCGAAGAGCAACAGCCGCCGCTACCGGCGGCTGCCCCAGCATGAGATCTATCGGCGAGTTAGATCAAACGACGGATTTCACTAACCTGCCATCCCCTTATGGTGAAGGTCACGATCACCTCTAGCCGATGCTCGCGATGGGGGCAGGCAAAACGAAGCGGAATAGCGAGTTGGGTGCCGGGAACGAGCCAGTCAGGCATCCGGTACGGCCCTAAGGCAAAGTTCGCCGGTTGATGAGCGTGATGCCATGCTGCAATCAGCAGATGGAGCGATCCCGGCTTCTGCATCCGGTTGGCGAAAGCGGCTAACTCGAGCGGATCGTTATGATCAACCACAGCGATCACGTCACGGATGATTTCGGTTGGCAAGCGGAATGGTTGGGTCAATACCGGCCCGTGACGAGCGCGATGATCGGGGATGGCGCGGGCGATCGGAAAGATGGCAATGCTGCTGAGCATACTGAGCAAACAGCAAACCCAACTAAAGCAAACAATGCGCATAGCGTATCCTAATACTGTACGGCGCCGGCAGCGGAACAATTACCGCTGCCGGCACGAGCTTGATTACTTCAACGTGCGCAGGTACGCCAACAGATCAGCCATCTCTTGATCGGTCAGGTTATGGGTTGGCATATAGCCGATACGGCCAGTGCCGCCGGTGCGAATCCATTCGGCAACATTCGCCTCGCTGCGCTCTTTGCCGTTTGGCAACATGCCTTTGTAATCAACCCCATTCGGCAGCACCGGCCCTTTAACGCTAAACAGACCGGCTAAACCGGGGCCAACCAATATCTCTTTGGAAGTCGTGTGGCAAGCGGCACACGGCCCAAACAGATCTTTGCCGCGCTTGGGATCACCCTGCGATGAGAGCGAGGTATCGGCCAGCGCCGCCGGCAATTGTTCGGTAGCAGGCCGGTTGGACGTATTCTGATTACTGCCGCCGCAGGCCGTCAAAAGCGCGATCAACAGGAGCGTGAACATCCACGCAATAGTGCGATTCATAACTTCCTCCTTGAGCAAGGTAGACCCACTACCGCTGCATCGGTGACGCAGCGTTCACGATTCTCACTGGCATGGTTCGAACGACTGGCCAAAGGAGAAAGCGCGTGGCGGCGGAGTTGGCGGCGGGAGAGGGCAAACGCGGAGGAAGGCGGGACAAAGCAACGCCAAGAGCAGGATCAGCGGCACAACCGGCACGGCGGCAACGACCAACGGCGGCAGGGCCTCGTACATGGCGCGCGGATGCACCTGGGCAAGATGCGAGGCATCTTCCGTGATCGTCCCATCAAGATGCAGATCACAAAAGAAGAAATTGGGTGTGGCGCGCTCGTCCATCCATTGCTGGATCAGGCAGTGCAGTACGCAACCAAGCGGACTAAGCACGCCTAATTCCAGCACCACGATAAGGGCTACGACGCGCCTACCCCAATGCTTCAGGATATGCAGTTGCCGGTGCAACTGGTTTGGCATGAAATTTGTGCCGTTTTTCACGGATTGATCGTAACGTCAGGCAGGAAAGTTGTCAAGGGGGAAACTAAGGCTATGTCGTAGTTTGTGCGTTGAACTTCAGCAACTGGGTTGCGATTGAGCAACGAAGGGGGGAATTGTTTACCGCAGAGGGCACCGAGGAAACAGAGGGTGAGATTCAGGTCAACCCTGTGCGTCCTCCGCCTCCTTGGCGCCTTTGCGTTTTCCCCCTCTGTACCGTTGCGCGCTTTGCGCCTTGGGAGTGCGCCCTCGCCCCATGGCCCTTTTGGGGTAGGTATTTAAGGTGAGTCCTATGAAATACCTGCCCCAAAAGGGGAGAATGGGAGGGGGCAGTCATTACCCCTAATAATGCTTCCGCAAATCCATCCCCGCATACAGCGCCGCCACCTGCTCGGCATAGCCGTTAAACGGCAGCGTCTTGCGCCGGCCCATCTCGCCGATCCGCCGCTCGGTGGCCTGTGACCAGCGCGGGTGCGGCACGTCGGGGTTGACATTGGCATAGAAGCCATACTCGTGCGGCGCAACCGCCATCCAGAGCGAAACCGGCATCGTATCGGTTAGCTCAATCTTGACGATCGACTTAATGCTCTTGAAGCCATACTTCCACGGCACTACCAACCGCAACGGTGCGCCATTCTGCGGCAAGAGCGTTCGTCCATACAGACCGGTGCTGAGGATGGTCAAATCATGCATCGCCTCATCAATCCGTAACCCCTCGACATACGGCCACGGAAAGTAGCGATCGCGCTGGCCCGGCATCTGGTCAGGATCGTAGAGCGTCTCGAAACGCACGTATTGCGCTTGGGCGGTTGGCTCGACCAACGCCAGCAGCTTGTGCAGCGGGAACCCCTGCCACGGGATGACCATCGACCAGCCTTCCACGCAGCGCAGCCGGTAAATCCGCTCTTCTTGATCGAACATCTGCAAGAGGTCTTCGATCGCGAAGACGCGCGGATTGCGCACCATCCCCGTCACCTCGACCGTCCACGGTTGGGTGACAAAATTGGCGGTGCGGCGAGCAACCGCTTCTTTGTCAGTGGTGAATTCGTAGAAGTTGTTGTAGTTGGTGATCTGTTCAAAGGTGTTGGCCGGATCACCCAACTCGTCGCGCAGGCCGGCATTGGCAGCGGGTGAGGGCTGATCACTCTGCGCCGGATTGGTTCTCACGCCGCAGGCGCTGAGCACTGTTCCAACACCCAGCACCCCTAACCCGCGCAAGAAAGCGCGCCGGTTGAAATAGACCGATTCAGGGGTAATATCCGATGAGCGAATTGTAGGATCGCGGTACATGACGGGGTCTTTCTAGGGTCGTGCGTCTGATTGGCGACGCACAGCCGTGCGTCGCTACAGGTATTATACGTCGCCACCCGGCAATCGGATGCCCGCCGCCGTTATTCATCGACCAACGCCAAAATCAACCGGCGCACCTGCCACAACCGGCGGTCGACACCTTCAGGGCGGATGCCGAGGTCATCACGGATTTGGCTGATTTGCAATCTGATGGAATCGATCGGGCCTTTTTGTGGTTCAACACTGAGCTGGTACGCGCGGTCGAGGGCGCGGCGGGCGCTCATCAAGGCCCGATCAGCTTCGGCGAAGTCGTTGCGTTGCAGCGCCTGCACCGCCTCATCGAGCGTGATTGCGGCGCGCAACAAGTGGGTGGCGGCGCGTAATTGTGCGTTTTCCGCTTGCAGATCGAGAATCGTCAGCCGGAGCAGGCCATCGTCAAGCTGCGCCGGCGGCAGTGTCGGTTGCGGTGAGGGGAGAAGAGTGGGCGGCGTGGTTGGAGCGGGCGTAACCGTGGCGATCTGCGGCGCTGCCGGTGCGGGGGCCGGCAGCACCCAGTAGTACATCATAAGGAAGAGCGCTACGCTAGCGGCGATGGTGAGGACGTGCGGCGCAACCAAACGCACATACCGCTGCCAGCGTCCCGGCAGCGGCGATGAGGGTGGTGGCGTGTCATCGGTTGCTGTCATCGCAGGAGCGCGCGGTCTTTCCCCGCGCGATGACGGTAGCTTTCACCCTGACCGGCCTAAATCTCATGCGCCAGCAAGATGGCCTGTGCAATCTCTTTCATCGACTTGCGCGTATTCATCGACAATTGCTGGATCTTGCGGAATGCTTCCGCCTCTTTCAGGCCTTGGGTATCCATCAAGATGCCCTTGGCCCGCTCGACCAGCTTGCGCGTTTCGAGCGTCTCTTTCAGATCAGCTACCTGCCGATCCATCTCAAGGAATTCTTGATAGCGGGCAATCGCAATCTCGATCGCGGGCAACAGCTCGGCTTCGCGGAACGGCTTGACGATATAGTTCACGACGCCAGCCTCTTTGGCCCGCTCGACCAGATCGCGGTCGGAATAGGCGGTGAGCAACAGCACCGGCGCAATCTTCTCTTCGGTCAGAATCCGCGCTGCCTGAATACCGTCGAGTTTCGGCATCTTGATATCCATCAAGACCAGATCGGGGCGCAGCTCGCGGGCGAGGTTGATCACGCTCACGCCGTCGCCGGCTTCGCCTACCACCAGATAGCCGAGACTGACGAGCGTCTCTTTCAGATTCATGCGGATGATCGATTCATCGTCGGCGATCACCAGTCGCGTCTGGGGCATACGCTCTCTCCTCTATCGTGATTGGCAACCTGAGGCAGGCTGCATCGGTGGCAGATCGATTTGTGCAGGCAGTATAGCATTCAATCGTTCACCGATCAACCGTCTGGCGAACGATTTTGTGCCCCCTTGACACTATACCGTATTATAACCCAAGCAGTTTCCGTAACAAATCATCATCATCATTACCGGCGCGCTGGTCTAAGGTGGGATCCGCAGGCAATTCGGTCTCGTCGAGCCGGCGGGTGGCGCGGGGCTGATCTGGCGGTTCGGCGCGATGCCAGTCGGGGTCGAATTCCGGCTCTGGCGCAGCCAATTCCGCTTGCCAGCGTTCACGCTCGGCGGGCGGCAAGTCGGCTGCCGTATCATCGTCCAGCGGCCCTAGCTCCATTTGCCAGCGTTCACGCTCGGTAGGCGGCAGATCGTTCCAGTCTACCGGTTGATCGATCGTGGGTTCTAGACGCGCTGGCTCATAGTCGTTGCGCAACACGCTTGCCGGCGTGTCAAACCAAGCATCAAGCTCGTTATTGACCAGTGGATCAGGTTGGTTGGGCAGCTGGATCGGCGCGGTGTGGCTCCGGTTGGCCGGACGATCATCGGTTGCCGGCCATTGATCGGTTTGGCGAACGGTCGAACTGGTCGTTGGCTGCGCTGTCACTGCGCTTGATGGTTGGGTTTGGCGGCTTGCCGGCCGGGTTGGTTGTCGCCATGCCGGCCCGCTGCGGGTTGAACGTTCTCGATTACCCCGTTTGTCCCCCAAGCGCAATAGTGAGCGTCCGCTGGAGGTGGTTGGTTGTTCGCCATCGATCGCTTCAGTGGGAGTAGTAGCGGTTGGTTTGTTGCGGCGCGCAAAATTGCGCAGCCAGTTTTGCCATGGTTCAGCCGCTGCCGCTGGTGTGCCGTCGGCGGCTGGCGCTGGCAGCGTGGTGTTGGCCGAGCGGTAGCCGCTGCGGCTGTTGCGCGAGCTCGCTACAGGATGTTGCTCGATGTAGCGATAAAAGTCATACATCATATAGAACAGTAACCCAACTGCCGCTAAACCCAACACGATAATGACAGGCATCATCCATTCCGCTCCACCGCTACTGCTCTGCGCCACGTTCCTGCTCGTTGCCGGAGCTGTTGGGGTTGCCATTGCAGATGGCGCCGTTATGTTCGGCGCGACGGTAGCTGGACAGAGCACACTCGCCGCTTGCGCCCCCACTTCACGCCCCAGCAACCCCAACCGCACTTGCCAGATTGGTTGTTCGGGCAACGGTGCAACCGGATCCAGTTCAAACCGGGCTCGTTCAAAGTACTGTACCACCAGATCGCGTCCCGACAGCGGATCGCGCTCGGTCAGCGCGCCGCTGATGGGGTAGCCAAACACACTGAGGCCGCCATACCGCTCGTAGAACGCGCGAAACCGTGGATGAGCGAACGCGGCGGGATCGTTCAGATCGGTGCGAGGCGTCACTGCTTGATCGGGATATGCCAGCCGGAAGGCTACCGTCCCGAGATGTGAACCGAGCACCCGGTTGGGCCAATCGTTGGCTGGATGTAATTCGAGCCGCTGGCGTTCGGTATAGAGCACAGCTACTTCTTGCCGGCAATCGCCAGCCAATTCGCGGCGCACTGGGCCGAGCGGCAGGCCAAGCAGGGCAATCGCCTCGAGCAGGTCGCGCCGTTGATCGCTGCCGAAGGTTTGGTAAAAGCGGGCAAAATCGCCGGTAATCGGCGTTTCGGGTGCTTCGGGCAAGAGCAGCGGCGGGCAGACCTCGATCTTGCTGGCGGGGGGAAGGGGCGCAATCACCTGCAACTGGCCGGGATCACCCACCAAGGCTGAGAGGTCACGAGGTGCGACTGGCAAGGGTGCCGGGCCGCGATTGCCGTTGCCGGGGGTGATCGGCAAATAGCGGATGCCGGTTACACGGGCCGCACCATCGGCGTCGCGTGTGACCCCTACATACATCAATGCTGCCGGTGTTTCCGCAGCGCCAATCAGGTCACCGGTGGAAAAGATGACCAGACCTTCGCGATCCCCGGCGCGCACCCAGTCAACAGTCGCTGTCACTCCCGGTATACTGCCGATGACCACATCTGCGCCGGCGGCAATCAGGTTACGCGCAGCGTTGATCCGGGCCTGTACCGGATCAGGATCGTTCGGTTGGCCCCATGCCGCCATCACCACGACCAGCTCGGTCTGGCGGCGGGCTTGCTCGATGGTAGAACTGATAGCCGGTAACACCCCGGCAGCGTCGGCCAAGAGGTTGATCTGGCCGCGCGGATCGGCATTGCCGCCGAGACCCCACGTCGCGCTGAGGAAGCCGAGCGTTAACGGCGATGCCGGATGCGGCACTGTGACCTTCAAAAACGGCGGCGCTGCCTCGCCGCCGGGGGCAGCGCCGTGCTGGTAGATGCCGTAGCGGGCTAAGGTTTGCAGGGTAGCGTCAACTCCGGCAGGCCCGCGGTCAAGTAGACGGGGATGGGCGGCTCCCAGCAAGAGCAGATTGCTTTCGGCCAGCGCGGCGGCTAGCGCCGGCGCCGGGCCGCCGGCCAATGGCCCGGCCAGCGTCGCCAAGCCGAGATCAGCGGCAGCCAGAAAAGGGCGCAACGGCGCAAACGACTCGGCATAGCTAGGGGTCTCGATCCCGCCGGGAATGAGCGCATCAGGAGTGATCGCGCCGGCAATCGCCAATGTATATTGCACCGTATCACCAGCGCCACACCGGTTAAGCGCCCAACGCGGCCCGGCTGGCGGCTGGGCCTGCGCAGTTGGTGTAGCGATGAACACCACCAAGATGGTGAAAATGAGTAACAACCGGCTAATCATCGTTGTCTCACCTCTGCCAATTGTTGGTTCAGAGGCTTGCACCGGCCTGCGGTTGGCCGGATTGCAACAATTGTACTACATGATTAGCCGTTGCGGCGACGGAGATGCGAACTGGCCCACACCAACGCGAAGATCAGGGTGCTGGTGAGCACAATCGCTGCGCCTGACGCAATACTCAGATAATACGAGGCGTAGAGGCCAACGACGCCGGCCAGCATCGCCAAAAGTGCCGCTGCGATCATCATCGTGTGCATGCGATGGGTGAAAAAGGCGGCGGTAGCCGGCGGCGTAATGAGGATGGCCAAGGTCAACGCGACGCCGACAGTCTGAATTGCAACCACAATCGCGACCGCCAGCATCGTCAAGATTAAGAAATCGAAGAAGCGCACCGGCAAGCGTAACGTTGCGGCCAGCACCGGATCGAACGTAATGACCATCAGCTCTTTGTAGAAGAGCGCAATCGCGGCCAACACCACTGCGCCAAACGCGGCGATCCGCCATAAATCGCTCTCGCTCACACCCAAAATATTCCCGAACAGAAAATGCGACAGATCAACCGCCGAATTGCGCACGGTCGAAATCAGGGCCACGCCGAGCGCAAACATTGCCGCAAAGACGATCCCGATCGCGGTGTCTTCGCGCATGCGGGTTGCCCGGCTCACCGCGCCAATCGAAAACGAGCTGACCAGCGCCGCTCCCAATGCCCACCAAAAGAGTGCGCCGCGATCAGTACCGTTGATCAGGTACCCCACCGCAATGCCGGGCAAGATAGTGTGGGCTAGGGCGTCGCCTAAAAAGGCCATACCGCGCAAAACCACATACACCCCGACCACGGCGCAGATGAGGCCGATCAGCAGTGCGGCGATCAAGCCGCGTTGCATAAAGGGGTAGGCCAGCGGAGCGGTAAGTGGATCGATCATAGGGCGCCATCCGGGGTTGGATTGCAGCAGGTGTCAGCGACAGTCAACAGACCATCGCCGCTGCTAAGCAGATGGAGATGGCCGCCGTATGTGGCGACCAGATTGGCGGCGGTAAAGGCTTCGCGGGCCGGCGCATACGCAATCAGTCGCCGGTTCAGCAGCATCACCCGGTCAAAGTAGCGGGCCGCTTGCTGCAAATCGTGCAACGCGGTCAAAATCGTAACCCCTTCGGCGCGCAACGCTGCCAGCGCGCGAAAGATTTCATCTTGGGAAGGAATATCCAGCCCCACCAGCGGCTCATCCATTAACAACAGGCGCGCTTCTTGAGCCAGCGCCCGCGCCAAAAAGACCCGTTGCTGCTGGCCGCCCGATAATTGCCCAATTTGGCGATCGGCGAAAGCGGCGAGACCCACTCGTTCAAGTGCCCGCTGCGCCAATAATCGGTCATGGCGCGATGGCCGGCGCAAGAGACCGATCCGCCCTACCCGCCCCATCAAGACCACATCACTGACCGAAACCGGAAAGCGCCAATCGACTTGCAACCGCTGCGGCACATACGCGATCGTATTCGGTTCGGCCCGCTCGGTGCCAAAGAAGCGAATCTCGCCGGCAGTTATCGGTTGCAGGCCGGCAATCGCTTTCAGCAGAGTGCTCTTGCCGGCGCCGTTGGGGCCGACGATTGCAATCTGTTCACCGGCCTGAATATCGACCGAAACGTCGCTCAGCGCCTCGGTTTGGCGGTAGCGTACTGTCAGATGGCGGATAGCGAGTGCCGGAACAGCGGTTGCCACCGCTGCCGGTTCAGTCAGTGAAGAGACAGCCATAATCAGTCTCCGCCGTATCATTGCGCGGGTGATGCGACGTATGCGCCACCCGCGCATTGCTACCATTGTAGCCGAGAAATCGCATCACCCGCGCAGCGCGTCAACCATCTGCGTGACATTGTAGCGCATATAGTCGATATACGTCGCTCCCGGCCCGTTCGCGTCAGTCAGTGACTCAGTCAGCACGCGCACAATCTTCGCGCCCGTATCGCGGGCAATCTGTTCGGCCAGTTGCTGGTTGGCAATGTCGCCGACAAAAATTGCGGTGACGCCATTATCGGTAATCAGGTCTTGCAGTGCTGCCAACTCTTGGGCCGAAGGCGCGGTGCTGGTGCTGACGCCGGGAATGATTGCGCCGACTTGTCGCAACCCGTACCGGTCAGCCATGTAGCCAAAGATCATGTGATCCGACACGATCAGCCGGCGTTCGGCGGGAATAACAGCGAACTGCTCGGTGATCCAGCGATCAAGCTCGTCGAGCTGGCGCTGATACTCGGCGGCGCGTGTGGTGTAGGTGTTTGCTCCGGCTGGATCAAGTTGGCTCAGGGTTGACGCAATCACGTCAACCCATGCTTTGACGTTGGCAGGATCAGTCCACGTATGGCCGTCAACCTTATCTGCCTCATGGCTATGCTCATGCTCGTCGCCATGTTCATCGTGGGCATGCCCCGCCGCCTCTTCCTCGCTCATGGTGCGTAAAGCGAGATTTTCCGACAACGATGCCACTGGGGCCTGCGTGCCCGAACTGGCTATCAGGCGCTCGATAAATTCTTCATAGCCCGCGCCAACGATAAAGATGGCCTTGGCCGTATTTACCCGCGCTAGATCCTGCGGGCTTGGTTCGTAACTGTGCCCGTCAGCGCCAGTCGGCACGATGGTATCAACTTGCACCCGCTCGCCACCAACTTGGCGCACGACATCGGCCACGATACTGGTGCTGGCCATCACCGCAATCGCTTCTGGCGCAGCGGTGGGTTGGTTCGCCGTCGTACCAGCAGGGGCGGTAGTAGGTTGGTTCGCCGTCGTACCAGCAGGGTCGGTAGTAGGTTGGCTCGCCGTCGTACCAGCAGGGTCGGTAGTAGGTTGGCTCGCCGGGGTCTGGCCGCACGCTGCGATCAGCAGCGTCACGATGGCGATAACGGTGATGTACTGTATCCGTTTCATGGTATCTGCCTCCATTAATGAAACATTGTTTCAATAGATTATGGCGCATGCATGGGGAATTGTCAAATGGAGGGCATCCCGTAGCGACGCACGGCTGTTCGTCCCCACGGGATGGCGTTTTCAATGCGTCGTAGCGACGCACGGCTGTGCGTCGCTACGGGGGTAACATATCGATCAAACCACCAGCGATTACCGCATGATCATCGGGATATAAATCCGATACGACGGTCCGGTAATCACCGACGTTGGTGTAGGGGTGGGCGTGTTGGTGGGCGTGGCCGTCGCGGTCGGCGTGTTGGTCGCGGTGGGCGTGTTGGTGGGCGTGGTCGTCGCGGTCGGCGTGTTGGTGGGCGTGCTCGTCGGCGTGGCCGTCGCGGTCGGCGTGTTGGTCGGTGTGTTGGTCGGTGTGTTGGTCGGCGTGTTGGTCGGCGTGTTGGTCGGCGTGGCGGTGGGTACAATCGGTGCAAAGTTTGCCGTGAGCGTGCGGTTGCCGGTCGCCACAAAGCTGTAGCTGGCCGTGGTCGCCACCACGCTCGCGCCTTCCGTCCAGTTAACGAAGGTGTAGCCACTGGCCGGCGTCGCATTGACCGTCACCACTGCGCCGTGCGGGTAGGCGCCGCCGCCGCTGGCTGTGCCGCCAACCGCTGGATCAGCACTGACCGTGATTTGGTAGGTGGGGCGGGCATCTACATGGATGGCGAACGCATCGCGCGCAGCCAGTGTGTAGTTGACGATCTGCCCGCTCCCGTTCACTTCAATCAGGGCGCTGGCCGGGGCCGGCGTAGTCGTTCCCGGCAGCACGCAGATCCCTCCCACGAAGTCATATTTGGTGATGTCGCAGTAGAACCCGGCTGGCAGGCTGGTCTGGTAGGTCGTGGTTGCTGTCGCCGTCGTGTTGTTAATGGCGACAAAACCGCGGTTGCCGCGTCCGAACGCGATATGGTTACTCGGTGCGCCACCAATGTTTTGCCAGTTGGTGATCGGTTGGCCGTGGGTGGTCTGGCGGAATTGCACCATGTTGGCAATGCCCAGATGTCGATGCTCGCATACCCACGTGCCGAGGTCGGCGCTCGTGACTGAGTTGGGATAGTTACCCGAACAGTTGGCGGGATATTCACCTGCTACCTGTCCCGGTCCGTAGACCGGGCGGGTATCGGCCCCCAATCCCGGCCCCCACGTGATGCCGCCGTCGTTGCTGCTCGGTGGACCAAGGCTGTCGCTAGCATTGCTACTGGGGTTGGTTGTCCAGTAGTAGCTCGACATCACCGATGGGTGGCCGTAGGGTTGGGCCAAGGTGAAGATGTTGGCCAACAGGTGAGTGCGGCCATCACGGTGATCGACGACGCACGCGCCGCCGGGGCCGTGGCCGCGTTGGTTGTCGTGGTTGTCAACGAAGATCTGGGCGAACCGTGACGGCAACAAGCCGCCGGTGAAGTTTTGCAGGTCGCTGAGCGAACCGCCGCAGGTGAAGGCGTTGCCCATCACACTGACACTGTAGGCAAACTCGGTCACGTCGCCGTAAGGGGTGTATTCCCAGTCGCGGATGCGTTCGGCGGGATCCATGTCGATCACTTCGCTGAAGATGTAGGGTTGCCCGCCGCCAGGTAGGGTGAGGCCGTCAAGGATGGCACCGATCTCGTGGGCGGCCATGTGCTTGGCAGCGTCGATGCGGAAACCGCGCACGCCGGCGTTGAGCAAGGCTTGCAGGTAGTTGCGCAGCTTGGTCTGAACTGCCGCTTTGCCGGTGTCGAGGTCGGGCAGCCCGGCCAGTTGGCAGCGTTGTACCTGATAGCGGTCTTGATAGTTGGTAATCAGACAATCAGGATGGAAGTCGTCAGGTGTGTATTGGGTGCCGTAGAATCGGTTGGCTGCCGGTTGTGATTTGTATTGCGTGCCTGACGTGCCAGTTGGTGGGCTGCCCACTTCGATGTCGGCCATGTGATTGATCACCGCGTCCACGATCACGGCGACGCCGGCGCTGTTACAGGCGTTCACCATCTGTTGGAACTCGGCCCACGTGCCGCTGCGGCTGGTGAATCGGCTGGTGTCGTGCGTCACCGGTTGGTAGCGCGCCCACCACGGGAAATCGTTGGCCGGGTTGCCGCCGAGATCGGCGGTGGGCACAATATGCTCGTTTGGTGGTGAAACCTGTACACCGGTGTAACCCTTCTGACCGAGGAAAGTGCATTCTTTCGCAACATCGGCCCAACGCCACTCAAACAGGTGAACGAAGACGCCACCGGTTGGTTCGGAAGCCGGATCGGTAGTTGGGATGATCGTAAGCAGGCCGTCGCCTTGATCGTCATCGGCGGGGTTACCGTTAATGTCGTAGCTATCGGCTTTCCATTTACGTCCGGTTTCGGCCGTCTTCTTACAATATGCGGTAAAGCCATACGTGCCGGGGGCGAGACCCTCGATCACCGTTTTCGAAATCGTCGCCCTATACTCATCATTATTACCGATGTCAGTATTGTAAGTCATCGGAAGGTCGGTCCACGGCTGCCCGTAACGACCCCAATGCAAGAAACATTCGATTCCAGCGCCTTGGCCGGCCCCCGGCGTCACTCCCGCTTCGTAGACTTGCACGAAGACATCGAAGCCGGTGGGTGCAAAGCTGCCTTCGTTGATGGCGTGGGCCACTCCGCCGCGCGGGAACATTAGCCCAACCCAGTCAATCGTGCTTGGCGGTTCGAGGGCTTGGGTCGAGACGAAGACCACCGTGGTGCGCGGCGGGATGGTGAAGGTGTCGGTGGTGTCGTTAAAGCTGGCCGTCGCGATCACCGGATCGTCATCCACGCCGTTAGTGTGCAATGGGTGCAGGGTGAAGCCGTTGGCGTTGGGGATAGTGATTGTCTGGGTGATCGTGTTGGCGTTGAAGAAGATAAGAATATTCTCCCAATTCGGGTCGAGATCGGGATCGATTTCGTCTGACAACCGCATCACCAGCAAGCCGTCGCGGCTATTATCGGTGTTGTAGTGGCTGACGCGGGCATTGATCGCCGCTTCGGTGGTGAGCCGGAAGAGTGGTGAACTCATGCGGAGGCGCAACGTCTCGCGCATGTGAGCGGCGGCGAAGTTCATGTCGGCAGGGGCGGGGTCAAGCGCGGTGTTGTTCAGCAACGGCGTCATAATTCCCCAACGTGAGCTGTTATCCCAGGCTGGCGGCAGGCCGCGGCCAAAGTTGTTGGAACTGCGATCCCAATACACCCGGTTGAACCAGTCGCCCGAGTCGTAGCTGTTGCGGTCGAGCGATTTCGAGCGCAAGATATCTTGGCCCATATGGAAGAAGGGAATACCTTGCGCCAACCCGATCAAACTCACTCCCATATTTTGGCTGCGTACCCGGTCAGCCATGGTTGTGGTGGAGATACTGCTACTGCCGATCCAGCCCGGGTTACCACTGCCGTCGCCGTTGGGGAGTTTGAAGATGTTCTGGTCGAAGAGCGTTTCGTTGTCGTGCTTTTCGACGTAGTTGATCGTCTCTTGTGGATCGTCGGTAAACGGATTGCCTTGCCCGTTCCAGTCGGTGCCGCTGCCGCGCAACGCCGAGCGCAGCGTGTCCATTACTACGTGCAAATCGCTCTGGAAGCGGTTGGAATAGTTGTAGCCGTTCCAGTCGTAGCTGAGGCCATTGATGAACCCTTGCCGGCGAATGCCAACCGTGTCGGTGCTGTAGCCGCCGTGGGCCGCGTCACGGATAATATCGTTGAAGACGCCAATCCCGCTGCCGGTCATGTTGTATTTGTGCGCATAGCAGTGCGGACAGACGGTGAGTCCTTTATCTTTGGCCGATCCGAAATCCCAACCTTCACCGTACAGATAAATCTTGCTGCCATCGACGCCATGAGTTGCTGGGGTAAGCGCCTGTAACGCTGCTTGGACGTTGAGCATGTTCTGGCGAGTGTGTAGGTTCATCAAGTCAAAGCGGAAGCCATCGATCTTATACGCGGTAGCGAAGCGCACGACCGTATCGATCATGAGCTTCTCCATCATCGCGTACTCGGTGGCGGTGTCGGCGCAGCACGAGGATTGGTAGAGATTGCCGGCGGCGTCGTAGCGGTAGTAGTAGCCGGGCACAATCCGATCCAGCACCGATTTGTCATCTTGCCCGCTGGCTGCGGTGTGGTTGTAGACCACATCCATCACCACGCGCAACCCATTCTGGTTGAGTGCCTGCACCATCTCGCGGAACTCAAGGATGCGCGCGACGCCATCGGGGTTGGTGCTGTACGAGCCTTCCGGCACGCCGTAGTGGTAGGGATCATACCCCCAGTTGAAGCTGTCGGTCTGGCGGGCCGCGCCGACTGCCGCTTGCGGGCCAGTGGCGGCACGGTCGGTGGCGGGGTTGAACGAGATGGTCGGTTCAGTGCGGTCGGTCGGCTTTTCGATCACGGAAGCTATGTCAAACGCCGGCAAGAGGTGGATATGCGTCAACCCGGCCTGCCGCAGTTGCAGCAGATGGTTCATTCCATCCGAGAGGGTAGAGTTCGGATGCGGGCCGGTTCCATCGTAGGTAAAGGCGCGGTAGGTGCCGCGATCCGCTGCTGCAACCGTGCTATCGTTGGCGCTGAAGTCGCGGATATGCACCTCGGAGATCACAATGTCTTCGGGGTTCGTCAGCGCCGGCTTGCTCAGCGTATCCCACCCTGTCGGCTTCAGATCGGCATCGTTGAGGTTAACAAATTGACTGCGTACATCATCGGTGGTAGCGCCGTCTGACGACAAACTGATCGAGTAGGGGTCAGTCACGAGGTTGGTAACGACCGTGTCGAGGGATGGTACATACACCTCAACCGCAAACAGATAAAATTGGCGATCCCACGATGCATCACCGGTGACGCTCCATACACCGCTTGCCGGGTCGAGCGTCATCGGGTGGTCGGTGTAGGAAGTAGCGGTAGAGGTGGCGAAGCGGCGGAGGGTCACCGTTTTCGCCGTCGGCGCCCACAACCGCACCGTCGGCGCGCCACCACTGTAGCTGACGCCGAGGGTTTGCGCAGCGGCATTGGCTGCGTACAGATCATCGAGCACTCCCTGAATCTGGACACGAGTAGCATCGATGCGGTTACCGCTACCATCATACGCCGCAACGACCACTTGGCCGCGTAGTAGGTGACCGGCGTTAGCTGCACTCAAGCCGGTGAGCAGTCGGGTGAGGCCGGTCGCGTTCGGATTCTTAACAAAGCCGCTTACCGTACCGCTGATGGTCAACGGTACATAACACGGCGCTGCTGGACTGGGGAAGCTACAAACCGTCGTTTCGGCTGCGGTGGTCATACCGCCGTCGGGATCGTAGAGTAAGCGGAAGCTCGCCGCCGGGCCGCCATTCCATGCGATGGTGCTCAGATCAAGCCACAGCGCGCGGGCTTGGGCGGGTGTGATGGCACTCGTGCCGCTGCTGACGGTATAGCTATAGTTACTGCCACCATTCGTATCGGCGTTGATCGTCATTAGATCGGCATCGTTCCCGTCAATCGAACCCACATTTCCTGAACTAAAGACGTAATAACTGACGGTCGTGCCGGCGGTTTGGGCCGGAATGGTTGCACTAAATGACGTGCCGCTGCCGGTCATTTTCACCACCGTGGAGGCTGCCCAATTCCCGTTGACGGCATAACGTAGCCAGAGTGCCTGCGCTGCTGGTGGGGTAACGTTCGTGGTAGCAGTAACCGTCACCGCTTGCCCGGCGGACGGCGCAGCCGGACTGCGGTTCACACCGGTGATCGTGGCCGGTGATGCGCTCAGTTGGAACACCACCCCGCGCCCACCGCCATCCCACTTAAAGACATAATAGCTGCCGGTGACGTGGTTGAAGCGCAGATTGCGCTCGCCGCCGCCGCCAGTGCTGAGGCCGGTAAAAATCTGGCCAAACGTCACGTTGTTTGGCGCATCTTTGCCGAACCATTGACTGGTTTGCTTAAAGAACTTGAATTCGCTGTTGGGATTGCTTGGTTCGTTGACTTGGCCGCTGGTGTAGATAAACGTCCCACCCAGACTGGCCGACATCGTCCATGGCGTATTACCCCAATCGTTGAGGCTGCCGCGCACCTCTTCGCCAGCGGCGGCAACAGGCAGGGGCAACATGAGGGCAATCAGGCCGGAGACGATCGTGAGGGCAAGCAGCAGGCGCAGGCTACGATGATGCACGGCACAACCTCGTTGTCTAGCGTAATGAAGTGGGGAGTTACATCTCTGGCATTATAACTAATAACTGGGATAACACGGATTATAACACAGATTGGTTTTTTACGCAATAGTATTGTTGACAACGAACAAATTCCTCCGTAGAGCCGCACCGCGGTGCGGCTTCCGGTGATGCGGTGAACGCCCGATGGTGCGGTGCGTTGCCCGGTGATGCGGTGATCGTCCGATGGTGCAGTGTGTTGCCCGGCGATGCGGTGATCGCCCATCCACCACTGTAGAGCCGCACGGCCGTGCGGCTCCTAATGATGCGATGATCGCCCGGTGATGCGGTGCGGCGCCCAGTGGTTTGGTGATCGCCCGGTACCCCGGTCGGGGCGACGGTTCGGCTCTACCCACCTCGTGATCTGTTACAATGATCGCATTAATCTGCCATTTATTAACGACCACACCTATGCACACCTTTCACCCGCAAACCCCTGACTGGGAACCGCGCGTGCGTGCGAGCTTTGCCCGCCAAGGCCTGATGATCGCGCTCCATGCTGTGATTGAGCACGTGTGTCCGGGAGAGTTAGCGATTACAATGCCCGCCGATCCGTCCTACAGCCAGCAGCACGGCTACATCCATGGCGGGGTGATTGCCAGCATTCTCGACAGTGCCTGCGGTTATGCGGCACTGTCGCTCATGCCCGCCGATCGCGAAGTGTTGACGGTCGAATTCAAGATCAACTTTCTGAGTCCGGCCCGCGGCAACCGTTTTGTGGCCATTGGTCGGGTGGTGCGGACGGGACGCACGGTGACGGTGTGTCGTGGCGAGGCGATGGCGATTGATGGCGACCGGCGTTCGACCATCGCGCTTATGCAGGCGACGATATTTGCCGTGCCGGCAACGCCAGTGTTATAAGCCCTTCTCCATCGCGTTTAGGGGCGGACAGAGTATGGCGCAGATGTGGTTGAAGGCTTTGCGATGCTTTGGTTCATCCTTACCCCTAGTCCTGCTCACACCGGTACGAGCGAGGGGGTTCTGTTGGATGGTGAAAATCGCCTTCTATCTCGCGCTTGGTGATGCAATCGTGCTCTGGTTCTGGTGGCGCGACCGGCGCGGGCAGCGGTACGCCAATTTCTTGCACCGCTACGTCGCAGTGTACTATTACATTTCGGTGATTGTGTTTGGCCTGCTGCATCTGACCAACTACACCGCAGTGGGGCTTGGTGGTATGCGCCGCTGCTAGTCTTGCTGCAACTCATCGGCGGCTTCATCTACGGTTATGTTCGGATCCGGCTCGGGTTCTAGTATGCCATCCTGTTCCCCATGGCGGATAATCTGTTCTTCACGTTGGGTGATGTGATGAACATGCTGTTCGGCCCGCTCGGCGGGGTGGTCTGGCTGGCGGTTCTCGTTCTTTCTTCACTGGCGATCGTGGTGGTGACGTTCAAGCAGAGTCTGGTTTTGGGCGAAAAAACGCCGCTGCAAGCGTGATACAAGTCGCTGAGTTGGTGCATGGAGGCAAGCCAACGAGCATTCGCGTTCTGCGCTGCGCAGAGCAGACGCCAAGTGGCGAGAAACCTGTGGCGCTATCAGGTTTCTCGCCTTTCTTTATGTGCATTGGGTGGGGTTAGACGATAGAGGATGGCTGCACGCTGAATCCGGCGTCAACGCCGGCACCCGCTGCAGCGTAACTGCTTGGCGTTGCAGCCGGTGCGCGAGTTGCACCAATGGTTGTAACATTGGACTACGATACTCACAACGGGCAATGATGTAATCTGTTGTGGCGAAATGACGTTTGTATTGCATCACCCCTTCAATACCGGCACTCGTGTTGAAATCAAAGAAGCTTAAACCTCGTGCAATCGCATCGCGAATAATCTCAACATCGAGCACAAACAACGCGCGTCGCGCCAGCGCGTCGCGGGTCGCCGTACCATTCCAAAGGGTCACGTGCTGGTTCCAATAAAAGGCGAGTCGTCCTCCCACAACCTGACTGTCGAGTTCGACCACCCACAACGTTATCTCGTGCGGGTATGCCTGCGCGAAGGTAAACATCTGTGCGAAAAATGACTATGGATAGCCGTAGGTCTCATCTTTCCCCCAGCGATGAACGGCGTCGCGGTAGGCAGCGTAATAAGCTTGCCAATCGGCAATAGTGTG
Organism: Chloroflexus sp.; assembly: GCF_034431535.1. Classification (GTDB taxonomy): domain Bacteria; phylum Chloroflexota; class Chloroflexia; order Chloroflexales; family Chloroflexaceae; genus Chloroflexus. Next base: position 185,142 of record NZ_DAOUDC010000012.1, on the reverse strand, counting down.
GGCGCGGCGCATGCGTGCGCCTTCGCGCAGACCACGCCGGTAATTGCCGCGCGCGTTGCGTGAAAAACGATCAAATAACGTCTCAAAATCGCTGTCGAGCCGAATAATATGCGCAATCTCATCGCCAATGCGATAGGTGCGGTCGATTGTTTCCGGCGGCGCTAGCGGGTTGGTCAAATAGGCGAAACTGGTCACATTCCAGCGATAAACCAGCCGGTAGATGTGAGCTGCTTCGACGGCAGTGAGCGGGCCGTCGGCGATAATACCGCCATAACAGCCTTCAAAGGTCGAGAGCAATGCTATACACGGGCCATTGTGACGCACTTCCAGCAGTGGCAATATGGCACGGACACCGCTTGGCAAGAATACGGCAATGGTGCGATCACGCACAGCGGGAATAGCTGCGCAGGCAATCTCAGTCCAGCACGGGGTGTGGAAGAAGGTGGCATATGGGCAAGCACGGGCAACTTCCCACCAGAGCTGGCGGCTGACGGCAGTAATGGTGCGCATAAGGATGTCCCTTGCTTGGTAATAACCATATGTGTGGTATATGCAACACGATGCTGTCTTGGTTATAAAACCAGAAGATGAAAAGTTAGGTGACAACCAGCGCTCTAAACTTAACAGCTTTGTCAGCCGCAATGGCGGGATAAGGATAGCGGGAGGAAGAGGTGAAAGCGCCATCGTGAGGGGTGCGCAACGGCACGCTTACGAATCGGCAACGAGCATCGAGCTGGAGGGTACTTGTTCACTCTCGGTATGGGGTGAACGGCGGCGGAGCTGGTTGACCAAGGCAATCACCGGTTTGAGCAAAGGACTGCGATAGCGGCAACGGGCGATCACGTGATCGGTAGTGGCAAAATTGCGCTTGTACTGCATCACTCCAGTGATACCGGCGCTGGTATTGAGGTCGTAATAGCGGAACCCGCGCGCTGCGGCATCACGCGCAATCTCGACATCGAGCACGACCATTGCCCGCCGTTTGAGTGCCTCGCGCGTTACGGTGCCGTGCCACGCAGTGACGTGCTGGTTCCAGTAGAAGGCTAAAGTTCCTCCGACCACGGCGCCATCGAGTTCTACGACCCAAAGCGCCATCTCTTCCGGGTAGCGCTGCTCGAAGGCGAAGACGTGGGTGAAAAATTCCCACGAATAGCCATAGTTGTCATCTTCACCCCACCGCCGCACCGCATCGCGGTAGGTGCGGTAATAGGCAGCGTAGTCATCGGGTAATGCTGCCCGCCGGATGCGCACTCCTTCACGTAGACCGCGCCGATAATTGGTGCGGGTGCTCTTGTCGAAGCGGTTGAAGATCGTCTCAAAATCGCTGTCTAGATGGAGGATGTGGGCAATTTCATCACTAAAACGATACGTCGTGTCGATCGTTTCCGGCGGGGCGAGCGGGTTGGCAAGGTAGTAGAAGTTGCTGATATTCCAGCGGTAAGCTTGCCGATAGATGCGAGCGACGTCACGGCTGCTAAGCGGCCCATCGGCAATGATGCCGCCGTAACAGCCTTCAAAGGTTGACATCAAGGCCGCAAAAGGGCCGTAACGCCGGATTTCGAGCAACAGCAGCACGGCGCGCACGCCGTTGGGCAAAATCGCCGCAATGGAGCGATCGCGGACGGTGCTATTCACACGGCAGGCTAGCTCCGTCCAGCGCGGGGTGTGGAAGAAGGTGGCATACGGGCAAGCGTGGGCAACCTCCCACCAGAGTTGTTGATCGACCGGTTGGATGATTTGCACCTTACGTTCCTTCTCTGTAGGCGTGCGTTCGCTGCTGTCGTGTTGTTTGTAACACACGATGCTCAGTCGTGAGCAGGGAAATATTCCCTTGTTATGATGACAGTGTTGTTATTGAGACTTTACCCGTGTAAACGAAAACGGTTCTCCCCCAAGGGGAGAACCGTTTGATTATCAAGGGCTAGATTTACGGCAGAGTCTCGTTGACATATCCTTGCAACTGCGGATGCAAGGACGGATCGCGCAGCTTGCGCAGCGCCTCGTGCTCTAACTGGCGCACCCGTTCGCGGGTGAGGCGCAGGCGCTGGCCGATCTGTTCGAGGGTGTGCATCGGCTCGCCGTCGAGGCCGTAGCGCAGGCGCAAGATGTTGCGCTCGCGCGGCGAGAGCTGGCTCAGCGCAGCTTGCACATCGGCCTGCAGCATGCTCTCGCTCACCTCATCAAAGGGGGTGGGTTGGAGCGGATCGGTCAAGATTTCGGCGAGCGCGCCGCCGCCGTCTTCCGTATGCGCTTCATCAAGCGACGCCGGCGCCATCCCGGCTTGCTCGGCCCGCTCGACCTGTTCGATGGTCAGGCTGGCGGCATTGGCCAGCTCTTCCAGCGTCGGTTCGCGGTCGAGCTGTTGGGCCAGTTCTTGCCGCAGCCGCGACAGCCGGCTCAACCGTTCACCTAAATGCACCGGCAAGCGCACAGTGCGGCTGTGGTCGGCAATCGCGCGCCCGATGCTCTGCCGGATCCAGTAGGTAGCATAGGTCGAGAACTTCAGACCGCGGCTGGCGTCAAATTTATCGACCGCGCGCATGAGGCCGACGCTGCCTTCTTGGATCAGATCGAGCAAGGCCAGACCGTGGCCTTGATAGCGGCGGGCAATGCTCACTACTAGTCGCAGGTTAGAGTTAATGAGTTGGGCGCGAGCTTGCTCGCCAGCAGCGACTTGCGCCGCTAGCCGATGCTTTTCGGTGATCGGGAGCAATGGCTCATTAGCCAGCCGCTCGGCGGCGCGCCGGCCCTGCGCAATTGCGTTGGCCAGTTGCTGTTCCTGCTCAAACGTCAGCAGCGGCTCGGCGCCGATCTCGTTCAGATACAGCACAATCGTATCCGATGCGCTGCGACCAATCGTGGTTGGGTTGCTCATTGCGCCTCCTTATGCGCCGGTGAGACTGTCCGGCGCGTGCGATGCGAACCGCTGAGGTTCATAGATGTAGACGCAGGTGGTAGCCTCTGCGGTTCCCCGCGGTCACGCAAGCGTGGGCCGCGGAGGGTGCGGCGGGTGGGTGGCGCCGCGCTCTCGTGGGGCAGGCAGGGAGTGTGATGGATAAGGGTGAAGATGCTAAACTGCCCGCCGGTTCCTAGTATCGGCGGGCAGCTTAAAGAGAAGGTTAAAGAAAAATGAGAGGCGGATGAGAATTTCTGCCGCTGCTCGTACTCGTAGTAGTTGCTGGCGCAGAGGTGGGGTGCCAATAACGTTCCCTCTGCGCCCTTCAAGGTTGACCAGAATATATGAGCGTAAATGTGGTTGAAGGCTTGGCGATGAGTCGTTTCGCCCTCACCCCCAGCACCTCTCTAACTGGCGCGGGAGAGGGGAGCGTATCGCCGCACGTTGCGGCATCGTACAGCGATCAACGGGTGTGACCGACCACATGTTCTGTCCGCCCCTCAACCCCCTGGGGGAGGGAGAAACCCAGCGCCCCTCAGCGTGTGCTGATGTCATTGCGCGGGCGCGGTGGCGGGTTCGGCTGTCATTGTTTCCGAAGCCAATGTATAGTTGAAGGGCGGACAGCAATGAGCGCAGATATGGTTGATAGCTTTGAGATGCGCCGGTGTACCCTCACCCCCAGCCTCTCTCCCACTGATGCGGGAGAGGGGAGCGCAGAACCAAGCGTTGCAGCATCGCCCAGCGATCAACAGTTGCGCTCGATCAAACGTCCTGTCTGCCCCTCAACTCTGCGTACCTCGCGCCCTCTGCGGTTAGCCTCGCTTACCGCTCGCTCATCGCCAGTTCGCGCCGCTTCTTCTCGCGGCGGCGATCGTCGGCGCTGAGCAGCTTCTTGCGGATGCGCCAACCCTTGGGTGTCACCTCGACCAGCTCGTCGTCGCCGATATACTCGATCGCGTCGTCAAGCGAGAGCTGACGCGGCGCATCGAGCCGAACCGTCTCGGCGCCGCGGTTGTTGCGCATATTGGTGAGGTGCTTCTCTTTGCAGACGTTCACCTCAAGGTCGTTGTCGCGAATATGCTGGCCGACCACCATACCTTCGTAGACCTCTTGGCCGGGAGTGATAAAGAAGACGCCGCGGTCTTGCAAGGCGTGAATGGCATAGGTGGTGGCGACGCCGCCTTCGGCAGCGATCAGGCTGCCGTTAGCCCGCACCTCGATCTCGCCCGCGTATGGCTCGTAGCCGAAGAAGATGCTGTTCATGATCCCGGTGCCGCGGGTGGCGGTGAGGAAGAGCTGGCGGAAGCCAAGCAGGCCGCGCGTCGGCACGAGATAGACATAATGAACCGAGCCGTCTTCGCTGATGCGCATATCGCGCATCTGGCCCTGCCGCTTGCCAAGCAGCTCGACCACCACCCCCTGATACTCGCTTGCCACCTCGATCTCGACCAGCTCCGTTGGTTCGAGGCGGGTGCCATCGGGGGCTTCGCGGAAGATCACTTCCGGCTTCGAGACCTGAAACTCATAGCCCTCGCGGCGCATAGTCTCGATCAGAATGCCGAGATGCAACTCGCCGCGCCCGGCGACGATAAACACATCGGGGCTATCGGTCTCTTCCACCCGCAACGCCACGTCGCGCTCCATCTCTTGGAACAGGCGCTCGCGCAGTTTGCGCGAAGTGACGTAGGTACCCTCGCGCCCGGCGAAGGGGCTGGTGTTGACGCCAAAGGTCATGCGGACGGTTGGTTCTTCGACCTTAATCGGCGGCAACGCTTCGGGGGCCAGCGCGTCGGCGATGGTGTCGCCGATGGCAGCGTCGGGGATGCCGGCAATCGCGATAATATCGCCGGCCTGCGCCTGCTCGACCTCTTGCCGCTCTAGCCCGTTGTACACAAAAATCTGGCTGACTTTAGCCGGCGTGATCGCGCCGTCGCGCGCGATCCGCACCAACGGCTGCCCTTTGCGGATCGTGCCGCGCACCAGCCGCCCAGTGAGAATCTTGCCTTTGTACTCGTCGTAGGTGCTGGTGGTGACAAGGAACTGCACCGGCCCCTCGACATCAACCGTGGGGGGCGGAATGCGGTCGAGAATGCACTCGAAGAGCGGTTCGAGCGAGTCGTGCAGCTTGAGCGGCGAGCGCCCGGCGTGGCCGAGCAGGGCATTGGTGAAGATGGTGGCGAACTCGGCCTGCTCGTCGCTTGCGCCGAGATCAACAAACAGGTCAAAGGTCGCGTTGACGACGTGGTTGGGGCGGGCTTGCGGACGGTCGATCTTGTTGACGACCACGATTGCTTGATGGCCGGCCTGCAACGCTTTGCGCAACACGAACTTGGTTTGCGGCATCGGGCCATCAACGGCGTCAACCAGCAGCAACACGCCATCAACCATGTTCATCACCCGCTCAACTTCGCCGCCGAAATCGGCGTGGCCGGGGGTATCGACGATATTAATCTTGACGCCGCGGTAGGTGACGGCGGTATTCTTGGCGAGAATGGTAATGCCTCGCTCGCGTTCGAGGGCGTTGCTATCGAGCACGCGCTCTTCCACGTGCTGGTTTTGGCGGAAGATGCGGCTCTGCTTGAGCATTGCATCAACGAGCGTTGTTTTGCCGTGGTCAACGTGAGCGATAATCGCGATGTTCCGCAGGTCGGTGCGCTGGATCATACCTTTTCCGTAACGTGGGCCGCTGGGCGGCGTGAAAAACGCTCAGGCCGAACCTGAGCGCAACGATACTCATCCTATTATAGCATGGTTGCAGGGTTGGAATGGCTCAGCAAATACTTGGTATAATACCATTATCAACGCTCTTTCAGCCTTAAAGGAGACGAGATCGTGACTACCGGCCGCCGTCGCGCTGTGTTATTCGCGACTTGCATTGTTGATCAGCTCTACCCGACCGTCGGTTTAGCTACGGCCGAGCTGTTGGAACAACAAGGCGTGACCGTCGAGGTTCCGCCTGATCTGTTATGTTGCGGCCAGATGGCGTTCAACGCCGGCTTTCGCGATGACGCGTACGCGGTGGCCGGGCGCACGCTGGAAGTATTGCGAGGCAAAGGCGATGTGGTGATGCCGTCGGGATCGTGTGCGGCGATGATCCGCCATCTCTACCATGAGTTGTTTGCGCACACGCCCTTTGCCGGCATGGCCGCCGACTTAGCCCATCGCACCTACGAACTCAGCGAGTATCTGGTCGATGTGTTAGGTGTGACCGAGGTTGGCGCGCGGTTCAATAGTCGCATCACCTATCACGACTCCTGTCACGGCCTGCGGTTTCTTGGCCTCGGCGCGCAAGCGCGCGCGCTGCTAGGCCGCGTGCAAGGGGCGGAGGTGGCACCGTTGCCGGGGTGCGATCAGTGTTGCGGGTTCGGTGGCCTGTTTGCGGTCAAGCAGCATACCATCTCGACCGCGATGCTTGACCGCAAGATCGAGGCGATCGCCTCAACCAACGCCGATCTGGTCGTGACCGGTGATGTGTCGTGTATGACCCAAATCGCTGGCGGTTTGTCGCGCCGTAACCTGCCAACCCGCGCCCGCCATTTGGCCGAGGTGTTAGCGAATATGGTGGACGCACGGTAAATCCGGTTTCTGAGGGAACGCACCCGTAGAGCCGCACGGCGGTGCGGTTCCGGCCAATCGGGTGAACGCTATGGGTGTCCAGCCGCACGGCGGTGCCGTCCCAAATCGGTCTATCGCCTAATACCAATCACAATCTGGATTGTTCTATCACCTAGAAATCACCGCTATGCCGCAAACCATCGCCTTTTTCGACCGCGTTGACCACGCCCTGCACGATTCGTCGTTGCAGACGGCGCTGCACCGGGCGACGACGCGCTTTATTGGCAACCGGGCCGGCGCGATCGGCGCGCTGAGTGATGCTGATCGGTTGCGCGATCAAGCCCGTGCCATTCGCGCCCATGCGCTGGCCCATCTCGATGAGCTCTTGCCGCAGTTGGCCGCCAATGTCGAAGCGCGCGGCGGCCATGTGTGCTGGGCCAGCGATGGCGAAGAGGCCAGCCGTTATATTATTGAACTGGCCCGCGCGCGCGGGGTGCGCAGCATTGTTAAATCGAAGTCGATGGCCTCGGAAGAGATCCATCTCAACGAGGCGCTCGAAGAATCCGGCTTCGAGGTGGTCGAGACCGATCTCGGCGAGTATATTATCCAGCTTGCCGGTGAAACGCCGTCGCATATCATTGCTCCCGCTATCCACAAGACCCGCGAGCAGGTGAGCGAGCTGTTCCAACAGCACCTCGGCATGCCGCCGACCACTGAAGTGCCGCCGATGATCCGCACTGCCCGGCAGGCGCTGCGCCAACGCTTCTTGCAGGCTGATATGGGCATTAGCGGGGTCAATTTTGGCGTGGCTGACAGCGGTGCAATCGTGATTGTCGAGAATGAGGGCAATGCGCGCCTCTCGACCACGGTGCCGCGCATCCACGTGGCGATTATGGGGATCGAGCGGATTGTGGCCCGCCTCGCCGATCTGGGTGTGATGCTGCAAGTGCTGGCCCGTTCGGCCACCGGCCAAAAACTGAGTGTCTACACCAGCCTGATCAGCGGCCCGGCCCGGCCCGGCGAAGAAGACGGCCCCGAAGAGTTTCACCTGATCTTACTTGACAATGGCCGATCACGGATTTTAGGCGGCCACTATGCCGAATCGCTGCTTTGTATTCGCTGTGGCGCCTGCCTCAACGCCTGCCCGGTCTATCAGGCGATTGGCGGCCACGCCTACGGCGGCGTCTATTCCGGCCCGATTGGCGCTGTGCTCACCCCGTTGCTGCAACCCGATCTACCCGATGCCTACCTGTTGCCGCAAGCAAGCTCGCTCTGCGGCGCCTGCCAAGAGGTCTGCCCGGTGCGGATCGCCATTCCTGACATGCTGCTGCGCCACCGGGCTGATGCGGTGAAGGCCGGCAAGTTCCATCCGGTTGAAAAAGCGGCGATTGCCAGTTATACGCTGACGATGACCCACCCGGCGATCTACAATGTCGGCGGTAAAGCCGGCCGGTTCTTCAGCCGTATTCTCGCCCGCAAAGGTCGCTTCCGCCGCTTGCCGCCGCCACTGCACTTGTGGACGAAACAGCGCGATTTTCCGGCCTTGCCGCCTAAATCGTTCCGTGAATTGTGGGCCGAACGGAAGAAATAACGCCAATCATCATCGTAGTATAGGGGCAGGTTTCACACCTGCCCCCAAACCGTAAGGGTCAGTTTGAACCCTGCCCCTCCTATCGGATATGCGTATCACCATCCATGTCGAACGACCAGACACTGCCGATGCGCTGGCGTTGATCGAAGAACTGGAAGCCGAACTGGCCCCGCTCTACCCGCCGGAAAGCCAGCACGGCTATAGTGTCGAGAAGCTTATTGCGCAAGGAGTCGCCTTTTTCGTCGTGCGGCTGAACGGCGAGGCCGCCGGTTGCGGTGGTATCCAACTGTACCCTGACTATGGCGAACTGAAGCGGATGTATGTGCGGCCAGCGTTTCGCGGGATGGGGCTGGCCCAACGGCTGATCGATCACCTCGCCGCGTATGCGCTGGCGCGCGAATACCGGTTGCTTCGGCTCGAAACCGGTACGTTGCAGCATGCGGCTATCCGCTGCTATGAAAAAGCCGGTTTTTACCAGATCGGCCCGTTCGGCGAGTATCCCAATGATCCGTTGTCGTTATTCTACGAACGGCGACTGTAAGGAGAGGCGCAAAGGGGGTAAAGGCGCAGAGGGTGTAAAGACGCAGAGGACGATAAACGCAAAGATGCAGAGGGCGCAGAGCACGCAGAGGTTTTTTGTTATTCTCAGTAGGAGGCTTTTGCCATACCTTTATCGCTCTGCGAAGCTTGTGTTTTGATTAGGAGATGTTATGAGCCGTGAACAGATTCTCGCCAATCTCCGTACCAGCCTCAACGCCAACCGGCCATGGTTGCAGGCCGAGGCCGAGCGGATGCCGCACGAAGCGCCGCCGTTTGTGTTGCCGGCCCAAGATGATGTGGTTGGCCAATTTGTCGCTGAGCTGGCGAAGCTGGAGGGCGAAGCCTACCGGGTGGCAAATGCCGATGAGGCGCTGGCGATTATTGACCGTCTGATCGAAGAGACGCACGCCACCAGCGTGATCGGGTGGGATCTCGCCCAAATTGGCTTGCCCGGTCTGTCGGAATTGCTAGTGGCGCGCGGGATTACGCCAGCGAAAGCTGATGTACGCGGGGAAGGGCGCAAGGCGCGGCTGCAAGAATTGGAACCGATCCCGATCTGTTTGTCAGGCGCTGAGCTGGCGATTGCCGAGAGCGGTACGCTGATCTTGCGCCATGGCCCCGGCAAGCCACGTCTTGCTTCGCTGCTGGCGCCGTGCCACATCGCCGTGATCTTCCGGCACCAACTAGTGCGTGGCCTCGGCGAGGCGCTGGCGCTGCTGACCCAACGCTATGGCAATGAGATCTTCGGCCCAACCAGCAACCTCACCTTCATCACCGGCCCGTCACGCACTGCCGACATCGAGATGACCCTCTCGCTCGGCATTCACGGCCCGCCGCAGATTCACGTGATTGTGGTCGAGGGGTAGTGCTGCTGTATAGGCAACGATGCTGAGGACGCAGATGAACAGCAAACCACCCATTTTTGTCACCCGCCGTCTGCCCGATCCGGCGATGGCGATCCTCGCCGAGCATTGCACGGTTGCACTGTGGGATAACGCCGAGACCCCTATCCCGCGCGATGAGCTGTTGCGCGGCGTCGCGGAGGCGGAAGGTTTGCTCTGCCTGATCACCGACCGCATCGACGCCGAGGTGATCGCTGCGGTACCGCGGTTGCGTGCCGTGTCGATTATGGCGGTCGGCTATGATAATATTGACCGCGAGGCGCTGGCGGTGCGCGGGATTACGCTCACCAATACGCCCGACGTGCTGACCGAGACCACCGCCGATCTGGCGTGGGCCTTGCTCTTGGCCGCTGCCCGCCGGGTGGTGGAGGGCCACAAACTGATCGAACGCGACGGCTGGGGGCCGTGGCACCCGTTGCAGATGGTGGGGCAAGACATCTATGGCCGGGTGCTGGGGGTGGTTGGCGCGGGCCGGATCGGGCAAGCGGTCTTGCGTCGGGGACGTGGCTTTGGCATGCGGCTGCTCTACCACAACCGCCGGCCCAATCCCGAACTTGAAGCCGAGCTGGGGGCCGCATATCGTTCACTCAACGATCTGCTTGCCGAAAGTGATGCGGTGGTAGTGACCGCACCGCTCACCGCCGAGACCCGCGGCATGTTTGGCGCGGCCCAGTTTGCCTTGATGAAACCCACCAGCATCTTCGTCAACGTCGCTCGCGGGCCGCTGGTGCGCGAAGCAGAACTGGTCGCGGCGCTGCGCGCCGGTCGTCCGTGGGCCGCGGGTCTCGATGTCTTCGAGCGTGAGCCGATCGGGCCGGATCACCCGCTGCTCGCCTTGCCGAACGTGGTGCTCACCCCGCACATTGGCAGCGCCAGCGTCGCGACTCGCGTGCGTATGGCCATCCTCGCCGCCGAGAATCTGGTGGCGGTGTTGAGTGGCAAACCGACGCCGAATGTGGTGAGGTAGCCTCTTTCTATCCTAGAACGGCACTGGTTCGGTTGTGATGATTGCAAGCACCAACAAGCAAAAGAAGAACCCGGATAAGATAAGACCTACTAACTGCATGATTAACATGGCCGTCAGCCATCCCTTCCCTTCCAGGGCTCGTCCGGTTCGCGCCTGAACGTTGCGCGCTTCGTTCCAGAAGACGATATTCGCAATCAGACCGGGAATATACAGCACAAAGTAGAGAACGAGCGTTAAGATGGCCTTCAAGGTAAAACTCTCTTCTTTGATAATGTAGACCGGCGGCGGTTGGGGAGGACGGTAGGGGGAGTTGGGATCATACATCTCGCATCTCCTCTCAGTGGTAGATATGGCTGCGACGAGGGCGGATGCTTAATGAGTTGCGAGGAATAATAGAGTGTTTAAATTCAAATAAAAAACATACCTCTTTGAACCTTAAAAATATCCAATCCATTTCCTCTTGTCAATCGTTGAGATGATGCGAAAACGTTTAGCGTGACGTATAATCTTTACAGTCATGGATACCTTGCGGGATTCGTTGCTTTCTGGCGGATTTGGCGGAATGTTACCTTTCCCTCGCGATTGTCATTGGGTGACGATGGGATGATGAAGCGCCGTTCTGCGGTATGGCTGGCGGTTGTTCTCGCGGTGTTCGTTCTGATCTGCGGCATCGGCAGTCTTGCCGTGCTGTTAGCCAATCCCTTCTTTAGCCCGGATCGGCTGACCGAGACCACCCAACTCTCGCCGGAACAATCGGCGCAGTGCCGCTACGCGCTCGGTCTGCGGCCCGCCGCGCCGGTGACGTTTGAGTATTATGCGTACCGCGACGGCTTTCTTGATGATCAACTCACCTGCCGGTTCCGCGCGGGGCAGAACGAACTGGTTGAGCTGTTCGATCCGGCTTTAGTAGATGTGCAATACACTGACGCGCAGCCGATTCGTCCGGGTGAGCATCTGCGCCTACGGATCGAGCCGATCGATGTCGATACCATCCTCGTCACCGGTGAGTGGTACACGATGTGATGATCATGCTCTTCTGCGTTCTCTGCGGTGCAACACTTCGCCCAACGTACCATTTCCGGTAAGATAGATAGAAAGAGCATACCTGTTGCCTATGCAGATCGAACCCTATGCCCCAACTCGACGGCATTCTTGAGCGGATTACCTATCAGAGCGAGAGTACCGGCTATACGGTTGCGCAATTGCGTCCCGCTGGCAAACGCGATACCGTCACGATTGTCGGCCAACTGCTCGGCGTGCAACCCGGCGAACAGCTCATCCTCGAAGGTGAGTGGCGCGACCATCCGACCCATGGCCGCCAATTCAGCGTGCAACGCTACCACACTTGCCTGCCCGCCACCATCGACGGCATTCGCCGCTATCTCGGCAGTGGTCTGATCAAAGGGGTTGGCCCGGCCACCGCCAAACGGATCACCGAGACCTTTGGCAAATATACGCTCGATGTGCTCGATCGCGAGCCGGAGCGGTTGCGCGAGGTGACGGGGTTAGGGCGCAAGAAGGCTGAGCTGATCGCCGCGGCGTGGCGGGAGCAGCAGCGGATCAAAGACCTGATGCTGTTGCTGCAAGACCTTGGCCTGCCAACCGGCGTCGCGGTGCGCATCTACAAGCACTACGGCGACGACGCGCTGGGAGTGGTGCAGCATGAACCGTACCGGCTCGCCGATGAGGTGGATGGGGTGGGGTTTCGCACCGCTGACGCGATTGCCGCCGGTCTCGGCATTGCTCGCGACGACCCGCGCCGGATCGCCGCCGGGGTGCGGTTTGCGCTCGGTCAAGCGTCGGATGACGGTCACTGCTATCTGCCGTGGCGCGAGCTGATCGAGCATGCTGCTAGCCTGCTCACTGTGGCGGCAACGAAGGTGCAAGCGGCAGTCGATCAGATGCTTGCCGTCGGCCAGCTCTGGCGCGATCCGGTCGTTACCGCCGCAACACCCGCCGAGCAGCCGATCTACTTGCCGCCGCTGGCGTTCGCTGAAATCGGTGTCGCCAATGCGATCTGGCGCTGGCTCACGCAGCGTTCGGCGCTGGCTGCCCACTATGCCCCTAGCCGCTGGGAACTGGTCTTTGCCCATCTGGCCGAACGGCGCGGCATCGATCTGAGCCCGCAGCAGCGCGCAGCAGTGCGCACCGCCTTGACCAGTCCGGTGATGCTGCTCACCGGCGGGCCGGGTACCGGCAAAACCACTAGTCTGCGCGCGCTGGTGCTCTTGCTGCGCGCCCGCGGCTACTATCCCTTGCTCGCCGCGCCAACCGGACGCGCCGCCCGCCGGTTGAGCGAAGCCACCGGGATCGAGGCCCGCACTATCCACCGCCTGCTTGAATACAGTCCTGACGGCGCGTTCCGCCGCAACGCCGATAATCCGCTCGCCTGCGATCTGTTGGTGATCGACGAAGCCAGTATGCTCGACGTGGTGCTGGCAAACCAACTGCTCAAGGCGACGCCTCTCAACGCGCATGTGGTCATCGTCGGCGACGCCGACCAACTGCCGAGCGTTGGGCCGGGCCGTGTGCTCGGCGATCTGATCGACAGCGGGATCGTGCCGCGCATCCATCTCGACGCCATCTTTCGCCAAGCCGCCGGCAGCGGCATCGCTGCCAACGCGCGCCGCATCAACGACGGCCTGCTGCCAGACTGGGGAGGGCACGACGACTTCTACTTCTTTGCCGCCGAGACACCCGAACGCTGCGCTGAACTCGTTGTCGAACTGGTGGTCGAACGCATCCCGCGCCGGTTCGGGTACGACCCGCGCCGCGACATCCAAGTGCTCAGCCCAACCCACAAAGGCAACGCCGGCGTGGCCGCCCTCAACACCGCCTTGCAAGCCGCTCTCAACCCGCCCCGTCCCGGTGTGGCCGAATACCGCAGCGGCGCGACCGTCTTCCGGGTTGGTGATCGGGTCATCCAGCAGCGCAACGACTACGACCGCGATGTCTACAACGGCGACACCGGCGAGATCATCGCCATCGACGCCGCAGCGCTGACCGTGGTAGTGCGGTTTGAAGATGGGCGCGCTATCCGGTACAGCGGCCTCGACCTTGACGATCTCACCCTCGCTTACGCACTCAGCGTGCATAAAAGCCAAGGTAGCGAATACCCGGTAGTGGTGCTGCCGCTCTTGCTCCAACACCAACCGCTGCTGCAACGCAACCTGCTCTACACCGCCGTCACCCGCGCCCGCCAGCTTGTGGTCATCGTTGGCGACCGGCGCGCCGTCGCTGCCGCCGTTGCCGCCGCCGAGATCGAACGGCGCTACACCGGCCTCAGCGTGCGGCTACGCGAGTAGTGGCGCAAAGATGGCAAAGACGCGGGAGAGCCGGACGGCTGTCCGGCTCCGCAGAGGTGCGCAAAGGATTTTTTTGGGAAGAGGACTGAGCGTGCTCGTGCCAAACCTTCAAAAACTTTGGCGTGCTTTGCGCACTTGGCGTTTGAATCTTGGCGAACTTTGCGGGCTTGGCGTCTTTTTCCAACGCTTGGTCATTACGCCAATCGAACATGCTAGAATGCGAGTCACCCAACCTGATATTTGGTACGCAAAACAGGTTATGTCGGTTCAGACGAAAGAGCAAATCCTCGATCTCTTACGGAGACACCAGCGCGAGTTGCAGCGTTTGGGTGTGCGGCGTTGCGGACTGTTTGGCTCCTTCGTGCGGAATGAGGCGCAGACAGGGAGTGATGTCGATATTGGGGTCGAATTCGAGCCAGATCAGAAAACGTTTGATCATTTCATGCAGCTTGCATTGTTCCTTGAAGATCTATTTGACCGTAAGGTCGATTTGATTACGGTTGAAGCATTAAGCCCATATATTGGCCCGCACATTCTCCGTGAGGTTGAATATGTCTCGATCGGTGCGTGAGTATCTTCAGCATATCCTCGATGCGACAAGTTATCTTTTACGAAGTTCCCAAAGTCTCGATCACACAACCTTTCTATAAGATGAGACCTTGAAGCGTGCGTATGTGCGGAGTGTTGAGATTATTGGCGAGGCAGTAAAATATATGCCTGAGTCGATCCGGCAGAAATATCCAATCATTGAGTGGCGCATGATTGCCGGAATGCGTGATCGACTTATTCATGGCTATTTTGGCGTCGATTATGATATCGTATAGAATGTGGTTGTAAATAAAATTCCAGCGCTTGATACGGCGATCAAGCAGATTATTGCGCAAGAATATCCTTAGACGAGAGAGGGTATGTACGTTCCTGAGGATGCCAACCATGTTCATGTACATAAAGAAGTTTTCTTGCCGAGGTATCGTCTACATCCGCACTGGTGCTGTCATCCATGCCAAACATACCTCGCAGCATCACCACGATACATCCGTAGACTGGGCATCGTTCTGCTAGTTAGAGAGAACTCCAATCACGCTCCTTCAATGTTGTCGACAGCTTGCCTGACAAACTGTAAAACTATTCGCCATGCGATTATCGCTGCCGGGGGCGGCTTAGTCGTGATCGGGCTATTCATTGTAGGAATGAATAGTGGGTTGACCGAGTGGGTGCTGTCGCTCGTGGCTGTTTGGCAAGGAGAGCCGCCAGCGCCGCATTGGCTGGCGAAAATTCATGCCATCGGCATAGAGGCATTGGTCAGCGGGATAGCACTGGTTGCGCTGGGCTGGGTCGCTCTGCCGCGCTGGAATTGGCTGGCGGCTCTCGCGCAACAGGATAGCAGCGTATTAACCGTAGCTCTGCTTACGATTGGGGGATTGTGGCTGCCGGTTGCGCTCATTGGTCATAGCGCCGTCATTGGCGGCGAACGGTATTGGTGGCTTGATGATGATGCCATGATTTCAATGCGCTATGCCCGACACCTTGCTCAGGGTGCGGGTTTGGTCTGGAATTTAGACGGTGAGCGCATTGAGGGGTATACCAATCTGTTGTGGACACTCTATATGGCGTTGGTGCATCTGTTGCCGATCCCGGTTGCCCAAACCTCGTTGATCATCCTGTTGACCAACATCACGCTTGTCGTCGCGACCGTTCCTATCATCATCCGCTTCGTGCGCGCGCTGGGCGGTGGCCCGTTGGTGGTTGCCGCCACCGTGCTCGGCTTCGTGCTCAATAAAAATGTGATGGCGTGGACAACCGCCGGCTTTGAAACTATCTTGTTGACGTTGTTGTTTCTGCTGGCCGCCTATCGAATTGTCACAGAGGCGCAGCAGCGAACGCCGCGTCTGTTCACGTTTGTAATCATCGCGCTCCTGTCACTGGTTCGATCAGACGCGGTGATCTTGTCAGTGTTGCTGTATGTGCTTGCGGTGTGGTTAAACAGCAACCGAATGCTGATCATCGGGTATGCTGCATTGTCGTTGGCCTTGCCGATAGCCCATGCCCTATTTAGAGCGTTGTATTACGGCGATGTGCTGCCCAACACCGCTTACCTGAAGGTCTTTGGGTGGGAGGGAACATTGCTAGCGGGTTTCCGATACTTCGTCGCCTTTGCCATGCATTACCCTTTTGCGCTCGGCTTTGCCCTGATCGGTTCATTATTGACAAAAGATAAAGTGCGTCGCGCGTTGCTGGCGGTGGTTTTGGCATATATGGCGTATGTGATCTATGTTGGCGGAGATGCCTTCCCCAACTTTCGGTTTTTTATACCGATCCTTCCTCTCATACTCACGCTGGCCTTCCTTGGGGTGCAATCGCTCATTCGCACTGGTTGGACAACGCCTGTGCAGGGAGAGCAACTATCTGCACCGCGTACCATCCTGCTTGCCGTTGGGTTGAGCGTTGTGCTAAGCGGCGTCACGATGGCGGCCCTCGCGCCAATGATTGATTTGCTCGTTGCTGGGGCGCAATCAGGGTCCGCCATCAATCAGTGGTTTGCCTTCATCATCGGCGTGAGCGCGCTCGCTAGCAGCGTAGCAGCTTTCTTTGGGTGGAATGCGCTGCAACGCGTGCTTTTACAACCGGCTGTCGCATTCAGACTCTGGTTTGGGTTGCTCTGTCTGATAGGAACGCCGTTGCTTGTGCCGGGGTACAGTTGGTTTCTGCTGCCCAATGTGGCTGATGTTGGCAACGTGACGATCGGGTTGCTGCTGAAGCGCAATACCCCGCCAACAAGCAAGGTTGCTGATTTCTGGGCTGGGTCGGTGTTTTACTTTTCTGAGCGCTACGCGATTGATTTGCTCGGGAAGTCAGATCGTCACATTGCTCGTCTGCCGGCTGCTTCTGGCAGCACGATGCCCGGCCACAATAAATTTGATTTTGACTACTCGTTAGGCGTTCTGAAACCTGATTTCGTGGTAGCTAACTTTGCCCTGCCGGTAGACGAAGCGATGTTGCGGCAATTAGCCACCGGCGATTGGGCCTTCACCGGTCAATTATATTTCAACCGGATGTTTCAGCAGCATTGCCTGCCATATCCCATCCCTATCGCTACATGGCGAACGATCTTCGTTTGTGATTGGTCTGAGCAGATCAGCAAGCGGCATGATTGGGATGCCTGTTCTATCACAACAGCGAGCAATTGTGCTGCAGAACGTTAGGCTAGCGCAAGATTTCAACTGCATTGAAGTCACCTAGTCAGCATGCTCGGTATTCTACGGCATTCGCGAATCATTGGTGGCGCGAGGATTTTATCATCGAACGGTAGACCTGGAGGGAAGGGAGGCGCCTCATCAGCGCCTCCCTGCTGCGTAGCGATCACATTCCGGCCATATTGGGCCAAGCGCCTCTCAGCTTCGGCTTGTGAACGCCCCTGCGGTCCGGTATCGAGGGCAGCTAACGCTGCAGAAGCGGTTAATGTATGGATGCTGTTCATAAGATGGGTTGGTCGCGGTGAGGTTGGGGCGTTGCTTTTGGCTATTGTACGCCGGTGTACGTCTCGATGAGGTGCAAGATCCGCCACGTGCAGAGTTGTCAAGATTACTAACCGATCGTGCTGGCTAAGGTCGCTGCGTTCCGATTGGCAAGGGTAGGGAGGTCTGTGAGAGCGTAGCACCACAGTTCGAGCGGGTCTCGCCCCCGCTGGTTGCAGCAGGTTGAGGTTGCAGAGGGCGTAGCGGCCACTGAGGAGGCGGCAATCATCCCCCTTCCCTCTACGTCTTCAAGAGCGGGCAGACCATCTGATCCGGAACCCGGCCCTGAAGAGCCGGGCTAGGGGTACAAAGCCCGCTGCGCTGGCTGCTGGCCCTCACCCTCCCCCGGCCCCCTGAGGGGGAGCCGAACAGATGGGCAAACCCAGCAAATGCTCCATATCACCCCCCGACCCCTGAGGGGGAGCCGCCGGATTGGCGGCAAAGACATTGCTTGAAGCGGAACGGAGCAGCTCCCCTCTCCCGCGCCAGTGGGAGCGGGGTTGGGGGTGAGAGCGAAATGGCGCATCACAAAGCTATCAACCATATCTGCGCTCATGGATCCTGTCCGCCTCTCAATTCCGCTGGGGGAGGGGAGTCTTGCGGGGGGTTGGGAGGAGAGCTTCATAAGCCAATCTCAACACCTTGCCTTTCTCTCCCCCGCTGCATACAGTAGTGACACACTGTGTTTAGCCGCGCATGATGCCGCCAAACAGACCGGTTCAATAAAGGAAACCAGCGCTATGGCATCTACCTGACCCTGTTCTCACCCGAAACCTACGAGGCGTTCAGTGCGTCGAACCGCGCTGTTTCCAGTCTCCGGCTGCGACAGCAACATCAGATATGATATAGACTGATGAGAAAACCAGATGATGCAAGCGATCGAATTCCAAGCTACAGTTAAGAATGGTCTGATTGAGCTTCCTCCGCAATATGCTCAGCTTACCGGGCAGGTGCGATAGTCTTAGGAGAACCTAACCCTGCAAACGAGCGGGAATGTGATCGATCAATTGCTGGCCCAACCGGTGCGCATCCCTAACGTTCGCCCATTGAGCCGAGCAGAAATCCATGCCCGCTGATATGCACATCTGGCGCTATCATCAACACCCCACCCCTCTCCCCAGACTTGCCATCACCCACAGTTCTCGCTATAATCTAAAGAGGAGCGGCGGATCCACCCGCCGCTCTTGCCTGCTCGTGAGCTGGCGGCGACCAAACCATGCGCCGCGTGATGAGATAGAGGAGCGTTGGTTGATGTATGTGCAACACATGAACGAGGCGGGCCGGGCCTTGCTCGCCGCGTTAGAGACTAGAGATACAAACGCGATTCAAGCGTCGGCAAAGCAGTTTGCCCAAGCGGTCGAGTCTGCGTGGCAGGCGTACCTGCGCGGCGAGGTCGCTACCCAGACCCGCGGCCAAGCCTTGCCGCGCACCATGCACCAGTTCGCCACGGTGGAATTGCCGGCGAAGGCGGCTGATCCGCAGGCATGGCCGGCCATTGCTCGCGAAACGCGCATCTTCCTCAATATGTTGGGGGTGGTGGCTGGTTAGGACTCTGCGCAACGTTCGCACCAGCCTAGCAGCGACGGTCTATCGGATCGTCGCTCTGTTTTTGTTTCTTTTGTTGATTGACCAATCAATCAACATGTGCTATACTCCTAGCAGATTGGTGCAGCTAAGCGCCGCTTGGGCAGGTAAAAGACAGGTAGCGTGGAGCGCGCAAAGATAGAGCCTATCCAGCCACTACGATTCGGTTACAACCTTAGCGCCCTTCGCGTCCTCTGCGCCTTTGCGTTACAACCTTAGCGTCCTTTGCGGATCCGGACAGCCGTCCGGCTCTACAGCGCCTTTGCTCACTCGGCGGTTTCACAATGCTTACTCCGCGTTGGCGAAAAGTTATCCGCGACTTGCGCGCCTTCCCCACCCGCACCGCGCTGGTGACGCTCTCGATTGCGGTTGGCGTCTTCGCCTTCGGCGTCATCCTCACCGCGCGAGCCGTGATTGGGCGCGAATTGCAGCGCAGCTTTCTCGCTATCGAGCCGGCCAGCGCGACGATCACCACCGCTGCCTTTACCGATGACCTCGCCGAGGCGGTCGAACGGTTGCCGGAAGTAGCCGTCGCCGAAGGCCGTCGCGTTGTGCCGGCCCGCATTCGCATCGGCCCCGATCGGTGGGAAGATGCGCTGATTACCGTGCTGCCCGACGATGGCATCCGCCGGATCGGGATTGTCCGCCCCCAAGCGGGGGCATGGCCGCCACGCGAACGGGCAATATTGGTGGAGCGGGTGTCGCTGGCGCGTGCTGGCTTGGCGATTGGCGAGACGGTCGTGGTTGAGTTGCCGGGGATCGGCGAGCGCGCGATGCCGGTGGCCGGCACGATCCACGATCTGAGTACGCCGCTGGCTGTGCTCACTGCGCAGACCTTCATCTATATGACTGAAGACACGTTGCGCTGGTTGGGCGGCCCTGCCGGTTATAACCAGTTGCACCTGATTGTCAACGGCGACCGGCGCGATGTAACCCAGATTCGGGCGATGGCGCAGACGGTTGAGCAGTTGCTGAAGCGGAGCGGTCATCCGGTGATCCAGACCTACGTGCCGCCGCCGTTGCAACATCCGGCTGAAGCTCTCTTGCCGGTGATTACCGTGTTGATGCTGATCGTCGGGATGTTGGCGCTGGTCGCCAGTAGTTTCCTCAGTATCAATACGATCAGCGCCATCCTCAACCAACAGACCCGCCAGCTCGGTGTGATGGCGGCTATCGGCGCCGGGCCGCGGGCGCTGTCGGCGATGTATATGGCAACGGCGGCGTTGTTTGGGGTGTTGGCGCTAATGCTGGCGGTGCCGGCAGGTTTGCTGGCGACGCAGGGCCTTGCCGGTTTTTTGGCCGGACAGTTGAATGTCGATCTGCCATGGCCGGTTTGGAGTGGTGAGATTTTGCTGTTGCAGATCGTGGCCGGGATCACGGTGCCGGTGTTGACCGCGTTGTGGCCGATTCGCAGCGCTTTGCGCCGGCCCGTGCGCGAGTTGCTCAGCGGCGAGACAGCGCCGCCGCCGCTTGCCGTGACTCTGCTCACCCGCATGCTGGGCCGGTTGCTGCGCCGACCCACCCTCTTGGCGCTGCGCAATGCCTTTCGTCAGCGCGCCCGCTTAGCGCGCACGCTGGTGGCTTTGGCGTTGGGCGGTAGCGTCTTGATTACCGTCATGACCCAGCGCACCTCGCTGTTTGCCACGCTGGAGGCGAGTCTGGCTGGGTTGAACTACGATCTCGAAGTGCAGTTGGCCCATTCCTACCGGATCGAGCGGATTGCGCCGCTGATTGAGTCGTTGCCGGCGGTGACCCGCCTTGAGAGCACGCTGCGCGCGCCGGTCTTTCCGGTGCGGCCCGATGGCACCGATGGCGAAGAATTGGCGTTGCGCGCATTGCCTGCCGATACCGATTTCTTCCATCCGCGCCTCGCCGAAGGGCGTTGGCTGACCGGCCCCGGCGCGCACGAGGTCGTCTTTTCGACCAATATCCGCAGTAAAGAGCCCTATCTGCGCGTCGGCGATTGGGTAACGCTTTCGATCCAAGGCCGCGAATCGCAGTGGCGGCTGGTCGGGTTGATCGAGGTCTTTACCCCGCCGACCATGCCGGCGCAGGCATATGTTGATCTCGCTGCCTTCACCGCCGAGCAGGGTGGTGTGGGTCGCACCGATACGGTGCGGGTGTCGACCATCGGCCATGATCCGGTCAGTCATGCCGCCGCAGCCGCAGCCATTGAACAGCAACTCGCTGCTTATGGCATCGATCTGCGCCTCATCCGCACCATGAGCGAAGAGCGACGAATTCTCGAAGAGCGGTTTAATCTGGCGACCGGCGCGATCTCGATCATGGCATTGATTATCGGGGTCGTGGGCGCGCTCGGCCTCACCGGCACCCTCAGCATCAACGTGCTCGAACGCACCCGCGAGATTGGCATTCTGCGCGCCATCGGCGCCAGCGACGATGCCATCCGCGAATTGGTTGTCACGGAAGGACTGACGATTGCACTGTTGGCATGGGTGGGTGGAGTGATCCTCTCGATCCCGATGAGCTATGCGCTGGCCTACAACTTTGGTATGGCGTTGCTCAATATTCCATTGATTTGGATGTACTCGTTTTCGGCGATTTGGATGTGGTTGGGGGTGGTGATGTTGTTTGCATTGGCATCGAGCGTGTTGCCGGCGCGCGCCGCGACTCGCATCGCGGTGCGCGAGGCGCTGGCGTATGAGTGAGCCGGTCAACGCAAAGACGCAGAGGGGGCAAAGACGCAGTAGCGACGGACGGCTGTCCGTCTCCCGTGACGCAGAAAGGGCAAAGACGCAAAGATGGTACACGCAAAGACGCGAAGGGTCGCAGAGAATATTGGAAATCCCCTGTGCCATCGGCCCTAACCAACATCAACGATATAAACCCACAAAACCTATGAACCAACCACTGATCTTGCTCTCATCCGTCACCAAAGCCTATACCACCGCTGCTGGTGACTATCTGGCCCTGCGCGGGATCGATCTGCGCATCGAGCCGGGTGAGTTTGTCGCGATTGTGGGCAAATCGGGCAGCGGCAAATCAACCTTGCTCAACGTTATCACCGGGATTGACCGGGCCAGCAGCGGCGAGGTGTTGGTGGCCGGGGCCGATCTGATGCGCATGCCCGCCGCGCAGATGGCCGCGTGGCGCGGGCGCACGGTCGGAATCGTCTTCCAGTTTTTTCAGCTCTTGCCGACCCTCACCGCGTTGGAAAACGTGATGTTGCCGATGGATTTTGCCAATCTCGGCTCGCTGCGCGAACGGCGCGCGCGGGCGTTGGCCTTGCTCGAGCGGGTGGGGTTGGCCGATCAAGCCGAGAAGTTGCCGCTGGCCTTGTCGGGCGGCCAGCAGCAGCGGGTGGCGATTGCGCGCGCGTTAGCTAATAACCCGCCGCTGCTGGTGGCCGACGAGCCGACCGGCAATCTCGATTCGCAGACCGCCGAAGCGGTCTTTGAACTGTTTGTCGAACTGGCCGGTCTCGGTACGACAATCGTGATGGTGACGCACGATAGTGAGTTGGCCCGGCGGGCCGGACGGATGGTGCTGGTGGCTGATGGTCACATTGTTGGCTGAAAGGCGAGACGGTTATGCGCAGGCTGCTTATTCCTCTGATTGCCGTCATCTTGATTGCCGGCGGCGCATATGCCATTTTTGGCCCTAACGGGCCGGGGGCGCAATCGGCCCCGCCACCGATCCCAACCGGTGAAGCAACCGTGCCGCTGGTCAGCGTCGAAGGGCGGGTCGTACCGCTGCAAGCGGCATGGTTGCGCTTCGAGCGCAGCGGGATCGTCAGCGCGGTCTTGGTCGCGGAAGGTGATCAGGTGGCCGCCGGGCAAGCCTTAGCACAGCTCGATGATCGGGCGCAACGCTTGGCGGTGCAGCAGGCCGAAGCCAATCTCGCCCGCGCGCAGGCCCGCTATGCCCAACTGCTGGCCGGAGCGGCGCCGGAAGCGCGGGCCGCTGCCGAAGCCGCCGTTCAAGTCGCCGCTGCCCAAGCGACCCAAGTGGCGCTGGCGGTGGCTGCCCCCGACGAGAAGGCCGCGTTAGCCCAATTGGCCGAAGCCAAGGCCGCTCGCGCCGAGCTGCTGGCCGGTGCCGATCCGGAAGTGGTTGCGCAGGCGCAGGCGGCTCGCGACCAAGCGGCGGCCAACCTTGCCGCCCAACGCAGCTCGCTGGCGGCGGCGAAGGTCAATACCCAGTTGGCGCTGGAACAGGCGGCCAATGTATTGCGCGATCGTCAAGCCGATTACAGCCGCATCCATTGGGAAAACGAAGAGCTGAAGCAACGTTTGGGTGACGATGAGCTACCACAGGCACGCCTTGACGCTGAAGCTGCTGCGCTGCGCGCAGTGCAGAACGCTGAGGTCGCGTTGGCGCAAGCTCGGATCAATGCCGAGCAGGCTGCACAGGCCGAGATCGAGGGTATAGCTGCTGCCGAAGCGCGCTTACGTGAAGCCGAAGCGCGGTTGGCTGCGCTACTGGCGCCACCGGCCGCCGATAAACTGGCCGCAATCGATGCCCGCATTGCCGCCGCCGAAGCGACGCTCGCCCGTTTGCGCGGTGATCCGCGCCAAGCACAACTGGCCGTCACCGCTGCACAACTTGCTTTGGCGCAAACCCAAGCGGCGCAGGTCAATGCTGCTCCACGGGAAGAAGAGGTATCTTTAGCCCAAGCCGAAGTGGACGCTGCTGAAGCGGCACTCGCCCAAGCTCGCCTCGAACTCGACAAACTGACCCTACGCGCACCATTTGCCGCTACCGTGGCCCGGATCGAACTGCGCCTCGGCGAACTCGCCGCCCCCACCGCCCCGGCGCTGCTGCTCGGCGATCTCAGTGCATGGCGCATCGAAACCATCGATCTCAACGAAATCGATGCGATGCGCATAGCACCGGGCACAATGGTAACGGTGACATTCGATGCTTTGCCCGGCGTCACATTGCCAGGCCGTGTGCTTGCCATCGAACCATACGGCGCCGACCGCTTGGGTGAGGTGGTATATACAGCGACAATAGAATTGACACAAACCGATCCACGCCTGCATTGGAACATGACCGCAGTGGTGACGGCGCATGAAAAATAACATCCACCAGTACAGCCGCACGGCAGTGCGGGGCGACAGGGGGAATCAATATGCCACGTGATGAAACCGAACAACGTCGCCAACAAATCATCGACGGCGCCCTCGATACCTTTGCCCGCCTTGGCTTCGATCGCGCCACCAACCGCGATATTGCCCATGCCGCCGGTATCGCTTCTCCCGGCCTGATCTATCACTACTTCAAAGATAAGACCGACCTACTCTATCAGGTGATCCGAGAGCGGATGCCGCTGGTCCCGATTGTTGATGCGGTTGAGCAGTTGGGTGATGAACCGCCCGATGTAGTGCTACCGCGACTGGGGGAACGGTTGGCGCAGGCGATTGATCAGCCGCTAACAGTAGCTATCGGCAAGATTGTGATCGGTGAGGTGTTACGCCACCCGCAATTAGCACGGGTTATCAATGAGATTGGACCAGGGCGGGCAATGAATGCGTTGGCTGCCTATCTTGCACGTCAGATGGAATTAGGACGGTTGCGCCGTACCGATCCGCAGATTGCTGCTCGCCTGCTGATTGGTCCGATACTGACCTATTTCTTCTCGCGTGAGGTGCTCAATCAACCAGAAGCGCACGCTATTGCTGCGCGTGCAATGATGGCAGAGTCGATAGCGCATTTCTTGCGCAGTATGATGGTGGAAGAATCACGTACAGGCGCATAAGCGTGACAGAGAAGTGTTCCATCCCCGCCCCTCTCTCTGTGCGAGGGAAGGGGCGGAGGACGCAGATCGCCGCTTAATACGAACCGCCCGGCACAAACTCATTGGTATAGGCCTGCTGTACCTCAACCGGTCCGGCCAACAACCCGGCCTCACGCATAAATTGCTCGGTCCGTTGCCAAAGTTGCCCGTCGGTGTATCCTAAGCCGTACTGCGCCGTCAGTTCGTTCTGCCAGAAGGGCAAGCTCTCTTCCAACACTTTCCGCTGCAAGTCGAGATTACCGAGCTGCGCTTCGGGGATGAATTGCAGGCTCAGATCGAACGCCTCAGCCGGATTGGCCAGCGTATCGGCCAACCCGCGCAAGCTGGCCCGCACAAACTTCCGCACCAGTTCCGGCTCTTGCGCAATCAGCGCCTCGCTGACGGCGATGCCGTTCGCAGCTAGATTAAAGACGTCGGCGGCCAGCAACACATTCACCTCCACCCCTTGCTCGCGCAATTGCACCGGCTCGTTCATCGCGTAGCCAATCGCTACCGGTACCTTATCTTCCATCACCGCTGCCGCCTGCGTAAACCCGATCTCTTGTACTGTCACATCGGCTTCACTCATTCCACCCGCGTAGAGTGCAGCCAGCAATGCGTAAAAACTCTCACCGAAGCGTCCGGGGATGCCGATAGTCTGTCCACGTAGATCATTCACACTCTCCAATGGTACATTAGCCTTGGCAAAGAATGCTACCGGAAAGCGCTGGTACAGCGTCATCACCGTCTTGACCGGCAACCCCTGCTGGCGAGCGAGCAATACCGAAGTACCGCTGGTAGTAGCAAAAGCTACACCACTGGCTGGCCACGTCGCTGCTCGTTGGAGCACGTCATTCTCGAAGTTGTAGTCGAAATTGACCTCAATTCCTTCAGCGGCATAGTAGCCCTTCGCCGCCGCAATATAGTAAGGCGCAAACTGAATGTTCGGAATGTACGACATCGCCAGCGTTACTTTGCGCAACTCTGGCTGTGGATTGGCCGCCGGCGCGCTCGTGGGAGCTGCCGTCGGCGTCGGAGCCGGTGCGCTGCACGCCGTGATGATGAAGGTGATTAGGGTAAGGAATAGCATGAAACGCAGCTTCATATTCGTTTCCTCGTTAGGATAGTCGTCATCTGCCTGTACGCCCAATATGCAAGAGTGCTTCAACCGTACAAAAACTGGGTTTACGCTTCCCACCGCACCAGCAGCCGCTCGAGCAGGCCGGCCAGCACGTAAAGGGCGAGCGTAATCAGAGCCAGCGTCGCCAATGCGACAAAGATCAACGGGGTGTCAAACAAGCCGCGAGCAATATTAATCAACGCCCCTAACCCGGTGCGCCCGGCGACAAATTCGCCCACCACTGCGCCGGTCGTAGCCAGCGCTAAGCCGGTGCGCACGCCGCCAAACAGCACTGGCAGCGCCAGCGGCGCTTCGACGTAGCGCAGCAGTTGCCAGCGGTTTGCTCCACTGATGTACGCCATCTCGATCAGCTCACGCGGAATACTGCGAATAGCGACGATGGTGTTGATCAAGATCGGTAAGAACGTAATGAGAGCAGCGACCAATATTTTCGAGGTCAGGCCAGCACCAAACCAGAGAATGATCAGCGGCGCGACGGCTACAACCGGGATCGCTTGGCTTGCCGCCAACACCGGCGCCAGCGCCTGTTCGAGCCAGCGGATATGGGCGAGGATGTAGCCAAGGATGAGCGCAACGACGAGCGCCAGCGCAAAACCGCCTAACGCGGCGCTGAGCGTCGCCGCCGTATGTTGCCAGAGCAACCCGCTGCTCAACGCCTGCCCAAACCGGCTGGCAACCAGCGCCGGCGAGGGCAGAATGAAAGCCGGATAGCCGCTGACGTTCACCACCGTCTGCCAGAGCGCCAGCAACGCCAGCAACGTTACCGGCAAGCCGAGCGCCGGCCATTCAAAGCGCTGCCACGGTTTGGCTCGCGGCGCGGGAGTGGGCATTGGTAAAGTTTGCTGCATCGTCACCATCTCCTTTCTGGCGGGGAATCAAAAACCCCCGCCGAGCGAACGCTCTTCGGGGGACAGATACGGGAACAGCGCGGGTGATGAGACCGCCTGTAACGGCAACGAAGCGAAGGCGCGCACTTCGCGCGTCGCCTACCATTGCCCATATCTGGATCTTCTTTATATCCGGACTGTAACCGTCGGCCCCGGAGTTGCACCGGATCCTGCGTGCCTCTCAACACGCTCGTGGGCTATACCACCGATCGGGAATTTCACCCTGCCCCGAAGATCGTTTGTTGATCGCAATCATACCATCAATTGCGGGTCAGTGTCAAGTTTTGGACTATTCACTGTTGAAATTTTCATGATAAAATACTTACAGTTCCAGGCTAACCTTTGCTAGAGAATCATGCACAAGCGATTTTTAAGAATCTGGCTTAGTTTGTTCGTACTCTGGACAAGTGCTATTGTCCCAGTGTGGGCGTTCGACCCTACAACCCAAACCTCAAGCCTCCTCCTCGATGAAGCGCTTACCGTCTATTATGGGAACGTAGCCCGACTCAGACAGGCCGGTCAGCCACCGTTGCGTTGGAATCGTCAATTGACCCATGCTGCTCGTTGGTTTGCGTGGGATTCGGTTGAGAACCGGCCAACACCCTACTGTGGTCATCAAGATACCAATGGTGAGTGGCCTAATGCACGAGCATTGCATTTTGGATATCGTGGCTCAAGTGGAGCCGAAAATGCGTATTGTGGCTATATGCAGCCGCAAGCTGCGATCAATGGTTGGCTCAATAGCCCCGGCCATCGCACCAACCTGCTCAGTCCCGGCCATCGCGAGATTGGTTTGGGCTATTACCGCCGCGCCAGTGATGGGCGCGGCTACATTGCCCAGATGTTTGGCAACGATGCTGCGTATGCACCGGTGATCGTCGAGTACGAAGCAGTCGCAACTCTCAACCCTGATGTGTCGCTTTACATATACCAAGTGGCTGAAACTGGTGGTTTTGCCGGTCGTCGTCCCTCAACTGCGATGATGATTGCCGATAATCCTTGTTTTACGAACGCCAACTGGCAACCGTTCACCAACGAAACTCGCTTCCACTTGGCCGATGGCGAGGGCTGGCGTACCGTCTACGTAAAAACTCGTGATGCCTACGGTGCAACTGCTGTTGTAAGCGATACGATCTATCTTGGTGCGAATGTGCCGGTGAATGAACTTGCAGCGACAATGAGTGATCGCCAAGAGACGATCACTCTGACCGGGTTCTACCATCCTACGTTACCGCAAATGCAGTTTAGCTTCGGTTGGTTGGTAGACGAGAACTATTCGACGTTTCGGTTGTTATGGGGTGCAGGGGAACGAGTCACCGATCCCGCAGCTTGGGGTGGCAGTGCGTTTCGTTTGCCGTCGGCAAGTTCGGAATCTTCGGCTTGGGTATACGATTATGATCCGGTCGTGTTTAAAGATATTCCACTCGTCGCGTATGTGCGTCTGAAAGTTGCTAGTAATAGCTCACCGAATGAAGTAGCCCGCTTCAGCATTAACGGCGGTGGTATGGCGTATGGTCCCTTGCAGCTACGTGGGGTTGATTTTGCCGCCGCAAACCAATATCAGGAGTTTGCACTCCCGTTTACCTATCACGGCAATGAGCCTTTCTTGATCTTTCAGTTTTGGCGTAGTGGCTCTACCGATGTCTTTATTGATGCCGTTACCATCTTTACCGCACCACAGCCGATTGTCAATCCGGTAACGTTGGCGGTTCCCGGTGGTAACTATCGCGGACAGGGCGTGTGGGTACGTTATACTGATGGAACTACCTTTACGCCATTTCGGGAAGTGATGAACATACCGGTACAGCCGGCAACTGCGGTGGTATTGGCTCAGTTTGCTGCTGTACCGCCCACACCGGTGATAGTACGCTCGCCGTGTGTGCGCTTTGATTGGCAAGTGGTCGAGACAGCACCATGGTTGAGCGGCAGTGTTGAAGACGGTATAATGAAACTGAGTATCAATCATGCGACTCTGACCGGTGGCGTGTATGAAGGTGCGATCACCTTTGCTGCCCCGAATAGTGAGCTGCGCTTGACTATTCCGGTACGACTGCATGTCGTTGATCGCTTGTTTGTCACGTATACGCCGTTGGTCCTGCGGTAGCAGGTCTCTGCTCTCACAGACAGTTAACGCAAAGACGCGAAGGGTGGAACAGGACAAGGTTACTGTTTCCGCCCGTTGTGGTACGGCGAGCCGCGCCCGGCCGAACTGCGGTTCGTTGTGGTAGGGGCACGGCGGGCCGCGCCCGGCCGACTAGAAGGTTAGACAAAGCCATGTACCGTCTCATTCTGCTTCTGCTCGTGCTGCTAGGTGCTTGTGCTAGTACCAGCCCATCATCAACGACAACTCCAACCAAAATCGATCCGCCTACGGTGCTGAGCGATTTCAGTTTGCCGGCCAGCACTGGCGGCGAGCTGCGCCTGAGTGATCTGCACGGCCAGCCGGTACTGCTCTATTTTGGCTACACCCGCTGCCCTGATTACTGCCCGATCACGCTGGCCGAGTTCCGCCGCGCCCGTGAATCGCTTGGCTCTGATGGCGAACGGGTGCATGTTGTCTTGATCAGCGTCGATCCGGCCCACGACACGCCCGACGTGCTGGCCGCCTACCTGCGCGGTTTCGGCCCCGGCTTTATTGGCTTGCAAGGCAACGACGCCACCCTGCGCCGGATCAGCAAGGAATACGGCTTGACCTACCGCCACGGCGGCGGTCATCAACATCACAGCAGCGATGGCGTCGAGCATAGCACCGCGAGCTATCTGATCGATCAAAATGGCCGGTTGCGGTTCGTTTATCAATATGGAACCGCAGCGAGCGTGTATGTCAACGACATCCGCGCCCTTTTGAGCGAACAGCCATGAACACGCGCCTCTCTCGTCGATCATTGCTCGCTTTGGGTTTAGCCGTGCTGAGTAGTAGCAGCGTGATCCACGCCCAAGAGCCGGCTGAAACTACCATCTACCTCCCTTTCATCACTCGTTCACCGTTGCCGGGCACGCTGCTTGGCCCGCCGACCGGCACTGCCGAAGCGGCGATTGCGTGGCTGGCGCCGCGCAGCACCGCTTATACCCCCTACGATGTCGGTGTGATCGTCAATGGCTACGCCGAGATCGGCGCCGCCGCCGAACTTGATTGGTTCCTTGCTATTGCTCAGTGCGCCCACGAGACCGGCCACCTGACGTCGTGGTGGTGCCAGCGTCCGCGCCGCAATCCCGCTGGGATCGGCGTCACCGGCGAGACCCGGCCCGGTACGCCCGACCAACCGCCCGGCCCCGACTGGGCATGGGATGAAGCTAACCAAGTGTGGCGGGCCGGCCTCAGCTTTGCTGCGTGGGTAGATGAGGCGATCCCGGCTCACCTTGGCCGGTTGTTGGCCTATGCTTTGCTAGCCGGCGCCGGCACGCCCTACCAACAGCAGTTAATCGACTATGCCCTGATGCGCCGGCCATTGCCTTCCTCGCTGCGTGGTGTGGCCGTGACCATTATTGATCTCAATGGACGGTGGGCTTATCCGGGGACAGAGTATGGCCAACGTATTCTCGACCTCGCTCAGCGTATGCGCAATGCCGGTTAGCGAATGCTAACAATTATCGATCACCGTAGAAGGCCATTATATCGCATCAGGATGCGTATAACCGGGTAGATAGATTGCGAATTTCATGCTTGACGGGAGATGATGGCGGGCCGTATAATAAGACTGTGTTAAGAGCGGTGCAACTCCCGTTAAGGAGGCCCGGCAATGAAAACATGTGTCGCAACGTGGTTGAGGTGTGGATAGGGCGGTACAGGCCGATACCTGTAGCCGCCCTTGATGTTTTCCGGGCAGAGACGAAGGAGGTCTCCCTATGCACTCGGACATGATCGGCAAAATCGAGAAAGCCCGGCGCTATGCCGCCGAACCGGAGCGCATTAAATTCAGTGATCTGCGAGCAACTTTCCATGGCGGCAACAGTGATCACGAGATTTCGCTGCACAATGGCCAATGGGCCTGCAATTGCTCGTTCTTCCACAGGTGGGGCACCTGTGCCCACGTGATGGCGATGCAGCGCATTCTGCATCCGATGCTGACCGAAGAGGCGCGGCATGCCGATCTGGCTGTTCCCCAGCCTGATCTGATCTCCTGACGGCAGCGCGCATGTCACCTTGACATTGACGCCAGCGCACGGCGCGGCGATACTGATAGCGGGACGAACGGCGTTCCGCTATCAGTGTTTTATGGCGAGGAGACATGGCACCACTGATCATTGCTCATCGTGGTGCATCGGCCGATGCACCTGAAAATACGCTCGCAGCTTTTGAGTTGGCGCGTCATCAACGGGCTGACATGATCGAACTCGATCTGCAACTAACTGTTGATGGTGAGATTGTGGTCTTTCACGACGATGACACTTTGCGTTGGAATGGTCGCGCCGATCCGGTAGCGCGTCTCACGCTGGCCGAATTTCGCCAGCTCGATATTCGTGGCGAGCGGGTGCCGACGCTGGCCGAGACGCTCGATTGGGCGCGGAGCGCCGGTATGCCGCTCAACCTCGAATTGAAAAAGCCCGGTATGGCGACGCGTTGCGTCCAGTTGCTTCGTGAATTTGGTATGGTTGATCAGGTGATCGTTTCGTCATTTTTTTCGCAGGCCCTGCGCGAATTGCGCGCGGTCGATCCCGCGATTGCCCGCGGCTATCTGATGGGGATTCGCACCTGCCGGCCCGATGTGCGCCTGCGCGAGTTTTGGCCGTTTGGCGCCCTGCGCCGGATCGGGGCTGCCGCGTGGCATCCTTACCACGGTTTGCCCGGTCTCGATTGGGTGCTGCCTAAGGTGCGCCGGGCCGGGTATCAAGTCAATGTCTGGACGGTGGATGATCCGGATCGGCTGCACGCGTTGGCTGGGTTAGGGGCCAGCGGCTTGATTACCAATACCCCGGCGGCGGCGCGAGCCGCGCTGGCAGGAGTTTTGCCGCAACGCTAAGCCGAAGATGGTGATGGTGACCATACGCGCCAATCCTCTATCCACCCCTCGTTGCAGGTGCGTTTTGGTGCGATCACAAAGGATGAGACCGTGAAACGGCGGATCTGGCTGGTGGCGCGGGGAGTGATCCCATTGCTGGCAGTGCTGGTGGCGCTGATCAGTGTGCCGGCGCTGCTAGCATGGCTGATCGGTGGCGGCCCATTCGGCTGGCCGCATCTGCTAATTGGGATGGGGGTGACTGCTGGCCTGCTGGTGATTGGCGGGTTGATATTTGGCTGGGCGTTGGGGAAGTGCCTCAAAGGGGATTAGGCCCGTCAAGATGGCGTTCAAACGCGATCAGGCGCGGCACCACTGCCCGGCGCAGCTCGACGTATTGGCTGGAAAGCCATTGCCCCACCCCGCGCACATGCGGCACCGGCGCTTTGCGCAGCCAGCGCAAGACAAAGCGAGCGATTAGGTGCAACCGGCGCAGCAGCCGGTCGCGCCGGCCCAGCAGAATAATGGCCAGCAGATAGCCGGGCCAGCCGGGGATAATCGGAAAGAGCGAACCGATCAAGCCGAGGGCGAGGAAGAGGAAGCCAAGCACCCGGCGAACGGCAGGATTGAGGCGGAGAAAACGGATAATTGCGTGCATTCGGTCTCCTGACGAAACGTTCGATGAATTGCCTCTATACCAGAAGTCGTTACTATTATTGTACTAGAGCATGCATACAAAAGCGTATCATACGATGTTGACAGCTTTCTGAATCTTTGCTGATATACTGTCATCTAAGATAGAGGAAAAATCCACCTTCTGCGGAGGCGAAGAGCGATGAGCGAACAGTCGTGGTGGCAACGGTTCGTTGCCGCGATCGAACGCGAGTACGAACGGCGCATCCGGCGGGCTAGTTTGTTGGGTGAGTTCAAGCCGGCTGGCGATGACCATCATCATGGCCATGCCGCCGAGCCGGCCCATCCCGAACACGGTGAGGAAGACGAGGCGGTGATCGTGAACGTGCCGCGCGGCACCCGCATCAACCGTCCGTAATCGTAGGGACATAGCGATGCTATGTCCAAGACATAGCGTCGCTATGCCCCTACAAATTTCCTCGCTTGGCTTGTTCGCGTTCGATCGCCTCGAACAAGGCCTTGAAATTGCCCTTGCCGAACCCACGGCTCCCCTTGCGCTGGATGATCTCGATAAAGAGGGTTGGCCGGTCTTGCAACGGCTGGCTGAAGATTTGCAGCAGATACCCCTCTTCGTCCCGATCGACCAGAATCCCGCGCGCTTGCAATTCCTGCCGGCTCTCGTCGATCGTGCCCACCCGCTGCTCTAGGTCATCGTAGTAGGCATCCGGCACGTGAATGAACGGAATGCCGGCGGCGCGCAGGGCGTCAACCGTGGCGCAGATGTCGCCGGTGGCGAGTGCGATATGCTGCACGCCGGGGCCGCCGTAATACTCCAGAAACTCCTCGATCTGGCTCTTGCGCCGGCCCTCCGCTGGCTCGTTGATCGGAAACTTGATCCGTCCGGTGCCGTTCTGCATCACCTTCGACATCAAGGCGCTGTACTCGGTGCTAATGTCGTGATCATCGAAATGCACCAATTGATTGAAGCCGAGCACGTCGCGGTAATACTTGACCCACCGGTTCATCGCACCCAGCTCAACGTTGCCGACAATGTGGTCAATCGCGGCAATGCCGGTTTCCGGAACGGGGATGTGTTCCATGATCGGCTGGAAGCCGGGCATAAAGACGCCACGGTACTCTTCCCGCTCAATGAAGGAATGCACGGTATCGCCATAGGTGGCAATCGTCGCTTTCACCACCCGGCCATGTTCGTCAACGCATTCGGTGGGTGATTGCACCGGAATACCGCCACGGGCGATCGCGGTTTCGTAGGCGGTGGCGGCATCGCGTACCCGCAGCGCGATGTCTTTCACTCCGTCGCCGTGATGGGCAATGTGGCGGGCAATCGGGTGGTCGGGGATGAGCGGCGCCGTTAGCACAAAACGCACGTTGCGCCGTGCGAGCACGTAACTGGCTCGATCGCGCACCCCTGTCTCAAGACCGGCATACGCAATCGGGCGCAAGCCAAGCGTGGTGCGGTAAAAGTGAGCGGCTTGCCGGGCATTGCTGACATAAAACTCGACGTAATCAATTCCGAGCAGATCGAGTGGATCGGCGGAGCGCATCTCGTACCTCCTGTGGTTGGTGTTTCCTTATTGTTGGCGCAACGCCGCGCCAACGTAGCGCCCTACACTATCTCTCGCATCTTGTGTACTGTTTCGATCCCTTTCCGGTCTCGCTCTCGCACTCGCGGGGGATTGCTGCGAAAGCTGCGCCCCCCTCGCAATGACAGCGGAACGGGGTTGCTGCAAGAGATTTCGCCCTCTTGCCAGCGCACTGATGTGGCGCAATACCGTTAGTTGAGCGTGAGCGGTTCGGCATCGTCCCATAGCTTCTCGAACGCCCCTTGCAAAAACGCGCCAAAGTTGGGATGGGTCACGCATAAGGCCGTGAAGCTCAATACGCCGGTAATGGGGTCTTGCAGTGATAGTAAAGCCACCCGACGGTCGTAGAGGTTGACTTTGAGCGGCAAGTTCTCGACCACCCGCGCTTGTTGGCCCCACATCACGAATTGTTGCACCCATCCGTATAGTTCAGTATCGGCCAGCGCCGAACGTTCATAGATCGCGCGATAACGCACATTGCGCTGAAGCGGTTTGGCTACCTCGGCGAAATTGGCTGCTTGATCGCCAAGCAATGGCAACTTGAAGCACACGCAGATTTCGCGCTCGGCGCTGCCGGCAAGCGCCAAAGCGCGCTCGACCACCAGCCGCCGGTCAAGCAAGACATCGACATAATCGAGCGGGTCGATCTGGTCATGGCCGGCGGCAAAGATGGGGATGAGAGTGGCCAGCAAGCTCTGCATACCCGCGGCGAGCGCAGCCTGTTCGTCTTCGAATTGGCGTCGGCGCGCGTCCATTAATGCCGGCAGCGCCACCGCCGGATCAACCGCGAAGTAGCGGCGTTGGCCGTCGCTGTGGCGCTCGATCGCCAAGCCGCGGGCGCAGAGCGAGGCCAAGATGTCGTAGATGCGCTGGCGTGGTACGCCGGCGCGCACCGCCGCTTGGGCCGGGGTGAAGCCGCGATGTTCGAGCAGGGCAAGGTAGGTGGTGGCTTCGTAGCGGTTGAGCCCGAGCGCCATCAGTTGTTCTGGCGTACGATCAACCATATGATCTATGTTTCATTGTCACCACTTATTAGTGGTAATCATTATACCCGGTTGCGGTGTGGTCTGCAAGCTGTGCTATGCTAAGAGCGTGCGCGGCAGCGTTCTTATTGAGCGAATGATGTTGCAATGATACCGGCTATGTGGTATTTCACGCCCTACATCCTATTACCGCTAGCCGCGGCAGTGCTGGCGATAGTGGCCATCTTACAGGCGTGGCTGTACCGGCGGTTGCCGGTGACCAAAGCCTTTCTTGGCATGATGTTCGCCACGATCTGGTGGTCGTTGTGCAATGCGCTCGAATTGACCAACGCTACTGTTGATGGCAAAACATTTCTGATCAGCATTCAATATGCGAGTGTGGCGGGCGTGCCGGTCTTGTGGTTGTTGTTTGCGCTGTTCTACACCAATCGCGACCATTGGGTCAGCCGGCAGTTAGTGCTTGGCTTGGCTGGCTGGCAGGGTGTGATTCTGCTGGGGGCTTGGACAAATCACTGGCACCGGTTGATGTGGCCCTCCGTCGAGTTGATGTACACCGCGAATGACTTGTGGGTGCTAACTGGCCCCAATGGGCCGTTGTGGTACATTGGCGTCGCGAGTTCTTACAGTATGGTGCTCATTGGCACGATCGTGATGATCGATCAAGCCCGCCGCAGCCGCGCACTCTATCGAGCGCAGGCGCTGAGCTTGCTGATCGGCGCAGTGTTGCCGTGGGCGGCAAGCATCCTCTTTGTGACTGGACGTAGTCCAATTCCTTACATCGATACCACGCCGGTGGCCTTCGCTCTGAGTGGCATTGCATTTAGCGTAGCGATGCAACGTTTCCGCGCCCTTGATATGGTGCCGGCAGCGCGCGAGACGATCGTTGACCAGATGCCCGATGCGATCATCGTAGTGGATATGCAGGATCGAGTGATCGATCTGAATCCGGCGGGGCAGGCGTTGCTGGCCGCACCGTCGCCTGCTATCGGCCGCTCGCTGGCGGAGGTGGCGCCGCCGTGGTTGGCTGAACAGGTGCGCGAGCGCTTCCAAGGCCAGTTTGAAGTTGTCCAACCCCAGCCTGATGGTGATCTGACCTATGATATGCGCTGCACGACATTGCGTGATCGCCGCGGTTTGCCGAGCGGACGGATCGTTGTACTCCGCGACATCACGCTCTTGAAACAGGCGGCGCTGGCGTTGCAGGAAGCCAAAGAGGCTGCCGAGGCCGCTAATCAGGCCAAGAGCACCTTTCTCGCCACCATGAGCCATGAATTGCGCACGCCGCTGACGGCTATCTTGGGCTATAGCGAGTTTGTCCGCGAAGATTTGCGCAAGCGTGACCAGCACGATCTGGCAGCCGACCTTGATCGGGTCATTGTGGCCGGGCGCCATCTGTTGGCCTTGATTAACGATGTGTTGGAATTGGCTCGCCTTGAATCGCATGCGATCCAGATCCATCCCGAAGCGATCACGATCGCGGCAGTGCTCAATGAGGTGGCACAGACGATGCAAGGCTTGGCGCGCAAAAATCAGAACGCCTTAACGGTGACATGCGAGCCGGATGTACCTCCGATGATGGCTGATCCGGTTCGGGTACGCCAGATATTGATCAATCTGATCGGCAATGCCTGCAAGTTTACCGAGCATGGGCAGGTGACGGTGCATTGTTACCGGCGCGCGCCAGATGTACTTCAGATCGATATTCACGATACCGGCATCGGCATTCCCGCCGATCAATTGGCACGCTTATTTGAGCCGTTTATGCAGGTTGATAACGGCACGACCCGGCGCTATGGCGGCGCTGGATTGGGGCTGGCGATTAGCCAGCGGTTATGCCAAGCGATGGGGGGCGAAATTCTTGTGACAAGCGAACCGCAACGCGGTTCGACCTTTAGCGTGTTGCTGCCGTTGCAATCACCCCCCGAACCTGAACCTTCATGGCTTTAACAGCATTGTGGTACAATAAATTATCGTAAATATACACGCTCGATCAAGCGTTTCTTGCTTCATCCGGTCAGGAGTCACTGTGGAATATCAGCCTGATGTCAGGCGCATTACCGGCGAAGGTGGCGTCATCGCTAGTGTTGCAGCAGAGAGTTTGGCCGCGCAGATCGGTCTGCGTCCCGGCGATACACTGGTGGCTATCGATGACCAGCGGCTGCGCGATGTGATCGATTACCGGTTTGCGATTGTCGAAGCGCGTGTCACGCTGCTGGTGCGCGCCGCCGATGGCAGTGAGCGCGAAATCACGCTCGACAAAGACCCCGATGATGATCTGGGGATCGAATTTACCGAGCCGCTCTTCGACCGGCTGCGCACCTGCAATAATAAATGCCCGTTCTGTTTCCTCACCCAGATGCCGAAGGGTTTTCGCAAGACCCTCTACCTGAAAGATGACGATTACCGGCTGTCGTTTCTCTATGCCAATTTCGTTACCTTTACCAATCTGACTGAAGCCGATTGGGAACGGATCGAGCGCCAGCGCCTCTCGCCGTTGCACATGAGCGTGCATGCCACCGATCCCTTCTGGCGAGCGATTATGCTCGGCAAACGCGATGTTCCCGATGTGCGCGAGCAGATTAAGCGGCTGGGCCGGGCGGGTATTCGCGTCCATACCCAGATTGTCGCTTGCCCGCAGGTGAACGATGGCGAGGTCTTGCGCCAGACGATCGAAGATTTGATCGCGCTGCACCCAACGGTTGAGTCAATCGCGGTGGTGCCGGTTGGTCTGACCAAGTTTCGCTTTGAAGGCAAAGCTCCTAAAACGATCCGGGCCGCAATACAGGTGCATGAAACGCCAGAGTGGATCGATACCAATTGGGAACGGCAACCGTTGTGGGAAGACCCTTCAGCGTCGATCCCGCTGCGCAACGGCAGCCAGCCGCTGCACGATCCTGAGCTGGGTTTCTGTTCGCGCCTCGGCGCCGTGACCGATGTGCCGTTGCGATGCTATACCGTGCCTGAAGCAGCGGCGGTGCTCGATCTGATCGAACCGTACCGCGCGCGCTGCTACGAGCAGTTTGGCCTCCATCTGGTCTACGCTTCCGACGAGTTTTATCTGCTCGCTGGCCGGCCTGTTCCCCCTGCCGAGACTTACGACGATATGCCGCAGTACAGCAACGGCGTCGGTATGGTACGCGATTTTCTCGACAATTGGGCGCGCGCGCGCCGCCGCTTGCCGGCGCGGATTGCCCGTCCTACTACGCTGGCCCTCGTCTGCGGGACGCTGGTGGCGCCGATGATGGAACAGGTCGCGGTACGCCTGAATCGGGTTGAAAACCTGTCGGTGCAGGTGGTGCCGGTGATCAATCAGTTCTTTGGTGAGACGGTGACGGTCAGCGGCTTGCTCACGGCGCAAGACGTGATCCCGGCGTTGCGCGCTTCCGGGTGCGAGCGGGCGTTATTGCCACGGGTGATGTTCGACTATACCGGTGAACGCACGATCGATGATTACACACCGGGTCGAATCAGTGCTGAAGCCGCGATGCCGGTGGCATTGGCCGGTGAAGCTGACGAACTGGTGCGCTATGTGAGGGCATTAGCCCAGCATGAGTAGTGGAGGGCGCAATGGCTGGTCAAGAATCGCGCTTGCAGCGTTACCTTGAGGTGATCCAACGCGCCAATCAGATTGCCGATAGTACCCAGCTCGATAATCTACTCGGCCGGTTGCTTGATTTGATTATCGAGATCACCGAGGCCGAAGCCGGTACGCTCTACCTGTATGATGCCGCTACCAACGAGCTGATCTTTAAAGTGGTGAAAGGCAGTCCCGCTAGTGAGGCGTTGATCGGTCACCGGTTTCCGGCCAACACTGGGCTTGCCGGCTATGCCTTGCAGCAGCACCAGCCATTCTTTGTCCATGACGTAGCCAATGATCCGCGCTGGAATCGCTCGTTGGGCGAGATGGGCTCGTTGCACCTGCGCACCATGTTCTGCGTCCCGCTGATGCTGCGCGGCGAGCCGGTTGGGGTGGTGCAAGTCTTCAATTTGCCGCTCGAGGCGGTGGATGAGCAGGACGAACTGGCCCTGATCGAGTTGCTGACTTCGCGGTTGGTGACTGAAGTCGAGAAGGCGCGATTGTTGGCTGAGGCGCAGCAACGCGAACGCCGGCAACAGGCGTTGGTCGAGATTGTTTCGCAATTAACCGCCACTCTCGAACGCGATGAGCTGTTGCGCCGGATTATGAACTACGCATGCGATCTGCTTGAGGTTGAGGCAGCGTCGATCTGGTTGATCGATCACGAGCACAACGATCTCGTCTTGCACATTGCTGGCGGTGAACACAGCGAACGGGTGGAGGCATTGCGCGTGCCGCGCGGGCAGGGTATTATCGGCCACGTCATCGAAACCGGTGAGACGGTGGTGGTCAATGATGTTCATCAAGACCGGCGCTTTTATCAAGGCCTCGATCAGCGCAGCGGCTTTCAGACCCGCGCGATCTTGTGCGTGCCGCTGCGCTCGCCGCGGATCGTGCTGGGTGGCGAGCGCGGCGAAGTTGAGGGGATGATTATCGGCGGCGCGCAGGCGCTTAATCCGCGCAATAGCCGGCCCTTCTCATCCGATGATGTGGCGCTGTTCCAGATGCTGGCTTCGCAGGCGGCAACCGTGATCCGGTTGGCCGACCTCTACCGCGAGACCGATAGTCTGTTTACCCGGATTATTGATGCCATCACCGGCGCGATCGACTTGAAAGATCCCTACACCCGCGGCCATAGCCAGCGAGTGAGTGATTTTTCGGTGGCGATTGCCCAAGAATTGGGCTTGCCGCGCGATCAGATTTATCAATTGCGGGTGGCGAGCAAGCTGCACGATGTCGGCAAGATTCGGGTGCCTGACCAGATCCTCAAGAAACCGGGCCGGCTCGAAGAGGAAGAGTTTGCCGAGATGCGCCGGCATCCGACCTACGGTATGGAGTTTCTGCGCGATAATGGCCTGCTCGAACTCGAACTGCTGCGCCATGCCTGGACGGCGCTGGCCCAGCATCATGAACGGCTTGATGGGCGCGGGTATCCGCTTGGCATCAGTGGCGAGTCGATCTCGCTGTTTGGCCGGATTGTCGCGGTGTCCGATGTGTTCGATGCTCTGACCAGCCATCGTCCGTACCGGCCACCCATGCCGATTGATCAGGTGTTTGCGCTGTTGCGCCGTGGCGCCGGCACCGAGTTTGATCCGGAATGTGTTGAGGCGTTGATTCGAGCGCGAGCAAAGGGGAAAATCCTGACCCAAGATGAGCGAGAGCAGGCGGCAGCGCCGCCGGTGATGGAGCAAGACCATGCGCGTACTGTTGATCGATAATTACGACTCGTTTACCTACAATTTGTACCAGTATCTGTGCGAGTTGGGCGCTGAGGTCGAGGTGGTGCGCAACGACCAGATCACGGTGGCTGAAGTGGCGGCGCGCCATCCCGACCGGATCGTGATCAGTCCCGGCCCTTGCACGCCGGCTGAGGCCGGGATCAGCGTCGATGTGATCCGCGAGCTGGACAGCCAGATCCCGATTTTGGGGGTATGTCTCGGCCATCAAGCGATCGGTGCGGCGTATGGCGGGGCGGTAGTGCGCGCGCCGCTGGTGATGCACGGCAAGCTCTCACCGATCTATCATAATGGTCAAGGTGTGTTTGCCGGCTTGCCGTCTCCCTTCCTCGCCACCCGCTACCACTCGCTGATCGTCCGCCGCGAGGATCTGCCGGACGAGCTGGAAGTGACGGCGTGGACGGAAGATGGCCTGATTATGGGCCTGCGCCATCGCTCGCAGCCGGTGGAGGGCGTGCAGTTTCACCCTGAGTCGATTATGACCGAGGGCGGTAAGCAGATGTTGGCCAATTTCTTGGCCGGTGTGCCGGTGAGTGCAGGGAGTGGGGAGTAGTGAACAGGGAGTATTCAGACACGGATTCACACGGATATGGCGGATTCATACGGTTTTCGCGTTCCGTGGTCATCTGTCAAACTCGTGCTTATCCGTGTCCTAATCCTTTTTGGCAGGTTACGCCATCGGCGGGTGGGCCGGCGGCGCAATGCGATCAAGCTCGGCGTACCCGGCCAATGCCTCGGCCCGCGATAGGCCAGCGGCGGTGAGCTCGGCATCGCTGCGGGCCAGCAGCCGTTGATAGAATGCTCGTGCCGTTGCCAGCCAGTGCAGCGGCTCACGCGCCAACAATTCATGCACAAGGTCTTCGCTGCGCGCGAGATCACCTTGCCGCTCGCACAAAGTGAGGAGTGCGGCCAGCGTGGGAGCGGGCACGACGTAATCGCGCAGCAATCCCAATAGGTCGGTATAAGTTGGAGCGTATTCCGGCAATGGCTCCGGCGCGACCAGCGCGCATTCAATTACCACTTGCAACGCCAGCAAGGCGCGCGTGGCGGCGGCGTCTTCCTCCCCATCATCGCTGAGCAGGCGCGCTTCAGCGGTGAGCAAGGCGGCCAGATACGCCCCTTCGCTCCACCAATCGTCACTCTGACTGTGAAATCGCAACAGCGCCAAGAGTTGCCGGTCGCTCAGCGCCGCTACCTGATCGCTGCCGACGCCGAGCCGGTCGCGGTAAGCGTTGTCAATGGCGATCCGCGCTAGCGGCGATTTGCCGTCGCGGTAGAGGCCGAGAATGTGGCGGATGATCGCGCCGAATTGGGCGATCATGCGCAAGATGTAATCGTCGCGGTACATAGGTATACCGTACCCGATATACGGGCCGGCTGTCAAATCGGCAGCGTGTGCTACTGCGCCATCCGCCTCCCGCGTGCGCTTATGGTATGATACCCTATGCAGAGACTGGCTAGAGGAGGACATCAATGGAGCCACCGTTCATCGGGAAGGTCGCGCTGGTGACCGGCGCGGCAGCCGGGATTGGGCGTGCTTCGGCGTTGGCGTTCGCCCGCGAAGGCGCAAAGGTTGTTGTTGCCGATGTCAATGTGGAAGGCGGCGAGGAGACGGTCGCGCTGTGCCGCGCGCAAAATACCGATGCGATCTTCGTGCGCTGCGACGTGTCGCAGCATAGCGAGGTCGAGCAGTTGATCGCCAAGGCGGTCGATATGTTTGGCCGGATCGATTTCGCGCATAACAATGCCGGTATCGAAGGCGTGCAGGCCATGCTGCTCGATTATCCCGAAGAGGTATGGGATCGGGTGATCGACATTAACCTGAAGGGCATTTGGCTGTGTCTGAAGTACGAGATCCGGCAGATGCTGCGGCAGGGTGGCGGCGCGATTGTCAACACCTCGTCGGTGGCCGGTTTGTCGGGGTCGCGGGGCGTGTCGGCGTATGTTGCCAGCAAGCACGGCATCGTTGGCGTGACCAAAGCGGTGGCGCTGGAGTATGCCCGCAGCGGGATTCGGGTCAACGCGATTTGCCCCGGCACAATCCACACCGCGATGATCGATCGTTTCACCCAAGGCGATCCGCAACTGCTAGCC
Organism: Chloroflexus sp.; assembly: GCF_034431535.1. Taxonomy (GTDB): domain Bacteria; phylum Chloroflexota; class Chloroflexia; order Chloroflexales; family Chloroflexaceae; genus Chloroflexus. The sequence goes on along the minus strand of NZ_DAOUDC010000012.1, from coordinate 142,955 downwards.
CAATTCGCTGAAGGCGAACCAATTGGCCGGCTTGGCTCGCCGGAAGAGGTGGCCAATGCCGTGATTTGGCTCTGCTCGGATAAGGCCTCGTTTGTGACCGGCGCAACCTTAGCCGTCGATGGTGGCCGGTTGGCGTGATGGACGCTGATTCGCCCTACGCTGCTATCTATGCAGTGGTAAGCCGTATCCCGCCGGGACGAGTGTGTACGTATGGCCGGGTGGCCGCGCTGGCTGGTCTACCCGGCCATGCGCGCATGGTTGGTTATGCCCTGCATATGCTCTTGCCGCACAGCGCGGTGCCATGGTGGCGGGTGATCAACCGGGCCGGTCGCATCAGCAATGTCTACGCCGCCGATGAGCAACGTGCCCGCTTGCAAGCAGAGGGGGTGGCGGTCAGCGACGAGTATCGGATCGACCTCGCGCGCTTTCTGTGGGACGGTGATGATGGTGAGTGAGGGGTAAAGGGTATTACCGCAGCGACGCCGAGGGCGCGGAGGGGAGCTGTCTCATCCGCGCCTTCTCCAATGACGAATTTTGCTCAACGCTATGACGGTCGCTTCCGCTTCAGACCAGCGCTTCTGGCTCATCCCCCTCTATACCGCCGGGGTGGTGGTTTTTTCCGATATGTATTTGACCCAACCGATCTTGCCCCAGTTGTCGGTGGAATACGGGATTGCGCCGGCCACCGCCGGTCTCAGCGTGTCGGTAGTGGTGTTGATGATTGCGTTGGGTTCATTGGCGGTTGGTCCGCTCAGCGATCGGTGGGGACGCTGGCCGGTGATGGTGGGCAGCGCGTTATTCCTCGCCCTGCCGACTCTGCTTTGCGCGCTCGCGCCATCGTTCGAGTTGCTGTTGGCGGGTCGGGCGCTGCAAGGGTTGTGCATTCCCGGCCTCACTGCGGTGGCGGTGGCCTACCTCGGCGACCGGCTGCCGGCGACTGATTTGGGTCGGGCCGTTGGCGGCTGGATCGCGGCCAATGTCGCCGGTGGGTTAAGCGGGCGGGTGGTGGGAGGCTTGATTAGCGATGGATTTGGTTGGCGGGCCAGCTTTGTGGTGTTTGCCGGGTTGACGCTGGTGAGCGGCTTTGGCTTGCTCGTGATGCTGCCGCGTGATCGGGCGGTCGTAACGAGTGGCGGCTGGCGGCAAGCCTATCAAGCGATGTTCGCCCATGTGGCCGACCGTCATCTGCGCGCCGCCTACGTGATCGGCGGTGCGCTCTTTTTCGGTTTTCTCGGCATCTTCACCTACTTGCCCTACTACCTCAGCGCGCCGCCGTTTGGCTTGCCGCCAGCAATTATCGCGCTTGCCTACGTGAGCTATCTGGCCGGCGTGATTGTCTCGCCGTGGGCCGGGGCGCTCTCGGCCCGCTATCCCCGTCCCCGGTTGATAATGGTCGGGTTGTTGATTGCGATGGCCGGGATCGGTCTGACGCTCATCCCCAATCTGCTGCTGATTGCGCTCGGCTTGTGGACGCTGTGCAGCGGGATGTTTATTGCCCAAGGCATTGCTCCGGCGCTGGTGAACCAGTTGGCGCAGCAGGCTAAAGGCGCAGCTAGTGCGCTCTATCTCGTGGCGTACTATATTGGCGGCACGTTGGGCGGCGTGATCCCCGGCCTTGGCTGGCAGGCAGCAGGCTGGCCGGGGGTGGTGGCGATCTGTCTGAGCGCGTTGGCGCTAGCGTTGGCGGCCACTATTCAGTTGGGCAAAGCAACCACCCGATGAATCTGACGGAGCGCGGGCGGTTTGCCTGCGGATGGGGAGCGGCGGGCCAGCCGCCCGCGCCCCGTGGTATCGGGTACGGCGGGCGGGCGGCTTGCCCGCTAGTCAGCCGTCTGCTATGGCGATGTGTCATCACTCTTGCAAAAAATCCAGCACCAGTTGGTGAAAGCGGTCAGCCGCTTCGATCATCGGGAAGTGACCGCAGTTGGGGATGATCTCAAGCCGGGCGCGGGGCAGAACGCGTTGAGCCTCATACGCGCAACTCACCGGGAAGAGGTGATCTTCTTTACCCCAGATGATCAAGGTTGGCTGGGTAATCTCGGCAAGGCGCGGCCATAACTCGCTGCCGCGCAGATCGTTGGCGTCATAAAACCGGCTCAGCGAGACCATCGTGCGCCGGATAGCAGGGTCGCTCAGCGTCTTTTGGCCACGTGCCACCAATTCAGGCGTAATGTAGCGATCGGGATTAGCAAACGCAGCGCGCAACTGCATCTTGACGACGAAGGGGAACGAGGAAAGGGCGGTAATCGCCTCGCCAAGGAAGGGCAGCGATCCACCTTTGCGCATAAAGAGCGGCAATTGCATAAAGCCTTCACTATCGGCAATGACGAGCCGTTCGACCCGCTGTGGATGGAGGATGGTTGTCGCTAGCGCATGCTTGCCACCCATCGAGTGCCCCACCACTGCCGCTCGTTCTACGCCGAATGCCGTTAATACCCCGGCATTCAGATCGGCATAGCGACGCAAGGTATAGACTGAGCCGCCCGGTTTATCTGATGCGCCAAAACCGAGCGCGTCAGGTGCGATGGCGTGATAACCGGCTGCGGCGAGCGTCTGAATGGTTGGGATCCAGTCGTCGGCGCTGACGACAAAGCCGTGCAACAAGAGTACTGCCGGCCCTTGTCCAGCGGACAAGACGCGCAGGCGAAAGTCATCAACGGTGATCTGTCGTTCGCTGATCGTAGCCACGGACGTTGCTTGCATACGATAACACTCCTTATGCTATGTGGCTCACATGTGACGTAGCGCTCCATATTCTCTGTCACTGTAGCAGAGATGCCGCAGTGTGTCAGGCTACAACCCGGCAACGAACGGTTAAGGGTATCTATGGTACAATGCAGCCGTGGCATCGGGCCGCGCTAGACGTAATGTGTTGCTGCCATAGTATCGATGATCTCACGCCAGTTCGCGTTGGGCGCCATTCTCATCTCGTTGATCGTTGGCGCTGCCGGAATCTTCTTCTTTATCAGTCAGCGGCTTGATCGCTGCGCTGCGCCTCCCTTTGTCGATCCCAATCTCTTGCCGAATGCCAATTTTGCCCTGATTGGCGAGGTGAGCGGTCTGCCTGACGGCTGGAGCCGCGGCGCCGGCGGCGTCGAATTGCGTGGCCCGGCGATCGATGGTCAAGGATTTGATCTCGATGGCGATGGACGCGGTCTGCAACTGATCGGGATTGCCAACTATGCTCAAACGCCGCCAGTTGGGGTGCAACCCAACATGACCTATTGTTTTACCGTTGCCGCGCTGACCGACTCGCTGTTGCGCTCTCCCACGCGCGTCCGGCTTGTCTTTGAGTGGTACGATGCGCGTGGCGACGTGCGCGAACGCATGGCGACGCTGTGGCAGCCGGTCGCATTATGGACGCCGGAACGACCGCCGGCAGGGTGGTCGGTCATTGGCGGGTATGCCCGCGCTCCGGCTACGGCTCGCGTCTTGCGAGTACGGATCGAGCCGTCGTCTGATGATCGCATTTACCTCGACATGCCGCGCCTGCAACGCGGCGGCCATCTCTTGCCGGCAGCCCAAGCCCTTGAGCCATCATTACCGTTCGTGATTGAGCCGTGGCCGGAAGTCTATCGGGCAGCGGTGGCGTTTACCTTCGACTGGGAAACGGCGATGGGCGGGTTGGTGCATTCACGCTCGGTTGATGACCCGCGCGCCGATGAAGACCCGCTTCTGCGCGGGATGCGTATGCGCACCGGCGTGGAAACGAGTATGGCTATCTTTGAACGCTACAATGTGCGCGCGACCTACTACGCAACCGGTTACAACTTTCTCATGGGCAACCGTGAGCGGCGCCGGTTTATGGGTGATCCGGTGTTTGCGTGGGCCTCGGCAGCCAATGGGTGGCGGAGCGATCGCTGGGTGAATCGCCCGTGGTTTAGTGATGATCCGTATGGGACGGTGGCTACCGATCCGGTGTGGTACTTTGGCGACCAGATCGAGCCGTTGCTGGCTGCCGGCCATGAGATTCAGAGCCACACCTTTAGCCATCTCTACGGCGGCTATGCCGATTTGGCGACGTGGCGGGCTGATTTGGAAACTTGGAACGCGGTCGCTGCCGAGCGCAGCGTCGGCAATGCTCGCTCACTCGCCTTCCCGTGGAGCAGTAGCGCCGGCATGAGCGACGCCAATTGGGATGTGATCGAACAAGCCGGCATCCGCTCGGTGACGCGCCTGAGCGATTACGGCCCCTACAATCTCTTCCCAACCGACGAACGCGGCCTGATCCGCGATCCGCAGTGCCGTTGGCTGCCCGGACGGGAAGGCCGGATCATCGCCTGCCCTGACTTCTATCTGACCCCAGCGCGGGCTGAGTTGGCGATTACGCAGATCGAGCGGGCTGTCGCCGTAGGCGGGATGATCGACATCTGGGCCCATACCGAAGAGGTAACGAGTACTGCGCAACAAGCAGTTTGGGAAGATGTGGTATCCTACACCGTCAGGCGCGGCGATATTTGGGTTGCGCCGTTGAGTGAGATTGCCGGTTGGCAGATTGCACTCAAGTCACTTGACATAACTATGATAACCCAGCCAGTAGAGACGCCTGAGCGCGGGAGTGGCAGCGCGGCGCAGCGGTATCGCCTGCATAATTCATCGCCCTACCCGCTGATTGGTTTGATGATCGATCTGCCGGCGAGTACGGCTGATGTCGCGGTTAACAATGACATTGTGCCGCGTGAACAATGGCAAGCTGGCAACAGGCTCAGGCTCGATCTTGCCGCTGGCCAAACTGTAGAGGTGACGTTGTGGCCAACACGATCAAGCAGCCGCTAAATCAGGCGACAGGTTGGCGCGCGATCGGGGCGGCGCTGATGGCGCGGCGCGGTGCGTTGCCATTGTACCAATGGCTGTGGCTGATCATCTGCGTTGTTGGGGCATTGAGCGTCGCTTTGCCCCCGATCTTGACCCGTCCTATCATCTACTTTGCCAATGCTGAGGTTCGGTTCGATACGGCGCGCTATGGGCCGATCTACCAACCGGTGGCGCCTAATCTGACCGGTATGGACATCGCGATTGCCGATGCGACCGAAGCGTTGCGCCTCGGTGCATTGGCGCGGGCTGATGTACGGTTTGGCTTGCCCGATTTTCGGGTTGAGTATCTGTTGCCCGAACCGGGTGTGGTGGTAGTGCGTGGGATTGCCGGCAATGCGGTAGAAGCCAAGGTGTTGGCCGATGCCGGCGCTGCCGAGCTGGTGCGCCAGATTCGGGCTGCCGGCGGGCGTGAAATCTTGCGCAATATGTTGGGCTGGCAGCTTGGGCAGGCGCTGAACGGCCAAACTCCCGCGCTAGACGATCGCTTTGCGTGGCTATTGCGCGATATTCTGCGGCTTGATGCGCTGCCGCTCTCGCGCCCGATCGAGCCGTTTAGCACGCCGCGCACGCTGGCCGATCTGTCTGGGGAAGAGTTGAGCGATGTGGCTCGCGCGCTGGAGTCGCGCTACGATCTGTGGCGGTTTGCCATCAATACCCGCAACGCGACGCTTGATGCGCTGTGCGCCAGTGCCGGTATCATCGAGACAGCTACTCGCGAAGCAACCTTGCGGAGTTGCGCCGCTGCCAATCCAGCCGCGGCGGCGGAATTGGCGGCGCGCGATCGAGCGATTGCCCAACTGCGCGCAATTGACGCCGCGATCAACTATATGATCCGCGAAGCCGGTGCGCGCTTCAATGCCGATCAGGTTAGCGCAGCGTACCGGATGCCGGCGGCGTTGCCCGCTGCTCCCGAACCGCGCTACGAGCTGCCGTTGATCGCGCTGGCTGCCCTCGTCGGCGCCGCACTGGGTTTTGGCGGTATTGCGCTCGATCGCAGTGCTGGTGTGTTGCCGAAACTGCAAGAGCTGTGGCAGTATCGCGAGTTGATCCGCAATCTGGTGCTGCGCGATTTGCGCGCGCGCTACAAAGGCAGCACGCTTGGCTACCTCTGGACGCAGATTGCGCCGCTGGGCATGATGCTGGTCTACGTGGTCGTCTTTAGCTTTCTGCTGCCCAACGGCATTGCGATGTTTCCGGTGTTTGTGATCATCGGCCTGTTGCCGTGGAACTACACCGCTGAAGCAGTGCTCAATGGCACCCGCAGCATTATCGACAACGCCGCGCTGGTCAAGAAGGTCTACTTCCCGCGGGAAGTATTGCCGCTAGTCGCCGTTGGATCGAGTCTCTTGAATTTCATTCTTTCCTTGCCAATGATGTTGCTGGTGATCATCATTGTGCAAATGACAACCCTTGGCCGGCTCAACCTAAGCTGGACCATCATTTACTTACCGGTCATTATGGCCTTGCAGACGGTTTTTCTGGCTGGGTTGGCGCTGCTGCTCGGCGCTGGTGCGGTCTTCTTTCGCGATGTCGTGCATCTGATCGGAATTGTGATCAATATTTGGTTCTTCCTCACCCCAGTTATCTATCCATTGAGCACGATTAGCGAAGGGATTGCGGCCCGAGTCATTCGCTGGCTCAATCCTTTAGCCTCGATCATCGAGTTTTACCGCGACATCATTTATGGGAATGTCGTGCCGGTTGGCTTGATCCCGACTCCCGGCGTGCCGTCGCTGAGCGCAATGCTGCGGGTGGGTGTCACCGCGCTGGTGGTGTTGGCCATCGGGTATTGGGTCTTCCAGCGCACTAGCCGCCATTTTGGTGAAGAGCTATGAGCGTAGTCATTGAGTTTGATAAGGTGTCGCGGCAGTTCGTGCGCCGCCAGAATGCTTCGACCATCCAAGAGCGGTTTATGGGTCTCATCCGTGGCTTGCCGCCGGCTGAGGCGTTCTGGGCGGTGCGCGATGTCAGCTTTGCGGTTGAAAAAGGGCAGAGTATTGGTTTGGTCGGGCACAATGGCGCTGGCAAGAGTACTATCCTCAAACTGATGACGCGCGTGCTCGAACCAACAAGCGGGCGGGTGGCGACCCGTGGCCGGATTGCTGCTCTGCTCGAATTGGGCAGCGGCTTTCACCCCGAACTCACCGGGCGGGAAAATGTCTTCCTCTACGGCTCGTTGATGGGTTTCAGCCGTAAAGAGATGCTGCGAAAAATGCCCGAAATCATTGAGTTTTCTGAGATTGGCCAATTTCTTGATACTGAAGTCAAACACTATTCGTCGGGTATGTACACCCGGCTGGCCTTTGCTGTGGCGACGGCAGTGGAGCCGGATATTCTGATTACTGATGAGGTGTTGGCAGTTGGTGACGAGGCGTTTCAGCGCAAGTGCATCGATCGCATTTATGGTTTTCGCCGCGACGGCAAGACGATTGTCTTCGTATCGCATGCCCTCGATGTGGTACGCTCGCTCTGCGATGTCGCCGTCTGGCTCGATCATGGCGAGATGAAGGCCTATGGCAGTGCGGTTAAGGTGGTTGATGCGTATTTGGCCGATGTGAATGAACGCGAACGTACTGAATTTGAGCAGCGATCCAAGGAGAAGGAGCTCGATCAAGAATGGCGCGAGCGGATGCGTCGCGGTACGCGCGAGGTCGAGATTGTGCGAGTGCAATTGCTCGATCAGGATGGGAACGAACGAGTAACCTTCCGCACCCACGAACCGCTGACCATCCGGATTCATTACATGGCGCACGAACGGATCGAACGGCCGGTGTTTGGGGTAGGTATTAATCACGAGAGCGGGCCATGGCTGATCGGGCCGAATACCGGTTTTGATAAATACCATATTCCGGTCATCGAAGGTCCCGGTATGATTGACTATCACATTCCGCATCTGCCCTTCCTTGGCGGGCGTTATCTCGTGAGCGCTTCAGCGACTGACCACACCCAGCTCCACGAATTTGATGTGCATGACCGAATGTATCCGCTCGTGGTGCATAGCGACGGCGTGAGCCAACGCTATGGTATGTTCTTTATTGAAGGATGCTGGAGCTGGCGTGGATGAACTCGTTGCTCATCATTAGCCACGATGTTATTGGTCAGCGGATGGCCGGGCCGGGCATTCGGATGTGGGAATTGGCCCGCGTTGTGGCAAGTATCGCGCCGGTGACGTTGATTGCGCCGCGTCCAATAGATCTAACCCCGCCGTCGGGGGTGATATGTGGCCAGTATGTTTGGGGTGATGCAGCGACCCTTGAGCCTTATCTAGCCACCGCTACCGTGGTGCTGGCGAATGGCTTTGTCGCTGCTGCCCATCCTGAAATCTTGACGTATCGCGGCCGCTTGATCGTTGATCTGTACGATCCGGTTGCATTTGAGAATCTCGAACTCTTTCGCCAGCAACCATTGGTTGAGCGTGAGCAAATCGCTAAACGTGACGCAACCCTCTTGAGTGATTTGCTGCGGCGGGGAGACCACTTTCTCTGCGCGACCGAACGCCAGCGCGATCTGTATATCGGCGGTCTCTTGGTCGAGGGCCGGATCACCCCGTCGCTGATTGATGCTGATCCCCTGTTGCGCAAGCTGATTGATGTAGTGCCATTCGGGGTGAGCGATGTGCCGCCGCAAGCCAGCGGCCAGCCGGCTTTACGCGGTGTGCTTGATGATTTAAGTGCTGAGCATGAGATTATCCTGTGGAGCGGCGGCCTTTGGGATTGGATGGATCCACAAACGGCGATTAGGGCGATGCCGCACATCTTGGCTCACGTACCGAACGCCCGCTTGGTTTTTCTCGCCGGACGGCATCCCGGCCTGGTACACGAGATGATCACCCCGAAACAGACGCGCCAGTTGGCTGCTGAACTAGGCTTGCTCGGCCAAGGCGTGCATTTTTACGAAGAATGGATACCGTATGAGCGACGGGCGGATTTTCTGCTCGAAGCGACAGTTATGGTATCATTGCACCGCGAGCATCTCGAAACGTGCTATGCGGCGGTGCGTTCACGAGTGCTCGATCATTTATGGGTGGGCAAACCAACGGTGCTGAGTGCTGGGGATGCAGCGGCTGATCTCATTGTCTCCTATGACGTCGGGGAAGCAGTGCCAATTGGCGATGTCGATGCAGTGGCTGCCGCTCTGCTCCGTTTGTTGGCAGATCCGCAACGCCAAGCCGTGCAGAGTCTGAATGCAGCTAAGCTGGGTCAACAATTGCGTTGGTCACACGTGATACAACCATTGATCCGCATGCTTACTGTACCGCTTCCAGTTTCTCCGAAAGCAGCGCAATCGCAGAGAGACCATGAAATAGTGTTGGTGGATGCGGATTTACCATCTCAGGAGGAAACAATATCTATGGTTACACCTGACATTGACCAGACGGCTGCAATACTGCACAAAGTGCGTAATGATGCTATCAGAGCGCAAGAACAGATCTGGAAAATGGAACAACCGGCTTCAGGTGGCTTGTCGTGGCGTTGGTTGCAACAAAAGATCTGGGTGCTGTTCATGAAGCTCCAACGCGATTACAATGCTGCAGTGTTGCGATCAACCTACGCGCTGGCCGAACAAATTGATCACACGACTAGATTGCTCTTTGATGTCTCGGCGCGGTTGGAACAACGGGTGCAGACGCTCGAACAACGGGTGCAGACGCTTGAACAACGGGTGCAGACGCTCGAACAACGGGCGCAGACGCTCGAACAACGGGCGCAGACGTTTGAAGAGCTTGTGCAGGAACTAAGACTACGGGTGGCAAATCTCGAAGATGGGATGCAAGATCATAACCATCGTCAAGTGGCTGAAATTCATCAAATTGGTCAACAGATCCGTGATTTTGCCGACCAACTAGCCGGTTTGGAAGAGACCACTGCTCAAGTGTTGGCCCATCTCGGTGGTGTTCCAACGCTGCCGCCTCAGCAAGAATAGCAATGATATGAGAGTTGTTGCCATTGTTTTGAGTTGGAATGCAGCAGCAGCTACCTTAGCTTGCCTTGAGTCGTTACATCAGCAATCAATGCCGGTAGAGATTGTCGTTGTTGACAACGCCTCACGAGATGATACGATAGCCCAAATTACTCAGCGCTATCCCGATGTGCGGCTCATTCGCAATGAACGTAATCTCGGTTTTGCGGGCGGGATGAATATCGGGATCCGCACCGTGCTCGCTGAGTCGTCGCCGCCTGATGCTGTCATTTTGCTCAATCAGGATACCGTGCTTGATCCTACTTGTATCGAGCAGTTGGTTGCGCCGTTGGCTGCCGACGAACAAGTGGCGGCAGTTGGCGCCAAAATTCGCTATCCTGATGGAACGATCCAACATGCTGGCGTGAGGCTGGAATGGCCGCGGGCCGTGGTTCAGCACATTGGCTGGCATGAACCAGATACCGGTCAGTACGATCAATTGCAAGAATGTGAATTTGTAACAGGAGCTGCGATTGCGCTGCGCTCCAAAGTGCTTGATGCGGTGCAAACGTTCGATGAAGGCTTCGTACCGGCGTACTTTGAGGATATTGATCTCTGTGCTCGGTTACGGTGGGCTGGCTGGAAAATCGTCTACAACCCGGCAGCGACTCTTGTGCATCATGAATCGCTGTCACTGCGTGATGAGTTGCAACGTAGCAGCTACTATAATCGCGGTCGCTTACGCTTTGTCCTGAAGCATTATACCCTGTCTGATCTCTTTGAGTCGTTCTTTCCCGCCGAGTGCGCCCATGCTGAGCGCCACGCGTTGTGGCCAGTAGAGGGGCGCGCGTTACGGTGGGCCTATGCAGAGACATTATTGCATCTACGTGAGATCTTGGCGGCGCGACGGCAGCTTGATCCTACCTTTCAACCAGCGGATGAAGCTCAGTTGATTGAGTTCATGCGATGCCTGCAGCGGGCGCAAGCCCGTGCGTTTTGGCAGAACGCGCACCGGCGTGCTGATTGGATGTTTAACCATTCATAGACATCTTATGAAATCACAAGCACTCTACGGGGTTGAATACACCTTAGTCGATCCATTGCCAGCACGGCTGGTCGAAAATGAACCGCTTTTGATCGCGTTGCAGTTGCGCAATACCGGCCTGACTCCATGGTTGGCGACTGGCTATCCGGTCATGCTGGTCGTGCGTTGGAAAACCCTTGATGGGATCGTTGTGCAAGAGTTGCCGTGGCAATCACTACCACGACCGGTACCGTCCGGTGATACTATCACTATCGAGTTGCGAGTGACAGCGCCAGTCGTGGCGGGTGAGTATGTGTTCACTATAGAGCTGGTTGAACACATGATCGCTTGGTTTCACGAGAGAGGCGTTGCACCATTTTGTTCACCAATTACGGTTGGGCCGCCGCGCAATCCACGGATTACCATTATCAACGGCAATTGTTTAGCAAATGATGCGGTAGGAACCCATGTAGCGGCGCAGGTGCAGGCATTGGCGGAAGCTGGGTTTCAGCCGTTGTTATTGACGAGCTTTGTTGATGAACGATTACCACGTGCGTTGCGCCGGTTTATGGTGGTTGTGCGGCCTGATGAGATTATCAATCCTACTGACCATAGTCGGCCATTCGCTGAGCATTTTTGTCGCTCGGCTGCTATTATTGTAAACTATTCGACCTATTACGATCTTGTCGAACTGATCCGGATTGCACCGGCGCCAGTGCTGTTTGATTATCACGGTGTCACCCCGCCGCAGATTTGGGGGGTTGGGCAGCCGGGGTACGAAGATGTAGCGCGTGGTTTAGCTAATATGCATCTCGTTCAGTTCGCCGATTATGCTGTGGCTCACAGCCAATACATGGTCGATGAGCTGGTGGCGACCGGTCTGATCGCGCCAAGCCGTACTAGTGTCTTACCGTATCCGGTCACTCGTGATGCAGCGTATGCTGGGCCACCCGATCCCCAGTTGCAACAGCAATACGGTTTGGCCGGGAAACGGGTGTTGTTGTATGTGGGTCGTATGGCGCGCAATAAGCGAATTAATATCCTTGTGGAAGCGCTGCCATTGATCCGCGCGCAGTACCCTAACACGGTATTGTTGCTAGTGGGTGAAACCGGTCACGCTTACGCGGAGTATGTCGCGGAAACAAAGGCGCGCGCGGAAGAGTTAGGGGTGGCCGATGCCGTGATCTTTACCGGCGCTCAAAATCGTGATCAGATCGGCGCCTTCTACCAGTTGTGCGATGTCTTTGTGATAGCGAGCATCCATGAAGGCTTTTGTATGCCAGTCATTGAGGCGATGGCGCTAGGCAAACCGGTGGTGGCGGCGGCGGCTACGGCATTGCCTAGCACCGTCGGTGATGCCGGCCTCCTCTTTACCCCGGATGATCACGAGGAGTTGGCGCGGCAGGTGCTGCGTGTGCTCGCTGCGGATGAAGAGCCGTCGCCTGATCCACTCGATAGCGCCCAAGCCCAACACCTCCTGCGCAACTGTCCGATAGCCTTCGTGACGCCACGGTATGGGCGTGATGTGTTAGGCGGCGCCGAGCGCGGCGCACAGTCGTGGGCCGAGCAATTGGTAGCTCGCGGGTTTGTGGTCGAGGTGCTCACCACGAATGCAATTGATTTGGTCGGTTGGCGCACTGCTCCTTTACCGGAAGTAGAAGCTATCAATGGCGTCACTGTCCGTCGATTTGCGGCTGATCCGATTGATCCGAGCGGCTTTCATGAGGTGCAGATGAAAGCTGCGCGGGGTGAGGAGATCACCCGCCGTGATGAAGAGCGGTTTATGCAGCATAACCTGCGGAGCCGGGCGCTCGAGGAGTATATTGCCCGTCACCGCGACGAGTATGCCGCCTTTATCTTCACCCCGTATCTGTTTGGTACTACGTATTACGCCGCGAAACAGGCCGGCGATCGCGCTTTTCATATCCCATGTCTACACGATGAGCCTGCGGCAAAATTTGCTATGTTCCGCGAGATGCTGGAAGAGGCGCGCGGGATTTTCTTCAATACGCCTGCTGAAGAACGATTGGCGCGCGAGAAGCTAAGTTTGGCTAATCCCTTTTCAACAGTGTTAGGGTATGGCTTCCCTGATCAGCCATTACGAGGGGATCCAGTGCGTTTTCGAGAACGTACCGGTGTGCGGTCGCCGTTCTTGCTTTACAGCGGGCGCCTAGAAGAAGCCAAGAATGTGCCATTGCTTATCGAGTGGTTTATAACCTACAAGACTACTCATCCTGAAAGCGATTTGAAGTTGGTGCTAGCAGGAAAAGGTGAGATACCAATACCTGCTCGGTCAGATATTGTGCATATAGGCATGGTGGTCGATCGACAAGAACTGGCTGATGCGTATGCAGCGGCCCTTGCCCTCTGCCAGCTGTCGCGCAACGAGAGTTTCTCGCTCGTGATGATGGAATCATGGCAGCAAGGTCGTCCGGTTATCGTGCATGCTGACTGCGCCGTAACTCGCGAGCATGTTCAACGAAGTGGCGGCGGTTATAGTTGTGATAGCGTGGCTAGTTTTAGTGCTGCTCTCGATGATCTACTCGCTGATCCTCAACGTGGCGCGGTGCTTGGAGAACGGGGCCGCACGTATGTGCAAGCTCATTTTGGCTGGAATACGCTCGTTGATAAAATGATTGCAGCACTCGCTTCCTTCTTACAGCCGAGACTACTCATAAGCGAGTTGGCCCAGCGTGGTATTCGGCGTGCACTCGATTTTACCTCTGCGCGCTTTGAAGCGCATCTCATCGGGTTGATCCAGCATCTCTGCCATCAGAGCACTGGTTGGCAACTGTTCGAGCAGGTGCAGGGCCGGTTGGCTGCACTGGCGAATAGTTATGGTGGGTTAGCCAACGAACACGAACCGGCGCCAGTTATGGCCCGTGCCCGCCGATGGGTGGATCGGTTGCGTCATCAGCCGCATCCTTCTGCAGCGCTACCGCCGGTTAACGGCCATCAGTACGAGCAGCACGCGGTGATGCAACTCGTCGCTGAATTACTCGATCTGCTCGCCTATACTCGCCACGAGCAGCGCCGGCTTGAGCGCGAATTGGCCCTGTTGCGTGATCAAATGGCCATTAAGAAACAGAATGCATCGTAAATGGGTCTTGTTCCCATTGCATGTGTGATAAACGAGCCGTCGCTGGTTGCACTAATTGCACCGGCAACGGCGTTGATTATTCTAGCGGGAGGGATTGAGTCGCTCCTAGCACCCTTGTCTGGTTATGTGGTTGTTCGATACATTTGCTATGCTGGTGGCAGTGAATGTATCGTTACAGCGGGGAGTTGTTCTATGCAGCGCTCTACTTCTACTACCCTGTCCATCCTGATGATAGGGACGCTGTTGATACTTGCCACCGTGATCCCATCTCCAACTGCACAAGCCGGCTACGCCGATCAACCACCACCGCTGCCAGGTTGGACTCATCCGATCTCGTATGGCACCGGTGTGGATACCATCGCCCGCCATGGGATCAATCTCGGTAATGCACCGATTATTCGTAGTTCACCGGTGATTGCTGAGATTGACGGGAATACAGCCAATCACAAAGAAGTAGCCGTAGTGACGGGAGATGGTTTCTTGCACGCTCGTCGGTATAATGGAGCGCAGCTCTGGCCGCCAATACAGTTGCTACCAGCATCCTGCTCACCCGCAAACGATGATTATGTTGGGAACAGTAGTCCGGTTGTTGGCACATTGCTTGGTGATGGAGTACCGTATATTGTCGTTGGCTATGGAACGATTTTGCCATCGGACTGTGATGGTGGTATTGTAGCAATTAATGGGCAGACCGGTACTATTGCTTGGCGGTTTAGTCTCCGCCAATGGCAACAGCAGCAGGGATATCCAGCCGAAGATATGTATGGTGTAGCCGCTTCAATTGCATTAGCCGATACCGATGGCGATGGCAAGCTGGAGATAGCCTTTGGCGGCTTTGATCGCAACCTCTACCTGCTCAGTGCCGTTACCAGCACCACCTATACGGTACGCTGGTATTACCATGCTGCTGATACCATCTGGTCAACGCCGATTTTCTACAATATTGACAACGATCCTGAGCTTGAGCTGTTGGCAGCGACCGATATTACCGCTAATCCTGTCTTGGTACCGCCGACCCAAGACGGTGGTTTTCTGCACGCCTTTGACACTGCCCCGCGCACCCCCAAACGGATCGAATTCCAAACCGGTTTTATATGGCGCACCTACGTCGATCAGGCGCTCTATTCGTCGCCGGCAATTGGGGATGTGTTAGCCAGCAATCCCGGCAGCGAATTGGTGATCGGTTCGAGTTGTTGGTTGCCGGTTAGCAATATAAACACTCCGGTCACGAAGCAGGGGCGTTGGGTTAAAATCTTTCGCTTGAGCGATGGCGCAGTGTTACAAACGCTCAATGCTCCCGAATGCGTCGAGTCATCGCCAGCGCTCGGTGATATTGATGGTGATGGGAAGCTGGAGATCGTCGTGAATGTGGGGTGGGCAGGCGATAATGGCATTCCTCATAGCGAGACCATCGCATGGGATCCTGACAACTCCACGCCGAAATGGCGCACGATTCCGTACAGCGCCAATTGGAGTACTGATCCGAATGTGCGCTTCAACGATCCGAGCGGCGGCAATTTGCAGTCACCAGTGATCGCTGATATCAATGGTGATGGGATTGTTGATGTGTTGACGGCGAATTTCTGGAGTGTGGTCATCTTACGCGGTTACGACGGCCAGCAGATGACTTGTTATCTCTCTCCAGCCTGTGGCTCTCAGCCATCGCTCTATGCATGGTATACCGTAAAATCGACACCGGCGGTTGGTGATATCAATGATGATGGGGTGCTGGATGTCGTGATCGGCGGCGGTCATCAATTTGTCAATGGCCCTAGCGCGGCGCCGCCGGTTACGGCCCATCTCTATGCGTGGACGAATCTTGCTACAGTCTTTCCGGCCCAAACTCCGCCACCCGGCTACCAGACGACTCCGTCTTATAGTGCATCGTGGCCACAATTCCGCCAGTCGGCTACGAATGCTGGTGTCCTCAACGTTCCCGGTTTACAGGCGGCAATAACTGAGCTGTTTGTGCTTACCGATGGTTCGATGCCGGAGACCTATGAAATCACGTTGAGCTCGCGCGATGGTTCGTCGCTCAATCTTAGTTTGAGCGAAAGCGGCGATAGCCAGAATATTATCTCGGCCACGCTAAGCAGCCCAACGGTGAGCGGCACCACGCCAAGCCGGGTCGTGATTACGGTGAATGCGGCCAACGTTGCGAACGGTGTTTACCCTGTTACGTTGACTGTCAGTGCGCCTAGTTTGCCGGCAGTCACAATGAACGTTACGGTACGAAAAGTTACGGCGGTGTATCGTACACTGATCTCGTACATTGCCCGTTAGTTGCGTGCTCCTGTCGTCAAGCGAACGCCGGTGCGCCGATTCAGGGCCGCCGGCGTTTGCCGTGTTGTTCACTATGCTATAATTGGCCGGAAGAGCTTTTGATTGATGCAAGAGGTAGAGGATCCATGACCCATCTTATCACCGGCGGCGCCGGGTTTATCGGTTGTAATCTGGCCGATTACTTGCTGCGCCAAGGCGAAACTGTGACAATTGTTGATAACCTGAGCCGTCCGCGCACTCCGCTCAATCTGGCATGGCTGCAAGAGCGGTATGGCGGCCGGCTGCGTTTTGTGCAGGCCGATATTCGTGACGCCGCTGCGATGCAGGCAGTTATTCCCGGCCATCAGGTGGTGTACCATCTTGCCGGTCAAGTCGCTGTCACCACTTCGGTGAAAGATCCGCGCAGCGATTTCGAGATTAATGCGCTCGGTACGCTGAATATTCTCGAAGCGGCTCGCCTTGCACCTGAACCGCCGATTGTCTTCTTCTCTTCTACCAATAAGGTCTACGGTGGTATGGAGACAGTTGAAGTGGTGGAAGAGGAAACGCGGTATCGCTATCGTGATCTGCCAAACGGCGTACCTGAGCATCAGTTGCTCGATTTTCATTCGCCGTATGGCTGTAGCAAAGGCGCCGCCGACCAGTATGTGCGTGATTATGCCCGGATTTATGGTCTCAGGACGGTCGTCTTTCGCCAGTCGTGTATCTATGGCCCGCGTCAGTTTGGTGTAGAAGATCAGGGATGGGCAGCGCACTTCGCGATTGCCGCCTTGCTTCATCGCCCGATTACGATCTACGGTGATGGTAAGCAGGTACGCGATATGCTCTACGTTGATGATCTGATCGCAGCGTATATGGCGGCTCTTGACCGGATCGATCGCGTGAGTGGGCGGATTTACAATATTGGTGGTGGGCCACAGAATGCCTTGTCGATTTGGGCTGAATTTGGCCCGCTCCTGAGCCGGTTGGTTGGGCGCGTGATTGAGGTGCATTACGGCGATTGGCGACCCGGTGATCAACCGGTCTATATCAGTGATATTGCGCTGGCCAAGCAGGAATTGGGCTGGGAACCGCGTGTTTCGGTCGACGAGGGCATTGAGCGCATGGTGGGCTGGATCCGCGATAACCTGCATTTGTTCCGCTAATGCTTGGCGTAGTGCCTTATCCCACAGGTATGGAGTGCGGTAGTCTAACAGCCGTATGCTTACCGTTTGGCGTAGCGCCTGATCCCGTAGGGATGGCGTGCGGTTGTACACTACCGCACGTTCATAGGAGTATCCTACAATGACTTCTCATAGCCCGATCATCGTCAATCCACGCGACGACGAGCCGCTTGCGGCGGCGGTTGCGCGTGGGTTGAGCAACCCGGTGGTTGACCATAGCCAATTGGCTGTTCTGAGCGAGTTGCTGGCCCGCGATGCGTATCTGGCCGAGCAAGTGAATGCCTTGCGTGCGCTATGGGCAATGACGCCGCTGGCCGATTCACCGCCGGTTCGCTTGCACCGCCGGTTGGCGTGGGGGCTGGCAGGGCCAGAGTTAGCCCGGATTTATGAAACGCTCGCCACGCTGACTCGTATTGTCGAAAGCTTGATTGCTCATCTCGACACTGAACGGGCGGCCCGGCAGGCGCTGGCCGAACGCTTGGCCGCGCTGGAAGAATAACCTGCGCTCGCATGCTGTATGGGCATAGCGGCGCTATGTCCCTTGCCATCTTTATCTTATGCATCCGCACCTTGTTTGGCATTCAACCTTCGCTTCGCCGACCGGCTATAGCAGCTCGTCACAAGCGATTGTGGCTGCGCTGACCGATGCCGGTTTACCGGTGCGCCCGCTCTACTTGTTCGATGTCGATGTCGTCGAGCATATATACGGCGTCATCCCGCCGCATATCCGCTCGCTGCAACAGTTGCCCATCCGGCTCGACGTGCCGCAGGTGGTGTATGGCCGTGGCGACCTGTTTTGCAAGAATAGCGGTGCGTATCGGATCGGTTTTACGATGCTCGAAACTGACCGCCTGCCCGCCTCTTGGGTTGAACAGGCTAACTTCATGGATGAGGTCTGGACACCAACCGCGTGGGGGCGGGAGGTGTTTATGGCTAGCGGTGTGGTAAAGCCGGTTTATGTCGTACCGCTCGGAGTGGATCTGACGGTTTTTGCTCCCGGCCCGGCGCGCCGCGATCTGGCCGATCGCACCGTCTTTCTCTCGGTTTTCGAGTGGAGTAAACGCAAGGGCTGGGATGTGCTGGTGGCGGCCTACCGGGCCGCATTTCAACCGCACGATCCGGTAGTGTTGGTGTTGAAGATCGACTATCGCGCCCCCGGCAACCCGCTGCGCGAGCTGGCGGCAGCGCTCGGCGATCAGGCCCCGCCGGTGGCAGTGCTCTACAACCAGACTTTTAGCCCGGTGCGTATGGCCGAACTGTACCGCAGCGCCGATTGTTTGGTCTTGCCTAGCCGCGGCGAGGGATGGGGTATGCCGGTGCTTGAGGCGATGGCGTGCGGGGTACCGGTGATTGCCACCGCGTGGAGTGGCCCGACCGCGTTTCTTGACGAGACGTGCGGCTATCCGTTGCCGATCCGCAGCTTGACGCCGACCGGCGCCGCTAGCATTCCTTACGCTGGTGCGCAGTGGGCCGAGCCAGACGTTGATGCGCTGGTGGAGTTGTTGCGGCGGGTGCATCGCCAGCGCGACGAGGCCCGCGCGCTCGGTGCGCAAGCCGCTATCCGGGCTCGTGAGTGGCCGTGGCAGCGGAGCGCACAGACCATCCTCGACCGGTTGCACGCCATCGGATAGAAGAAAAGGTGCAAGGGACGATAAACGCACAGGTGCGAAGAACGCAAAGGACGCTAAGGTTTTTTGGAAAATGGCAAAAGCGGGCTAGCGGCTATCACAACAACATCTTAGCGTCTTTTGCGTCTTTGCGTTATACCCGCTGCGTCTTTGCCCCTTTACGCCTGTCACTTGGTAGCGGCGTCGAGCGCATCTCCCACCCGCAGCACTTCGTCGAGGGTATTGTAGAAGTGGGGCGCAATGCGCACGCCAGCGCCGCGCGGCGTCACCACAATCCCCGCCTCGTTGAGCCGGTGGGAGACGGCGTTAGGATTCTCGACCAGCGCCACCACAATCCCGCTACGGTGTTCGGGGGCGGTATCGGCGGCCAGTCGGTAGCCACGCTCGCGCAGATCGTCGATCAGCGCCGCTACCAGCGTGTTAATCTGGCGCTCAATCCGCTCGATCCCCACCTCTTGCAGCATCGTTACTGCCGCCAACAGCGCGAGATTATTGGCCACATTCGGCGTACCAAGCGTAAACCGCTCGGCGGTTTCGGGCAGGGTCAGATTGTAGTCGAGATAATTCTGCCCGCTCACACTACTGGCCGCGCCAACGTAAGCTCCCGGCACAAGATCGCGGATCAACTCGCGTCGCACGTAAAGAAACCCACTGCCCGGCGTTGACAGCAACCACTTCTGCGAACCGCAGGCTAACATATCGACGTGCCATGCCTGCACATCAACCGGAAATGCGCCGAGGGTCTGGATCGCATCCACCACGAAATAGATCCCGCGTTCGCGGCAAATCTGGCCCACCGCGGCCAGATCATTGCGAAAGCCGGTGGCAAACATCGCCGTACTGAGGGCGATCACGCGGGTACGGTGATCGATCCGGCGCATGAGTAATTCAAGATCAAGCCCACCATTGTGTTGCGGCACGACTTTGGTCAGTACGCCGCGATATGCCAACTGCTGCCACGGATAGACGTTGGCCGGATAATCACCATCGAGTACCAGCACATTGTCACCGGGGCGTAATGGCAAACTAACTGCCGCAGTATTAATACCGGCAGCAGTGTTCGGCATAAGCACAATCTCATCCGGCGAGGTAGCGTTGATCAGACGGGCCAGCCGCTGCTTGAGATCGGCAAACTGGGCCATCACCTGCGGAAAGACGGCCAGAAACGGCTCGCGGGCGGCGTGGTCGAGGTAGGCTTGCACGGCAGCCTGTACCCGCCGGCTCAGCGGCGAGACAGCGGCGTGGCTGAGGAAGGCGTAGCGTTCGGTGATCGGAAACTCGGCGCGATAAGCGGCAACATCGGTCGTCATGCGGGTGATTCCTCAAGAAACTCGGTTAGAATAGCGTGATACTCCTGTGGGCGTTCGAGCATGGGGAGGTGGCCGCACTGCTCGATCCAGACCAGCCGGCAGCGCGGAATGCGTGAGGCGGCCACCGGTGCTCCCGGCGGCGGCATAATCTGGTCGTGGCGGCAGGCGATTATCAAGCTCGGTGCGCGCACGGCGGCCATCGCGCCGCTGATCGTCGGGCTGCCGGCGCCGCGCGCCGTTTCGAGTGCCGTGCGTTGCTCCATAGCGAGAAAATCGGCAAACGTCTCGCGCAAGATGCCATGATCGGCGGGGAGCCGGTAGAAGAAGCGATTGCCGACCAGCCGCATAATCGGCTGTACGTCGAGCATCCATGGGCGGCGCAGCGCTAGCCACAGCGCCATCAGGTGGTGAATCGAAGCCACCACCCGCCGTTCGCGTTCGTCGCGGAAGGTACTGAAGCTGGTCAGGACGAGGTGCGTCACCCGGTCAGGGTAACGGGCGGCCACATGCACGGCGACCGCCGCGCAGAGCGAGTGGCCGTTGATTGCAAACCGCTCGATCCCTAGCGAGTCGGCAAACGCGATCACCCAATCGGCCAGTCGCTCAAGCGAAAGCCTGCCGGTCAACGGCGGCGACGAGCCGAAACCGGGGAGATCGGGCGCGATCAGGGTGTAGCGATCGGCCAGATCGCGTAGGGTGTAGTGCCACAGCCGTGATGAACCACCCCAACCGTGCAGTAATAGCAACGGCGTGCCTTGACCAGCGCGGCGAAAACTGGTGCGCAGTCCGGCCACCGCGGTTTCAGCATTCGATGCAGCAAGTGTCGCCATAGGCATGTCCCTTCGCACGGAGATCTTGCCGATATGATACCAGATTTGCTGGCACGCGGACAAAGCGTTGCTGTATTATTGTTAACTTGTAAATGGTTTTGTAACCATTTCCCCGCTTGACACAATCCCAAGCGCTGTGCTACACTATCGGCGCGTGCGAGAACACCAAGATATGCACCCTACCACTCATCGTACACACTAGATGTAGTATCTGCCTCTAGTGCAGGTTTTCCGCGTCGTGATGAAAGTGAAAATAATTATTTACACTTTTGGGTGTGCTATCCCGGTTTCTCCGCGTGCCGACGGTTTGTCCAACAGAGGAGCATTCTAGCAATGATGAAACGAGAGCTTGCCCCTGCCGATTTGACCGATATCGCCCGCACGGTGTTGAAGAAGCGCTACCTGCTCAAAAACGAGCACGGCGATGTGATCGAGACGCCAGAGACGATGTTTTGGCGGGTGGCCGAGACGATCGCCGCCGTCGATGCTCGCTATGGCGCTTCGCCCGAACAGGTCGAAGAGCGGGCCGAGCGATTTTACCACCTCATGACGCAGGGGTATTTTGAGCCGAATAGCCCGACTCTGATGAACGCCGGTCGCCCGCTTGGCCAACTGAGCGCCTGTTTTGTGTTGCCGATTGAAGATAACCTCAACAGCATTTACGAGACGCTTAAACATCAGGCCCTGATCCATCAGAGCGGCGGCGGTACCGGCTTTAGCTTCTCGCGCCTCCGCCCGCGCAACGATGTGGTGCGTAGCACGATGGGGGTGGCTAGCGGCCCAGTCAGCTTTATGGATGTCTATAACCATTCGACCGAGGCGATTAAGCAGGGTGGCACCCGCCGCGGTGCGAATATGGGTATTTTGCGCTGCGATCACCCCGATATTCTCGAGTTTATTACCTGCAAGCTTGATACCACCAAGATCACCAATTTCAATATCTCGGTGGCGATTACCGATGCCTTTATGCGCGCGGTCGATCGCGACGAGGAGTATGATCTGATCAATCCGCGCACTGGCCAAGTGCATATCGCTGCCCGCGAAGGGCTGAAGCATCCGCTAACCGGTGAAGTGCTGGTGCAACCCGGCCAGCCGATGCGGCTCCGTGCCCGCATGGTCTTTGACCTGATTGTGCAGTGTGCCCACGCCACCGGCGAACCCGGCCTGTTCTTCATCGACCGCGCCAACGAGTATAATCCGGTGCCCCATCTCGGCGAGTATGAAGCGACCAATCCGTGCGGCGAGCAACCGTTGCTGGCCTACGATGTCTGCAACCTCGGTTCGATCAATTTGGGCAAGTTTGTGACCCCCGACAAGCGGATCGATTGGGAGCACCTGTGCGAGGTGGTGCATGAGAGCACCCGCTTCCTCGACAATGTGATCGACGCTAACCATTACCCGCTTGAGCAGATTACTCAACTGAGCCAGCGCATCCGCCGGATCGGGTTGGGAGTGATGGGTTGGGCCGATATGCTGGTGCGGTTAGGTATCCCCTACAATTCGCATGAGGCAATCGAGCTGGCGCGCCAGGTGATGCGCTTTATCGACGAAGAGAGCAAAGTCGCGTCCGAGCAGTTGGCCCGCGATCGCGGTCCCTTCCCCGAGTGGGAGTATAGCATCTGGGGACCGGATGCAACCTGCGCCCGCCGGCCCGATGGCTCGCGTGTCCGCCCCCAGCGCCTCTTGCGCAATTGCAACGTGACTACTGTCGCTCCCACTGGTACGATTAGCATCATTGCCGGCTGCTCGTCAGGCATCGAGCCGCTGTTTGCCATCGCCTTCTGGCGCTATCAAGCCGATACCCGCATGCTTGACATTAACCAAGACTTTGTGGTCCAAGCCAAGCGTGAGGGTTGGTACAGTGTCGAGTTGATGGAGCGGATCGCCGATACTGGTCACATCCACCACCCCGAAGTGCCTGCCGAGGTGCAACGGGTGTGGGTGACGGCCCACGACATCGCGCCCGAATGGCACGTGCGCATGCAAGCAGCGTTTCAGGAGCATACCGATAGCGCCCTATCCAAGACTATCAACTTCCCCCACGAAGCGACGCCCGATCAGGTGCGCGAAGCGTACGAGCTGGCCTTCCGCCTTGGCTGCAAGGGGATTACAGTCTACCGCGACGGCTCGCGGGCGAATCAGGTTTTGTCAACCGGCTCGACCGGCAAGAGCGAGAGCAAGCCGGCTGAGCAGCCGACAGCCGCCGCAGCGCCGGTGGAACTCACTCCGCGCCCGGTGCCGGCCGAGGGCCTGCCCAGCCACTCCTTCCCGGTGGTGACGCCGCTCGGCAAGCTGCGCCTGTTCGTCACCGAGCTGGAGGGCAAGCCGTTCGAGGTCTTTGCCATCATTGGCCGGGCCGGTAGTGATGTCACCGCTTTCACCGAGGCGATCGGGCGGCTGATCTCGCTGGCGCTGCGTTGTGGCGTGCCGGTCAAGCTGATCGCCGAGCAACTGCGCGGGATCGGCGGTTCGCGTTCGGCGGGCTTTGGCCCGGATCGGGTGCGCTCGGTGCCCGATGCAATCGGCAAGGTGCTGCTCGATCACTACGTGAAGGGCAACGGGAACGGTCATGGGCATGGCAATGGCAACGGCTATTACAACGGCGAGTATGCCTTCGCCAGCGAATACGGCAACGGTGCTGCCGAGCCGCCTGCGCCCAAGCCGGCGCCGGTCACGCATCTGCACGTTGAGCCGGGTCACGGCGCGATCGAGTCAGGCGAAATCTGTCCCGAATGCCAAAATGTGACGCTGCTGAACGAAGAGGGTTGCCGCAAGTGCCATTCGTGCGGCTATAGCGAATGCTAATGAGCGGATAAGCCTCGGCAGGGCCGCACACTCGTGCGGCCCTTTGCCATTGACCGTAACGCGCTGCCTCGTTACAATACAACCGCAATAAGTACAGACGCACGGCAGTGCGTCGCCCAAGTACAGGCGCAAGCAGTGCGTCGCGGTACGGTGCATGGCGGTGAGTCTCCTGCATCTCTGAGGAGGATGCAATGAACATTCGCGAGGCGATTGCCGCGGTGGTTGCGCGGCGCGATCTGACCCAAGCCGAAGCGGCCAGCGTGATGGAAGAGATTATGAGCGGGACGGCGACGCCGGCCCAGATCGGCGCGTTCCTCACCGCGTTGCATATCAAGGGCGAGACCGATGCCGAAATTGCCGGCATGGCAGCAGTGATGCGCGAGAAGGCGACGCACGTCTATTTTGACGGGCCGGTGATCGACACCTGCGGTACCGGTGGCGATGGTGCGCATACGTTTAACATTAGTACCACCGCCGCATTTGTCGCTGCCGGCGCTGGCTTGACGGTAGCCAAGCATGGCAATCGGGCGATGTCGAGCGTGTGCGGTAGCGCCGATGTGCTGGAAGGGCTGGGGGTGCAGATCGAGCTGGACGCCGAAGGGGTGTCGCGCTGCTTGCGCGATGCCGGCATTGGCTTTATGTTCGCACCCAAGTTCCATCCGGCGATGCGCTTTGCCGGGCCGGTGCGGCGTGAGATCGGCATTCGTACCGTGTTCAACATTCTTGGCCCGTTGACCAACCCGGCCCGCGCCCGCTATCAAGTGTTGGGGGTGGCGAGCGCGGTGCTGGCCGAAAAGCTGGCTAACGCTCTCAGCCGGCTCGACACCGTCCACGCGCTGGTCGTGCATGGCGACGGCGGGGTTGATGAATTGACGCTTTCCGGCCCCAACCTGATCTTCGAGGTAAGGGCCGGGCATACGCCGCGCCAAATGATGGTTGCGCCGGAAGATGTCGGTTTGGTGCGCGCGCCGCGCGAGGCGTTACGCGGCGGCGATGTCGCTTACAACGTGGCGATTGTACGCGCCATCCTCAGCGGTGAAGAGCAGGGGCCGCGCCGTGATGTGGTGTTGTTCAATGCTGCGGCAGCATTGGTGGCCGGCGACCTTGCGCCCGATTTGGCCACCGGCGTCAAGATGGCGCGTGCCAGCATCGATAGTGGGCGGGCGCTCGAACGGCTCAATCGCATGATTGCCGTGAGCCGCGGTGAGACGTGACTGTCGTTGCTCCTTCGTGTTTGATCAGAGACCACCGTTCCTATGGCCCAAGACATCCGCCTCACCCGCCTGCGCCGGCGTCGGTTTGCGCTCTGGCGGCTGATGCTTGCCAACATCATTGACGACCTGCGCATCGTGCGGGAGGCATGGTTCCCCATCACCGCGCTGTTGTTGGTGTTAGCAAGTTGCACCCTCTACTTGCGTTGGTTTTATTTGCCAGAGCGTCTCGACTACGAAACCGATGCCGCCTTTGCCCTGTTTGAGACGCTGAAGCTGCTCATTTTCCAAACCGATCTCGATCTACCCAATGAACCGTTCGGGCGGGCGCTCTTCTTTCTCACCCCGTTGCTCGGTCTCTTCTTTTTGCTGCAAAGCGCCATTGATGTGGGCCGGCTGCTGGTTGACAAACGGGCGAGGCCTGATCGTTGGCAAGAGTCGCTGGCGGCTACCTATCGCGGTCACATGATCGTGTGTGGTTTGGGTAGAGTTGGCTACCGGGCCGTGCTGCAATTGCTCGATTGCCGGCGTGAGGTAGTGGCAATCGAGCTCGATCCGAACTGCGAGTTTACCCCGACGCTGACCGGTTTAGGGGTGCCGGTGGTGCGTGGTGATGCCCGTGATCCGGCGGTGCTGGCGCGGGCCGGCCTCAAGCGGGCGCAGGGGTTGATCGCTACCATTGATGATGATCTGAAGAATTTGGAGATTGCGCTGGCCGCGCGCCGCATCCGGCCCGAATTGCCAACGGTGCAGCGCATCTTTAGCCGCGCCCTCGATGCGCGCATTGAGCGTACCTTTGGCCGTAATTCGGCCTTTAGCCCGGCGGCCCTCGCCGCGCCAACCTTCGCCGCGGCTTTGCTCAGCTCGAATGTGCGCTACGTGCTCGATCTGCCCGCCGGTTTGCTGGGGGTGGCCTATCTCACTGTCAGCAATGACAGTCCGCTGATTGGGCCGGTGGCCGATCTGGAATCCCGGTTCGGCGTGCGCCGTTTGCCTGGTCCCAATGCCCATTTACCCATCTTGCCCAGCGAAGAGATCGCGCTGGTTGGCCCGCTGCCCGCGCTGGAATCGGCGCAATGGGCCAATCGCCCGCGGCTTGTGAAACGAAGTGGCGGCCTGATTGTCTGCGGTTTAGGCAAGGTAGGCACGCAGGTGGTGCGCTTGCTCAACCGACGCGAACCGCGCCCGCCGCTCACGGTTATCTGCAACGTTGAAACGCCGCAACGCTATGTCGAAGCCTTAACTGCACAAGGGGTGCGCGTGTTGCGCGGCGATGCCCGTGATCCAGAGCTGTTGCGGGAAGCTGGCATCGAGCAGGCAATGTCGCTCGCTGCTCTCTACAGCGACGACCTGCTCAATTTGCAGATCGGGCTGTCTGTGCGCAGCATGTACCCCGATGTGCATCTGGTGCTGCGCGTCTTTAGCGATGTACTGGCCGACCGGTTGGCCGATCTGTTCGGGATTCGCACCGCCTTTAGCACTTCGGCGCTGGCCGCGCCGAGTCTAGTAGCGGCAGCCCTATTGCCTGATGTCGAAGCGGCCTTTGATATCGGCGATCAATTGCTGGTAGTGCGCCGTCAGATCATTACCGACCGGCGCGCCGGCAAGACCGTCGCCGAACTGCGCGTTGGTGGCCAGTTACCATTGAGTCTGCGTCGCGGCGGTGAGTTTCAGTGGTTGCCGCCTGATAATCTGGTAATTGAGAGCGGCGATGAGGTAGAGGTGTTAACGTATTTGATGTAGGATTACCTCTCAAACACCAGCTGCCCTCCCACCATTGTCGCCATCACTCGCGCCGCTGCGATCTGTTCAGGCGGGCGGGTGGTGATGTCACGGTCGAGCACGATCAGGTCAGCCAGATAACCAGCCTCTAGCCGGCCCAATTCGCGCTCGCGGAAGCCGGTGTAGGCGGCCCAAGTGGTATAGCCGGCCAATGCTTCGGCAAGTGTCAGCCGCTGATCGGGAAAATCGCTTTCCAGCGGGCTAAGATCGAGCTTGCCCCGCGTGCAGGCCACTTGCATCCCGCGCAACGGATTGGGATCGGCCACCGGCCAATCGCTGCCGAGTGCTATCGGTGCGCCGGCCTGTAATAAATCGCGCCACGGGAAGCCGTAGCGGTGGCGTTGTGGCCCCACCAGCCGCCACCACGGGTTCTGTTGATCCATCCCGAAATCGACATGCACGGGTTGCACCGAGGCGATCACTCCCAACGCCGCAAAACGCGGCAAGTCAGCCGGATCGACGATCTCGACGTGTTCGACTCGGTGGCGGGCATCACGCCGGCCATTGGCCTGTTGTGCCGCGGCAAAGGCGTTGAGCGTTTGGCGCACGCCGCCATCGCCAATTGCATGCACGCAGACTTGCAGACCGGCAGCGTCGGCGTGGGTGATCAGATCGACAAACTCAACCGGATCGTAATTTGCTGTGCCACACTCACCGCTGCCATCGGCGTAGGGTGCCAACATCAACGCCGTCTTCGCTTCGACTACGCCATCAACGAACAGTTTAACCGCATCGGTCTGCACGAAGGGATGCGGATGGCGGTGGGCATCGGCGGCCCATGCCGTGATCTGGGCCGGATCAGTCCCCGGTGCCACCGAGAGGGGCAAGCGGATGCGCAAGGTTAACTCGCCCGTATCCGCCAATGCACGGTAGCGGGTGCGCTGCGCTTCATCACCGTCCATGTTGTGGATGCTGGTCAACCCCAGCGCTGCCAGCTCGCGCAGCGCGCGACGCAGCAAGTCACGCAGCTCGGCTTCGGTTGGCGGCGGGATGCAACGCCGCACCAGATCCATCGCCGGCGCTTCACGCAACTCGCCGCTAGCCAACCCATCTGCACCCAGAACCACAGTGCTCAACGGATTACCCGTTTCAGCGCCGTTTAAAATACCCGCGATCTGCAAAGCAGCGGTATTGGCCCATGCCGTATGCCCATCGAACGCAGTCAGCAAGACTGGCCGGTCAGGCACAACCGCGTCAAGCAAGCGCCGGTCAGGTGTTAGGCCGTTGGCAAACAGCCGGTAGCGCCAGCCGCGCCCGATCAGCCACGGCAGATGCGGGTTGGTGGCGGCGTAAACTGCCAGCCGGGCTTGCAGATCGACGATGCTCTGGGCATCTTCGAGCCGCAGCACCCCCAACGCGCGCGCGCCATTGTGCAAATGGAAGTGGCAGTCGGTCAAGCCGGGCAGGGCCAGCATCCCGCCGCCATCGATCATCCGCGTCGCCGTCGATTGCCACGACGACGCATCGCGGTCGGGGCCAACCCAAACGATGCGCTTGCCGCTGATGGCGATCGCATACCGCCCGATTTGCCCGGCCAAGCTAACATTTCGCAGCAGCACATTGATTGGCGGCATACGATTAAGCAGTACGGGCGCAGCGCGCTGCGCCCCTCCCGCTCTCCTCATCAATCACCGGTACGGGCAGAGCCGCGCTCTGCCCCGCAGGGGGCCGTGCCCCGGCTATTACCGCACCAAACTCAACAACACACTCAACGTCACCAAACTCGCAAACGACGACACCACCACCGTGCTCACCACCAACTGCGGGCGCGTATCAAACTCAATCGCCAAAATGGTCGTATTCACCGCAGTCGGCATCCCGGCCATCATCACCCCCACCCCTAACGCGATGCCGTCCATACCGAGCAAACGGGCGAGGCCAAAAGCAAGGATCGGTGACACAATCAGCCGGATTGCAGTGGCAAACGAGACCATTGCCGGTTGCACAATCGGCGCGCCGGCCCCCAATTGCACGCCGAGGATGAGCAGCATCACCGGCAGCGCCGCCTCGCTGAGCAGCGCCACCCCCTCAAATACGCTGCGCGCAATGCCAGTAGCTTCAGCCGGATGAAACCCGATCCCACGCAACGCCAATGCGCCGGCTACGGCGTAAATCTGCGGCATATGAGTGAGACGGTCGAACACCTGCCGCCATGCCTGTTTACCGCCGCCAGCCGCGCCGGCAGCCGCTACCCCAACCCCTAGCGTCTGCGCCATGATGGACTGCATGATAAAGTAAAACACCCCTAACGTAAAGCCAGCCTCGCCAAAGGCAAACCGCGACGCCGGCAAGCCGTAATTGCCCGAATTCATAAACATACTGGTCAGCAACAGCGCCGTCACCTCTTTGCCGCGCAGCCGCAACGCCAACGCGCACAGCCAGACCGTCAGCGCCATCAGTGCCAGCACTCCTACCGAGAAAAAGAGCATGCGCCCTGCGTCTGGTCCGCTTAAGTCGGCCCGCACCAACGCGACAAAAATCAGCGCCGGGCTTAGGCCGTAAATCATCAGCCGGTTGAGCGTCACGAGATCAAGCGGCAAAGCCCGGCGTAACGCAAACCCCGCCGCCGCCACCACCGCAATTGGCAAGAGCACTTCAATCAGAACCGCAATCATCACAACCTCGGTGCCAATACTTTACAAGTCAACTATCATAGCACAGGTTGCTTGTGATCGCGTTAGGCAGTCACGTTAGATCATCTACCAGCATTTTCGCACCGAATTATGCGATAATGTTGCAAAACACATCATTTGCCAAGGGAGTATTACCATGAACTGTTGGCACTGCAACCGGCCTGCTCACGGTACATGCATCTTTTGCGGGCGCGCGGTCTGTCGCGATCATGCCCAAGAGATGCCGCATATCGTGGCGCTCTACGCTGACCGCAAAGGCGGTTACAAAGCGATTGTGACGGCCCGCGCCTTGTTTTGCGGTGTGTGTGAACCACGTGAAGACCCGATCGAATTGCCCGAATTGCGGTGATAGCCGGCGTACCATCTGGGCAAGCGAGTGGTTGTTCACCGCCGCGGCCTGAAGGTGACTCAATCTTTGCGTAACGTTATCGTGAAGATAAGTAAACCGTTATCCTAGCGGGCAAAACGCCATGGTATAATGCGGCTGGGCCGCGTCCGCCCCTACTTTTCCCCTGATGTTTACGAGGTGAGCGTATGCCGATGTACGAGTATAGCTGTTTGGACTGTGCGCGTCAGTTCGAGCGGCTAATGCCTATGCATGCTACCGATCAGTCTGTTGTCTGTCCTTTTTGCCAGAGCACGCATGTTCAGCGCCGGTTGTCGCTCTTTGCCGCGCATAGCCGCGGCGAAGCTTCGGCGCCAGCGGCGGCTGCGACGACGAGCGGCGGTGGATGCAGTTGCAGTAGCTGCGGCTGTGGCTCAAGGAGCTAAGGTATGCGCGTCATGATCTTAACCGCCGGTTTAGGCACACGCTTGCGTCCGCATACCTTTGTTCGCCCCAAGCCACTGGTCAGCGTTGCTGGCAAGACGGTGTTGGCGCATATTATTGACTATTTGGCCCCCCTACAGATTGAAGAGCTGATCTGTGTGGTCGGCTATCTCGGCAACCAGATCGAAGAGTTTATGCGGGCCAATTATTCGTACCCGATGCGCTTTCTTGAGCAAAAGGTGATGCGTGGGCAAGCTGATGCGATCGCGTTGGCCCGTGAATTGACCGGCCCGCTCTTGATCGTGTTTGGCGATGGCTTGCTTGAGTTTGATATTGAACGGCTCAACGAGCATCCTGACTACGGCATCATTTACTGCAAAGAGGTCGATGATCCGCGCCGGTTTGGCGTGGTGGTCGTCGAAAAAGGTCGGATCGTGCGGCTGGTCGAGAAGCCGAGCGAGCCGATTTCCAATCTGGCCGTGGCCGGGTTCTATTATGTGCCTGAAGCCAGCCGGTTGATGTCGGCGATCGACTACATCATGGAGAACAATATCCAGACCAAGGGGGAATTCTATTTGGCCGATGCGCTGCAAGTGATGATCAACCGCGGCGAAGAGCTGCGCGCCGAAACGGTGCGGGTCTGGCGAGATTGCGGCACGATTGAGTCGCTGCTCGATACCAATCGTTATCTGCTCGAACATGGCCATAATCGCGCCGCTGAGTACCCCAATGCAGTGATCATTCCGCCGGTTAATATTGCGCCGACGGCAGTGATCGAAGAGGCAGTCGTGGGGCCGTATGTCTCGATCGCCGACGGCGCAGTGGTGCGGCAGGCGATTGTGCGCGACTCGATTATCAATGCCGGTGCGCAGATCCAATCGGTCATTATTACCCGCAGCTTAATCGGTGATCGAGCCCATGTGAGCGGTGTCAGCCAAGAGTTGAATGTCGGCGATATGTCGGATATTCGTTTCGGGTGAACCACTATGATTGCTTACAACTTCCATGCCGCAAGCAATGGCGCTCGCGGCGAGGCCAAAGGGGGCCGCTGGGAGTTGGCCTTGCCCGCGAGCGGGCAGACGCCAGCACTGACCAGTGTGAGATTGCAGGATCCGGCGCTGAGCGCGGAGCAAGAGACGATCCGGCGGTTGCAAGGTGCGGCTGATCCGACCGAAGCACGCTTGTTGACTGCCATGTATGTGTCGCTCAAGACCTATCCGTGCGTGGTGCTGAACGGGAGGGCTGGGGCCGGTAAGGCGGCATTGGTGCAACATTTGGTCGCGGCACTGGTTGGCGATGCTCCCGGCCAGTTTGTCCGCATTGGTTCAGCTCAGTGGACGGCGCAGAGCGGCCAGCGTGACTATTACCGTGATCTCCATACCCGCTTCGGCGATAGCCAGTTGAGTGAGGTGCTGAGCGAAGCGCAAGCGCCGCAAGGCGCCGGCAAGCTCTACGTCGTCTTGTTTGATGGTTTAGCGCCCGATGAGTTGTTCCACTACTTGCACGAACGGCTGCACCTGTTGCCGGTTGATGCTAGGCCGGTAGTCGCGCTGCCGAATGTGTTGTTCGTTGCCACGTTTCACCAACCGAACCAGTTGTCGGTGCGCGATGCGCAACTATTGGCCCATGCCCATCAGGTTAATGTCACCGCTTACCGGTGGCAGCCGCCCCAATTGCCGCCGCCGCCGGTTGGTTTGCAGCGGGCAATGATCCGCGATGCCGTTCGTGATGTCGTTGTGGCCCGCGACCGACTCCGCATGATCTTCGGTGGTACACAGCTACCGCACCTGAGTCCATCATCGCATATTGCCGGTTTTCTGCGTTGGTATGGGCTTTCGCCTGATACCACGCTCGATAGTGATATGTGGCTGTTCTTGGCTAATAGCTTTGATCGTTACGGCAATGGTCTGTTCATGCCCGACTCGGTGCGTAATCTTCAGGTGGCCTACGATATACGGATGGTGCAACGAGTGATGGCTCAGCTTGATCCGGCAAATGCAGCGCTTAGGCCAGAGTTGGCACGGGTCGTTGGTTGTTAAAGTGTTTGTGTCTTGCTTCTGTTGCTGACGCTCCCGGTATACCGGGAGCGTTGTTGTGATGCAATGATCACCCTGGATTAATCTTCATTTCAACGATCCATTACCTTCATTTAATGGACGATCCATATAATCACGACTGCCCGGAACAATGCCCATCGCAATGTTGCCCGGTTTGCATACGTGTTAATCTAAGGAGGCGCTATGGGTGGTCGTGACGAAAAAGACAAATGGATTGTCCGCTCGCAGGCTGGGATTGGTCAGACGCTGGAAGAGGTGTTGGCACTGCGGATTTCGCGCCGTGGTATGCTCAAGACGTTGGCAATCGGTGGTTCGCTCGTCTTGATCGGTTCGAGTCTATCGGCTGTCGAGGAGGCGTTGGCTGCGAATCCTGGCTTGAAGTTCAAAGCGGTGAAGCCTACCGACCCGAACTTTGATGACGTAGTTGTACCGGAAGGATATTATGCGCGCACCCTCATTCGCTGGGGCG
This sequence comes from Chloroflexus sp., assembly GCF_034431535.1. Classification (GTDB taxonomy): domain Bacteria; phylum Chloroflexota; class Chloroflexia; order Chloroflexales; family Chloroflexaceae; genus Chloroflexus. The sequence continues at coordinate 110,177 of NZ_DAOUDC010000012.1, read as the reverse complement.
AGCCGTTGAGTGCCGATGCACCCGATTTCGATGTCTGGTTGCAGACGCCGGAAGCGCAGGTGAAGCAGTTTGGCTATAACTGCGACTTTATTGGTTTCTTGCCATTGCCCTACGGCTCCAACAACTCGAACCGTGGTCTGCTCGTGGTTAATCACGAGTACACCAACGAAGAGTTGATGTTCCCGAAGTACGATTTTGAGAACCCGACTCGTAATCAGGTCGATGTTGGGATTGCAGCCCATGGGATGTCGGTAGTTGAGGTGGTGCGGGCACCTGATGGGACGTGGAGCTATGTACGGAATTCCCGCTACAACCGACGGGTAACCGGCTTTAGCGCGACCCGTCTGAGTGGCCCTGCCGCCGATCATCCGTGGATGCGGACTAGCGCCGATCCCGGTGCCGATGCGATTCTTGGCACGCTTAACAACTGTGCCGGCGGCAAGACCCCGTGGGGTACGGTGGTGAGCGGTGAAGAGAACTTCCACCAGTATTTCGCCAATCTCAATGGCCTTGACCGCAACGACCCGCGCTATGCGGTGCATCGCCGCTATGGTATGCCGACGGCTGAATCGGAGCGCAAGTGGGAACGCTTCCACAGCCGATTTGATATTTCAAAAGAGCCGAATGAGGGTTTCCGTTTCGGCTGGTGCGTGGAAATCGATCCGTATGATCCATTGCGACCGGTGGTGAAGCGCACAGCGCTGGGACGCTTCCGCCATGAAGGAGCTACCTTTGTGGTTGCGCGCGATGGTCGGGTGGTTGGATATCAGGGTGATGATGCACAGTTTGAGTATGTCTACAAGTTTGTTACCAACGGTAAATTCAACCCACGCAATCGCGAAGCAAATATGAATTTGCTCGATGATGGCGTCTTGTACGTGGCAAAGTTTAATCCTGATGGGACCGGTGAGTGGTTACCACTGGTGTACGGCCAAGGCCCACTTACACCGGAAAATGGCTTCCGCTCGCAAGGTGATGTGTTGATCAACACCCGCTTGGCCGCCGATCTCGTGGGTGCGACCAAGATGGATCGCCCGGAGGACGTGGAGATCAACCCGGTCAACAAGAAGGTGTACATCGCGCTAACCAACAACACCCGCCGCGGCGCGAGTGGGCAACCCGGCACCGATGCAGCTAACCCGCGTCCCAACAATGCGTGGGGCCACATCATCGAGCTAACTGAGCGTAATGACGATCATGCCGCAACCACGTTTCGGTGGGAGATTTTCATTTTGGCAGGGCTACCCTCGCAGCCTGACACCTATTTCGCCGGCTTCGACAAGAGCAAGGTCTCGCCGATTGGCGCTCCCGACAATGTGGCCTTCGACAGTCAGGGCAACCTATGGATTGCCACCGACGGCGCGCCGCGCGCAATCAAATTCAACGATGGTCTGTTCGCTGTGCCGGTGAGCGGTTCGCAGCGTGGTAACTTGCAACAGTTTTTCTCGTCGGTGGCCGGGAGCGAAGTGTGTGGGCCTGAGTTTACCCCCGACAACCGCACGCTCTTCCTTGCTATTCAACATCCTGGTGAGGGCAGTACCTTCGAGAATCCAAGCAGCACGTGGCCCGACCGGCAAGGCTTGCCGCGGCCCAGCGTGATCACGGTGCAGCGCTTCGATAGCGGTGTGATCGGGACGTAGGAGGGGCATTGCATCGCAATGCCGTGCGGTGATAGTGTTGCCACCGCACGGTATTGTGCTAAGACCCAATTGGCGGTATACGGGGGCCCACCATGGTTCAAGTACCGGCGTGGATAACACCGTTGCTGGCCGGCGGCATGCTTATCGGTGTGATGGCCGGTTGTACGTCGCAGCGACCGATCTCACCATCACCGACGCCGGTATTACAGGCTAGCGGTGCCGATCTTATATCTTTGGACTTGCACCGTTGGCTGGCGACGTACCGTGCATGACCTGCCATAGCCTCGATGCGAGCGAGAGGGAGGGAATAGGACCGAATTTGGCCGGGGTGGGCCGGCGGGCCGGCGAACGCATGCCCGGTGTGAGTGCGCGGGAATACCTCGAACGGTCGATCCGCGCGCATGACGAGTTTATCGTACCCGGCCATCAAGGGGGAATCGTGCGTGCGGTGGTTGGCGACGATTACGGCAATCTATTGCCGGACGATCAGATTGCGGCGCTGGTTGATTTTCTGTTGCAACAACAAGCGGTAGCAGTCGCCGGTGGCGCTGTTACCCTATCGCCCACTGCCACGCCAACCGCGTCGCCTACTTTGTTCCCCACGGCAACCGCAACGCCAACGCTCTCGCCCACGACAGCAGCAACATCCACTGTGTCGCCATTGCCCAGCGCCACGGCCACGCCTTCCCCGCGGGTGACGGCCACGGCTTCGGCGACCGTCGCACCGGCGCCGACGTTCACGAGCACTCCGACCAGTGTGCCACCGACGGCAACGCCACTAGCGCTGCCCACCGATACCCCGCTGCCAGCGCCAACCCCTACGTCGCCGCCCACTCCGACGACCGTACCAGAACCGACGTCGGTGCCGCCGGTGGCAAGCGAAGCCGGGTTGGAACAATACCTCGGTTGCGTCAATTGCCACAACCTGCATCCGCAACAGGTACAGATGCCACACCCGCTCAACCCGACCTGCAACGATTGCCACCGCGGTTCACCAAGCCGGGTTGGCTGCCCGACTTGCCACAGTATGCATCAGATCGACAACCGCCACGAGCCGGTGCCGGATTTACCGTGTAATGCGTGCCACACATCGTAGAACTGCTGCCTCACCACGCCCGCAAATACTGCGGCGGCGGCGCGAGGTCGTGACCGAGCGCCCGCGCCGCGCGCAACGGCCAGTGCGGGTCGCGGAGCAGTTCACGACCCAGCAGTACCAGATCGGCGTCGCCATTGCGAATAATCGCGTCGGCATGCTCGGCGCGGGTGATCAGACCGACCGCAGCGGTGGCGATGTTGGCCTCGCGACGGATCTGCGCTGCAAATGGTACTTGATACCCCTCTCTGACCGGGATAGGAATGCCGGGGGCAATCCCACCGGAGCTGCAATCGATCAGATCAACTCCCTGTTCGCGTAGCATACGCGCTACCTCTACCGTATCGGCGATGGTTAAACCTTCCGGTGTCCAGTCACTACATGAGAGGCGAACAGCAAGCGGGAGATCAGACGGCCATTCTGCGCGCACTGCGGCGGTTACTTCACAGAGCAGACGTGCTCGCCCACGGAGATCACCGCCGTACTCGTCGTTGCGGTCATTGCCAAGCGGCGAGAGGAAATTGTGGAGGAGGTAGCCATGGGCAGCGTGGATCTCGATCCAGCGGAAACCGGCGGCTCGTGCGCGTTTAGTGGCGGTGGCAAAATCGGCCACGACCTTGGCAATACCGGCTGCATCGAGCGGGATCGGGGTGGGGTAGCCGGGCGCGAACGGTTCAGCCGTCGGGCCGACTACCGGCCAGCCGCCGTTTGCCGGCGCAATCGGTTTGCCGCCTTCCCATGGGCGATTCACACTTGCTTTCCGTCCGGCGTGCGCTAATTGAATGCCGGCCACCGCACCGAGACTCTCGATCAGCTTAACTATGCGGGAGAGGGCAGCGATGTGTTCATCGCTCCAGATACCCAAATCGAACGGAGAAATCCGTCCCTCGGGCGAAACGGCTGTGGCTTCGAGAATAATGAGTCCGACCCCGCCGGCTGCCCGTGCTCCTAGATGCATCAGATGCCAATCGGTTGGGAAGCCATCAATGGCGCTGTATTGGCACATCGGCGACATACCGATCCGGTTGCGTAGGGTGACGCTGCCGATGGTCAGTGGTGTAAATACATGTGGTTGCATGGCACTCTCTCAGTCGTTGAATGACTACACTCTGTTGCCAGTATACCTTTACTTGGTGTATACGGGCAAATGAGCAGCCTGGTACAGCTCGGCTAAGGTGTGGGATTGTGCTGAGGAGACGGTGCGTGCCAGATGAAGAGCGTTGCATTGACTATCACGGCCACCGTGTAGCATAGTGCTGCGATAAGCAGGATCGGGGTAAAGCCGGCAATGCTTTGGAGCTCGGCGCTGATGGTGGGGCCGGCAATGTACCCCACCGACGCGGCGGCCCGGATGAGGCCGATCACGGTAGGGTGGTGTTCAGGCGGGGTCTGTGCCAGCGCGTGCGCTTCAAACAGCGGTGTAGCCATATTCATCAGCGCGCCGCGCAGCATCGCGATCAAAGTCGCTACCGGTAATGTAGGCGCAAAGGCTAGCGCAATCAGGCAGGGAATAGCGAGCGCCTGCGTTAGTACCACGCCTTGCATGCGGCCAATCCGCGCTGCGATTCGTGGCCCGGCGAGCGTCGCCAGACCAGTGGCGAGGCTGATGAGCGCGAACAACAGCCCGATAGCGGCGTCGGTGGCGGTGAAGCGTTGGTGAAAGAAGAGTCCGAGGTAGGGGATGAACAGCGCCGCGCCGAGTGAGATGAGCAGCGGCCCCGGCGCGAAGATGATCGCTTTGATGAGCGTGCGCCAAAGGTCACTGATCTCGCGGCGAATCGTCGTCACCGGCGTTGGTGATGGCTGTGCCGTGAGACGTAATCCCACCAACGGCAACCCAGCGAGAGCGGCGATCGCTGCGCTGAGCGCGGCATTGAACCGGTACGGCGCGATGGCATCGCTCTCGACCAGCGCCACCCGCCACGCCGTCGCCAAACTGCCGGCGAGCAGATTAGCGATGCCGCCGATGATCAAGCTCAGAGCTGCGCTGCGGGCAAAGAGCCGGTCAGGACCATCGGCGCCGCTCAGTTGCATCATCAGCGGCGGCCCGGCTAGATTAAAGAGCACGCTGGCCGGCCCGCTCAGCGATACACCGAGTAACAACATCCATGCTGTTACCGGGGTGATGGCGCTGCTGAGCGGGGCCAGTGCTAACGCAAACAATGCCGCGCTATGCAGCCAACCACCGAGCAGCAACGCCGGACGCGAGCCCCACTGCCGCACCGCTTGCCACGCCAATGGCCCGCTGATTCCGCCGGCCAGCACCGGCATACTATTGAGCAACCCGATCAGCGTGAGATCGCCGAACAACGGTACCCCGAGCCGGTAGCTGCCGTACCCGAGTTCCGCATAAGCGATGGTGGCAAACAACCAACCCACTGTCAGGCCGGTGGTCAACAGGCCAATGGCCAATAAATACCGCTGATCATTGCGCATGATGGCGCACCGACGCTTCACAACCCATTGCGCGCGATAATGTCGCGGTACACGTGCGCGCTGCGCTTCCACACCCGGCGTTGAGTGGCATAGTCGGTATAAATAATCCCAAACCGCTTGCTCAGCCCTTTCGCCCACTCGAAATTGTCCATCAGTGTCCAGACAAAATAGCCGCGCAGATCGCAGCCGGCAGCGAGCGCGCGCCGGCATGCCTCAATGTGGGAACGAAGGTAAGCGACGCGATCAGGGTCTTCAACCACCTGATCAGCCGGGTCGGGTGGCGGATCATCGAACGCCGCCCCGTTCTCGGTGATGTAGAGCGGGATGGAGGTATACTCACGCGCCTTTTGCAAGGCCTCGATAATACAGTCGGGATAGATCTCCCACCCCATCGCCGTCTTGGGCAACGGCCCTGGTACCTGCTTGGTCAGCAAAAACGGTTCACGCCAGTTAAAGGCGTGAAACAGGCGGGTATAGGTGTTAATGCCGAGAAAATCGATTGGCTGGCCGATAATCTCCATATCACCGGGCTTGACCGGCGCGAAGATGAGCCGGCGAGCAAAGTGTGCTACCAGATCGGCGGGGTAGCGCCGGCGGAATAGTGGTTCGAGGAAGAGCCGGTTCATCACCCCGTCGATCCGTTGGGCAGCTTTGCGGTCGGCAGGGTGATCGCTGGCCGGGTAATGAGGCCAAATCATCATGACGATACCGATCTGAGACGGCGGCAGATCGGTGCGGGCCGGTTGCGGTTTGGTGGCACGGAAGGCGCTTACCGCTAACCCATGCGAGAGCAAGAGGTGATGCACGACCTTGAGCACCTGCCATGGCGAGCGCTTGCCCGGCGCGTTTTCACCGTTGCCGTAACCGTAGAACGCCTGAATAAACGGTTCGTTGTGGGTGGCCCACAGCGCGACCTCGCCCCCGATCCGGCGAAAGAGATAATCGGCGTATTCGGCGAAACGCAACGCCGTGTCGCGATTCGTCCAGCCGCCGCGATCCTCTAGCGCCTGCGGTAAATCCCAATGGTAGAGGGTAGCAACCGGTGCGATATTGCGCTGGTGTAGGCCGTCGATCAAGCGCCGGTAAAAATCAAGCCCGCGCTGATTGGGTTGGCCGGAGCCAGTGGGAAAGATGCGCGGCCATGCGATGCTGAAGCGGTACGCCTTCAGTCCCAACGCCGCCATGTGGTCGAGATCCTCTACGTAGCGGTGATAGTGATCGCAGGCGACATCACCAGTGCTGCCATCAATAATGACGCCGGGCCGCCGCACGAAGCGATCCCAGATACTCTCGCCCTTACCGTCTTCGTTCCACGCCCCTTCAATCTGATACGCAGCGGTTGTTGCGCCCCATAAGAAATTGGCTGGAAAGCGGATGTCGTTGTTCATGTGGAATGTATCTTTATGTAATAGGACACGAACACACACGGGTAAAAACGGATTGGCACGGTTGGCTGCATCCGTGAACATCCGTCTCAATCCGTGTTTATCTATGTCCCATTACGCCATAGGATAGCCGATGCATTACCATCGCTCATTGCGCGGCCACAGCGCCCACAGAATCGCCGCTGCCGCCGCCCACCATGCCCGGCTCGCTTCACGTTCGAGGCCGCGGGTACGTAATTGCACTCCGCCGAGGAACAGACCAGTCGCCAGCATCCCACCCATCAACCGGTCGGTGGCCCGCTCCACCCGTTTCATACTGCGTTCGAGCCGGCTCAGATCCGAGCGGGTTTGTAACTCGCCGCGATTAGCAGCCCGGTAGTACGCATCCATTTGGCGAGGCAGACCGATCAAAATCTGGCCGATTTCGGCGAACTCTTGTTGGAACTTCTCGAACCAATTGCCATTGCGCTGTTCTTGGGCCAGCATCGCTCGCGCAAACGGGCGTAATTCTTGGAAGAGGTTGATGTCAGGGTAGATTTCGGTCGCCAACCCCGCCACCATACTCAGCGCCCGCCCTAGATAGAGCAAATCTTGCGGGATCTGGAACGGCAGATCGTAAATCAGATCCTTCGTCTCGGCCATAATCGCCTCGACATCGAGATTGGTCAACTCGCGCACCGTGCGGTTAAACGAGTAGCGCAACATCGTCTCGATAGCCGCCTTAATCTGACGACGGTCGGCGCCGGGTAAAATCATATTCAGTTGTTCGAGACAATTGAGAATGCGGTCGGCGTCATTGGTTGCTAACCCAAGCACCCCTTGCCGCATTATCTCCATCGTCTCTGGCGGCAACCGGCCCACCATACCAAAATCAACGAAAATGAGCGTGAAGGGGGTGCCGGTTGGCGTTTCATCAGGCGCATAATCGATTGGCAACTGGGATTCGAGCGTATCGATGGTCACGTGACCATTTGTGCTGGTTGGCATTGGCGGCGGGGCCGGTCTGGTGGCGGCAAGGCCGGTCTCGACCCGGACAAACAGATTGCCGGGGTGGGGATCGGCGTGGAAGAAGCCGTCAATAAAGAACTGTTTCAGGTAGCAGTTATTGAGCCGGGCAGCTAGTTCGAGCCGGCTGACCCCCAGTTGATCGAGCGTATGCAAATCGGTGATCTTAATCCCGCTGATCCGCTCCATCACTAACACGCGGCGCGTGGTCAGCTCGAAGATCGGTTCAGGGATATAGATGCCGGGATGGTTGGCGAAGTTCTGGCGGAAGATCGCCGCCGAGCGCGCCTCTTGGACATAATCCAATTCTTGCACCAACACGCGGGCGAACTCGGCCAACAACGCCTCAAGATCGGCCCGCCGGCGGATCGGCGGATAGTTCTTGATCAGGCGCACCACCCATGTCACGGCACTGAGATCGACTTCAATAATCTTATCGATCCATGGCCGTTGCACCTTCACCGCCACCTCGCGCCCATCGTGGAGTACTGCGTAATGCACTTGCCCCAACGAAGCCGCCGCGACGCATTCTGTCTCGAAGCTACGAAAGATCTCGCTTGGCGGTGCGCCTAACTCTTCCAAAATCACTTCGAGCACGTGGCCAGCGGGGGCCGGAGGCACCTCATCTTGCAAGCCGGTCAACTCGCGTCGCACCACATCGGGAATAATATCAGCGCGCGACGACAGGAACTGGCCAAGCTTAATCTGCATCCCGCCCAGTTCAACCGCCATCATGCGGAAGCGGCGGGCAATATTCACCCAGCGCCGCAGCATCGTGCGCTGGACATACCAGCGAAAAATGGCAAAGCGGGCGAGAAAGATATCCCAGATATAAATATGGATAACAACGCCGAGAAAGAACGACGACACCCGCAGAAAACGCTCGCGCGGGCGAAAACGGGGCGGCTCGGTTGGGCGAGGGACAGTGCCGGTGTTGGCGGTTTCGGTTGCTTGGATAGAGATTGGTTCACGCATAGCTTCCTACCAGTATTGCTATTTCGATTATACCAGAGGCGAAACTCAATCTCGCGACCGATCCGCATTGAATTGATCACCAACTACCATACGAAGGGTGCATTGCGCACGTGGAAACGAGCTCGCTAGTTATGGTACCACCGGCATTATGACCATCGACAGTATGCGTTTGCTGGCCGACAGCGCCGCAAATCTCTGGCAGCGGCTCAGTCAATTGGGTGCGCCTGACCTGCTTGGCCGGCGCGCCCCCTTTGAAGAGTGGCTTGCCGCCGCTCGCTCTAGCCTCTCCTCAGCCGACGAACAGGCCATCCGGCGTGATTATCGCCGGCTCAACCTCCTCCTCACCGAACTCGAAATGTTGACCCGTTCTCGCGAACGGGCGCTGGCATTGATTATGGAGACAATTCGCCAAGACGGCGCTCCTATGGCGTCACCGTCACCCGAATCGGGCCAAAGGTCGGGGTTGGGGTAGGCGGGGGAGGGGTCGCGCAGGTATATTCGGCCACCACCGTTGCCCGTTCACGCTCGCGCACCACAATGTCGTGGACGCCGGGACGTTCGTCGCCGATCCGGAGCACGATGCGGAACGCGCCGGCGCGATCGCTCGCACCGCCGCCAACTGGACGGTCGTCGAACGTGACCAGCAGCGCCGTTTGCGGGCGGGTTTCGCCAGTCAATTCGAGCACGTCACCGGGAGCGCAACGGAGTGCGGACTGTGTTGTTGGTGTTGGCGCCAATGATATGGTCGGTGATGGCTTTGGAATCAACGTATTTGTTGGTACTGGCGTGATGGTTGGCGGTAGCGTAGCCACCGTTCTGTTCAGCGTTGGTGTGACTGTGGCGGCAGGTGAGACCGTTTGCGTTGGCGTATTTGTGACCGGTATCGTAGGAGTAGGTGTTGGCGTCGCTGGTTGTGATTGCTGACCGCTCGTTAGCGCTGTTTGGGTCAGTACCGGCCCTGCGGCGGCAGTGCGGGTAGCAATGACGGCTGTCTTCGTTATATCGCAGACATTCGCTGGATACGAGTCACAGTTGATCGGTATTTCAACGCACCCCGGATACGCCGGTCGTTCATCGCAACTTGGTTGAGCCAACGACGCACTTGGTGAGGTTGATAACGACACCCAAAAGAAAAAGGTCAAGCCTACAAGAATCACGCTTAAGGGCAAGATGAGGCGAAAACGAACCATCATTTCCTTCCTCAACCAGCGCTTTACCGCTGCGCCGCGCGCTCGATCACCTGCGCAAATGCCTCAAACCGTTGTGATCCTACCAATGTTTCGTTACCGATCCGAAACACTGGCCGGGCATACACCCCTTCTGCCATTGCCGCTGCATAATCAGCTTGCACTTGCGCCCGGTAGGTATGCGCATCGAGGCACGCGGTAATAGCATCCTTTGGTATGCCTAGACTAGCAGCAAGATCGATCACTGTCTCGTGAGTGTTGAAGTACAGTTGATTGTACCGCGCATACAGCTCGCGGCGCAACTCCCAAAATTTGCCGTGATCGGCGGCGCATTCGCTGGCTTCGGCCAATAACTCCGAACGTTCACCTAACTGCAACAAGTGGCGGTAGACGAGTTTTGCTTGGCCGGGAACGACAAACTCCTCGATCAGGCGCGGTTCGACATCAAGGGTGTGAATGGCGCACGAGGTGCAGAGAAAGTCGGAATAGACCATGATCGTTACCGGCGCATCGGGCTTGCCGAGATATTGGTACCCTTCGGCGGTGCGGCCACGCGGCAACTCAGGGAAGTAGCCGGTCGTGGTTGGCTCACTGTGCGCTGTTGTCGGGGTTGAAGTTGGCTCCCGCGTAGGGAATGGTGTTGCCGTCGCCGTAGGTTCGGGCGCAACCGGCGCTGTACAGGCGGCGAGTATCAAGATTGAGAGGAGAAAGAAGCGATGCATAGGTTTGATGAGATTGGGGCATGCAGTGCAATGCCCGTACCGCAGGATCGCCATGCGAGATACGATAAGCTACAGGAAGTTGGTGTAGGAACAGTTTGCCTATTCCCGCTGTCACTCTACCATAGGTTGTTATGGCGCGGCAAGGGTGCAGTCTGGTCTTGAGTACAAAAGACAATAGATCGAGTATCATTACTCCACTCTGCTAAGCTGCTAGCCGGAGCCGCCACCATGCTTACCGATCGCTTGCTCGCCTACACGGTTGCCGTCGCTATTCTCACCCTCATCCCCGGTGCTGATACGATGCTGGTGCTGCGCAATGCGCTGGCCCGCGGTCGCCTTGCCGGCGTGGCTACCGCGTTTGGGATCGGGAGCGGTCTATTTGTGCAGGCAACATTGTCTGGGCTGGGGTTGGCCGCGATTGTGGTAAAGTCTGCCGAGTTGTACCACGCCATTAAGTTGGCCGGTGCGCTCTATTTGGTTGGGTTGGGGGTGTGGACGATGATCACCACGTGGCGGCAACGCACTGTTCCTGAATTCCACCTGTCTTCCGGCCAAGAACGCCACGCTTTCGTTGAGGGGGTGTTAAGCAATGTGCTGAACCCAAAGGTGGCGGTGTTTTATCTGGCGTTTTTGCCCCAGTTTATCGATCCTCACGATCCGGTGCTGCCGACCGCGCTGGCGCTGACGACGATCCATTTTGTCCTCAGTGTGATCTGGTTTTCCACCCTCACGTTTGTGGTGGCAGGGGTGAGTAGGTGGCTGCGCCAAGCGGCAGTGCGCCGGCGGCTGAATTATGCCACCGGCGCGGTGTTGGCGGCCTTGGGGATGCGGATGGCGGTTGAGAGTTAGTGGTGGCGGGCGATTTCGTACATCAGGACTCCCGCTGCGACCGCGAGATTGAGCGAGTCGCTGCGTCCCCGCATCGGGATGCGCACTGCCAGATCGCACGCAGCGAGTTGGTCTGCGCTGAGACCCTGCCGTTCGCTGCCGAGTGCTAGCACGAGTGGTTGGGGGTACGGTGCGGTGCGGTAGTCGTGCGCGCCGCGGTCAGAACTGCCAACTAGTGCCATCTGGCGTGTGCGGCTCCACTCCACCAGCTCGGCCCAGCTCGTGCGTGCAATCGGTTGGCTAAAGAGCGCGCCCATACTGGCGCGCACTGCCTCCGGATCGAAGGGATCAGTGGTTGCTCCCACTAAGATCACGCCGCTGAAGCCGGCCCCGTCGGTGGTGCGCAAGACCGTGCCGAGGTTGCCGGGATCGGCGACTTCGACTAGCGCGACCCAGCCGGTTGCGGCTGCTGGTAGTTCGGCCAGCGGGGTGTATTGGATGCGCCCGACCGCGGCGAGGCCCTGCGGGTGTTCTTTGCCGGCGAGACTGGCAAAGACGTCGGCGCTGACGTTAAGTACCTTTCCGCCGTTGGCAGCGTAGGCTGCCGCGATTTCGCGGGCAAAGGCGCTGGTGAGCAGGTCTGGAGCGACGATCAGCATCTCTAGGGGTGCTTGGCATTGGATGGCTTCGGCCACCAGCCGGATGCCTTCGATCAGGTAGCGGCCCTGTTCGTCGCGGGCTTTGCGTTGGCGCAGCGCGCGCAGCGCTTTGATGGTTGGGTTGGCGAGACTAGTGATAAGCATGCGATGTATGTTCTCTCGGTGCTATCGTGACAGTTGTTGGTAGTTCGTACCATATTTTACGGGTTTTCGCCGAAGAGGTTGTTATGAGGCTGCTTCTCCTCCCAGTACGCCCCCCTCCCCCAGCGGGGGAGGGATGGGTTGGGGGCCACGTCTCCGCGCCCCATGGTCATTGCGAGCCGCGTAGGGTCAAGAGCACCGATCTGACCCTACGCGGCGAAGCAACCCCCCCACGAGCACGGGAGCCACCCGTGCAGGCACTCATTCCGCTCAAGCGGGAGATTGCTTCGGGGGCTGCGCGCCCTCGCAATGACAACCGGGGGCGGGAGCGCTGTCTGTACGCACTCACTCTGCCACAGCGGGAGACGCTGCGATCACAACGGCAAGACTTTGCCCGGATTGAGCCGCCCTTCCGGATCAAAGCGTGCTTTGATGGCGCGTTGGATGGCGATCTGTGCGTCACCCAACGCTTGCCGCATAAACGGTCGTTTGAGCGTGCCGATGCCGTGTTCGCCCGATAATGTGCCTCCCATTTCGAGCGCGATGGCGAAGATGGCTTCGGCGCACGGCCAGAGCCGGGCCATGTCGGTGGGGTTGCGAGCGTCGAACAGGATGTTCGGGTGCAGGTTGCCGTCGCCAGCGTGGCCGAAGACGACGATGGGCAGTTCGTAGGCCGCACTGACTTGTTTGATCCGGTTGACGCATTCGGCGATGCGCGGGACCGGCACGCTGATGTCTTCTCCGAGCCGGTTGGGCCGGATGCGGGCCAGCGCTGGGGCGATCACCCGCCGCGCTTGCCAGAGGTTGGCTTCATCGTTGGTGGTGCGGGCGACTGCAACTCGTTGTGCGCCGCCGGCCCGCGTGAGTTCGGCCAACGCTGTCGCTTCGCGTTCCACCGCTTCCGGTTCGCCGTCGGCCAGCATCAGCAGCATCGCCCCAGCGTCGCGCGGCAGTCCGATCCGCAGATACGCTTTGACCGCTGCGATGGTGGTGTCGTCCATCAGTTCGAGGCTGGCCGGGATGATCCCCGATGCCATAATCTGTTCGACGGTGGCGCAGGCGGCGTGCAGATCGGCAAAGAGGGCCATAGTGGTGCGGCGGGCCCGTGGCAAGGGGATCAGGCGCAAGGTCGCTTCGGTGATCACGGCCAGCGTGCCCTCGGAACCGACCAGCAATTGGGCTAACCCGTCGCTCTCACCTTGCCCGGCCAAGCCGTCGCCAAAGCGCACGATGCTGCCATCGGCCAGTACAGTGGTCAGCCCCAGCACATAATCGGCGGTGACGCCGTACTTGAGGCAGCGTGGCCCGCCGGCGTTGCAGGCAATGTTGCCGCCGATGGTCGAAGCGGTTTGGCTGCTGGGATCGGGCGGGTAGAAGAGACCGAGCCGTTCGGCGGCGCGTTGCAGTTCGGCAGTGACGACGCCGGCGCCAACGTGGGCGATGTGCTGGTCGCGATCAATCGTGATCTGCTCCATCCGGTTGAGACCGATCACCAGACTGCCGGCAGTGGGCACCGCCCCGCCGGCTAGGCCGCTGCCGGCGCCACGTGTCACCACCGGCAGCCCGCGGGTAGCGGCGATTTTCATCAGCGCCGCGACTTCGGCCGTCGTCGCTGGCAATGCCACCGCCAGCGGCAAGCCATCGGGTTGCGCGATCGAAGCGTCTTGGCCATAAACGGCCAGTTGGTCGGGGTGGTGGATGAGGTAGCGGCTCCCGACCACCGCTTGCAGTTCGGCAATAGCGTCGCCTGCCGTCACACGACCGCTTTGGGCAAGAGCAGGGAAGGCCGGGGTTGGCGGCGGGCCGAACTCGCAACAAGGCTGCCCACCCAATGCGGCGGCCTGCGCCTTCAGCGATGCGACTAGTGTCTGATCGGGCAGCGGCCCGACGTGCAGGCTGCCCACGCCAGCATCACCCCAGATGGGGGCAGTGGTGGCGGCGCGACAGGCGGCGACAAACGCCGGCAATGCCCGGCGGGGCAGGGTCAGATCGAGCCGTTGGTTGGGGGGAAGGGCGGCGTGCTGGTGGGCCAGCGCCTCCCAGTGCTGCCATGCGGTGAGCGGGTTGGCCGTGAGCGAGAGATGATAACGCGCTGCTGCGGTTGCTACCGCTTGTGCTTGCCGGTCGAGCACATCCGGCAACCCGGCCAGTTCCACCAACAGCATCCCGTCGCCATCGAAGGCCAAAGCGCGCAGGGCCAACCCGGCGGCAACTAGCTCGGCGGCCAGCGCCAGCAACTGCTCTGCTGGCCCGTGCAGTAACTGGAGCGACGTCACTGCCGGCAGCGGGCGCAGATTGAAGGTTAATTCGCGCACTGTACCTAGCGGTACTCCTTGCCCGGCCAGCGCCCGGTTGAGGTTGTAGCCAGTGGCGCGCTTGAGGGTTGGCCCGCCAATCGTGAGCACAGCGCCATCGCTCTCGACAATTGCCGCTCGCACGTAGCGCCCGATCGGGCCGCTGTGCAGCCGGTAGCGTCCGCCGCTGTTGCAAGCCGCCAACTCAGCCAACGTCACCCCGGCGCGCAACGACACGATCGGCAAGCAGAGGCGGTATGGTGCCAGCGCGTCGTTGAGGGCAGCGGCGGTGGCTGTTGCCGGCGCGCTCGCTAGCAGCGCGCCGGGGTTGATGGTAAAGGGTTCTGCTGTGGTGGTCATGATGGTATGCGTGTGTTGTATTTGGGGTAATCCGGGGTGAATTTGACATCCTCAACTTACGTCAGCGCCGGATTATAATCTACCACCAGCGCTAGCGCCGCCGCTAGTTCATCCATCCTCAGCGCTGGCACTCGCCCAATCTGTTTCCGCAGCCGGCTGACCTCAATACTGCGCAGTTGCAGCAAGTCGGCAGCGTGCGGCTTGCCCAACTTGGTGGGCCATTGCCCATCAATCCGTTGAATCCAAATCAGGTTCTCGAATCGATCTTCCCATGGGCGCAAGGGCACGACAAGGCGTAGCGGCAGGCGATCGAGCGCATTGGTGCTGATGACAACCACTGGCGTCAAGCTGCCATCGCCCAAATCGGCCTGCCAGATCTCGCCGCGCCGGGGGACATTAGGCATGCTCACTCGTGATGACCTCACTGGCTATCGTGGCGGGAACGGGGTAGAGATCGGCGGCGGCAGCGGCTTGTTCAGCCAGTACTGCGTGGCGCGCCTCGAGCGGTTGCTGGAGCAAATGCTGGCAACGCTTTGCTGTTACAGCACGCTCCACCGGTTCCGGCGCCGGCGCTGCTTCGCCAAGCAA
This sequence comes from Chloroflexus sp., assembly GCF_034431535.1. Lineage (GTDB taxonomy): Bacteria > Chloroflexota > Chloroflexia > Chloroflexales > Chloroflexaceae > Chloroflexus. The sequence goes on along the minus strand of NZ_DAOUDC010000012.1, from coordinate 94,864 downwards.
GCGGCGCGCCTCAGCGGGATCGATCAACTCTTCGGCCAGTGCGCGCAGCGTGGCTCGCCGCAACCACAGCGGCTCTTCCAACGGCAATGGTTCTGGTTCGGCGGTGCGCCACCCGCGTTCGCTCAGTTCGATTATCAAGGAACGATAAAGACGTTGGTTGATGATCCCCAGCGTCTGCATGCGGTAAAGCAAAGCTTGGATGCTCATGCCGAAATGGCGCTTGAGCAACAGCAACTCGTCGAGGTGGAGGGAGTTGCGATGTTCGCCGATATGGTGGCGCAGATCGTTCGCTGGAGCCAGCAAGGCCGCCGCAAAACGGAATGCAGCCGGTTCTTCGTTAAGCTCGGCTGGGGGCTGCAACACCAGATGGGCCAGCTCGTGAGCTAGATTCATGCGCCAGCGCGCACCGTCGGCGCTACGCCGCCCGACCACCGCCGCCGCAAGAGGTACGCCGTCTTCAGCGCGGGCGATGGCAGCGACGCCATCAAACCCATCGAATGCAGCGAGGGCGATGACGTGCAGGCCGTGATCTTCTAGCGTATCGGTGAGATCGGCGATCGGCGCGCTGCCTAGCTCCCAGCGGGCGCGGAGATCGGTAGCGGCCTGTTCGGCGTCATCGAGGCTGGCAATGGCGTACTCGAACAGCGGCACATCGAGGCGGACCGGCTCGCCGATCAGCTCTTGCAGGTACAAGCGATCGCGTAGCGCCTCGTGGGCCAAGGCTGCCATCTGATCTTGTTGCCGTTTGCTTAGCGAGGCACGCTTGCGGTAGGCGATGAGTTCGATCTGTACGTCGCGGCTATCGAGCAACTCAGAGGGACGCACACCGAGCGCCTGCGCCAACCGTTGCAACACTGCCGGCGACGGCTGCGCTTGCCCGTGTTCGTATTTGGAAATGGCTTGGCGGGTGACGATCCGGCCAGTTGCTTCCGCCAGATCGTCGAGAGTCATGCCGCGCGCCAGCCGCAATTGGCGCAACCGCTGGTGGATCATGGCCATGCACCTCCTGTTGGTTGAAATTATCGGTGATGGATGGTGGGTTGTCAACCGTTTACGGAGCCGCACAGCCGTGCGGCTCTCCATGCATGTATCGATATCGTGACTTACGGAGCCGCAGGCCGTGCGGCTCTACATACCGTCGGCGGCGTTGGCCAATTTCGGTAACAATTGCGCCGTGATCAGGGTGGTCAGCGCCGAGGCATCGCCGCCGTCGCTTTGCACCACGATCGGGCGCGGTGCGTGTTTCATCAGCGTTTCGGCCACTTGCAAGCGGCGGCGGGCCAGTTCGTATTGTAAGACGGCGCGGTTGTCTTGGTAGGCTTGGCCGAGGTATTCCAACCCGCGCAGTTCCGGGGGGAGTTGCTGCGCATAGCGGTAGATCTGTTCTTCAATCGTTATCAGTTGCCCTCCACCGGTATCGTTGCATAGCTTCAGTGTAACAATTCGCCGCCACACGGTCAATGACGCCTATCCTGCAATCGCGACAGGAACTTCTTTCCTTCTGCGGTGGGACAGATTCCGCTGACAAAAGGTTTAGCGGGTGATCAACAATGTTGTCATAGTTCCTCCTTTCTTTTCTTGTACTATAAAATTATAGGGATCATGTCTCAATAACTTGCTTCGTCTTGCCGAGACCTTGTTTCCGTTGGCACGGATAGATAGAAGGCAGGCGTCCGGCGTGGCGCTCGTTTACGTCGCGTGCTGCGCTGGCGTCACAACGTTCGGGAGGTGTCACTGGGTGTCTCGACAGATGCGGGCGAAGCGTTCGCCGCGTATGCTGCGGTCTGCACTGATGCTGGTCTGCGCTGGTTGGTTGCTCGGCGGGGTTGTTGTCGCCGCTGCCCAACCGGCTGAGCCGGCTAATGCGCCAAACCTAATCCAGAACAGTGATTTCGAGCAGCAAGGCGCTGGTTGGGAGGGATGTGGCAATGTGCAACTAGCGGTGTGCGTTTAGGAACCTTCGCGACCGACCAATCGCCGGGGTGGCAGTTTACCGGGTGGTGCTGCAAGACGACCGGTTGGCGCAGGTGCGCGGCCAATCGCTCCGCTTCTCGATTGTGATCCAAGAGCGCACCGGCGTGGGGCCGGATGCCGTGCTCTTGATTGACAATGTGCGCGTGGTTGCCGCCGATGAGCGCACTGCCGCCGCGCCGTTGCCGCCGCGGTTGCGCGGCGATAGCAGCCGTCCGTTGGCAGTGGTGCGGGTCGAAGGATCGAATCGCTGGCTCTACCGCATGGATACTGATGGCCGGAATCTCCAGCTTCTCTACCGTGGGTTACTCAATGATGTGCGCAACCCGGCGTGGTCGCCGAATGGCCAGCGCATCGCAGTGGTCGATAACAATACGTAGCCATGGCCAACCCCCCGATCCCGATCCGCAGAACAACCTCAGCGCCCGGCGGTGACGGTGCTGAATGCTGATGGCAGCGGCGCGCGCCAGAACTATCAGACGCAGAGCCAAAAAGGATCACGCTGCCTGTTTGTGCGGCCACCCAGCGGGCCGCCAGAGGTACCCTCGCTGATTGTGCGCGTTTCGCATGGGCAATGGATGGCCGATAACAATCGCGTGGCACTGGCTCAAGCCGGTTTCGGCGTCTTCTGCGATGGCCGGCTAGACCAAGGCGGCCGAGCTGATGTGTTGCTCCTTTCGCCGCTTGACAGTTTCGATTTGTCGTCAGGGCGGAGCAACCGGGCCGATGGAATTTGGGAGATCGACACCAGCGTGCAGCCGCCGCGCGAGACGCGCCTGACCACATCCAATGCCGACCGTGAACTGGCGTGGCATTCCGATGGCCGGCGTGTTGCGGTGGTGCGCGTGACCACCAGCCCATCAGCGGATAGCAGCGACCGCACCTTTGCGATTGTGCTGTACGACCGGCAAAATCTAGCCAACCCGCGCATGCTGCTGTTTGCCGATCACGGCCGCACCATCAGCCACCTGAGCTGGTCACCCGACGGCGTTTACCTTGTCTACACACTCGAACGGTTTGATGGCCGCACCGACATCTGGTGGCTCGATGCAGCGAGTGGCGCAACTGGGCCAATCACCACCGACGGCAACACCTTCGCAGCAGCGTAGCGTCCGGTCGCAATCAACCGGCTATTCGTGCCGTTAATGACGAGGTGAGGGGAGAAGGCTACTTTCAGGCCTGCTGACGCTGACAGAGCGCAATGCTTGCAGGGAGTGCGGCAGTGAAACTGCCGCACTCCATAACTCTATTCAATCTACTGGTGGAAGAGCTACTGCCCGCTACCAACCTTACCGCTCCCGCTGCAACAACTCTTCGACCAGCCGCCAGCGCAGCAGTTTGCCGATGAAACTGCGCGGCAGCGTCTCGCGGAATTCGATTTTCTCTGGCATTACCGGCAGATTGAGCCGTTCGCGCAGGAAGGCAAATACCTCAGCCTCGCTGACTCGCTCGCCGGGCCGGGTGACGACGAAGGCGCGGATTTCGGTGCGGCCATCGGGGAGCGGCACGCCGACTACTGCTGCGTCGATTACCGTTGGATGTTCGTAAAGCGCCTCTTCGAGATCACGCGGGTAGATATTGTAGTCGCCGGCGATAATCATCTCTTTCTTACGCTCGATAATCTGAAAATAGCCGTCGGGTAGCATGCGAGCCACATCGCCGGTGCGCAGCCAGCCATCGGCGGTGATGGTTTCGGCTGTCGCCTGCGGGTTGCGCCAATAGCCGGCCATCAGTTGCGGGCCGCGCACCAACAGCTCGCCGATCGCTCCCGGCGGCAGATCGGCCCCGCTCTGCAGATCAACGATCCGCGCTTCGGTGTTGGGTAGCGGCAGACCGATCGTGCCGGCTCGCCGCGCGCCGCGTAACGGGTTGGCGTGTGTCACCGGCCCGGCTTCGCTCAGTCCATATCCCTCGACCAAGCGGCTGCGGGTAATGCGCTCGAACCCCTCTTGCACCTCGATCGGCAGCGGGGCCGCGCCGCTCAGACAGCTCTTCAGCGACGAGAGGCCATATTTGCGCACATCGCGCACCTCGTTCAACGCCGCGTACATTGGCGGTACGCCGGGGAAGAAGGTGGGCCGTTCGCGCCGGATGGTATGCAAGACATTGTGCGTTTCGAAGGTTGGCAGCAAGATCAGGGTTGCACCCAGCGCGATGCCGACATTCATACAGGCGGTCATACCGTAGGCGTGCGAGAAGGGGATCGCGCAGAGCACCCGTTCGTTGCCTTCGTCAGCATCGGCGTACCATGCCCGCGTTTGGCAGGTGTTGGCGTAAAGACTGGCGTGGCGGTGCAAGACGCCTTTGGCGGCGCCAGTGGTGCCGCTGGTATAAAGGATGACCGCCGGGTCATCGGTGCGCAACGTGGGCAGATCATTGTCCGTGCCAGCCGCCAAGACGTGCTGAAACCAGTGGGCTTGGGCGGCTTGCTCAGCGGGCACGCGGTGGCCTTCGCGCTCTTGGCGCAGCAGGGTGAAGAGGATGCGCTGGCTGGAAGGCAGGTACTCTTTCAAGTTGGTGTAGATCAGGCGGGGGAAGGGCAGCTCAGCTCGCACCTGCTCGACTAGCCGGTAAAACATACTCAGCGCGATGACGGTCGTCGCTTCCGAGTCGCGTACTTCGTGGGCAAAGCCTTCGGCGTTGAAGATCGGGTTGGCTAGCACCACGATCCCGCTGGCGAGCAACACACCGTAGTAAGCGATCACCACTTGCGGGATGTTGGGCAGCAAGATCACTGCTCGCTCGCCGGGTTGGAACCCGATCGCCAGCAAGCCGCGGGCAAAGCGGTTGGCCTCTTCCCACAGACGGGCATAGCTGATGGTGCGGCCATAAAACGCGATCGCAGTCGTCTCGGCGAACCGATCGGCGGCGCGGCGCAACAGTTCGGGCAGCGACTGCGGCGTGATGGCGAGGGTGGGCGGCACTCCCGGATCATAGTGGCGCAGCCACGGGCGGGTGGCGAAGAGATCGGCGCTCATGCAGGCGTTCCTTTGGTGAGCGGGTGATTACACTTACGATTGTAGCAAAAACTTGCTCAGGTATGGAGTGCGGCAGTCAAACTGCCGCACTCCATAGTGATGATTATCTTTGCTCGCGCCAGACCCGCGGCCCTTCTAGAAAACGGTCGATCAGGCGGTTCACCGCATCAGGTCGCTCAAGGTGGGGGAGATGGCGGGTATAGCGGACAATTTCGAGCCGGGCGTTGGGCATGAGTTGCTGGCTCTCGCGGGCTTGGGCCACTGGCGCGATGAAATCCCACTGGCCGGCAATGATCAGGGTCGGCGTCTGCACCTGCGGCAACACGGCCCGCCCATCCCACCGAAAGAGGGTGCCAGCCAACACCTTTTGGATCACCCTAACCGGCGCGTAGGTTTTAGGCATCACGATCGGGCGCAACCGTTCGAGCATCGCCAGCGAGATCGGCAGCTTGACGATCCGTTCGTGAAGCGGGTTGAGGTGCATTTCGGGGCCGGTCGCGATCAAGATCAAACGGCTGACGCGCTGGGGCTGGCTGGCGGCAAAGGTAATCGCAATCGGGCCGCCGAACGAATGCGCCATCAAAATGAACGGCTCTTCGACATTCAAGCGGGTAAGCAACTGGGTCAAATCCCAGAGAAACTCCTCCAGCGAATAGGCCGAATTGACCACCTCGGAGCGTCCATGGCCGCGCAGGTCGGGCGCGATCACTCGGTAGCGCCCTGCCAGATGGGCTATCTGCGGCGTCCACTGTTCGAGGTTGCCGGCGCAGCCGTGAATGCAGACGATCGTGCCTTGCCGCTCGCTTTCAAGCGGCCCGACATCGACCACGCTCAGGCGCACTGGTGAGGTGCCGGCAAGCTGGATCTCTTTGCGGTACGGTTCGAGGTTCATAACCCTCTTTCTGGAGCAGCGTGACGTGAAACGCGCTTCACCATCTCTGTGCTGTTGCGGCGCTACTGCACCTTTGCGTTGGCAAGAAATTGCCGCAATGCGCGGGTAAACGCGCGCGGGCGTTCGTCCATGGGGTTGTGCAAGCTAGCCGGGATCATCACGTACTGCGCGCCGGGAATAACGTCGGCCAGCCGGCGGGCATGGGCCGGCGGGGCAAGGCTATCAAACTGGCCGGTCATCACCAGTACCGGTACTCGAATCTGTTGCAGCCGGTCATCGGCGCGGGTCGCAAAGAGCGAGCGCAAAATGCGGTACAATCCTTCTGGGTTGAAGGTGGCGAGGTACGATGCTCGCCGCAGCCATGGGCGAATCCAGCCGCCGCCATGCTCGTGCGGAACGCGCTGGCCCAGCGGGCGAAAAGCGCGCCCGACGGCTTGAGACAGACGGAAGGCGGCCCAGCCGGCGTTGGGGAGCAGATAGGTGCGGGTGTAGGCCGGCATGCGGTAGGCGTCAACCGCGGCATCGATCAGGGCCAGCCGTTGCACCAGTTCAGGGTGGCGCAGGGTCAACTCCACCGCCACGCTTCCCCCCATCGAATGACCAACGAGCGTGATCGTGGTCAGGTCGAGATCACGGCAAAACTCGGCCACCAGCTCGGCAATGGCTTCGATCCGGTCGGCCCGCCCGATCTGGCTCTCGCCGTGGCCGGGCATATCGATGGCAAAACAACGGTAGTCACGGCCAAGATCGCGCAGGGTGCTCCACCAGAGTTCTTTAAATGCGCCCCAGCCGTGCAGAAAGACGATCACCGGCCCGCTGGCGCCGGCAGTCAAATAGCTCAGGCCAAGACGGTCGTGGTAGCGGCGTTCGATGGTGACAGGAGACGTCATAGTAGTGATAGGATTCGTCACGTTGGCGCTCTCATGGTACCTTGCTGTTATTGGAAACGGTCATACCGAGTATAATACCAAATATGGCAAACGTTCTGGTTGCAATGAGCGGCGGCGTCGATAGCTCGCTGGCTGCTGCGCTCTTACTTGAAGCCAGCCATCACGTGACCGGCGTGACCATGCATCTGTGGGATGACGACGACCACGGGTTGCGCGAGAGTCTCTGCTGCGCTGCCGAAGCGGCGGCTAGCGCGCGGCGAGTCTGCGCCTTGCTCGGCATCCCGTTCTATGTCTTTAATTACCAGCGCGAGTTTCGCCGCCATGTGATCGACTACTTCATTCGAGCGTACACGCATGGTCTCACCCCCAACCCATGCGTCGAGTGCAATCGCATGATCAAGTTTCGCGCTCTGCTCGATCGGGCGCGGGCCTTGGGGTTTGACGCGGTGGCGACCGGCCATTACGCCCGGATTGTGCGTGGCGCTGATGGCCGCTACCAGCTCTGGCGGGCCGTAGACTATGACAAAGATCAGTCGTATATGCTGCACATGCTCGGCCAAGCCGATCTGGCCCGGCTGCTCTTCCCCATTGGCGAGTATACCAAGCGCGAAGTGCGCGCGATGGCGGCAGCGCGCGGCTTGCCGAGCGCTGATCGGGAAGAGAGCCAAGACATCTGCTTTGTGCCTGATGGCGACTACCGCAATTTGTTGCGGGTCGAAGTGCCGGAGAGCCTCACCCCCGGCCCGATTGTCGATCTGGAAGGGCGCGAGATTGGCCGGCATCAGGGATTGCCGCTCTATACCGTCGGCCAGCGCCGCGGTTTGGGGTTGGGAGGCGGTGAACCGCGCTATGTGATTGCAATCGATCCGGCCCGTAATGCGCTGATCGTCGGCCCGGCGTCAGCGCTCAACCGCGAGCGGTTTACCGTCACCGACGTGCGTTGGGTTGATGATCAGCCGCCGGCTGAGCCGTTGACGTGTATGGTGCAAGTGCGCGCCCACGCCGAACCGCTGCCGGCCCGTGTGTCAGCCCAACCCGATGGACGCTGGCTGGTGGAGTTGGAACGGCCACAGCGCGCTGTTAGCCCCGGCCAAGCGGCTGTCTTTTACGATGGCCAGCGCGTGCTCGGCGGGGGATGGATCGCTCGTCCGGAGGTGCGATGAGCGCGCTCTCGCCGGCTGCTTTGCTGTTGCTCTTGTTGACCACGACCCATGCGGCTCTGGCCCACTTCTTGCTAGGCCGCTCGTGGCGGCAAATCCCGATTTTTTGGGTGACGGCAGCCGCCGGCTGCCTGATCGCCACCTTGATCGGCTGGCGCTTTCCGCTAAATCTGCCCGCACCGGCAGGCGTCCCAATGCTCGAAGCCTCGCTGTTAGCGTGGATCTTGCTGATAGTTGTTTCACGCTTGCGGCTATGATATAATTTGGCGCATTAGAGCGCCCTCGCAGCCGCGTGTTCTGCGGCCCGGTACGGAGGTGGCCCTGTGTTACGCTGGATTGGCATCGGCATTGGCCTATTGACCGCAGTTCTGTTCGGGTTCATCATCGCGGCGATCTTCCTCGGTGAAGGTTTCCGCGCCGCGTGGCGTGATGTGTTTATCGTGATCTTGGCCGCGTTGCAACTGATCGGTGCGGTATTGTCGGTTGCGATACTACTCGCGATCCTCTACGCGGTTGAGCAGATCAACCGGCTGGCGCGCAACAATGTGCTGCCTAAACTCGATGAGGCGCTGGCGAAGGCGAATGAGACGCTCGATACGACCCGCGCTATCGCTAATAATGTGCGCGAATCGGCACAGACGGCGACCACGGCGACGACCTACGTGGCTGAACGAGTGGTTTCGCCGATTATCCGCGTCTCAAGTTTGGTGAGCGGCGTGCGGGCGGCGGCCACAACCTTAGCCCGGCGCGGAAAACCTGACGAACCGGCCTCATAACCCCTATGTTCGATACGTTACCGTGCCTGTTGGCATGGTAAGATAGAGGATAGTAGCAGTTTGGTTTGACCGGTGAGCTGGTGAGAGTCGGAATTGGCATGAGTACCAATCAGTTTAAGTATGGTGGGCAAGCAGTGCTCGAAGGGGTGATGATGCGCGGTCGCCGGCAAGCGACTGTCGTTGTGCGCCGCCCTGACGGTAGCTTTGCCCGGCTCGACCTGCCGATCCCGGCTCGCAGTGCGCAGTGGCAACGCTGGCCGCTGCTGCGTGGGTTCGCCGCGCTAGCCGAAGCCTTTACGATAGGACGCAAGGCGCTCGATTTCTCGGCCTCGGTGGTTGCCGCCGATGACGATGAGAATCTGCACCCGGTTGTCCAGACCTTGATCTTTGTGGTTACGCTGGTAATCGCGATTGGCATCTTTGTGGTGTTGCCATCGTTAGCGGCTAACGTCATCGGTCAACTTGGCGCGCCGGTGCTCGTGCGCGAAATCATCGAGGCGTTGATCAATCTGGCATTAGTAGTGGCCTACATTGCCGCGATTGGCCGTATTCCTGATATTGGCCGGGTGTTTGGCTATCACGGCGCTGAGCACAAGGTGATCAATGCATACGAGGCGGGCCTGCCGCTGACGGTGGAATCGGTGCGGCAGTGTAGCCGTATTCACCCGCGCTGCGGGACCAGCTTCCTGCTAGCGGTGGCGTTGATTGGCTTTCTGATTTTTCTCTCGGTCGCCGGTCTGCCGGTCTGGCAGCGGATCATTGCCCGGATCGTGCTCATTCCATTAGTCGCGGCAGTCGCTTTTGAGGCCCAACAACTCGCCGCGAACTATTACCATCTGCCGTGGGTGCGCTGGTTGCTGGCCCCGACGTTAGCGGCGCAATACCTGACCACCCGCGAGCCGGATGATGATATGATTGCTACCGCGATCGCTGCCTTCGAGCCGGTCGTGGCCGCCGATCAACGTGACGCAGCCCAACCGGCGCCGGCTACCGGCGTGGCGCCCGGTTTGGCCGATACACAACCGACCATGTGACGTAATCGTCACACAATACCCGCGATAGCGGAGGAACGTATGGCGCTGGTGGGGAACATCCGCGATTTTAGTTTGTCAGATTTTCTCTCGCTCGTTGATCGCGGGTATAAAACGGGCGCCCTGCATTTGACCTATCATGATCAGACGGCGCGGCTCTACTTTGAGAAAGGCAAGCTGCTGCTTGCAGCGCGCCGCCCCGAAGACGAGAAGCCGGAGTTATTGGTGCGGCTCGGCGTGCTGAACGCCGATCAGTTGGCGCAAGCCTGCCGCGCATTGGCGGCTCGTGGCAATGGGGTAACGTTGAGCCAGGTCGTGATTGATGCCGGCATGGCGAGCCCTGAGCGGTTGCAGAGCGCGCTGATGGGCCATACCGAGCAATCGGTGTATGGGTTGTTTGCGTGGCCGGAAGGGGATTTTGTCTTCGAGCATAACCAGCGTCCGGCGCCTGATGCACCCTTGGCGCTGACGCCGATCTCAATCGATCACCTGATTATGGAAGGGGTGCGCCGGATCGATGAATGGGAGAGGATTCGCGACCGCATCCCCTCAACCGATCTCGTGCCGCGCTTCTTGGCCCCGCCGGGGGAAAAACTGAAGGGGATGCGCCTTTCACCTGATGAGTGGAAGGTGTTTGCTCGTATCAATGGCCGCGATACGCTGGCCGAGGTTGCCCAGAAGACTGGGTTGAGCGATTTTGATGTGTGCCGTGCGGTCTATGGCTTCTTGACCGCCGGTATGCTGGAATTGGTGAAACGGCAGCGCGTGCTGGCCGCCGGAATGCCGCCGGTTGAACAGCCGCGTTTGAAGAAGAGCCTCGTCAACCGGATCATCAATCGGATCCGCAGCATGTAGCTGGGGCCGGAGCATCGGAGCGGAGGGCTGTGTGCAGACGGTAAAGATGGTGATCAGCGGCGCCGTCAACGCCGGCAAAACTGAGTTTATCAGGACGATCTCGGAGATTGAGGTCGTCTCGACGGAACGCCGGGCGACCGACGATACTCGGCTGATCAAGAAGGAAACGACTGTCGCGATGGATTTCGGGCGCATCGCGATCTCTGATGATCTCGTGCTCCATCTCTTTGGGACGCCGGGACAAAAACGCTTCGACTTTATGTGGGAGATCCTTGCCGAGGGGATGCTCGGTTTGGTTATCCTTGTCGATAGCACTCGCCCGGAAACGTTCCGCGAGACGAACCGGATCATCGATTTCTTTGTCTCGTACCGCGATACGCCATACGTGATTGCGGCCAATAAGCAGGATCGCCCTAATGCATGGTCGCCTGATGAATTGCGCTTGGCCTTGCGCCAACCGCCGCATATTAAGGTGTTGCCTTGCACGGCGACCGATCGCGAAAGCGTGAAGAATGTGTTGCTTGAGTTGCTGTATGTGATTCAAGAACGCAGCGAGGATTAGATTTACCCGCTTGATGGGGATGGTGGGAAGGGGCAACCGAGCCGTTGCCCCTGTTGTGTTGGGATGGTGATGTGAGCGCCTTTGGCATGGCTTTGTAATGCGGTTAAATTGATTTTTCGCATTGCAAAGCCATAAAATTATATTGGAAAGCGTAATAAGCCGTTTACCGCATCAGCAAGAGATACAGATCTTGACAGATGCGGTATACTGCTTTCTGAAGAGCGATTAACGCTTGAGTGCATAGAGGAGGACTGCACTGATGCAGAAGACGGATTTTATTAAGGCGGTGGCCGAGCGCGCCAAAGCTTCGCAGAAGGAGACGAAGCAGATTATCGATGCTGCGCTCGATGTGATCACTGAGGCGTTGGCTCGGGGCGAGAAGGTGACGCTGACCGGTTTTGGTACGTTTGAGGTGCGGTCGCGGCAGGCGCGCGAGGGTGTCAATCCGCAGACCCGCGAGAAGATCCATATCCCTGCTACCAAGACCCCCGGTTTTAGCGCGAGCAGCACGCTCAAAGAGGCCGTGAAGGGTGAGTAAACGAAACGCGTGCGTTGCCTTTCAGAGGAACGTATGCATCGTTTAGGGACGGCGCATGCGCCGTCCCTACGGTATTGTCACCTCGTGCGCTGTCATCACCCAATCCGCAAACATATCATCCAATTCGCATGCGCATGCCTGTTCGGCGGCGCGTAACAGGTCAGGGCCGGCAATTTCGCGGTAACTCGCCGCGGCAACATACCCTTGTAAGAAGGTATTGAATGCCTCTTCGCCGATGCGCTGGCGCAGCGCGTGGAAGAAGAGCGCGCCTTTGGCGTAAACAACCGGCACGTAACGGCCATCGTTTAACCCTGATGGCGGCGTGGCCAACGGCGCATCGCCACCCCGTTCACGCAACCGGCGGTACACGGCGCGGAAAGCGTCGAGTTCAGCGTTGGCTTGCTCTGGTACGCCAATCATCTCGTAATAGAGGATTTGGCTGTAACTCGCTAGCCCTTCGTCAAGCCACGCTTCCCCCTGCGCGTCATTGCCGACTACCCCGTACCACCACTGATGGCTGATCTCGTGGGCAATGGTCGTCTCGAGCAGCCGGTTATCACGCCGGTAGAGGCTCTGCTCGATTAACACGACTCCCGGATATTCCATACCGTAAAATTGGGTCAAGGCCGCTTGAATCACCTCTAGCTCGGTGTAGGGGTAAGCGCCGAAGCGTTGGTTGAAGACGCGCAGGGCCGTGGTGGCAATGGCGAGACTGCGCTCAGCGGCGGCAGGATCATCCGGCTGGATGTAGCTAATCACGCGGGTGCCGTCTACGTCGGCGCTGGCTGCCACTAGCCCTTGGAGCGCGGCAAGGTAGAATTCGCGTTGCGGCCCGCTGACGAAACGGCTTATCTGCCCGCCATTGTCAGTCGTTTGATAAGTGAGGCGGCTACCGCTCGTGACGAGTTGCCAGTCCGCCGGCGCTTCTATGGTGACATCGTACAGCGCAATTGCGCTGACAGTAAAGTCGCCTCTTGACACGATTGGCCGTGTATCCCAGCCGATCCCCGGAATGTAGCGGGCCAACATGGGATAAAATGAGGCAATCGACCAGACACCCGCTTCCAGATTGTAGGCACCAAAGATGCGCTGGCTGGCGTTGCGCGGCCCGCGTGCGGTGAAGGTCATCGTGACGGTGGCCCGCTCGCTGGGGGCAATGGCTTGCGGCGGGATCAGCCCGATTAGGGTGTCGCCGTGCAAGGTGCGTGATGGTGTCGGAATGCCGTCGATCAGGGCCGAGGTGACATCGAGCCGTCCGCCAAAGTCGGGGTGGTTGGGGTAGAGATGAAACCAAATGGAATCGAAATCAACCTCTGTCCGGTTGGTGAGTTGCACCGTGATTTCACCGCTCAACCGTGGCCCGCTGGGGTCGAGCTGGACGCGCATGGTGTAGCGATCCCACGGCTCGCGGATGAGGCTGGCGACGCTGCCGGCGCGCATCGCGGCGGTTTGCGCGGTGATGAAGGGATCGATGACCGTTGCCACGCCTTCGTCGCGCATGATTGCGGACGGCGGGGTAACGTTGGTGAAGACAATGACGAGGAGTAGAATTAGGCGTATCATGCGTTCATCATACCATACGCCGTGAATGAGGCAAAGGTGCAGTAGCGCCGGACGGCTGTTCGGCTCCACAGAGAACGCAGAGGGGGCAACGCAAAGGCGCAGGAGACGCAAAGGTGTTTTGGGGTGGGAGCGAAGAGAACGGTTGTCTCTTTGGTAACAGTCTTTGCGTTGCTTGGCGGGAGGATCGTCTTGGCGGTTGTTAGGGAATAGTCACAAAAAGACACAAGAGACACCAAAACGTTTATGGTTTTTGTGTCTTTTCGTGGCTATTTGGAGATCACACTTATGCTAAACCGTCTCTTCGGCTGGGGTAAACGCGGTGAACCCGGCGACCGTCCGCCTCTCTTGCGCGGCGACCGGCCCGGTGAGCCGATCACGCTCAAGGTGGCGCTGATTACCCACGATCCGCCGATCCCCGAACGCGGCGGCTTGCCGTTGAGCCGGGTGATGGGCTGGAATGACGCCAAAACCTTGGCCACGCAGTACATTGCCGATCTGCACGCCTGTTCGGGCGGGATCGCCGATTATCGGATTGTGATGCGGCGGCATTATACCGACTTTCCGGTTAAGATTGATGGCTTTCGCTACGATAGCGCCACCTATTTGGCGGCGTGGGAGCGGCGCATGCCGGCGCACCAACCCGATGAAGCCGATTATGAGCGGTTGCTCGATCAGATCGGGTTGGCTGCCGAGCTTGAGCGCGGCGAGCTGGATGAGCTGTGGCTGTTTGCCTTTCCGTATGCCGGTTACTACGAGAGCCGGATGGTTGGCGTGGATGCGTTTTGGTGCAATGCGCCGCCGCTGCGGTTGCCCTATGCGCGTCGCCGCTATATTGTGATGGGGTTCAATGTCGAGCGCGGGGTCGATTGCATGCTCGAAAACTTTGGCCATCGCGTCGAGTCGATCATGGCGCATGTCTACCGCAATCATCCGCCGGAGCGCAACTTGTGGGAACGCTTCACCCGGCTCGACGAGTGCGGTAACGTCCATTTCGCGCCGTCAAGTGCGCGCGACTACGATTGGGGAAACCCGCGGCCAGTGTGGGCGCGGGCCGATGCGTGGTACCAATTTCCCGATCTCAGTGCGCCGGCCCGCTTGATGCGCTGCGCCGAATGGGGCGGCGGCGATATGCGCCTGCACCATCTCTGGTGGCTCGATCATCTGCCGCGGGTCGCCGGTGAAACCGATGGCGTCGCCAACAATTGGTGGCGGTACGTCTTGCAACCGTGGATTGTGCCATGAATGCGCATTGGCCGTTCATCCCCCTCTGGCAGCGCCTCATGCGCTATTTCAGCCGCGGCCAGAGCACGCTGATGCTGGCGGCGTATGCTATGATTAGCTTCGCGCTGGTTGAGTTTATCCTCTTCCACCGCCACTTGCCGCCAGAACGATTTTACCCGGTGGTGTTGCTCTTGAGTGTGCTGCTGGCGCTCAACGCCGCGTGGGAGGGTTTGCAGCGCCGTTGGGGTGAAGCGGCGGCGAACCGTTTCTATTTTGCCGCCAGCAGCACGCTCTTGTTAGTGGTGAACTATGTTGGTCTCGATGCCGGTTGGACGTTCCTGCCCTTTTTGCTCTTCGTCATTGCTTCGCAGGCGGTGGTCGGGCTAGGGGTGTGGCGCGGTCTCGGTATCAGCCTGCTCTTGTACCTTGGCTGGGGCGGTGTGCTCTGGTTGCGCGGCGCCGCGCTCGAACATCTCCTTGCACAAATCTCCTCCATTTTGTTAGGTTTGATCTTCACCTTGGTATTTTCGGTTGTGCTGGCGCGTTTGGCCGATCAGATGGCCCGCGCCGAGCGGTTGGCCGCCGAGTTGCGCACGGCCAATGTGGCGTTGGCGGCGGCGCGCGAACGCGAAGTCGCCTTGGCGGCGGCGGAAGAGCGCGTGCAGTTGGCGCGCGAGATTCACGACGGGCTCGGCCATCATCTCACGGCGCTGAATGTGCAATTACAAGCCGCTGCCCGCCTGCTCGACCGCGATCCGGAGCGGGCGGCGCAGGCGCTGGCTCTTTGCCGGGAAGAGGCGCAGGCGGCGCTGACCGAGGTGCGGCAGAGCGTGGCCTTGATGCGCGCCAATCCGCTGGCCGGCCAGCCGCTGCCAGACGTGATCGCCGGAATGGTGCGCGATTTCGATCGGGTTTCGCCCTTGCAGGCCCGCTTTGCGCTTGAAGGTGACGTGGGCGAGGTGGCGCCGGCGGTGGCGATGACGCTCTACCGGGCTGCCCAAGAGGGGCTTACCAATGCCCAAAAGCACGGGCAGGCCACGCAGGTGACAGTGCGGCTGATCGGCACTGCTGATAGTGTACGGCTGGAAGTGATCAATGACGGCCCACCGGCGCCACCGGTCGCCGAAACCGGTTTTGGCCTTGCCGGTCTGCGGGAACGGGCGGCGCGCTTGGGTGGAACCTTGCAGGCGGAACCGCTGTCGGCGGGTGGTTTCCGGTTGGTGATGGCTGTGCCCCGTGCGGGAGCGGAGGGAGGGCCGTATGATCCACATTCTGTTGGTCGATGACCAGACCTTGGTGCGGCAGGGAATTCAGACCCTGCTCGATCTGGAAGAGGATTTGACCGTGGTAGGGGCGGCAGCAAACGGTCAACAGGCGCTGGCCATGATTGAGCAATTGCAGCCGGATGTGGTGTTGATGGATGTGCGCATGCCGGTGATGGATGGTGTGGCGGCGACCCGTGAGATCACCAAGCGGTGGCCGCACATTGGCGTCATTATTCTCACCACCTTCGATGATGATGAATATGTGATCGAGGGCTTAAAGGCCGGTGCGCGCGGTTATATGCTGAAAGATGCCGATAGCAGCGAGATTGTCGAAGCGGTGCGAGTTGTGGCCCGCGGCGAGGCGTTGATTCAGCCGAGTATCACCCGCAAAGTGCTGGCTGAGTTCACCCGGCTGGCCGGTGGTAAGGCGCCGACAACGCCGCCGTTGGCCGAACCGCTCACCGAACGCGAGATGGACGTGCTGCGCGGGATTGCCGCCGGGCGGTCGAACCGCGAGATCGCCGATCAGCTTTGCATTAGCGAGGGCACGGTCAAGAATCACGTCTCGAACCTGCTCGCCAAGCTGGCGGTGCGCGATCGCACGCAGGCCATCATCCGCGCTCGCGAGTTGGGCTTGATCGAGTAATTCCTTCCTATGCCAAACGTCATCCCCCGCCTATGACCGCAATCTATCCTGCGCCACTGGCGGCCCCTCGCGTCAAGGGCTATGCTTCAGACAGGCAATCGAGCGAGGTGAAAGCGAGGCAAGCGATGGCAACCGAAACGACAATGACCGAAACGCGCAACCGGTCGGTGGTGGGGATGGTATTGATTACGATTGGCATCATGTTGCTGTTGGGCTATGTGTTCGACACTGGTCTGCTGGTGCTGCCGATGATGGCGATCATCTTCGCCATTGCCGGCATTCGCAAGCGCGAGGCGGGTTGGTTTGTTCCAGCGGGCATCATTGGCGGTATCGGGTTGGGGGCGGCGTTGATCGAAACGTTGCCGCTGGCCGATCCTGTTGCTGGCGGCGTTTTTCTGCTCTCGTTTGCGGCTGGTTGGGCGTCCATCCCGCTGCTCAGCGCGCTCTTCGCGAACGAGAAAGTATGGTGGCCGTTCATCCCCGGCGGCGTGATGGCCGTGATCGGCTCACTCATCCTGATCGGTGAGGGTGGTATGACCTTGCTTGATCTGATCTTCAACCGGGCTGGCTGGGTTTGGCCGCTGGTGCTGATTGCAATTGGCGTGGTCTTGCTGCTCCGGCGGGAAGCTGAGTAACGATAGAGCGCATTCCAGTAGGTATGGGAAGGATGGGGCTGTGGAGTCTGGTCACAGCCCCCTGCTTTGCAGCGTGGGAAGGTGCTTGACAATGACTGACGCTACGTTACCCACAACACCGGTACGCACCGCCGTTTCGCTCCAGCTCAGATCGTGGCGCCAATCCATTTTCCTTTCGCTGTGCTCAGGCATCTTGATGGCTCTCGCCCAACCGGCACTGGTTGATATGGGATGGCTAGCGTGGATCGGCCTCGTTCCAGTATTGGTCGCTCTTGCCGGCCAGCCGGTGCGTCGCCATCTCTGGATTGCGCTGCCTTGCGGCATCCTCTGGTCGCTCGGCGCGCATGTGTGGTACCCAACGATGTTTGGTTGGGCCAGCGGCATGCTGCTGATAATAATGGTCGGTTTCTTTTACGCGGCGCTGTTGCAAGCCGGTATGGTGCTGGCCGTTCGCTTGCCGCCCTCGTTCCACATTGTTGGTCCGCCGCTCGCGTGGACGGCGTTGGAGTTTGTGCGCACAGTGATGCCGGTGGCCGGCGATTGGTGGTTCGAGGTATTGGCGAAAACGCAATGGCGTTTTCCCCCGGCGTTGCAAATCGTCACCCTGACGGGCTTGCCCGGATTGAGTTTCGTGATCGTCTTGGTCAATGCGGCGCTTGCGGCCATGCTCGTCGTCGCTTGGCGGAAGCGTGTTGCTTGGTCAGCAGTGCTTGGTTTGGGGAGTGTGGTATTGGTACTGGCATCGGGATGGTGGGTGATCAGGCCATCACCTGCAGAGACAGTACGGATCGGGGTCATCGTCGATCTCGCCAACCAGCGTGAGCCGGCGCAACCCGCTGTGCTTGAGCGTGATGTTGCGCTCACGCGGATGCTGGCAGCGCAGCAACCGCAACTGGTGGTATGGCCGGAAAATGAGTTGGCTACGGTTGACGAACCGGCGCTGCGTTTGGCGATTGGGCAACTGACCCAAGCGCTGAACGCATTTATTGTTGCCGATATGGTCTGGCCCACACCCGCTGGCCTTCACGATACGGCGGTTTTGTTTGGGCCAGATGGAGCTGAGGCTGGGCGTCAAGCCAAGATCAATGTGACCGGCGAGGAGCGTGCGCAAGGCTTTATTGACGGTCAGCGGCGCTTTCCGGTCTACCCAACCCCATTGGGAAGCATCGGCCTTGGCGTTTGCTACGATCGGCACACACCGGATATCACGCGCCAATTGGCCCGTGCCGGCGCTCGCATTGTCGCTATGCCTGCCGATGATGATTTCGCCGCCAATCCGTGGTTCCCGCGCACGCATGCTGCCGATACCGTCGTGCGGGCGGTTGAGAACCGAGTCGCTTTTGCGGTTAGTAATACCAGCGGGATCGCCATCGTTGTTGATCCCTATGGCCGTATCACTGCCGAGAGTGGGGTCAATCAGATAACAGCCCTGATCGGCGAGACGGTTGTCAGCCACGAGCGAACATTGTATACACGTGCCGGTGATTGGTTTGGGTGGTTGATCGTAGGTGTGGCCAGCATACTGATGCTGGCACGGCGGCCAGGGCATCATAACGGTAGAGGCCAGTGATCCTGATGTGCTGCTATCAGGATCACCGGCAGCCAGCCCAACTAGAAAATAATCTGATCGGCATTCACCTGCTCGAGGCTGCTCCACGGCGAGCGCACCTGCTCGGCGCGCAGTTGGCCGCGCCGGTAGAGCACTAGCAGAATCACGCCGGCGATCGCGATCAAGGTGAGTGCGCTCAGGTAGACGGCGATGTAACCACTCGCTACCACGCCGCTCATCCGCCCAATGATGTCGCGGGCGAGACCTGCGGCGATAGTGCCCACGCCTTGGGCCAACGCCTGCGTAATGCCCCACAGGGCAAGGAACAGACCGGCGTGGGCGCGGTCGCAAAGGCCCATCACCAGCGAGAGGCCGCCGACGATCAGCATACCGCGGCCCATACCGATCAGCGCCACGCCACCGAGAAACTGCCCGACATGATCGGGCGAGGTGGACATGCTAATGGTGGCGAAGCCAACAATGCCGAGCAGCGACGCGCCGCCGATCATGCGCAACGCCGGTTGGCCCCGCCAGAGCAGCCAGCCGGTCAATACAATCGCGGTGAGCATGCCGCCGCCCCACACGGCGGTCAAGCGGGTCGTTTCGGCGACCGTCATCCCCAACACCTGCCCGCCGTACGGCTCAAGCAACACGTCATGGACGGCAAAGCCAGTGGTGGCCAGCGCCAGCACGATAAACAGGTTGCGCAAGGGGCGCTGCGCCGCCAGCATCCGCAACGAATCACCCAGCGTTTCGCGCACCCGCACCGGCGTCACGTCGGCCAACTGGCCGTTTGGCTTCAGCCGCTCTTGGTCGAGCATTGACATAAACGTCAAGAAGACGAAAGCCAGCGCCGAACCTTGCATCACCTGTATCAGGCGGGTATGGCTATAATCGATCAGCAGCTCGCCGATCAGCAACGAGCCAACGATCGTGCCCAACACCAGCGCCACCCACAACAGACTCAACACCCGCCCGCGCTCTTCTTGCGGAGTCACATCGCTCACAATCGCGAGATAGATCGTCTCGGCGATGTTGACTCCGAGTCCATAGGCGAAAAAGATCGCAAAACAGACGATCACTGCCAACGGGAACGGCAAATAACCCTCGCCGCTGAGCAGAATGAGTGAGAAGGGTGCAGTGGCCAATCCACCGTAGGTCAGCATTGCCCCTAACACGAGATAGGGGGTGCGCCAGCGGCCAGCGGCGCGATTGACGTCCGACTGGTAGCCGAAAATGGCACGGGCTGGCGAAATAAAGTAGTGCAGCGCCAGCAAGGAACCAACCAAAAACGCGGTGATCCCGAGCTCGTTGATCAACACCCGGTTGAGCGTACCGGTGAGCGGCGCGAGCGAGAGACCCATTCCGAACTGAAACAGACTGAGACGAAAAACGCGCAGCCACATACGTAGGCGCGGACGGGCTTCCAGCCAGTGTTGTACCTGACGAAACGGCCGCAGCAACGTGTCTGCCATTGCCATCTTCCGGCTCCTTGCGCTAGAGCGTCGTTGTTGTGACGTATTATAGCACGTGGTGACATGCGATATAAACGAAGCTGGTCTCGAGTGTGGGTGCAAGCTCCTTTCCATCTGTGTTGGGATGGCTTTCGTCTCTTACCCCTGCTCTCACCTGATGGTGGGAGTTCTGTGAGTTCAAGGGTGAACCGAACCAATTCACCCTCACCCCTGCCTCGCTCTCCGGTTGTCATTGCGAGCCGCGTCGGGGCAATGCATTCCCCGCGCGGCGAAGCAATCTCCTCCGAGGGCGGACGATGTTCCCTCAGCGTTCGTTTGCGCTGGAGCAGGGGATTGCTTCGGGCGCGCAGCGCCCTCGCAATGACAGGCCGGGAGCAGAGCGCTCCTGCGTTCTGCTCCCGCAATGTCTTGACCGCTATCCAGCGGCTCCCCCGCTCCCGTCGTCAGGTGGGAGCGGGGGCCGGGGGGTGAGGGCTAATGCCAAGACGCAGTAGAGCCGGCTGCCCGGCTCCGCAAAGGGGCAACGGCGCAGAGGTTTGAACGCCAAGACGCAGTAGAGCCGGACGGCTGTCCGGCTCCGCAAAGGAGGCAACGATCATTGCCCCCTCTGCGCCCTCGGTGGTACGCATGAGGCGGCCCCACCCCGTCTTCCCTGTGGTATGATGGTAATCACAGCGAAGTACTCTACCGAGATTGCCTACTATGAGCCGAATTGCCGAAACCTTTGCCCGCCTCCGTTCTGAGGGACGCATTGCCTTAATGCCATACTTGACGATCGGGTTCCCCGAACGCGAGAGCACGTTAGAGCTAGTGCCGGCGCTGGAAGCGGCAGGCGCCAGTTTGTTTGAGTTAGGGGTGCCCTTTTCCGATCCGCTGGCTGATGGCACAACGATCCAGCGCGCCACCCAGCGCGCCCTCGAGCATGGCGTGACGATGGCCGATTGTCTGGCCACTGTCGCCGAGCTGCGCGCGCGCAAGGTAGCGGCGCCACTGCTCTTAATGGGTTACTACAACCCGTTGTTACGCTACGGCCTCGAACAGGCCTGCACCGATTTGGCCGCCGCTGGCGGCGATGGCTGGATCATTCCCGACCTGCCGCTCGAAGAGGCGGCTGATTTGCGCCAGATCGCCGCGGCGCACCAGCTTGATCTGATCATGTTCATTGCTCCCACCACCCCGCCGGCGCGGATCGCGCAGATTGTCACCCACGCCAGCGGCTTTATCTACATCGTCTCGTTGACCGGCGTGACCGGCGCGCGGCAGGCGCTGGCCGGCAATCTGGCTGAACTCATCGCCACGGTGCGCCAACAGACCGATCTGCCGTTAGTGGTCGGGTTTGGGATTAGCCAGCCGGCGCACGTGGCCGATGTGGCGCGGATTGCCGATGGCGCTATCGTCGGCAGCGCCTTGATCGACCGCCTCGAACGGCTGTCGCCGGCTGAGCGGGTGACCGGCGCTGCCGCTTATGTTCGCGAATTGTTAAGCGCGGTGGAATGAGCCTAGGCTAGAGAGGAGCAGAGCGATGGAGGCGCGAGCGTATGTGTTGATCGAGGCCGAGTCGGGCAAGATCGGCGAGGTGCTGGCTGCGCTGCGCGCGATCGATGGCCTGATTGCGGTTGATGCCGTCACCGGTCCCTACGATATCGTAGCAACCGTGCAGACGCCTGATCCGCGCCAGATTGGCCGGCTGGTGATGAGCGAGATCCACGCGATTAGCGGTATTAAGCGCACGATTACCTGCATGGTGATTGGGTGAGGTGCGTTGACTGGAAAGGCGCATCGTGTGGCCGAATACGTGTTGAAAAAGGGCAAGGTGCATCACAAGTGGGACAATGGCCTACCGCCGGCGATCGAAATCGCTTCCGGTGATGTGGTGCATTGCGAGACGGCGGAAGTGACCAATGATCAGGTGACTCCCGGTTGTGATGCCAGCGTGTTGATGAATCTCGATTTTAGCCAGCTCTACCCGCTGGCCGGCCCGATCTCCATCAAAGTTGCGATGCCCGGCGACATCCTCGAAGTCGAGATTCTGCGCTTGCAGCCGCTTGATTGGAGGTGGACGGGAATCATCCCCGGTCTGGGTTTGTTGGCGCAAGATTTCACCGCGCCCTACATCCGCCATTTCGATCTCAGCAACGGCCAGACCGCGCCATTGCGCGATGATATTCACATCCCGTTGCAACCGGGTTGCGGCACCATGGGGATGGCGCTCGATGAGCCGGGGGCGTTTGATGTGTTGCCGACCGGCAAAGGCGGCGGCAATATCGACACTCGCCACCTGAATGTCGGGGCCAAGCTCTATCTGCCGGTGTTCGTGCCCGGCGCACTCTTCTCGGCGGGTGATTGCCATGTCGTGCAAGGTGACGGCGAAGTGTTCGTGACCGGCATCGAATGCCCAATGCAGTTTTCGTTGCGGTTGAACGTGATCAAAGGCGATCGCTCAAGCTGTGGCACTACCACTTCTACACGCCACCCGGCCCGATCCAACCCGCCTACGACGCGCGCGGCTACTACGTCACCACCGCCATCGGCCGGCGCTCGATCAAATTGCGAAAGATGCAGAAGAAGCAAAACCGGCCACACTCAAAGGCGATGCCCAACGCTCCGCCGAGCAGCAGCGAGAGCGACGCCGGCGCGCCAGCGCCGGGAGTGGCGTGCATCGCATACGCTCCGGCCACGAGCGCAATCAAGCTCACTACGCCAAGGCTGGCCTGAAGCCGATTGGTTGTTGGTGAAGCAGCCCGCTCAAGCGAGCTGCTCTGCGGTAGCATCTGAGCCATCGTCTATTTCACACCCCAGACCGTGCCGGCTGGATTGGCAATCGGTACTCCGACGCTATTGCCGTATTCCGTCCACGAACCATCGTACAGGGCAACTTGATAGCCGAGGATTTCGCTCAACACGAACCACGTATGGCTGGCTCGCTCGCCGATGCGGCAGTAGGTAATGATCGGCTTGCTGCCATCGATGCCGGCATCAGCGTACAACTTGCGCAACTCCTCGACACTCTTAAAGGTGCCGTCATCGTTGAGCGCCTTCTTCTAGGGGACGTTAATCGCGCCGGGGATATGGCCGGCCCGCACCGCCAATTCTTGGAAGCCCTCTGGTGCGAAGATCTTGCCGCTAAACTCGTCAGGCGAGCGAATATCGACCAATGCCTTATCCGCTTCGCCGTACACCACCTTCAGCACATCGGGCAGGAAGGCGCGCAACGAGCTATCTTGCTGGACGGTGAACGCGCCGGTGGGGTACGACGGGGCGCGGGTGGAGAGTTCACGACTCTCGGCTTCCCACTTGCTGCGCCCGCCGTCAAGCAGCCGCACATCTGTTACGCCGTACTGGCGGAATACCCACGCGCCTATGCGGCAAACCAGTTGTAGTTATCGCCATAGAGCACGATCGTCGTGTCATTATTGATCACCGCCGCGCGGGCTAGTTCCTGAAATCGTTCGGGGGCAATGATATTGCGCGCGACCGTATCGACAAAATCGGTCGTCCAGACAAAATTGATCGCGCCGGGGATATAGCCGCGCTCGTACAGACCGGGCACGACACTGATCTCGATCACGCGCATCTGCGGGTTGTTGAGATTCGCGGCGAGCCAGTCAGTGCTCACCACAACCTGATCGAACGGGCGCGGCTCGCGGGGTGCATTTGTGGTTGAAACCGGAGCGTTGTTCGTTGTTGCCGGCTGAGCCGCTGATTGGGTGACGCTCGCTTGCGAACGAACAAAGGCGATCACCGCCACAATGGCGAGCGTTGCCAGCGCGCCGCCAAGGGCAGCGCCGGCAAGGCGCAACGTCGGGTTATTCACGATCCTCCCTCACTTTCTCTGGTCAAGCGGTTTGGGGGTTGCACCGGTGCAAGCCGGAGTATAGCTGAGATTGTCGAGTTTGTTGATATACTTGATCAAGAATTTAAGAATATCTTGGATAAACAGTTGACGCGAGCCGGTCTTGCGAGTACCATACCAGTGAGTTAGTTTATATCTTGATGCATTGCCTATGGATCCATCACCTGCTCGCCGGATGCGCTGGGCTGTGGGCGGCGCATTAATACTGGCGTTATTAGCAATCGTGCTGGGCGGGGTGTTTACCGTCGTGATCAGTCTCTTCACCGGCCAACTCGCGCCTGATTCCGGTTGGCTGGATTGGGTGCGCGTGCTATGGCCGGCAATACTGGCGTGGGGACTAGGCGCGCTGCCGTTCGGCGCGGCGTTAGGGTTTTTTGCGTCGTTGATCTGGCGCGAAGTTTGACTCTTCGCCGTAGCCGCGCTATAATCAGGGCGTTCGGGGCGTAGCGCAGACCGGTAGCGCACCTGAATGGGGTTCAGGAGGTCGCTGGTTCAAATCCAGTCGCCCCGACCATCCGGCAACGCTGGTGAGCATTTGCTCGCCAGCGTTCGTATTTTTGCGCTTTTTTCTCTGGATAACCAGTGCAGTAAACGATTTTTTGCCCGGCGATACTAGTAAAATGCCAATAATTACTCAGTACATCTTGACACCTTCCATGATTCGGCGCTATACTGCAAGCATGTGGCGAACACCATTCGCGCTGCTATTGCGTTTCCTCAACGCATAACTTCTCTTTTTCGAGCGGCGCCAGCACATATCACGTGGGAGGATCCGGGATGGCGACTATCAGCCTGCAAGACGCCTACACACAAGCCAGAACATTCCTCGAGGCGAACCAGATTGAGCAGGCAATTGGCCTGACCCAGCACATCCTCGCGCACCACTCTGATAATCTGGAAGCCCAACGGTTGCTTGGCGAGGCGTATCTCGCTCAGCGCGATTTGCCCGCCGCCGTGGCGACCTTCGAGCAGGTGTTGCAGGCTGATCCCGAAAATATTCCGGCCCACGTTGGTCTTGGCATGGCCTACGAGTGGCAAGGCCGGCTCGATAAGGCGATTGCCGAGTTTGAACAGGCGCTGGAAATCCGTCCGGATATGCCCGAACTCCGCGCCCAGTTGGTGCGGCTCTACACCGAAGCGTGGGGGAGCGAGCATGCCGCTCTCCGCCTCAGCCGCTCTGGGTTAGCCCGCCTGTATGCTCGTGGCCACATGTTGCCGCAGGCAATTCATGAGTTCCGCAATGTGATCGCCGAACATCCTGAGCGGCTCGATGCGTGGGTTGGTTTGATCGAAGCCCTTTGGCGTGATGGCCGGCTTGACGAAGCCGTTGAGGCATGCCAGCAGGCGTTGCAGGCGCAACCGCAGCTCCTGAAAGCGCACCTGATCCTCGGTGCGCTATTGCTTGAAGATGGCGACCAGCGTGGCTTTGATCACTGGCGCATCGCGCAACGCCTCGATCCGTATCAGACCGTCGCGCGCATGCTGTTTGATCCGCTGCCGGTGGGCGCGCCAACGCCTGATGTCTTGTTGCCAGCGTGGGATGAGGCTGAGTGGCGGGCGCAGCGCGCGGCAGCCGCAGCGCCGGCGGCGGTCGCTGCCGATGATGATTTTTTTGCCGAAGCCAGTTGGTTGGCGCCGGCGGCCCAACCCGCAGCCGTGGCTTCGGCGATGTCAGATGATGATCTGCTGGCGATGTTGCTCTTCTCGCCGCCGGCGACGAGTGTTGCCTCCTCGCCTCAGCCGGCGACATTGGGTGGCGATGCGTTCGA
Organism: Chloroflexus sp.; assembly: GCF_034431535.1. Classification (GTDB taxonomy): domain Bacteria; phylum Chloroflexota; class Chloroflexia; order Chloroflexales; family Chloroflexaceae; genus Chloroflexus. The sequence goes on along the minus strand of NZ_DAOUDC010000012.1, from coordinate 69,235 downwards.
TTTCGATCTCGATCTGCCGGGGCCGGCTGCGACCCCGACCGGTTTGACGCTTGATGAGATTGGGGTCAATGTAGCAGCAACTGCCCCCGCCGAACCAGAATTGGCCCCGTTCTCGCTGGAGGAGCTGGGGCTGTCGCCGGACGAGATTGCCCAATTGGAGGGCGGTTCGCCGGCGGTGCAGGCGGCAGAGCCGGCACTGACGCCGTTCTCGCTGGAGGAGCTAGGGCTGTCGCCGGACGAGATTGCCCAATTGGAGGGCGGTTCGCCGGCGCAGGGATTGACGCCGTTCTCGCTCGAAGAGTTAGGCTTGCCGGTTGATGAGGCCGCGCGATCTCAAGAGCAGGGTACTGCGGGTAGTGATGCATTTGCTGATGAATTGAGCGGCCTGCAACCGTTCTCGCTCGATGATCTTGATTTCGGGGCAAGTGCTCCTGCCGGTGAATTGCCGCCCTCGTTGCAACCTTTCTCACTTGACGATCTGGCGCTTGATGAGGCGCATCCTGCGCCCCAAGCTGAACCGGTTGAACCGGGAATCTATAGCTGGCAAGAACCGTCAATGCGGAGTGGCGGTATTCAGCTTCCCCAAGAGGCCGAGCCGAGCGGGCCGTCGATCTTTAGCAAGTTGATTGAACGTGCTGCTTCGTTGCCGCCGATCGAAGAGCCGCCGCTGTCGTCGGTTGAGCTTACTGATGCTGATGTAGCGGCATATTTCTCGAATGATGATGTGTCGTTGCGCGAAGATGACGGTTCGCCTGAGCGCTTGACCGGAACCTTCCGTTTGCCTAAGTTGAGCCTTGATGAGAGTCTTGCTCCTTCTGGCGCAGTAGGCGCATTGAGCGGCAAGGGTGAAGAACCAGTAGAAGAGCTGGAGTTAACGCCGTTCTCGCTTGAGGAGTTGAGCCTCTCTCCGGAAGAAATTGCGCAGCTTGAGGCGATGCAACAGCCGGAGCAGCCGGCGGCGGCAGAGCCGGAATTGACGCCGTTCTCGCTGGAAGAATTGGGGTTGTCGGCAGAGGAGATTGCGCAGCTTGAGGCGATGCAACAGCCGGAGCAGCCGGCGGCGGAGAGCAAAGCTACCAAGGTTGTTGATGAGTCGCTGGAAAGCCTGTTCGCACCAACCGGATCGGTTGATAGCAACGTCTTGGCCGATCTAGGCATATCTCCCGCTGAAGCGGAATCGTCGTTTGCGTTGCCCGGTGTCGAACCCTTCTCGCTCGATGAGTTTGGCGATCTCGAACCGTTCTCATTTGAAGATCTGGAAGGCGGCGCGGCCAATGCCGGTGGTGAGTTGGCCATCCCGCCGGAAGAGATTGACAACTTAAATCTAGGTAATTTTGAGACGGTCGTCTTCTCAGAAGATGAAGAGCCAATGATCGATACCGGTGATCCCGTGCTTAATCGTCTGATCCAGTTGGGGCACCGGCAAGGCTATGTTGACCTCACTGATATCATCGCGTTAGTGAAAGATCCCGAACGCGAGGCAGATCGGATCGAGCAGCTTGGCTGGTCGCTGCACCAAGCCGGGATCCAGCTTCGCGACGGTGACGAAATTATTGATCTGGAGGCCGAAATCGGTGAGGAAGAGGCCGGGCCGGCAGCGCTGGTAGCTGAAGCGGATCTCACTCCGTTTGCCGAGGAGGTGCCGGCGGTGCAGGCGGCAGAGCCGGAACTGACCCCATTCTCGCTGGAAGAGATGGGCCTTTCGGCGGAGGAAATTGCGCAGTTAGAGGTGATGCAGCAGGGTGAGCAGCCGGCGGCGATAGCGGAGGAGCCAGAGCTAGCGCCATTCTCGCTAGAAGAGTTAGGGCTGACGGCAGAGGAGATTGCGCAGTTAGAGGCGATGCAGCAGGGTGAACAGCCGGCGGCGCAGGCAGCAGAAGAAGACCTGTTTGATTTCAGCGTTGCCGAAGCGGTTCCGGTGGCAAAGGCGGTGCGCACCACCCCGCGCGTAGAAGAGCCACCGCCATCCCCCAAACCAGAAGATGCGAGCTTTAAGCCTGAGCCGCTCGATGCGCTGGATGATATTTGGCAAGCCCCTCCAGAGTCAGTCGCGCCCGAGCCGGCCCGGGTCGTGTTGCCGCCGCTCTCGGAACGGGCCAAGCCGCAACCGGCATCCCGTGCTGCAATGGCGGAAGAACGGCGGAGTGTAGCGCCAACACGTGACGAGCTGCGCTTTGCGCGCCGCGAGGCAGCAACTGCCGGACGAGGTCGATCGGCCCGTGCGCCATTGCGGCCACGCGCGCCAGAAGATTTTATCCCTACCGGCAATGCTAAGCTTGATGACTATCTGCGCCAGTTGAGCGCCAATCCAGCCAATCACACGCTGGTCTTCACAATTGCCCGCCTCTGCGCACAGATAGGTCAGGCGGAATTGATGGCGGTAGTCTATCGCCGTTTGCTCAAGCAAAGCGCATTGCTTGCCCGGATCGCTGAGGAGCTAGAAGATCTGATTAATACCGTCGATGATATTACGGTGCTGCGGCAGTTGCACCGGTTATTGGGTGATGTCTATTCGCGGCAGGACCGGCTGGATGAAGCCATTGCCGCCTACAGCGTCACATTTGCTGAGTAAGCAGTATCCGTCTTACTTTAGACGAAAGCAGTCGCAAAGATGGCACCACAAGAAAGGTTTAGCATGCGCCGCATTGTAGAGGATCTTATTCGGGTCGATGGCGTCATCGGCAGCTTGCTCGTCGGCAAGGATGGTCTAGTTGTCGCCAGCACCTTACTCGATGAAGAAGACGCTGAAGTATTGGGCGCAATGTCGGCGGCAGTCTTTGGTGAGATCGACAAAGCGACCCGGCGGCTCGGCGTGGGTAATCTCGTAGACTCGATTATCGATGCCAAAGATGGTTCGATCTTGCTGTTGGAAGCAAAAGAACTGATCCTCGTCGTCATCACCCAGCGTACGGTGAATCTAGGGTTGGTGAAGATGGAGATGCGCCGTGCTGCTAAGCGGATCAGCGAAGCGGTGCCGATCTGATGGCACGGCGGGCGATGAGGGGTGACATAGGGCATCACTCGCACAATCAGAGCGTGCAGCGATACAGGGGCGACGCAGCGCGCGTCGCCCTTATGATTGCGTGGTTGTTGACCAGTATATGGTATACTGACCGCGGGCAACCAACCTATTTCTTGACGTAATGAGGTATGCATGGAACGCGCACTTCTGATTTTAAAGCCCGATTCGGTGCAACGAGGTTTGATTGGGGCGATTATCAGCCGGTTTGAGCAACGTGGCCTCAAGTTTCAGGGTCTCAAGCTGATGCAGGTTGATGAGGCGTTAGCGCGTCGTCATTACGCTGAACACGAAGGCAAGAGCTTCTTCAATGGGCTCGTTAGCTACATCACGTCAGCGCCGGTTGTGGTAGCTGTTGTGGCCGGCAAGCCGGGCACGGTGGAACTGGTGCGGGCGATGGTTGGCGCAACGAACCCGGCCAAAGCGGCTCCCGGCACGATTCGCGGCGATTTCGGCGTCGATATCGGCCGCAACTTGATCCATGCCTCTGACTCGCCGGAGAGCGGTGAGCGCGAAACGGCGATCTTCTTTCAGCCTCATGAACTCATCGGCGAGTGGAATCGCTCGCTTGACGGATGGATCTACGAGTAACGATGGTCGTGCAGCTCACGGGTGCTTAGCTCCCGTCAATGCGGTTGGCGCGGTCGGATGATCGCCGTCAGCCGCCACCTTGTCTATGCTAGTCGTGATGGAAGCGCATGCTACGGCGGAACAGATCGAAGCAGTCTGCACCGAGATCCGGGCGATGGGATTCACGCCTCATCCGATGCCCGGCCCGACCCGCACCGCGATTGGAATTACCGGCAATCAAGGGCCAATTGAACAAGCAGGCCGGTTGCAGCGTCTCCCCGGTGTGAGCCAGTTGATCCGGGTTACTGCGCCGTACAAGCGGGTGAGCCGCGAATTCAAAGAGCTGGATACAATCGTTGAGGTTGGCGGCGTCCCGATTGGCGGGAAAGGGATCACCATTATCGCCGGCCCGTGCACGGTCGAGAGCCGTGAACAGACCTTCAACGTGGCACAGGCCGTTCGGGCCGCCGGAGCGGTGATCTTGCGCGGCGGCGCGTACAAGCCGCGTACATCGCCGTATTCGTTTCACGGCTTGGGTGAAGCCGGTTTGCAGATATTGGCTGAGGCGCGCGCCTTGACCGGTCTGCCGGTAGTGACCGAAGTCATGGACACCGAGACGTTGCCGCTCGTGCTTGAATACGCCGATATGTTACAGATCGGCGCGCGCAATATGCAGAACTACTCGCTGTTGCGGGCCGTGGGGCGCACGCAACGACCGGTGCTGCTCAAGCGCGGTTTTGCCGCTACGGTGAAAGATCTGCTGCTGGCGGCAGAATATATTTTGGCCGAAGGCAACCCCAATGTTGTGCTGTGCGAACGTGGGATTCGCACGTTTGATGATAGTCTGCGCTTCACGCTTGATTTGGGTGCAGTGCCGCTGATCAAACAGCTCTCGCACTTGCCGGTGATTGTCGATCCGTCGCATGCCAGTGGCCGGGCCGACTTAGTCATTCCAATGGCACGGGCCGCGTTGGCCGCTGGTGCCGACGGCTTGATCGTTGAAGTGCATGACAATCCGGCCTATGCGGTGTGCGACGGCACGCAATCATTGGTGCCGGACAGTTTTGCCGACATGATGCGCCAATTGGCGCGCATTGCCGCGGCGATCGAGCGTCCGCTAGCAGGCAGCGTGTACCGCTGACGTTGCGTGGAGGTAAACGGTGGAAACACGGCGCTGGCGCGATCTCGATTGGGCTATTGTCGGCAGTGTGGCGGTTTTGCTTGTTATCGGCGGGATGGCCTTGCACAGCGCTACGCTCAATGCGGTCGCAGGCAATGGCTTGCCGCTGCGCCCGGTCTTTGATCGCCAACTCGTTTACATCGCTGTCGGGCTGGTGGTGATGGGTATGATGATGTTATTCGACTATCGCCTGCTTTCCAGTCTGGCGCGCCCTCTGTACGTTGGTATGGTGCTCTTGCTCACCGCAGTGTTGGTCATTGGCCGGGTGAGCGAGGGAGCGCGCAGTTGGATTGCGATCGGCGAGCGCACCTTCCAGCCCTCTGAATTGAGCAAATTGGTGTTGATATTGGCGCTGGCGGCATATTGGCAACGCTACGCCGATCGCGGCGGGAGTTGGCTGGCGCAATTGGGCAGCTTGTTGATTGCCGCAGTGCCGATGGCGTTGGTCTTTGTCCAGCCTGACCTCGGTACAGCGTTGGTCATGGCCAGCGTCTGGTTGGTGATGGCGTGGGGCGCCGGGATGCGACCTAGCCAACTCATGCTCTTATTCATTATGGCGGCGCCGCTCGGCTGGGTGGCGTGGCACTATGTGCTCGACACCTACCAGCAAGTGCGCCTCAGCACCTTTTATTACTTGTTGACCAACCCGGCGGTGGTTGATTTCAACGCGGCGTACAACGTGATCCAATCGCTCAATGCGATTAGCTCCGGCGGTCTGACCGGCGCCGGTTTGACCCGCGGCCTGTTTAGTCAGGGCAATTATGTGCCGGTGCAGCATACCGACTTCATCTTTGCGGTGATCGGCGAAGAGTTAGGCTTCATCGGCGGGATCGTCTTAATCATCTTCTTAGCCATCTTGCTCTGGCAGACGTTAACAGTTGCCAGCAAAGCGCGCGATCAGTTTGGCCGGATGATTGCGCTCGGCATTTTTGGCATGCTCTTCAGCCATACAGTGATCAATCTTGGCATGAACATGAGTTTGTTGCCGGTCACTGGTTTGCCGCTGCCGTTTGTGTCGGCTGGCGGCAGCTTTATGGTCATGACCCTCGCCGGGATCGGGTTGCTGCAAAGCGTGCAGTTGCGTCACCGGCAAATCACCTTCTAAGACGCTAATAACGCCTCGATGTCGGCCAACGTTGGCAAGGCGTTCCGCCCGCCAAGGCCACGGGTCTTGAGCGCAGCGGCGGCGCTGGCGAAGCGCAACGCTGCCGGCAGCGGATCGCCGCGCAAAAGGGCGAAGAGCAGTGCGCCGTGAAAAACATCGCCGCAGCCGGTCGTGTCGACCGGTTGGGTGGGAAAGGCGGGGGTGTAAATCATGTCACCGCCGTCGCAAGCCCAGCTTCCTGCCTCGCCGGCAGTGACGACAATCAGGCACCGGTAACGGTCGTGCAAGGACTGTGTCGCAGCGGCCAGATCAGAGAGGCCGGTCACAGCGCGGGCAAAATTGGCCGACACGACGATATCATCGCAGAGCGGCAGCAATTCCATCACCGCCGGCTTGACCCGTTCGGCGTCGATCATAATGCGCCCGCCGGCAGCGCGCACCTGTTGCGCGGCGGATAATGCCGCCGGCAAGTGGCTGTCAATCAGCAAGGCGCGGGTTTGGGAGGCGAGTTCTGGGGGGAAGACAAGGTCGGCAAGGCCGGCTAGTTCGTTGTACCACCAGACCGTGCGGCGGTCGCTGCCCGGCTCGGCCAGTACGAACGACACGTGTGATGAACCGGGGCGGGTGACCATGAACGAGGTATTGATGCCGAAATGCGCGAGTTCGGCCCGAATCGCGTCGCCGTAGTGATCGTTGCCAACGGCGCTCACTAGCGCCACCTTGGCCCCTAGCCGGGCCAGCGTAGCCAGTGCCGTCGCTACTGGGCCGCCACCCATCTCGGTGCGCCCAGCGAGAGGTTGTTTCTGGCCCAAAACCGGTGGCGTGGCCGCTACGCCTATCAGATCCCAACTGGCGATCCCGACCCCAATCACATCAAATTGCGGCATGTTAACTCCTAAGGCGGTATTGCCTATCATTGCCATTCAGCGAATGACTTGCTTTCCTGTGCTACAATAGCAAGGTGAATGATGCCAGATCAGTGCGCCAGCCGTCAAGAGGAGCGTTGTCGTGGAAGACCTGATTGCGCAGGTGCGCGCGCAGATGGAAGCGTTGGTCGGGTTGCCGACCGGGATGCAACTGCCGAACCCGCCGTCGTCGCCTGCTTCAGATACGCCGATTGCAAGCTACATTGATCACACGCTGTTGAAACCCGAAGCGACGTCTGATCAGATTGATCGACTGTGCAACGAAGCCGAACGTTATCGCTTCGCTAGCGTTTGCGTGAATCCACGCTACGTCGAGCGATGCGCGCACGCGCTGGTCGGGTCGCCGGTGCGGGTTTGTACGGTGATTGGCTTTCCCCTCGGCGCAACAACCACGAAGGTCAAAGTGTTTGAGACGGTGCAGGCCATTGGGCACGGCGCGCGCGAAGTCGATATGGTGCTAGCGGTGGGCGCGCTGCGTGGGCGCGAATACTATGCCGTTGCTGACGACATTCGGGCCGTGACCGATGCTGCTCATGCCAGTGGCGTGCTGGTGAAAGTCATCCTTGAAACCGGTCTGCTCACCGATGTGGAAAAGGTGATGGCGTGTCTGCTGGCAGTGCGGGCCGGGGCCGATTTCGTCAAGACTAGCACCGGTTTCGGTCCGGGTGGGGCGACTGTGGCTGATATTGCCCTGATGCGCGCGGCGGTTGGGCCGGCGATCGGGGTCAAGGCATCGGGCGGCGTGCGCTCGTTGGCGGCAGCGCAAGCGCTGATCGCCGCTGGCGCAACCCGCATTGGCACCTCGGCGGGGGTAACGATTGTGCAAGAAGCGGAAGGCGCTGCGCCGGAGCGGCCAAGTAGTGATGGGTATTAGCCAAGCTGCGAGGGAAACGGAACAAGATCATCACTGGTCAATCGCGATAGATACGCAAAAGCACAAGGAGGCGCGCGTGAGCATCCTGATCGATGCCAATACCCGATTATTGGTGCAAGGCATTACCGGTAAAGAAGGAGAGTTTCATACCCGCCAGATGCTCGACTATGGCACGAATGTTGTGGCTGGCGTGGTGCCGGGGCGTGGCGGCCAGACAGCGATCGATGGGCGGGTGCCGGTGTTCAATACGGTGTCGGAAGCAGTGGCGGCGACGGGTGCGAACACAGCGGTGATTTATGTGCCGGCGCCGTTTGCACCTGATGCGATCCGTGAGTCGGCGGCTGCCGGCATTTCCTTGATCGTGTGCATTACCGAAGGCATCCCGGCGCTTGATATGGTCAGCACCTACGCCTTTGTGCAAGAGTGCGGCGTGCGGCTGATCGGGCCGAACTGTCCCGGTCTGCTGACGCCGGGAGCGGCCAAAGTCGGCATCATTCCCGGCAATATCGCGATGCCCGGCCCGGTGGGGATTGTGAGCAAGTCAGGCACGTTGACCTACGAAGCGGTGGATGCCCTCACCCGGATTGGCATCGGCCAGAGCACGATCGTCGGCATTGGTGGCGACCCGATAATCGGCACCAACTTCATTGACGTGCTGGCGATGTTTGAGGCCGATCCGCAGACGGAAGCGATTGTGTTGATCGGTGAGATCGGCGGGACTGCCGAGCAAGAGGCGGCAGCGTATATCAAAGCGCATGTGACCAAGCCGGTCGTCGGTTTCATTGCTGGCCAGACGGCGCCTCCTGGCAAGCGTATGGGTCACGCCGGCGCAATCATCAGTGGCGGCGAAGGCACTGCGCAAGAGAAGATCGCTGCGCTGGAGAGCGTTGGGGTACGGGTGGCCCGGATGCCGACTGACATTGCCGGATTGGTGAAAGAGGCATTGGCCGCTCGCGCGGCGTTGGGATGAGGCACGGTAAGGGCGGCTGGTAAGGGCGGGTTTCAAACCCGCCCTTACTGTATCAGAGGGGCGGCCTCCAATCCGCCCCTCTCGATTACCGTGATTGATTCAAGGGGATCCGCAGCTCAACCGTTGTCCCCTGCCCGATTTCGCTGCGGATGCGCAGATCGGCCCCAATCAGGCGCGCCCGTTCTTTCATATTGAGCAAACCAAGACTGCCGCGGTTGGCATAACCGCTCTCAACGGCGGCGACATTAAACCCGCGCCCACGGTCGCGCACACTTGCAACAAAGTGATCTTCCTCGACGTAGAGGTAAATCGTAATCAGATCGCTCTGGGCATGCTTGCGGGCATTATTGACTGCCTCTTGGATGATGATAAAGACAGCGGCTTCGATTTCAGGCGGGAGCCGCGGCACTTGTGATGGCGCTTCGAGGCGCAGCTTGGTGTCATTGCCAGAGGGATCGCGCCAGCGATCAACGTATTGTTGCAGCGTGACTAGCAAACCTTGCGTCTCAAGGCCAAGCGGGCGCAACTCGAAGAGCAGGGTACGGATATCATGCGTCGTCTTTTGCACGAGTTCGGCCAGTGTATCGAGTTCGGCTGGCACCCGTTCAGGCATTGCCTTAAACAGGCGCTTGATAAACTCGATATTCATGGCGATGGCGGCAACGCTTTGGGTAGGACCATCGTGCAGATCGCGGGCAATGGCTGAGCGCACCTCGGCCTCTTTCTGCAATAGCCGGTCGCGCTCTTCCTTCAGGCGCTGATAGAGGCGAGCATTCTCGATCGCGATCGCTGCCTGCGCCGCCAGCGTTGTCAGCAATTGCATATCTTGCTCGGTGAACGGCTGACCATTGGCCTTATTGAGCAACTGCATCGCGCCAATGACCCGATCCTTCACCCGCATCGGCACACAGACGATCGAACGGGTGACAAAATCGGCTTCGCGGCTGATCGCATCGTACCAACGCGGATCGTGCTCGACATCGTTGACGATCTGGCCCACGCCGTGGGTAACAACCCAGCCAGCAATGCCGCGGTCGGCAGGCATCCGGTACTGGCGTTGCTCGCCGGGAATTTCTAACACCAGCTCGTGGGTATCTTCGTCAAGGATAAAGATCGAACAGCGTTCGGCGCCAACCACCTTCGGCGCGCGCAATTTGATATCATTGAGCAGGCTGGTGAGATCGAGATTGACTGCCAGCGACTGGCCGATTTCGTAGAGCAAATGGAGTTCGCGCAGATCGCGCTCGGCGCGGCGCAGCATCGCGAGCTTATCGGCTTCACCGCCAATGGCGCGCACCAAGAGCACGAGCAGCTCTTCATCAAGCGGCGGCGTGTTGCTCGATTGCTGGTTGACGCGGCTCACGACCAGATGGAGCAGGCCAACCCCTTGCCCGCCGCTTTGCAATGGCAACTCGATTAGATCGCGGCTGTCGTCGATCGAATATGAACCGACAATTGGTTCGCCGCTATCATCGCGTCGGGTGAATCCGTCACGAGCCTGCTCGATCAGCGAGAGCGTCTCGGCGTCGAGCTGGCCGCGGGTGACTTTGGTGGTTTCGCCGTAGGGAGAGATGTAGAGCAGCGCACCGGCTTGGGCTGGCCAGAAAGCAATCAAACGCTCAAGCGACGCCTGTAAGAGATCGGCCACTTCGTGGTGGCCGCCGGCAATAAGCAATTGGCTAAGCGTTTCCAGTTGGCGCTGATTAATCGCGAGCGGCGGCATACGATCACCTCGATCTGTGGCAACAGGCGTTAAACGCAATAGGGTGAGGACGTTTATCATTGTATATTGCCTGTACTGTAATGGATCGATGATAGTGCTGTCAATGGAATAACGGTTATGGAACGGTTCAAAATTTGTCATCGCAGTGAACTACCCCCAGGACGGATGCGCTACGCCGAGATTGATGGTCTGCCGATTGGGCTGGCGAATGTTGCCGGCACGATTTACGCTTTCAGTGATAGTTGCCGGCACGAGGGCGGGCCGCTTTCGGCAGGGATCTTAATCGAACACACAGTCACCTGTCCGTGGCATGGCTGGACTTACGATGTGCGTACTGGCAAGAGCATCGTGCCGCCGGTAGGCTTACGGATCGCCACCTATCCGGTCGAGGTGATCGACGACGAGGTCTTTGTCGTCATTGATTGGCCGGAGGTGTAACGAATCCCATTCTTTTTGATATACCAATATTGTAATCGATCTTTAATCTTGAGTAAAATACGACAAAATATAGTATTTAGTGAAACAAGATGTTACCGTTATCGTTTGACTTCTCGCTTCTGCGAGGGGCGATCTTGGCGTCCATCTCTTATCATTGCAAAACAAAGACTAAACTACGCTTTTCCCAGTCCCGTTGCACCCATGTGCGGTCACAGCAATGACACTGCTGCTGTGTTAGAGGCACAATGAGGGCAAAGACTGCCACAGCTACGCCGTGCGCGCGCTCGACGAATTGTTCAACCGCTCGGCCTTCAGCGCGCCGGTGACGGTCACCGCTGAACTGCGCACCGTCACACTGGTGATGAACGTCATCGTACCAACGCCGGTCGCCAGTGCAGTGGGGTGCAGCGTCTACATTGCCGGCTTCCTCGACCGACTCGACGGCGGGTTGCCGCAGTGGAATCCGGGTGGGGTGGTGATGACGCAGGTCAGCCCGATCCAATGGACGAACACCTCCACTGGGCGCGACGGCACGCAGCTTGAGTACAAGTACACCCTCGGCTCGCGGGACTCCGTTGAGAAAGGGGCGGCTTGCGAAGAGCTGGCTAACCGTCAATTGACGCTGACCTACGGCGCGAGCGGCGTTTAGACCGTCAACGACACGGTGTTCAACTGGCGCAACGTGACGCCGTGCAGGAATTGATCGTCACGTCAGCATAGGTGTAACAACCCTGCTCCCCCTTCTCCCACAAATGGGAGAAGGGGGATATTGCATCTGAAAGAACACTTGCGGCGGCATCATGGTGCCTGATAAAACGCAACCGGCACGCGACGGCTATCGTCAGATACACAGGGATACGTGCGGTGTGTGAGGAGGAGATATGAACACGCAAACCAACCGTCTGTTGCGAGCGCGCATGGGCCGGATGGTGGCTGGCGTTGCCGGCGGATTAGCCAACTATTTCGGGATCGATCCGATCTTTGTGCGGCTTGGCTTCGTGGTGGTGAGCTTTTTCAACGGGATCGGCGTGGTGCTTTATATCGTGTTGTGGTTGCTAATGCCGAACGAGGATGCCGCGCCAACCGACAATAACCTCGACGTGGCGGTGGGTGAGATGCGGGCCATCGTCGAGCGGATCATCGGCGATATTCAGGATATATTCCGCCGGTGACATGGACAGACGGACGGCTGTTCGTCTCTGAGACGCATGGCCGTCCGTCTTTACATGAATCCCCGCACGGCCACCGGCCCAAACCCCAAATAGTCGCAGGCGGTCAATTGATAATACACCCCATCAACCTGCCCTTGCACAGCGTTATCCCAGTCGTACCGGCGGTGGAGATGGCCGTAGATGCATGCCGTTGCGTCGCTGGCGGCAATCATACGGGCAAACTCGGTCGGCTGGCGATTGACGAACGGCGGGAAGTGGATCATCACAATCAACGGTTTGCCGACTGCTAAGGCGCGACCCGCTTTCAGCGCTCGATCCAGCAACCCCAGCTCGCGCTGGTAAATCGGCAGATCCTTCTCCGCAAAGCCGGGAGTTTCCGGCGTAATCCAGCCGCGGGTGCCGCAAACCACTGCCTCGCCGATGTCGAGCGCATCGGCGCCAATCAGGCGCAAGCTCGGCGGCAAGTGGCGGCGGATCGAATTGACGCTGCGCGGGCACCAATAGTCGTGATTGCCGCGAATCAGCACCTTTGTGCCGGGCAAGGCATCGATCCATTGCAAATCGATCAGCGCGTCTTGCAGTTTCATTGCCCACGAAATATCGCCAGCAATTAAGACCCAGTCGTTGGGCGCTACCCGGTCGCGCCATGCCTCGGCAATGCGATCGGGATGATCTTTCCAACCGGGACCGAAGATGTCCATCGGCTTGGGACGAGCGAACGAAAAATGGAGGTCAGAAATTGTCCAGATCATAGCGTCTGATAATAACAGGCATGGCGGCCCAATGCAACTGGCAAGAATAGCCACGAAGAGACGCAAAAGGCACAAAACGATGGTTGCGCCTTTTGTGGCTATCCCTGCCCCGGTGTGAAGGGTGGGGTGAGGGTGACAAAGCCCGCGGTGTGGGTTGGCCCGCACGGGAGATTACTTTGCATCGCGATGGGCCGAGCATCGCGCGGCCCCTACCGCGGCGGCGCGCAATGACAATGGGGGGCGAGGGGCGTGCCCGATGTCATTGCGAGGGAGTGGCGGCGTCCAGCGGAGCTGGATGCCGCACGACCGCAGCAATCTCCCGCTTCAGCGGAAACAGGCCCCTGAGCGGCTTGCTCCCGCGCTCGCGGGGAGTGCGTCGCTGCGCGCGGACCGAGCATCGCACGGCCCCTACCGTGGCGGCGCGCAATGACAATAGGGGGGGCGGGTGCTTTTTGGGACTATCCCTGCTCCGGCGTGAAGGGCCGGGCTATGCTGTCACAGTGCGCTGTGCAGGCTAGAGCGGGCGCTTGTTGCTCAGGGAGTTGACATCAAGCTGTTTGCAACCTCTTGTATTACTTTGCTTCCGAGAGATTCTTGAACGAGATCTTGCTGTCATCCCAACCGGCATTCAAGCCTAGATTCAGCGTGATCTGCTCGGAACTCTGGACAAGGTTTGCCGCGACAATCTCGCCATCTGGCATCGCTAGTACATATTCAAGCGTGCAACCGCCAATGAAGATCAAGCGACCCGCCGAGAAGAGATTTCCGCGGGCAATCATATCGCTGCCAACTTGCATTACCCGTGCAGCGAGTTCGTAGAAACGGTATGTTGTCCCTGATTTGGCCTGTAATAATCGGTCGGCCAGCAACGCACGGCTGAGGAACGATTCAGAGGTTGCGGTTCGCTTTACGACCGTTGTCGCGGTGCTCTGATTGGAACCTTCGGACGTTGTGACTGCGGTTGAGGTGGATGTGGAGGTGGAGCGATTGGTTGCGCTCCAAACAGGAAGGTATGAAGATCGCTAGCGAGGAAGGAAAGAATTTCAAGACCGCGCGTATTAAGTTTTGCCAATTGATCCGGTTTCTGGACAAGGGTAAATAGTTTAGGCGCTAGCTCTTTGAGCAACTGAGCAACCGAACCGGGAGCTTCGGCAGTCGCTGATTCGCTTGGCGGGAAGGTATAGACTTGCCAATAGTTGTCAGATGGTGGGCAAACACGGCGCGAACTGTATCGGCGTCGATCGAGGTTGAGATCGAGTAGAGCGTGTAGTCGGTGCGGAAGAGCGACATCAGCGTGGTTACACTGTTTGTTAAGCCAGTGATTGTATCGAGCAATAACTTAAGTTGTTCACGGCAGGCGAGATCAAGGCCATTGCAGCCTCGTCCCTGCGTTCTCTGCTATCTTTTGTGCCCTGCGCTGCATCGCTTGGTGGGGTCAACTGAGCCTGCAATTCTTCTAATAAGGTCTGGCTTAACGATAAAATCAGCTCATTCCCGCTCATCAACCAAGCGATTAACCAGAATAATCTGGTGGTTTTTTACTACCGAGCTTGTCAATTTGCTGGACAGTGGCAGCAGCGCAACGTTGCAATGCCCGATAGGCGGCAAGATGGGCGATGTGGCTCAGATGCTTCCGCTCGGTTGCGTCTAGCGTGATGGTACTGGCGGAGGATGACGAGGTGTTTTGGTCGTTCATAACCGCCTCCTATGCAAGTAGTTTTTATTGTAGCACTCGCACCGGCGTTTCTATCGTCGTATTGCCATATCAACGCATTAACAAAATATTCCTGTTCAGGTGCGGCAGTGCAACTGCCGCACTCCATAGGCCAAAAGCGGTAGTGTTGCACCTCAAGCGATTATCAGCCCGCTATAAGCCTTAGTTCAGCCCGATTGGCGGTATAATGGCCGTCGGCATTGGACTGCACGGGTAGGAGTGTCATGGCTGTTAGCGATCGTTCGACCAGAGCCGAGTATTTGCGCGTGACCGCGAGTGGGACGGATGTCCGGGCCACGGTGCGCGCGTTATTGTTGATCTTGGCGCTGGCCTTGCTGGCCGGGGCGATGGCGTATCAAGCGCCGCCGCAAGGCCAGGTCGCGATCGGCTGGCCCGGGGACCGGCTCTTTGTTGGGGTTAGTCCGGGGTTGGGCGCTGAACCGGTGCAGCGCGGCGAGTTGTTTGCCGATGAACTGACGCCTGATTCGCCGACGACGCGCTCGCGGTGGACGCGCGAGCGGGCCGTGGTGGTGCTGCCGAATGTTGGTGCTGGCTCGCCGTTACAGGTGACGTTGGTGGCGCAAGGCTGGCCGGCAGAGGCTGGCGCGCAACCGGTGGTGACGGTTGCGATTGACAATTCGGTCGTCGGCGAGTTTACCCCAACCAGCGCATGGGCTGAATATTCCTTTGCCGTACCGGGGATTGCCCACCAGCATGGCGATCTGACTATCACGCTGCAAACCTCGGCGACGCTGGCCGATAGCCGCGATCCGCGCCAAAAGGGGGTGCGGCTGGCCGAGGTGCGGATCGAACCGGCGAGCGAACCGGCCCCGCTCTTGCCGCCGGCATGGCCGGCAGTGGCCTTGCTCGGTTGGAATGCGGTGCTGCTCTACATCTTGTTGGCGCGGTTGCGGCTAAGTCCGGCGCTAGTGTACGGCGGCACGGCGGTGGGGATCGGTGTGGCGGCGATTGGTTTGGCAGTGGCCCGGATTTGGATGGCGGCGATCTTGAGTGTGGCGATGACGGGCTTGCTGGTGTTGCTGGTGATCGCCTATCGCCAACCGTTGCTGGCGCTGATCCAGATGCTCGTGCGGCGCTACAACCAAGGCCGCGCGCTCGGTTATGGCTTGGTCGCGGTAGCGTTGCTCTGTTTTGGGTATGTGCTGTTGCACGCCATCAATTGGGCGACAGCGGCTGGGGTGCGGCTGTTCTGGCAGACCTTTCCCGATTCGCTCTTGCTGGCTTTGCTAGGGACAGCGTTGGCGGCGTTGGGGTTGAACTATGGCCGGGCCGGGTTGCCGCGCCTGAGCGATGCGATCGTCGATTGGTTTGCGGCGCGGCGCGGCGCGTGGATCGTGTTAGGGACGTTTGCGCTGATCTGGCTAGGTTTTGAAGCGGTTGTCGCCGCGACGTTACCCTACGTGGGCCACGCCGATTATAGCGATAATGCGATCGTCGCGCGCAATCTCGCGCGCGGGCGGGGTTGGGTAGTTGATTACATTAGCCAGTTTTACTATCGCTACGAGAGCCTCACCCGCCCGCAAGAGACGTGGCCGCTGTTGCAGCCGGTCTGGATTGCACCCTTCTTTGCTCTGTTCGGCCCGACGGCGTGGGCGGCGAAGATACCCAATTTTATTTTCGATATTATCTTGGCGGGACTCATTTACGCGGTTGGGAGCTGGCTCTGGGATCGACGGGTCGGGGTGACGGCGGTCATCCTTGTGTTGACCAACTATCTCTTCTTCCGGCTGTCGATCTATGTCACCAACGATCTGGGTTTTGTGGTGTTCAGTATGGCCGTAATCGCGGCCTTGCTGCGCAGCCAGACCGATCCGGCGTGGCGGTGGCGCTGGCTGCTGATTTCAGCCGTCTGCACCGGGTTGATGATGCTGCAAAAGCCGAGCGGAGCGATGTTCGCGCTCGGCATGGGTCTCTGGCAACTGTCGCTGATCGCCAACGAGCTGCGCACGGCGATTGACTGGCAGCAACGCTGGCAGCGGCTGCGCGAAGGGTTGGCGCCGGTGGTGGTCTGGTCGGCGGTAGCGCTGCTTGTTCTTTCGCCGTACCTCGCCCGCAACATGATCCTATTCGGAAAACCGGTCTACAGTACCGAAAGCTACGATGCATGGGTGCTTGACTACCGCGGTGTCAGCGGCGATGCGTGGTCGGAAATCTACCGCGTCTTTACGCCAGAGTGGGGCGGGCCGGGTTTGCCCGATCGCAGTTGGATCATGCGCTGGGGGTTTGACGCGACCCAGACCAAATTCGAGACGCAGGTGCGTGAGTTGCGGGCCTATCTTATGCCGGCATGGGCGGGAGCTCCTGAACCGCTGGCGGCGCTGTTTAGCCACGACGCGCGCAAGAACATTCTCACCCCGCTGGGTGCATGGCTGGCGCTGGCCGGTGTCTTGGCCGTGGCAGCGTACCGGCGGCGCTGGCTGAGTCTCATGGTGTTTGCCTACACGCCGTATATCATCTTCATGCTTACCTATTGGCGCACCAACGAAGAACGGTATTGGGTGATGATCATCCCGTGGCTGGCGCTGCTGGCGGCATGGATGATTTGGGCCGGTTATGATAAGCTAGCCGCGATCGGCGACCGGCGCTGGGCGCCATTGGGATTGGTGTTGGCGGTGGCAGCGATCGTGACGATTGTTGCCGGCTCGCAAGCCGACATCGAGGACAAAGTGCGCAACGAACCGCGCATCTGGCAGCAGGATTTAGCGGCTTATGAATGGCTACAGGCCAACACGCCGCCGGACACGGTGATTATGACCCGCTTACCGTGGCAGGTGAATTGGCATACTGAGCGGCCAGCGGTGATGATCCCGAACACGGCTGATCGCGCGTTATTACTAGAGATTGCCCGCTATTACGGAGCGAAATATTTGGTGTTAGAGAATCAGATGCGAGTGAAAGGCGACGTGGGCCGGTTGTTGACACCGCTGATGGATCACTCTAACCAACCCGGCATGGTGATTGACGGCTTTGAGTTGCTGTATGCTAGCCCGACGACGGATTTTCGCGCCTTTATCTATCGCATTCCCGATTCGTAATGGAATAAGCTCACCATGCGCATCTTAATGCTGGCTTCGTCATTGCCTAAATATCCTCGCGAGACGACCGCACCTTTCATCGAAGAGATTGCGGCGGGCATCGCTGCGCGTGGCCACCACGTGACGCTGGTCGCGCCGTGGCATCCCGACCTGCGCCGCCAACCCCGTGAACGCGGGATCGAGCTGCGCTTTTTTCGCTATGCGCCCCACCCGGCGTTGAATATCTGGGGCTATGCGCAGTCGTTGCAGAGCGACACGCAGGTGCGCGAGCGGGCATGGCTGGCGGCGCCATTTGCGTTGCCAGCCTCGTGGCTGGCGTTGCAGCGCGAATTGCAACAAGCGCGCGCCGCTGGACGCCCGTTCGATTTGGTGCAAGCGCACTGGGTGTTGCCCAATGGCCCACCGGCGGCGTTGGCGGCGTTAGCGGCGCGGCTGCCGCTGGTGGTCAGCTTGCACGGCAGTGATATATATCTGGCCGAGACGCAGCGATTCATGGGAACGTTAGCCGGCTTTGTCTTCCGGCGCGCGGCGGTGGTGACGGCGTGCAGCGCCGATCTGAGTATGCGGGGTGTGCGCTTGGGCGCCAATCCGGCCCGCACCTTTGTTATTCCCTACGGGGTCAATCCGGCCCAGTTCCGGCCTGATCCGGCGGCAGCGCGACAGTTTCGGGCCGAATGGGGCATTCCGGCTGATGCGCCGCTGGTGTTAGGTTTGGGCCGGCTGGTAGCCAAAAAAGGGTTTAGCGTCGTGCTTGATGCGTGGCCGGCAGTGTTGCGGATGCATCCCACCGCGCGGCTGGTGATTGTCGGCTACGGCGATCTGCGTCCGGCGCTGGAAGCGCAGGCAGCGCGGTTAGGCATCGCTCCGGCGGTGTTGTTTACCGGCCAGCTTGACCGTGAACGCACCGCGATGGCGATGGCGGCGGCGGATGTCTTTGCGTTGCCGATCGTGCGCGATGGCGTTGATGGTCTGCCCAACGTGTTGCTGGAAGCGATGGGAGCGGCGCGTCCGATTGTGGCGGCGCGAGTGGCCGGCGTGCCGGATGTGATCGACGATGGTGTCCATGGGTTGATCGTGCCGGAGCGCGATGCAGGGGCGCTGGCGGCGGCGATTGGCCGCTTGATCGCCGACCGGGAGTTGGCCGTGCGGTTGGGGGAAGCGGCTCGCCGGCGGATTGTCATCGAATTGACGTGGGAGAAGACTGCGGCGCGTTACGAAGCTGCCTTTGCTGCCGCGCTGCGCGGTGAGGGAGGGTGATGAACCGCCGTTGGGTTGCGTTCTGGGTGGTGATTGGTCTCGCCGCGCTGGGCCTGCGTCTCTACCGGCTCGATGCGCAGAGTCTTTGGCTCGATGAGGGCAACAGTTGGGCGATGGCGATGCAGCCATGGCCAGTGTTGGCGCTTGATCTAGCACTGCCCAATGCAGCCTATCCGCTCTACCATCTGCTGCTGAAGGAGTGGATCGGGCTGGCCGGCGCGAGCGAGTGGGCGTTGCGGTTGCCCTCGGCGTTGGCCGGCGCGCTCAGTGTGCCGGTGCTGGCGTTGGCGGCACGGGCAGCCGCACCCACTGAACAGCAACGAACGATCGTTACGGTAGCGGCGGCGCTGATCGGCTTGTTATCACCGTTTGCCCTCTGGTATGCGCAAGAAGCCAAGGTCTACGCGCTGGTGTTGCTCGTCAGCGCTGCACTGCTCTGGCTGGCGTTGCGCGCCGCGCAGCGCGATCGACCGGCAGATTGGGGGTGGCTGATCGGGCTGGCGATCGTTGCCTTCTTCATCCACCGGCTGACAGCGTTGCTGGCGTTGAGCGCAGCGCTGATATGGTTGTTTAGCCGTCCGCGCCGCTACGCATGGCCGATCGCGGCTGGCTTGCTGCTGGTTGGCGTGGGCATGATTGCGGCGATGGCCGCCGGGATCGGCAGCGACCGCGCCGCTAGTGGGGCATCGATTGCGGCGGATCCGCTGCGGGCACTGTGGTTGACCTTTACCCGGTTTAGCCTCGATCGTTGGCCGGGCGATCTGCCGTGGTGGTGGTTAGGGCCGTGGCTGTTGCTGGTAGGGTTAGGACTGAACAACCTGCGCGCCGCGCCGCGCTCGACGGCGCTAGTGATCGGGATCATGGGCAGCGTGCCGCTGGCGCTCTTTGGGTTGCAATTGTTCTTTACCCTCCTCTACGAAGCGCGCTACCTGATGATCATCTTTCCGGTGTGGGTAGTGGTGTTGGCGATAGGGACAGCGCCGCGCAAGGTTGGGCCGGGTGTTGGGTTTTGGTGGGGGTTGGGCGCTCTTGCGCTCGCCGGTGCGCTGATCACCAGCGGTTTGGCGCTCTTCCAACCGCGCTTCGGTCTCTTTTCTGGTGATCCGGTCAAAGAACAGTACCGCGAAGCTATCGCCGAACTAGCCCGGCGGGTGCATCCTGACGATGCGGTGGTGATCCATCCTGGCTACTTGCGCCCGCTCTACGCTTACTACATGGCGAAGCTGAGCGCCGATCCAGCGCCGGAACCAATCACCTTTGCCAACTTCTGGACGGGCGAGAACAACTATAGCCAGCGCGAGTGGGATGCCGAGCGGCGGGTGGCGCTGGCCGGCTATACGCGCAGCTTGCTGCTGATTGCGCCCGACCATGCCCGCACCGTTGATCCGCCGTTGCCTGGCGACGAGTATGGCTTGGTCGGCAACTTCTGGGCCTTTAGCCGCGAACAGCGCACGTGGCCGTGCGGTATTTGGCGCTTCCAAGGGGTGCATTTCTTCTGCCAAGAAGCTCCGGAAGCGTACATTACCGGCGATCTGGTGCAGCCGGCGACGCCAGCGATAGCCACGTTCGGCGACGATTTACTGTTGCTGGGGTACACGCTCAAAGCGACAACTCCCGCCGGGCCGGGGGTGTATCGCGCCGGGGGCAACATCCCGCTCAGCCTGTTTTGGGATGTGCGCCGGCCATTACCCGAAGACTACAGCCTCTTTATTCACCTCTGCCGCGACTGTGACCAACCGCCGGTAGCCGGTGATGACGGCCAACCGTTAGCCGGCTATCTTCCGACCAGCACGTGGCTGCCGGGCAAGCCGGCCCGTGATGACCGGACGGTACCTTTGCCGAGCGACCTGCCGCCGGGGGAGTACCGGCTGCTAATCGGCTGGTACCGGCCATCTGACCCGTCGCCGGAGGGGCGGTTGCCGGTGCGCGGTGAGGGGGCGATGAGCGCTGGAAGGTTGTGGTTGGCGACGATTGAGGTTGTTGGGGAGGGGCAGAGCAGCGCTATGGGCAGAGCAGCGCTGGGCTGGGGCAGAGCAGCGCTATGGGCAGAGCAGCGCTGGGCCCGTACGGGCGGGGGAGGAGCCGCAAAAGCGGAAAGCGTCATTCTTATCAGGAGACGGTAAAGCCGTCTTGGATCATTAAATTGTGTGTTCATTGTATAACAATCGCTCTATCCAACATTGGCCGCTGCTGCTGGCCCTCTTGATCGGCGCTGCGCTGCGGTTGGCGCTGTGGGGCAATCTGCCGCGGCTCGGTTTGATTTCCGACGAAGCCGAGTATTTGGCTGCCGCCGATTGGCTGGCCCATGGGCGCGGCTTTGCGTGGCATACTGGCTATCTCTGGACGCGGGCGCCGCTCTATCCGCTGTTTCTGGCGGTGCATGTCGTGCTGTTCGGGCGGCATTTGGCCGTGATCTTCGCCAGCCAGACGTTGCTCAGCCTGCTGAATGTAGGGTTAGTCTATGCCCTGACCCGGCGGCTGGGAGGTTCGCCGCTGGTCGCTGGCGGCGCGGCGCTGCTGAGCGCGGTGGCGTTGCCGTTGGCGATGTATCCGCAGTTTCTGCTCAGCGAAACGCTGTTTATCACGCTGCTGCTGGCGGCGTTCTTGCTCTTAGCCGATCCTCAGCGGTGGCGGAACGTGCTGCTCGGCGGGCTATTGCTCGGTCTGGCGACGCTCACCCGTGGTTTGCTGCTTGGTTTCTTGCCGCTGGCCGCGCTCTGGATCGGCTGGCGGGCGAGCGGCGGCTGGCGCGAACGGTTCGTTGCGGCGCTTTTACCCTTGCTGGCCGCTGGCGCGCTGATCGGGCCGTGGGCGCTCTACGCTTCGCGCACCTACGGCGGCTTGATCGTGATCGACACCACCGGCGCGTACAATTTGGCGCTCGGCGGGCGCACCGCCTACGACGGCGGGCGTAGCGATGCGCCGACGCGCAACTTCACGCTGGCCCTGCTCGATCCCACCCTCGATGATGGCGCGCGAGCGGCGCTGACCGCCGGTTCGTGTCTCGCCCAAACCGGTGATCCGCGTCTCAGCGCCGCGCTGGCGAAGCCGGTGACAGCGATCACGCAGGCCGAACGGCAACGCTTACTCAGCGCCGAAGGGTGGTGCTTGATCTGGGTCAAGCCATGGGCGTTCGTCGAGAAGACGCTGATTGAACTGGTTGATCTGTTTCAAATCAACTACAGCGGCGCCGAACGGCTGGCTGAAGGGTTTGCGTTGGGGCGGTTGCCGCGTTGGTATACGCTAGCGATGCTGCTGCTCGATGATACGCTCTACATCATCACGTTGCCGCTGGCGGTGCTCGGATGGGCTATGCTGCGGCGCCAGCCTGCGAGCGGCGCCTTGCTTGGCTTGATCGGACTATGGCTGCTCTACAATATCGCCGCTGCGCCGCTGTTGTTTGCGATCAACCGCTTTCGCACTCCACTGCTGCCGTTCCTCTTCCCCTTGGCCATGTTCGCGCTGGCGGCGCTGTCGCGCTGGCGGCAATGGCTGGCAAGTTGGCAAATGCGGCTTTACGCGCTGTTGGCTCTCGTTTTGTGGTTGGTCGCCGCCACGCCGTATGCCTACCTTGAACCGCTGGCGCCGGGCGCGCCTTCCCGTTGGTCATCGTACTTTGGCCCCTATCCGTCGGCGCTGGCGGCGGCCCAAATCGCATGGCAGAGCCGTCCGCAGTATGAGGCGGCGGCGCGTTTGGAAGCAGCGGTCGAACGCGACGATCTGGCGGCGTGGGCGCAGGCGCTGGCCGATCCTGCGCTGCCGGCGTATACGCGGGCGGTGGCCGAGCCGTTGTTGGCGGCGCGGCGCGGTCAGCCGGCGCAGGGGTTGGAATTGTTAGCGCAAGGACAGCCGCTCTACCCGTGGCAAACGGCGGTGGTGCGCGGCGAATTGTTGCGCCAGATGGGTGATCTGGCCGGCGCGCGCCAGTGGCTGGGCTTGACACTGGTTGATGACTGGAACCCGACGGCGTGGGTGTGGCGCTGGCTGCACCCGCCGCGCTTGCCCGGCGACCGGATCGATCTGGCCGATGATAACGATCTCGGCTATATCGACGGCTTCTACCTTGGCGAGTTTGATCCGGTACTAGGTGCGACGGTGCGGTGGGCGAGCGAGACGGTCCGTTTGCGCTTCCCGGCGGCGGCGACTGACCAACCGCGCCAGTTATGCGTGCGGGCGGCGGCCAACTGGCCGCTCGATCTGCCGCCGCCAACTGTGCAAGCGGCGCTGGGCGAGACGGTGCTGGGGACGTTGACGCCAGACCGCTCGTTGCGCGAGTACTGTGTGCCGTTGCCGGCCTTGCCGGCGGGAGCCGATTATGTGATTACGTTGACCAGTCCCGGCTTTGTGCCCGATGCGCTCGATCTGGTGCGCCGGCAGGGGCCACAGGTCGGGCAGGTGCGGATTCTGGCGTTCCAGCTCGATTGGGCTGAGGTGCGGTGAGGAGGGCGCTAGCGGGTGGGGTGGTGGGTTCTGCCTTGTCATTGCGAGGGAGTGGAGGCCAACGCGGTTGGATGCCGCCCGACCGAAGCAATCTCCCCCTTCGACGGAAAACGCCGCACGAGGGCCGAGCGCCGCTCGGCCCCTACCGCGCCCCCGCGCAATGACAAAGGGGGAGCGGCGGCTGGCAATGACACAGGGGAAGTGTAGGATTGCATCTTGGCGTTATACCGAGGTCTGGCATGGCTATTGACCGGCACCACAATCGACGCTGGTGGCTTGCGGTAGCGGCGCTGACTGCGCTGGCGTTGTTGTTGCGCCTGTTGGTCTGGCGCTGGCGCGAGTTGTATCCGCTGGGAGGCGATGAGGCCGAATATTTGGCGCAGGCGCTCACCCTCTTGCAAGAGCGGCGCTACGTCGAGTTGCGCTTGATGCGCCCGCCGCTTTATCCGCTCTTTCTCGCGGCTGCGATCCTTGTGGTTGATTCGTTGGTGCAGAACTTGCGGCTGGTGCAGGTGGTGATCAGCGCGTTGACGGTGCCCCTGATGGCGTTGCTGGGGCAGGCATTGGCTCAGCGTAGCGCGCCGCACATGCCGCCGGTGTTTGCGCGTTGGGCCGGGTTGCTGGCTGGGCTGCTCACTGCCCTCAACTATACGCTGGCCGCTAACGCCACCGAGCTGTTGACCGAGACGCTCTTTTTGGCCGGTTTGAGCCTTGTGCTGTGGCTGACGCTCTTGCCGTCGCCACCATGGTGGCGGGCGTTGATGGTAGGGGTTGGGTTGGGGGCATTGGGTCTCGTGCGGGCGGTGGCGTTGCCGCTGCTGCCGTTGATTATGGGTTGGTGGCAGATCAGTGCGCTGGCCGCCGGCCAGTGGCGGCGCGGCGTGACCCAAGCGGCGCTGGTGCTGCTCGGTTGTGCGTTGGTGGTAGGGCCGTGGACGGTGCGGAATACGCTGATGTATGGTGGGGTGATTCTGATCGATACCACCGGGGCCGAGAACTTATGGCTCGATAACGATCCTGCCGGGCGCGAAGCGGTGAAGGCGCAGCTCTATGCGCTGGGGGAAGACCGGTTGCTGCGGCAGCGGCTCGCCACCGAACGCGGGATCGCGGTGATCACCGCTGATCCGGGCCGTTTCATCACCAAGATGAGCCGTGAGCTGCGGCTGTTCTTCGCTCTTGAACACACCGACGATATGCGGGAGCGGCGGGCGATTTGGGTGTCGCCGGCTGAAGTCGTGGCCCGGTTGGGGTTGGGGGATGGGGTTTGGTTGCTCATCCTGCTGGCCGGCAGCTACGGGTTGGCGCGGCGCTGGCAAGCCGCGCCGGCACGGGTAGAGGGTTTCTGGCGCGCGTTGTTGCGCATGTTCGCTGACCCGCGCTGGCTGCTCGGCGCGTGGGTGGCGTATGTGGTGCTCACCACGCTCATCTTTCACGTCGAATTACGATACCGCTTGCCGCTCTACCCGGTGCTGTTGGCCTACAGCGGCATGGTAGGGGCCGCGTGGCTGCCGGCGCTGCGGAATGCCCTGCCGCGCCCGCATCCGGCGGCGCTGTTCTTGCCATTGCTGGTGCTGGCGATCACCCTCTGGCATGCACCCTATCCGGCACTGGCATGGCAGTTAGCCGGCAAACATCTTGCTTTGGTGCAGGCAGAACGGGCGCTGACTGCGGGCGATCCGGCGGCAGCCGCTGCGGCGGTGCAACCGGCACTGGCCCGCGACCGCGCTTCGGTGTTGGCACGGGTGGCGTTAGCGCGAGCAGCGCTCGTGACCGGCGACGCGCCTGCCGCGATAGGATGGCTCGACGAAGCGATTGCGCTGCTGTCGGCTCACCCCTATCCGCACCTGCTGCGCGGCGACTTGTTGCGGCAGCAAGGCGATCTGGCGGCGGCTCGCGCTGAGCTGGCGGCATTTGAAGCCGTTTCCCGTGAAGATTTGGCAGCGTGGCTGTGGGATCGGGCGATCACGCCGCCGCCGGCGACGCTGCGGTTGGGTGATGGACTTGATCTCGGTTTTATCCGTGGCATGCACCTCCCGCTGCCGGGCGAAACGGGTTGGCGCTGGACGACTGGTTGGGCGCAGGCGCGGGTGACGGCCCTGGCCGGGGCGCAGGCGCTCACGCTGGAGCTGCGTAGCGGGCGGCCCGACGGTAGTGCGGTGCGGGTTTGGGTCACGGTAGACGGCGGCGAACCGCAGCCGTTTATGATTGGCCCCGATTGGCAGACCATTGCGTTGCCACTGTCGCCGGTTATGCAGCCGCGCGAAGTCGTGGTGGCTGTGCGCTCCCCTACCTTCTGGCCGCGCCAATACGATCCGGCTAGTCCTGATGGCCGCCGGCTAGGGGTGCAAGTGCGGCAAATAGTGGTGCGGTGAGGATACCGCCGAGGACGCGGAAGAATTATTTTACCGCAGGCGACGCCGAGGACGCGGAGGATTGACCAAACCTCTGCGCTCACTGCGCTCTCCACGGGAAACAACCTGCGTCCTCCGCGGGAAAACATGGTGACGAATGACGATGAAACGCGAGACGTGGTGGCTAATTGGCATCTTAGCACTGGCGGCGCTGGTCCGGATCGGATTATGGCTGCAACCACTTCATTTGCCGGCTAACGATGAAGTCGAGTACCTGACTGTTGCCCGCGATCTGCTGGCAGGACGGGGGTGGAGCTTCTACGAACGCTACCACTGGCTGCGCGCGCCGCTCTACCCGCTTTGGCTAGCCGGGTCGCTCTGGCTGGCCGGCGGCGACGTATGGCTGGCGGCATTGCCAAATATCGCGCTCAGCGTATTGAATGTCTACCTGATCTACCGCCTCTCGCAGGCGATTGGCGATCACGCAAACCCGCTGGTTCACCGGTTGGCGGCGCTGGCAGCGGCCATCCTGCTCACCCATGCCACCTTCGCCTCGCTCTACATGAGCGAAACCCTCTTCACCACCCTGTGTAGCGCCGCGCTCTGGCTGCTGCTGGCGTGGCGGCAACGCGGCGCGCGCTGGCTCGATTGGCGGATCGTCGCCGCCGGCGGGTTGTGGGGCCTTGCCCTCCTCACCCGATCCATGCCGCTCTACTTTACCTTGGTGGTTGCCGGCTGGATTGCGGTCGTCGCCGCTGGCCATTGGCGCAACCTTATGCGCCGTCCCGCCACCCTGCTGATCGGTTCGGTCTTTGCCATCACCGCCTTGGCCGTCGTCGCGCCGTGGACGATCCGCAATTGCGTGAGTTACCGTAGTTGCATTTTGATCGAGACCGGACTCTCGTACAACTTGTGGGCTTTCAGCGAGCCGCGTGAAGATATGGCGACCATCTTCCGCGTGCTTGAAACTATCCCCGACCCATCAGAACGGGCGGCCTACGCCACCGCGCGCGGGTTAGAGCGGTTACGCGAAGACCCGGCGATTATGCTGCGCAAGCTGTGGCCGAATTGGATGGCGATCTGGCGGGTGAAGGCCATCCAAGACCGCTTCCTGCTCGAAGACTACCGGGCCGATCCGCCGCCATTGCTCTTCCTCGCTGCGCTGATCTTCGACGATCTGTTCTACGGAGTAATCGCCGTGGGAGGTGTGGTAGCCTTGGTCTACGCTGCCGTGCGTGGGCGCGTACCAGCGGTCTTGCTGGGATTGTGGCTGGCCTATTTCATCGCCGTATCGCTGGTTACGCACGGCGAAGGGCGCTACCGGCACTTCATCTTCTGCGCGCTGATCCCGTATGCGGCGCGGGCATGGCTGGCGCTGCCGGCACTGGCGCGCCGGCGCCACCGGCTGGCGTTAGGGACAGCGCTCGTGGCGGCGGGTGCAGTTGGTCTTTCAGCGCTGCTCGCTTACCACTGGGATTACGCTATCCAAGGCGGTGCGCGCAGCGTCTGGCGGCTAAGCGGCGATCTGGCCCGCGCCGCCGGCAATCTGCCACAGGCCGCTACCTTTTACCAGCGGGCGCTCGCGGCTCAACCAACCCCCGACGGCTATCTGGCGCTGGGCCATACCTTGCGCGCGCAGGGAGACGCTGCCGACGCGATTGCCGCCTACCGGGCCGCCATCCGCAGCAACATGCTCTATGCGCCGTCGTATGTCTATCTCGGCGATTTGCTGCGCGAAATCGGTGAACGCGACGAAGCTCGCCGCGTCTACCGTCCGCAATACGCCAGCGAACAGACCCTGCTCGATCTGGCGTGGCGCGACACCTTACCGGTTGCGCAAACCGTGATTGAAGTCGGTGATGGGCTTGATTTCGGTTACCTGAGCGGCTTCTACCCCGCTGAAGAGCTGGCTGGCGCGCGCGCGCGCTGGACAGGGCCGGTGGCGCGGATTCGGGTGCCGTCTATGGCGCGGGTGGTGCGGTTGCGGTTAGCGGTGCTGCGGCCCGACGCGCCGGTGATGGGGTATATCTGTAGCGAAGGCGGGTGCCACTCGTTTACTCTCGGCGTGGCATGGCGTTGGCTGATTGTACAACTGCCGCCAGCCACGACCACCTCCCCACTCCGTGACATCGAGTTGCGGGTTACGCCGTGGCCGGCGCCGGATGGGCGCGAGCTTGGGTTGGTGGTGGATACGATGGAGGTGCGGTAGTACGCACGGCAGGGCGCCAGTAGACGGCTGATACCCTATACCTCAGCTAGTTTACTGCGCTTGCTGTAATGAGCAGAGAGGGAAAAGTTTGCCCTTCCCAATCACCACTCATCACCACAACCATGATGCTCAATCACCCTCCCCGCCGCCGTCTGCGCTGGCCGCTCGTCCTGATCGTTCCCCTCGCACTCTCCCTACTCTTCCTCGCTGGCTGGCTGGCGGCGCGCACGGTGCTCGGCGATCGCTGGTGGTGGCTCTTTTTGCTCAACGTCGCCACGCCGTACCTGTTGTTGCCGCTGGCGCTGCTGATGGCGCTGGCGTTGCGGTGCTGGCTGAGCGTGGCGCTCAGTGTGGCCTTGCTCGCGCCGGGAGCGCCGATCTTGCTCGATGTGTGGATGCCGAGCTTCAGCGATGATCTGGAGTTCAATACACCGGCAATCACGGTGATGACCTCCAATCTCTACGGCAGCAATGACCAAGCCGAACCGGTGATCGCGGCGATTCGCGCGGCCAAGGCTGATGTCGTGGCGCTGCAAGAGCTCAACCCGGCGATTGCCGCTGCGCTCCAGCGCGAGCTGGCGGGTGAGTATCCGTTCCAGCTCCTCGATCCGCGCGCCGGTGTGACCGGGATGGGGGTGTTCAGCCGCTGGTCGTTGCAACCGCTGGCGACCAGCTTGCCCGGCGAGCATTGGGTGGGGACGCCGCAACTGCTGCAGATTGCTGCCCCGTTGGGCGAAGATGAGGCCAAGCGCCGGGCAATCGGTGCGCGGCGTGCCGCTGCCGGCGTGGTTGGTGCGGATCGACTACATCTTGACCTCGCCAGCGTTGATGTGTACCGAGGCGGCGGTTGGCCAGTGGGATGGGTTTTCGGATCACCGTCCGGTAGTGGCGCGGTGAGGGTTTTGACCGCCGCGGGCGCGGAGATTTTTTACCGCAGGGGGCGCGGAGGGCGCAGAGAGGTGCGATAATAGATCGCCTTCCACCTGCGTCCTCTGCGTTCTCTGTGGTAGATTTGGGTTTTTTACAGAAGACGCGATCAACGCGCTTCCCCATCACACCGGTACTAGCAGTGAATATAGTGGTACCATACATAAGAGATTGGGTGCAGCCCGGTATGTTATGCAGCTCGTTTGGTTTAAACGCGATCTTCGCTTGCACGATCACGCACCGCTGAGCGCCGCTGCCCGGCGTGGGCCGGTGCTGCCGCTCTATATTGTCGAGCCATCGCTGATCAATGCCCCGGATTTTGCGCCGCGCCATTGGACGCTCATCAGCGGCTGTTTGCACGAGCTGCGCGCGGCGTTGAACCGCCTCGGCCAGCCGTTGGTGGTGCGGGTGGGTGAAGCGGTGGAGGTGCTCGACCGGTTGGCGAGCGAGTGGCCGATCGAGGCGATCTGGGCCCACGAAGAGACCGGCAATCTGCTCAGTTATGCGCGAGATCGGGCGGTGCGGCGGTGGGCGCGAGCGCGCGGCATTCCCTTCCATGAATTGCCGCAAAACGGTGTCGTGCGCCGGTTGCCGTTGCGTGATGAGTGGCAGGCGCGTTGGGAAGAGCGCATGGCGATGCCGCAAGCCCAACCACCCGCCACGTTGCCGCCGCTGCCGATCGACCCCGGCCCGATCCCATCTGTCTCCGAGCTTGAGTTACCGCCCGACATCTTACTCGAACGCCAGCCACCCGGCGAGACAGCGGCGTTAGCAACGCTCACCGATTTTCTTTACCGGCGCAGCCGCCACTATCACCGCGCCCTCTCGATCCCGCTCACCGCGTGGGAAGGCTGTTCGCGCTTGAGCGCCTATCTGGCGTGGGGCGCGTTGTCGCTGCGCACGGTGGTACAAGCGACGCGAGCACGGATCGCCGAGCTGGGCCAGCAACCCGATCTAACTGAAGCGGGTTGGCTGCGGGTGCTAGCGGCCTTCGAGTCACGCTTGCACTGGCATTGCCATTTCATTCAGAAGCTAGAGGACGAGCCAGAGATCGAGGTGTGCAATCTGGTGCGGGCGTATGACGGCATGCGCGAAGAGAACCACCGGCCCGACCTGATTGCGGCGTGGGCCGCCGGTCGCACCGGCTACCCGTTCGTTGATGCCTGTATGCGCGCACTCATCGCTACCGGCTGGCTCAATTTTCGCATGCGAGCGATGCTGGTCAGCTTTGTCGCCTGCGACCTCTGGCAACACTGGCGCGAGCCGGGGTTGATCTTGGCCCGGCGCTGGATCGACTACGAACCGGGGATTCACTACTGCCAGCTCCAAATGCAAGCCGGTACATCGGGCAATCGCACCATCCGCATCTACAACCCGATCAAGCAAGGGATCGACCACGATCCCAAAGGCATCTTCATCCGGCGTTGGGTGCTGGAACTCACCCACGTACCCACGGCCTACATCCATACCCCGTGGCTGCTCGACTGCGCCGGCCAAGAGCGGTCCGGCTGCCGGATCGGGCGCGACTACCCGCTGCCGATCGTCGATCACGACGCCGCCTACCGACGGGCGCGGGCCGCCATCGCTGCCGTGCGCGCTCGTCCCGAAACGGCGATTGAGGTTGCAGCGGTGCATCAGAAACACGGCTCGCGCCGGGCGCCGCCGCCACAGCCACACCGCACCGAGCGCGGATCGGCGCGCCAACTGCGGTTGGATTTGTGAGGAATCACATCATCGGAGCGTAGTGGCTAATTGCGACACATTGGTCAACGGTAACACCGTGATCCGAGTGTCAAGAGGATATGCTTGGCGACCGAGATCGATCACTCAGACCGGATGCTCGAAGGTCGAAATAGGTTGCTCCCTGTGCGGTGCTGAGCATACGGGCCACTGTCGTCTTGCCGCATTGCCGTGGCCCCAACAACGCCACAACCGGATGAATCGTAAACAGCCGTTTAATTTGGTCAATAATCGCTGGTCGCGGGATAACATAGTTCGATAGTATTCCTTGAAAATCCTCACCTCAAGGGCAAAACCTCACTTCGCTACCATAAACCGCACCAGCGCCCAGACGATCGCTCCCGCAGCGATGATGTGCATCAAGTTGAGGATCATCTGTTCAATCAAGCTGATCGGCAGGGTGAAGGGGCCAGCGAATGAAATGACTAGCACCACGGCTGCGATTATCAGAAAGACACGCAGCGGGCGAGCGGAGAAGCGGTTGAACAACGCTACGACAACGGCTGCGCCGATCGCCGGAATAACGGTTGAAACAATCACCGCCACCGCTGGCAAGGGCATTGGTTCGTTCGTGGGTGGCGCCGGGGCAAGAAACTCAAACCCAGCGGCGCGCGCGACGAAATAGACAATCAGGTTTGCAATCACGCCGGTAAGAGCGCCGATGAGCGTGGCGAGCGGTAGACGGCGCAAGTCGGGAGTTTGGTTCAGCCAGTTTATCATCATATCCTCGGTTGGAAATAGCTACCCAAAACCTAAGACCCCTGTTCTCCACGGTTCAAGGGCGGACAGAGCGTATGAGCATAGATGTGGTTGATATGGCGTGGCGATGTGTCGTTTCACCCTCAACCCCAGCGTCGCTCCTACTGGTTCAGGGACGGGCAGACCATCTGATCCGGAATCCGGCCCTGAAGGGCCGGGCTGGGGGTACGAAGCCCACTGCGCGGGCTACTGGCCCTCACCCCCATCCCCACTCCCACTGGCGCGGGAGAGGGGAGCGAAACGCCGCGCGTTGAGGCATCGCACAGCGATCAGTTGTATTCAGCCACATGTTCTATCCGCTCCTCAACTCTCTGTGGGTGAGACAGCGATTTAGGAGGCAGGATAGACCCTCTAATCACAGACGGCGGAAAAGTTTGCCGATTCTCCGTATCCTCCGCGGTCATCCTTTTCACGCCTGATCGGCCAAATTGCGATACACCCGTTGCATCGCGGCAACCAGCGTTGTGGTTTCTGCTGCTGTTAACCCTGCAAACGCCTGCCGGGCCACCGCTTGGCAGGCCGCTTCGACCACCGGCCTGATCGCGCGCCCGCGTTCGGTCAGCCAGACGTGGCGGGCGCGGGCATCGCTAGGAGCGGTGCGTTGGGTTACGAGACCGATGCGGGCCAGCCGGCGCACCATCTTGCTGACCGTTGGAGGCTCGATGCGCAGGCGAGCGGCGAGCCGGGCTTGGCTTTGGCCATCCTCTTCCCACAACACGCGCAAGATCATCTCTTGCCCGACGTACAACCCGTGCTGGCTGAGGGCAATGTCGAGCTGGTTGCGATAGGCTTTGCAAAGATTGGCGAGCAAGAAGCTCAGATCGTCTTTTATCATTATTGGCTGGCAAATAATAAGCTGGCTAAGAATATTGTGCCAATGAATTGTTTGTCTGTCAAGGGTGCGCATGCTCTTAGGCGGCGGTTGGCTGGCGTAACGAACTTGGCTGACCAGCCGCCATGATCAGTCGGTTCACGTCAGCGTTCAAATAGATTGTGCGGCTGGCTGGATCGCTCAAGCGGCTGGCTCGCTCTTGCACCAAGGCGCGGCCTAGGTCAAGAATAGCCTGCGCCCGCGGGTCACGATTGGCTTCCAACACCTGATAGGCCGTCCAATAGATCCGCAGCGTCTCTTCCGTGCCGTAGAGGTTGCCGCCGGCGAGCAGATGCTCAACAATTGGTGCGGCCCGGCGCAAGGCTTCGGGCAGATCGTTGCGCGCTAGCGCAACACGGATCAGGCCAGCCTGCGACTCAAGGACGAGCGTGTGGTAGTTGAGGCGTTGGCGAAGCGCTTTCGCTTGAGTATATGCTTGCTCGGCTTCATCGATCCGGCCTAGCGCCAGCAAGGCATGGCCTTGGAAGTCGTAGCCGTAGGCTTGGAGATCGAGCAGATGAGCGGCCTGTTGGGTCGCTGTGCGGGCATAGTCGAGCGCTAGTTCGTGGCGTTGGTTGTGGTGAGCATGCAGGCTCAAATTGGCCAGTACCACGGTGTGATGTTTTTGATTGCCCACTTTGTCGCTGAGCGCGAGCGCGATTTGAGTGTGCGCTAACGCGCGTTCGTAGTGCCCCATCTGGTCGTACGAGATACCGAGATTAATATGGGCAACTAACTCGGCATCCCGGTTGCCGCACTCACGGGCCAGCGCCAATTCTTGCCAGTAGTAGCGTTGCGCCTGCCCGTAATCGCCGCACGCATCGGCATTTTGCGCCAGCAGGTCGAGCACGTTGGTTTGGTGATAGGTCAAGCGGAGGCGCTGGTAGATCGCGAGCGCCTGTTGCAGATAATATTCTGAGCCGGCGAAATCCCCTTGCGCGTTGACCACATTGCTGAGCGTTTCGTTGCAGCGAGCCAACATCAGGTAATGATCGGCTTTGCCGGCGAGATCGAGAGCTTTTTGCGCGTACTCCTTTGCTAGCTCGTTGTGGCCCGCGTGGAGCTCACACCAACTCAGCAGACGCCAGTAAGTACTTTCGATCGCGAGGACGTCGAGCGAGTCTGCCGGAACGGATTGATCAAGCACCGCGCGCAGCCGATCCAGCGTTGCCCGACCGGTTTCTTTGTAACTTCCTGCGTTCTCGATGATGCCCAGCCGCAAGAGTGTTTGGGCAAGCAATAGCGGATCGACCATCTGTTCGGCTAGCCTGACCGCTTCGTGGAGCATTGCCTCAATCGCTGGCCCGCCGCTGCGATAGCGCTGTAACAGCCCTTGAGCAAGCAGCAAATGCACTCGTAGCCGTTGGCTGGCCGGTTGGTTGGGGTGGCTCACGTAAGCCAGACTCTGCTGGATCCGCTCTAGCCCATCGACTAATCGCCCGCTCAGGTAAAAGAGATCTTCGTAGGCGGGCGCCGCAGCGCTGGCCAAGTCCCACTCGCTATGCGCCAATGCCCAGCGCCACGCGGCTTCGATATCGTTCAGGCTCGCGATCAATCGCTCGCGGACGGCAAAGCTCTCCGCTCCTTGCATAGCGTGGTACGAGCCGGCCAGCCAGCCCAAAAACCAGTGGGCATGGCGGCGAGCGGCTTCGTTAGCTAGCTCATGACCAAAATCGCCAGCCAGCTTCTCGCTGGCGAGCTGGTGGATATGCTCGTGGAGCCACACGGTACTATCGTCAAGCCGGCGGACTAACGCCAGATCAAATAGCTCGTCCAGCGCTGGCGCATCGCCGGTAATGGCCTGCGCCGCCTCGATCAGGCATGGCGCTCGCACGATGCTCAGCATTGCTAGCGCTTGCCGGCTGCGTTCCGTCAACGTCTGCCACGTCGAGACAAAGATGGCAGTCAAGCTGCGATGGCGAGCCGGTGTATCGGCCAGCGGACTGCGCAACGTTTTGATGCTCTGCTCGACCGTCTGGCGTAAAGCCGGTAAACTCATACTGTACAGCGAGGCTGCGGCCAGTTCGATCCCAAGCGGCAAACCGTCAAGATCGGCGCAAATGTGTTCAATATCATCAATTGCCATCCTGCCGCTGAACGCAATGCCACTACGCTCAGCAAGTTCGATAAACATCTGTGCGCTAGGACTAAGCCCTTCAGCAGTGATAGCGGTCGAGAGCGGTCTGACCTTGAGCACCTGCTCGCGGCGCAGATGGAGCGGCTGGCGGGCTGTGATCAAGGCGACGCAATAGGGTGCAGCTTCTAGCAGTTCGTTGACAAACAGGTTCGCAGCGGCGACGTGCTCGAAACTATCGAACACTAACAGGTAGGCGCGTGTTTGCAAAGCGGCAATGACTTGCTCTGGCACTGGCTGGCGATCGTTTAGTTCGATGTGGCAGGCAGCAGCAATGGCGCGGGCCACATGTTCGGCGGCATCTTTATTGGCTATCGCAGCGTCATCTTCAGGGTGCAAGAAGATATACCGCACCCCATCCCGGAACGCATACTGCATCAGGTGCGCGGCGCGCATCGCCAGCCGGGTTTTGCCAATCCCGCCGGCCCCGACCACACTGATCAGTTGCATATCGGGCTGATTGAGCCAGCCGGCCAGTGTCTCCACCTCGCTTGCCCGCCCGATCAACGGCAATTGGTCAATCGCAGCAGCTTGGCGTTGTGAGGGCAGGCTTGTTGCGTTGGTCAGATGGCCGGCGCGAATCGTTGATGCCAGATGTTGCGTCTCGGCTTCCGGCTCGATCCCGAACTCGCGCTGCAAAATATCGCAACAGGTCTGGTAGTGCGCTAGCGCCGCCGCGCGTTGCCCCTGCTGGGCCAGTGCTCGCATCAGTTGGCGATGGGCCGCTTCGTGCCATAGTTCGAGATGCAACTGTTGGCCGGCATAGCTTTGCGCTGCCGGCCAGTCGCCTTCGCGCAGCGCCCGCTCGGCGAGATGACCGAAGACCTCGATCGCGGCCCGGTGCATTGCTTCCCCTTGGTGGGTTGACCATTCGAGGAACAGTTCGCTTTCCGGGCTAATACCGGCCAGAAATGCCCCGCGGTACAGCGTAGCGGCCGCTCGCACATGCGCTTGGCAACTGGGACAACCGGCGGCAGAGCGGTGGGAGTGGTTGCGTACCGCTGCAACTGCTTGCGTGAAATCTAACGCATCAACCTGCCACGAGCTGGGCAGGTCGAGGGTGACGGTAGCAGGTTCGGTGCGCAGTACGTGGTGGTCATTGCCGAGCGCTTTCCGGATACGGCTCAAGGTGACGCGCAGTGTATTTTGCGCGACGCTCTGCGGTCGATCTGACCAGAGCAAATTGGCCAGCGTCTCGCGCCGCACGGCTTGCCGTTGGTTGAGGCACAGCCACGCGAAGAGCAAGCGCGCGCTGTCGGTTTGAAATGCACTGTTTAGTGAGACGCCGTCGCGGCGAACGTCAAAACCGCCTAAGAGTTGAATGTGCCATTCAGTCATGATGATGCGTTAGGTGATGGGTTGGCAACATGATCGAATTATACAACTTGCCGGTGGTGATTGCCAACAGCACGTATGACGGCTGGACCGCCGTGGTAGGAGCCGGACAGCCGTCTGGCGCTGCTTCGCGCCTTTACCCCTTTGCGCCGTGATGAGAGAAGGACATCCATCCGGCTCTACAATTTTCGGAAACCTGTTACAATACTTGTCATGACAGCCATTTCCGTCCAACACCTCCACTCTGCCCTGCGCGCTGCACTCTGGATGGCCGGCGCGTTGCTCTCGTTCAGCGCCATGGCCGTCGGCGGGCGCGAACTTGCCGCCGAGCTGTTCACGTTTCAGATTCTCTTCTTCCGTAGCTTGATCGGTCTGTCGCTCGTTGCGCTAGTTGCGCTGCGCTACGGCGGCGAGACCCAGTTGCGCACGCGCCGCCTGCCGTTGCATCTGGCCCGCAATGTGGCCCACTTCGGCGGCCAGTACGGCTGGTTCTACGGCTTGGCTTTCATCCCGCTGGCCGAGGTCTTTGCGATTGAGTTTACCGTGCCGCTGTGGACGGCGCTGCTCGCGGCGTTGCTGTTGCGCGAACGGTTAACTCGCGCCCGGTTAGCAGCGGTGGCGCTGGGTGTAGCCGGGACGCTGGTCTTCTTGCGCCCTGGCATGGGGTTGGTGCATCCGGCTGCCTTGGCTGTGCTGCTGGCTGCGTTTGGCTACGCCACTGCCCATACTCTGACCAAAAAGCTAGTCAGCACCGAGTCGCCGCTGGCGATCTTGTTCTACATGACCTTAATCCAACTTCCGCTCGGCCTCATCCCGTCATTGCCGGATTGGACACTGCCCTCGCCGGAGCGATGGCCGTGGGTGCTCGCGGTGGGTGTCTCGGCGTTAACTGCGCACTACTGCATGGCGCGCGCGTTGCGGTTGGCCGATGCCACTGTGGTCGTGCCGCTCGATTTTCTCCGCCTGCCGTTGATTGCGCTGATTGGCGCGCTCTTCTACGGCGAGACGGTCACGTGGCCGCTGGCGCTTGGTTCAGCCCTCATCCTCGCCGGGATTGTGGTCAATCTGCGCGCCGAGCGGCGCTGATATGTTGTCATTGCGAGGGTGCGCAGGCCCCACGTCGCCGGGGCCGGACGCCCGAAGCAATCCCCCGTGAGAGCGTGATCAATGCCTAACCGTAATCGACCATCTCACCAACGCTAACCTGCTGCACCCAACCATCCCTGTGCTACAATGACGGTAGGGCTGCGCCCAATCCGTCACATCCGAGAATATTCGTGTTGTTATGACCTTTCCCACCAGCGGTAACATCCTCTCTCATATCGTCAGTTTCGGCTATCTGCTGCGCGAAATGGGTATCGCCGTCAGTCCCGGCCAGATTGTCGAGCTGATCGAAGCCATCGAGCACGTCGGCTTACTGCGCCGCGAGGATTTGCGGGCAACAATGCGGTGTATGCTGGTCTTGCGCCGGGAAGACCTGCCATTATTCGAGATGGCCTTTGAATTCTTTTGGAAGAAGGCGCTGGGTGTCGATCTCGAACGCGAGATGATGCAGATGCTGCTGCCACAGGTCAAGATTCCGCGCCGCCAGTTGCGTTTGCCGCGCCGCCAGCCGGTCGCTGACGATGCCGATCCGACTGAAGGGCAAGAGCGGGAAGAGATCGATATTCAGCTCACCTTTAGCCGTGATGAAGCGCTGCGCACCAAAGATTTCGCCCAGTGTACGTGGGAAGAGGTGCAAGCCTGCAAAGAGCTGATCCGGCGCATGGAGTGGCGCATCCCGCCGCGCCGCACCCGCCGCCGCCGTGCGGCCCGCGCCGGTCGCCTGCTCGATATGCGCCGCACCCTGCGCCAAAGCTGGCGGTTCGGTGGCGAGCCGGTGGAACTGGCGTGGCGCGATATTCGCACCGAGCCACGCCCGCTGGTGCTGATTTGCGATATTTCCGGCAGTATGGAGCGCTACTCGCGCATTTTGCTCCAGTTTGCCCATGCGATTTCGGCTGGCTTGGGCGATGTTGAAACCTTTGTGTTCGGCACGCGCCTGACTCGCATCACCCGCCAGTTGCGCCACAAAGACATTGACGATGCGATCGATGCGGTCAGCAAGCATGTGGTGGATTGGAGCGGCGGCACCCGCATCGGCGAAGCGATCAAGGAGTTCAACTTCCGCTGGGGCCGGCGCGTGCTTGGGCGCAGCCCGGTGGTGATGGTGATCAGCGATGGCTGGGATCGCGGCGAGCCTGAATTGTTATCGCGCGAGATGGATCGGCTGCAACGCTCATGCCATCGCTTGATCTGGTTGAACCCGCTGCTCGGCACGCCCGGCTACGAACCGCTGACGGTCGGGATGCAAGCAGCGCTGCCGTTCGTTGATGACTTTTTACCGGTGCATAATCTCGTGAGTTTAGAGCAACTCGGCGCGAAACTGGCCTCGCTCAGCGCGCAGCGCCCGCCGCGCCGCCAGCGTCTGACGACGATGCGAGGGACGCGATGACACATCCTGCTCAGTTGAAGGCGGAAGCTGATGCCTTGATTGTGCGCGGCAAAGCGTTGATTGCCGCCGATCTGCCACAAGCGACCGATCTGCTCAATCAGGCGGTCAAGCTGTATTGGGCGGCGGGCGACTACTACAGCGCCGCGGCGCAAACTGGCAACTACGGCTGGGCGTTGCGCCGTATGGGCCGGCCCGATCTGGCCCGGCCCTACTTGGCCCGCGCCGCCGAGATCTTCGCTGATCTCGGCCTCGCCGATTTCGCCGAGCGCCATCGCGCCGCTGCCGAAGACATCGCCGCTGATCTGACGCCCGAATTTCTCGCCAGCTTGCCGCCGGCAGTCCGGCAGGCGATCGAGCAAGGCGATGGCGCGGCGTTACAGTTTGCGATCAATGGCTTGCCGCCGACTGAACAGCAGCAGGTCATCGACCGCTTGGCCGCGATTGGCCTGATCAGCATTGCTGAGAGCGAAGAAGATGCCTCTCATGCTGTGCAGCAGTTCGAGCCATTGTTGCAGGCGATTGCCGCTGTCGCGCGCGGTGATGAGAGCGAGCGAGCCGATGTCGAGCGCGCGTTGGGTGACCTTGAGCGCAAGGGGTGGCGCATTCGCAAAGCTGTGCGCCAAATCTGGCAAGGCGAGCGCCGTCGCCAGCGCCTCACCTATGGTCTCGATGAGGTTGACACCGCGATCGTTAATCGCATCCTTGATCTGCTGGCGTGAGGAATCGCCGCAACAAGGCGTAGGTGGCATCGGGTATGACCTCCTCCTACCCGCCCCCACGCTGGGGGGGCGGTGTGTGACTCCCTTCCCCCAGCGGGGAAGGGGCTAGGGATGGGGTTAGGAAATCGCCACGAAGAGCCACAAAAGGTTCAAAAAAGTATGGTAAACGCTGGTGTCTCGTTATGGCTCTTCCCCCAAAACCCCTTTGCGCCCTCTGCGAAGCCGGACAGCCGTCTGGCTCTACTGCACCTTTGCGTTTTACCCCTCTGCGTCTTTGCTCGCTTTGCGCCTTTACGGTAGCGAAACGCGGGGGTTGGGGTGCGAGACTTAGTTAGCCAAAAAACTGTTGCAACGCCGCTAGCGTCTCCGCCGGCGCCTCTTCGGGCAAGAAATGGCCGCCGGGGACGCTATGGCCCTGCACATTGACCGCATACTCGCGCCAAACCTGCAACACATCGTAGCGCTTGCCGACAAAACCGTCGCTGCCCCACAACACCAGCAGCGGGCACAGCACCTTACGCCCGGCGCGGAAATCTTCGTCATCGTGTACGAGATCGATGCTGGCCGCCGCCCGGTAATCGGCGCAACTGGCGGCAATTGCGGTGGGATCGCGAAAACAGCGCGCATACTCGGCTATCGCCTGCTCGGTGAACGTGGTGGGTGTACGCCCCCAATGCGCCAGCTTGCTGCGCACCCAGAACTCAGGATCAGCGCCGATCAGCCGTTCGGGCAACGGCGCCGGTTGGATGAGAAAGAACCAGTGGTAGTAAGCCGTGGCAAAGGCGCGGTCAGCGGTGAGGTACATGTGATGGGTCGGCGCAATATCAAGCACGGCGGCGCGTGTTACCCGATCAGGATGGTCGAGGCACAGGCGATGCGTCAACCGCGCCCCGCGATCGTGCCCGGCGACGGCAAAGCGGGTAAAGCCCAATAGTTCCATTAACCTCACCATATCAGCGGCCATTACCCGTTTGCTGTAGGTCGCGTGCTCGGCATCGTCAGCCGGCTTGTCGCTATCGCCGTAGCCACGCAAGTCGGCGGCCACCACCGTAAAGGACGCCGCTAACGCTGGCGCAATCGCGTGCCACATTGCATGGGTTTGCGGGTAGCCGTGCAGCAACAGCAGCGGCGGCCCGCTGCCGCCGATCGCGCCGGCAATCGTCACCCCGCCGATCGGTTTCCGAAACGGTGTACATCCGTTAAGAATCGTCACGCTCGAACCTCATGATTAGTTGTGAAATTATTTCCCATTTCGAGTATAATCCATTCTATCCGAGTTCAGCATAACCGTTGGCCACAAGGGAAGGAGGAAACGACGTGGTTTCTCGCATGCGTGTGATCGGACTGCTGCTGGTGGCTTTGTTGGTGAGCGCTTGCGGTACGACAACGCCTATGAACGCGCCTACGGCCGCACCGGCCAGTGGTGGTGCGGCGCCTGCCCCTGCTCCCGCACAGACTCTCCGTTACGCCTTTGGCGGCGGGCCGGTAGGTGGCGTCTTTCAGGTGTATGCCGATGTGCTCTCGCTGATCATTACAGAGAAGGTGCCCGGTGTTGATATTACGGCTGAGGGTACCGGCGGTTCCGCCGAGAATCTGCGCTCGGTGCAATCTGGCGATCGCCAGTTTGGCATTGTCTATTCTGGTGATGTGGCGTTAGGTGCATTGGGCCAATTGCCCGA
Source organism: Chloroflexus sp. (assembly GCF_034431535.1). Classification (GTDB taxonomy): domain Bacteria; phylum Chloroflexota; class Chloroflexia; order Chloroflexales; family Chloroflexaceae; genus Chloroflexus. The sequence goes on along the minus strand of NZ_DAOUDC010000012.1, from coordinate 28,821 downwards.
TGATCCGACGGTTTATAACAAAGTGATGCCGGTCGCACCGTTGTACGGCGGTGTTGCGCACTTGGTCGTCTCTGAGCGCAGTGGGATTACCTCGGTGAGCGATCTGGTCGGCAAACGGATTGCGTTGGGGAACGCCGGTTCCGGCGCTGCCCTGAGCGCTGAGCGTTACTTCAAGGCGCTGAACCTGTTTGATAAAATCCAGATCGAATATCTGGGCTATTCACAAGCAGCGGCAGCCATGGCTGACGGCCAGCTCGATGGCTTCTGGGTGCTGGCCGGCTTCCCCAACGCCTCGGTGCGTGAGGCCGCGACGTCGACCAAGATCCGCCTGATCGATATCTATACGCCGGGTCTCGAGGGCGGCTTCTTCGAGCAGTACCCCTTCTACTCGCCGCGAGCGTTGACCGGCGGCGCGTATGATGGTATGCCCAACGATGTGATGAGCTTCCAAGATACGGCGCTGTGGGTGGCTAACGCCGATGTGCCGGCTGATATTGTCTATCAGGTCCTGAAGGCGGTTTACCTTGAGGGTGGTCTTGACCGGCTGCGCGAGGCCCATCCATCAGCCAAAGAGATGGGCTTGGAAGTGGGCATTACCGGTATCGCGAACAAATTGCATCCCGGTGCGGTCAAGTTCTGGACTGAGCAGGGTGTGCAGATTCCTGACGAACTGAAGTAAGCGTGATGGCAAGTGGCAACGGTGTCGCTGAAACGGAACCGGAGGGAGTGATACCTCCCTCCGGCGCTACTGCATGAAGGGGTCGTTATGGCTGAGCTAAAACCATCTGGCGGGATGCCAACCAGCGACGAGATCGATCAGGAAAAGGTTCGCCAATACCTCGAACAAGAAGAGAAACCAACCCGCTCGCTAGGTCGCTTTTGGGGGGCAATTGTAGCCCTGATCGCAGTCGGCATGGCCGGGTTTTATATTTACACTGCCGGCACCTTGCCGGCGCCGGTACAGTGGCAGCGCGGCATCTATGTGATGCTGACCTACATTCTGGTGTTGCTGATCTATCCGGCGGTGGGCAAGAAGAGCCCGGCCAAGCCATGGTTAGAGCGGTTTGCCGATCGGTTGCCGGGGCCGGTGCGGGCGATCGTGATGCCACACGGCGGGCCGACGATCATCGATTTGATCTTGATTGCCGTCGTGGTGGTGGTAGTGGGTTACTTTATCCTTAACTATCCCTCGCTGCAACGGCGGGCCGGGGCCTATAATCAGACCGATTTTCTCGTCAGCGTAATCGGTTTGATCGTCTCGCTTGAGATTGCACGCCGCGTGCTGGGTTGGTCAATGACCTTAATCGGTCTCTTCTTCACCCTCTACTTGCGGTTTGGATTTGTCCTCTACGACATACCGATTCTCGATACCTTCGCCCATCGCGGCCAGCCGTGGCAACGGGTGGTAACCGTCCTGTTCCTCGACCAAGAGGGTGTGTTTGGCGTGATGGCCAATGTGTTGGTCAGTTACGTCATTCTCTTTATCTTCTTTGGCGCATTTCTCAACAAAGCCGGCGCCAGCCGCTTCTTCATCGACTTGCCGCTCGCACTGGCCGGCAGGAGCACCGGTGGGCCGGCCAAAGTCGCGGTGTTGTCATCGGCTCTGTTTGGCTCGATTTCCGGCAGTGCCATCGCCAATACGGTCAGCACCGGTACCTTTACCATCCCGCTCATGAAACGGGCCGGCTTCCGTCCGCATGTGGCCGGCGCGATCGAGCCGTCGGCCTCGATCGGCGGTGCCTTTATGCCGCCAGTGATGGGGGCCGGTGCGTTCTTGATGTCGGAATTGACCAATACGCCGTATTCGGTGATTGTCGCCGTTTCAATCGTGCCGGCGATTCTCTACTTTTTATCCGTGTTGACGATGGTGCATTTTGAGGCCAAGAAGTTTGGCCTCAGCGGGATCAAAACCGAGCATACGGCGTGGCAGATCATTCGCAATGAATGGTATTTGTCGCTGCCGTTGATCGTGGTCATCTTCATGCTCGCTCGTGGCTACTCACCCGGCTATGCCGCGTTTTGGTCGATCCTCTCATGCATTCCACTGATGTATATGCTGCCGGAAAACGTGGCCGACTTGAAGAGTCCGGCGGCGCAAGGCGGAACGCTGCTGCACGCCTTTGCTCGCAGCACCGTGCGCGTGCTCAAGACGATCAATGAAGCGTTGCAGAAGGGGGTGCGCGATACCTTGGTGATTGGCGCGACGGTGGGTGTGATCGGGATGATCGTCGGTACGATCTATGCTACCGGTGTCGGCCAACGCTTCGCCAACATTATCGTGAGCCTGAGCGGCGGTGATATTCTGGCGGCAGTGACATTGATTGGAATAGCCTCGCTCCTGCTCGGCATGGGTGTGCCGGTGACGGCAGCGTATTTGATCACTGCTGTGATCGCGGTGCCGGCACTGACCAGCCTTGGCGTGGCGTTGTTGGCGGCGCACATGATCGTCTACTGGTTTAGCCAAGACAGCAATATCACCCCGCCGGTCTGTGTGGCGGCGTATGCCGGTGCAGCCATTGCCGGCGCTGACCCGTGGAAGACCGGCTGGACATCGTTCAAGTTTGCGAAGCTGCTCTATGTGATGCCGTTGCTCTTCGCCTTTACGCCTGAAATCCTGATGATCGGCACAAGCGGCCAGCCGCTAATCGATGTAGAATGGAGTAAAGTCGCGATGTCGTGGTTCTCGGCCTCGCTTGGCACGATCGCATTCTCGGCGGTATCGATGTTCTATCTCGTGCGCAAGACGACGTGGTGGGAATGGATTATCGCGGCGATTGGCACCTTTTTCTGCTTCTGGCCCAGTCTGCTCACCGATCTGTTGGGGGTGGCGATCGTTGGCGGCGTCTGGCTGTGGCAGTGGTACGATGTGCGCCGGCAACGGCAAGCCAAGATGCAGTCGAGCATGGCTGATTAGGTGGTAGGAGGAGTGCAGGCAATGCACGACATTCTTGACGCAATCGACCGCTGGTTGGCCCGTGGCGAGCAGGTGGCGATTGCGACGGTAGTGCGCACAATGGGGTCGTCGCCGCGGCAGGTGGGGGCCAAGATGGCGGTGTCGTCGGGCGGTGCGATGATCGGCTCGGTCAGTGGCGGTTGCATCGAGGGTGCAGTGTTTGAAGCGTGCCAAGAAGCGATTGCTACCGGCCAAGCTCGCTTGCTCCATTTTGGCGTCGCCGATGAGACGGCGTGGGAAGTGGGGTTGGCGTGCGGCGGTACGATTGATGTGCTGGTCGAGCCGCTGCGGTAAAAGGAGGGCTGGAGGCACAGCGGGCGAGCCACCCGCGCTCCAATGGCGTGTTGGGGGCGCGGGCCGTTGGCTGGAGTAATGCCCCACCCCAGCCCTACCCCTCCGGGTTAAAGGGCGGATAGAATGTTTTATTGAGCACAACCGTTGATCGCTGTGCGATCCTCAACGCTTGCTTCTCCGCTTCCCTCTCTCGCGCCAGCGGGAGATGGACTGGGGGTGAGGGCGAAATGGCACATCGCAAAGTTATCAACCGTATCTGCGCTCATAAGTTCTATCCACCCTTAAAACCTCTGGGGAAGGGAACAGACTCCTTTGCTAAAATGGGACAAGGGACGCGGCAATATCTCTCACCCCTTTCAGGTGAGATCGCACGTCTTCGCCCGAAGGGGTCTCAGCGCAAGGCGGGCCATCCTTGCTAGCCGGTAGAGATCCTAGACAATCCTTGGTGTCTATAAAGATGTAACTCCCCTGCTTGCATAACGGGCGAGAAGAGGCAGGGCACGAGGGTGCAATGTCGTATGAGCGTAATCTATGAACTGGTGCGCGACGCTGTGCGCAATGGCCGGCCATTGGCGACAGTAACGGTGCTGGCCGGCGGGCCGGTCGGGGCTAAGCTGGCCGTGACACTCGATGGCCAAACCTTTGGCGATTTGGGGGATGGCAATCTAACAGCGCAAGCAGTGCAGACGGCGCTGCCCTTGCTGGCCCAAGGCGACACTCAAGCGATCACGCTGGCCTCTGGCGCAACCGTCTTTATCGAGAGTTTTGTGCCGCCACCAACCCTCTTTATGGTCGGCGGGGTGCATATCAGCATCGCATTGGCGGCGCTGGCCAAAGTCGTTGGCTTCCGCACCGTCGTGATCGATGCTCGTGAGGCGTTTGCCACCGGTGAGCGGTTTGCGCATGTTGATGAACTCATCGTCGCGTGGCCCGATGAGGCGCTGGCGGGCCGGCTCGATGCGCGCAGCAGTGTGGCCGTGCTGACCCACGATCCCAAGCTCGACGACCCGGCCTTGCGGGTGGCGTTGCGTTCACCGGCGCGCTACATTGGCGCACTGGGCAGTCCCAAGACCCATGACCGCCGCCTTGAGCGGCTGGCCGCCGAAGGCTTTACCGCCGAGGAATTGGCCCGCATCCACGGCCCGATTGGGCTGCCGATCGGCGCGAAGACGCCGGAAGAGATCGCGCTGAGCATTCTGGCGCAGGTGGTGCAAGTTGTCCGGCGGGGTAGGCCGGCATAATTGGCAACGCACACGGGACACGGATATACTCGGATGGAGCAATGGATGCAGCCTGATGTCGTTATCGCTAGAAGCTGCCATTGCCTACGTTGAATATGCGCTTGGTGCTAGCGAGGAGACCTAACCATGCCGCCGCTTGATCGCCGTCAAGCCGAATTGCTCTACGAAGGCGCGCAGGCGCTGGTGCGCGGGGATAAGGAACGCGCGCGCGAGTTGCTGCTGGAACTGGTGGAATTAAATGAACAAATCCCGGAAGCGTGGCTTTGGCTGAGCGGTGCGGTTGACGATCCCGCCGATCAGCGGGTAGCACTGGAAAATGTGCTGGTGCTTGACCCTGACAACCTCTATGCCCAAGAAGGCTTGGCGTACCTTGATGCGCAGGGGTGAACGCATAACTTGAGGCATAGATAACCGGGTCAGCGAACTAAGCCATCTGTGGCATGCGGCAGTATCACTGCCGCATGCCCTTATGAATTGCCCTCGTGCGGGTGGATTGTGGTTATGGAATCCGGTGCGGCGCAGCTATGGAGCGTGGCAGGTATCCTGCCGCAGTTCCTCATCCAAAATCGCCCACATACCGCGATAAGCCACTTCTGGAGTGTGGCAGTTTGACTGCCGCACTCCAGAATGAATTGCTCTGGTGCGGGTCTTTGGGCGGACAGCAATGTGGTTGCGTACAACCGTTGATCGCAGTGCGATGCCTCACCGTTTAGCGTGGCTCCCCTCTCCCGCGCCAGTGGGTCGGGTCTCAAAGCCACCAATCGTATCTGCGCTCATGCGTTTTGTCCGCCCTCGCGTGGGTAGAGTGTGGTTGTGTAACCAAATGCAGCGCAATTCCTCATCAATCGCCAGCATACCGCGATAGGACACTTCTGGAGTGCGGCAATGTGACTGCCGCACTCCATCAATGAATTGCTCTGGTGCGGGTGCAGGGTGGTTATCTACCACCCCCGGCGACACGCATTACCTTGCTCAACATGCACGCCATCAGGCTGCATTCGGTGATGCGCCGCCCCTGCTCACCCCGCCATCGCCTGCCCGACCCAATACGTATGCCGGCTGACCGTCACCATCCCGCGCACAGCAATGCCCTCGACCGGAGTGACTTCTGCTTCATTGACTAAGACGAGGGTGGGTTCGACGCCGGGGAAGCGCATCTTGTAGGCGGCAATCGCCGCAGCGATCTTTTGCGCTACCGGTGTTTTCGGGTTGTCGTCGTACCACATCAAGAAGGGCGGCTGCCGGCGCTTGAGAGTGTCACTGCCCGATGCGAGAGCGACTGCTACGGGTGCCAGCGTCGTGAGGGGTGTGCTGGCTGGCGCTGATGATTTACGAGCCATAACCGATCCTCTTTCTCTCAAATTACAGGAACGACCATCCGCAACTGCGCAGTAGACCGATCCTCCTCCCAGCATCGCTCACGTTGGCGCAGGGTATTACTACTCAGCCCCTAGCAGTGATGGCCGCGTTTGCGCCCTCGCAATGACAATGACGAGGATCAAGTGCATCGTAACGTGCTGTTATCCTCACCCCAAGGGCGCGCTTAGGTGGGGGCAATGGCATGAAGATATGCGCCAGCCCCTGATTACCAGCGCGACCAGTGTCCTCGCTCGTGTTGCCGATACCACCGGCCTGTTGCCAGATCGTGGATCAATGTCTGCTCACCGCCATCGGTGCAACGTACCCGGTAGTAGCGCAAATCGCCGTCGTGACGGCACACATCACGAATCCAGACAATGCTGCTGACCCGATGCACGCGATCATCGTGGCGGAAGGCGGCTGGCAGGAAGCCAAACCGTAAGGCGAGCAGTTCGATTGGTTCGCTGCGTGGCGGGCAACGCATCCGTTGCGACGCCGGTCGATAGGCCGCCTTTTGTAACGTTTTCCAGCTCAGCATCGCGTCCCCCCGGTGTTGGCATAGCTACTGAGCTGAAGTATATCAGAACATTTGTTCAATGTCAAGTCGGATCGGGGCGTTCCCAATCGCCGCTGCGCCCGCCTCGTTTGGCGATCAGGCGAATCCCATCGATCTGAATCAGCTTGTCAACCGCCTTGCACATGTCATAGATCGTCAGCGCTGCAATGCTCACCGCCGTGAGCGCCTCTATTTCGACCCCGGTCTGACTAGTGCAGCGCACCGTCGCTTCAATCTCTAGCGCATTGCCGGCAGGGTCAGGGGTAAACGTGACGCCGGCATGGCTGAGGTTGAGCAGATGGCAGAGCGGAATCAGTTCGGACGTTCGTTTGGCCGCCATAATTCCCGCCACCCGCGCCACTGCTAGTACGTCACCCTTTGGCATCCCCCCGCTCATAATCAGGCTGAGCGTCGCCGGCTGCATGATCACCCTCCCTCGCGCAATCGCTTCACGCGCGGTGATCGCCTTCTCGCCGACATCAACCATCCGCGCATGCCCGGCAGCATCAAGGTGGCTCAATTCGTTCCCTGATTCGCTCATGTGTTTCCCTCTGAATATAGATTTGATAACCTTTACCCATCCATTCGCTCAGATATTCTACTCGATCTCTGCTATCGCGCGCATTGCAACCAAATTGTTATGTTTTTAGATGCTTTGGCCGCTTGAAACTGGGTGCTAGGTCGGCTATAATGTGGCGGCAGGTGGGGAAAAGTGGGGAAAAGTGGGCGACTTTCCCATCTACGCGGGGGTAACGGGCGTGTTTCTGGGGACGCACGAACATACTATCGACGAGAAGGGCCGGCTGGCAATTCCGGCCCGCTTTCGCGCCGAGCTGGCCGGTGGGATGGTCGTGACCCGCGGTTTTGACCGTTGTCTGCTGATTTTCCCCTTGCCGTTCTGGAGTGATTTGACCCGCCGGGTGAGCGCGCTGTCGTTGACCGATGAAGATGCGCGCATGTTGCGCCGGTTGCTGTTTGCCAACGCTTCCGAGCAAGAAATGGATCGGCAGGGGCGGATTTTGCTGCCCCAGAGCTTGCGGGAAAACGCCGGTTTGGCCGATCAGGCAGTGTTGGTGGGCCTTGATACCTTTATTGAGGTGTGGGCGCCTGATCACTGGCGCGAGGTCGAAGAGCGGCTCGCTAGCCAAGGCCCGCGCTTTGACGAACAGATGCGCAAGTTGGGGATTTGATGGTGGTGACGTTCCAACATACGCCGGTGTTGCTGGCTGAGGTCATCGCGGCGCTGGCCCCGCGTCCCGGCGGTTGCTATCTCGATGCGACCGTTGGCGGCGGCGGTCACGCGCTGGCGGTGTTGCAAGCCGCCCAACCCGGCGGGGTGTTGTTGGGGATCGATGCCGATCCGGCGGCACTGGCTGCCACTGCCGGGCGGCTGGCCGAGGTCGGTCTCGGCCAACAGGCTGTCTTGCGCCACGGATCGTTCGCCGATCTGGCTACGTTGGCCGCTGAGGCCGGTTTTACCGCCGTCGATGGCATTCTGTTCGATTTAGGGGTGTCGTCGTACCAGCTTGATACGCCGGAACGCGGTTTTTCGTTTGCAGCCGATGGCCCGCTCGATATGCGGCTTGACCCGACCCAAGGCCCGACGGCGGCTGATCTGGTGAATCGCTTGAGCGAGCGCGAGCTGGCCGACATCATCTTTCAGTATGGCGAAGAGCACGCGGCCCGCCGGATTGCGCGCGCAATTGTCGAACGCCGGCGCTCGCAGCCATTTCATGCCACTGCCGATCTGGCGGCGGTGGTGGCTCGCGCCGTGGGTGGCCGTCACGGGCGAATCCATCCGGCAACCCGCACGTTTCAAGCGTTGCGAATCGCGGTCAATCACGAGCTTGACCGGTTGGTGGCGGCGTTGCCGCAGGCGGTCGCGCTGCTCTCGCCCGGTGGCCGGCTGGCGGTGATCAGCTTTCATTCACTCGAAGATCGGATCGTCAAGCAGTTTCTGCGCGCTGAGGCCGCTGGTGAAGCGCCGCGTTTAGCCATCATCACCAAGAAGCCGGTGGTGGTCAGCGATGCGGAAGTTGCCGCCAATCCGCGAGCGCGGAGCGCTAAATTGCGAGTTGCCGTTCGGATTGCGTAACGAGGGCGGCTAGAAGAGGAAACGCGATGGCAGTCAGAAGCGAACAGATTCCAGCTCTGTTGGGGCGAGTGCGGCTGCGCCGGATCGATCTCTCGCGGTATCTCAAGCTTGATGGCGCGCGCTATATGCTGTTGCTGGCGCTGATCTGCTGCCTGTTGAGTGTGTTAACCCTCTTGCAGAGCGGATTGGTGGCGCGGATGAACTACGAGCTGGTGGAGCTGCGCCAGCGGCAAGTGCAACTGACCCGCGAGTATTCGCAATTGCAAGAGCAGATGGCGCGGGTGCAGTCGGTCGAGGCGCACCTCAAACGGGCCGCCGAATTGGGGTTCCGCCAACCAACGCCTGATCAGTTGCGCTATGTGCGGATTCCGAATCTGCCGAATCTAGATGAGTAACGAGCTATGGCTGCCACCACTCGCCGCACACATTCGAACGCTTCCACAACTGCTGTCACACCGCCAGTCGGGCGTCTCGCCCGCTGGCGGTTGCAAGCGTTGTTGACTGGTTGCGTGGTGATCACGCTGATCGTGACCGTGCGGTTGGTCGATTTGCAAGTAGTGCGCAGCCAAGAGTTGGCCAGCAAAGCGCGGCTCGAGATTGAAACGCCGGTGCTGCTGGCTCCGCGCCGGGGCCAAATTACCGATGCGAACGGCACCGTACTGGCGATGGACGTCGAGCGGCAAAGTCTTTTTGCTATTCCGCCGCAGGTGCCGGCTGATCGCAAAGCTGAGATTGCCTTGTTGGTCGCCGGTCTGACCGGCGCTCCCGCCGAGCCGATCTTGTCGGCGCTTCGCTCTGACCGGCAGTGGGTGCGTTTGGCCCGCTGGCTCGAACCAGAAGTGGCGGCGCAAGTGGCCGAACTCAAGCTGCCCGGTCTGCGGCTGGTCTACGAGCCGATGCGCTTCTATCCGCAAGGGATTATGGCGGCGCAGGTAGTTGGGGCGCTGAATCTGAATGGCGAGGGGATTAGCGGCATTGAAGCGTACTACGATCAGCTCTTGCGGGGGATGGAAGGCCGGGTGGAGGGTGAGTTCGATCCGGCCCGCAACCCGATTGCCACTAGCCTCTCGCGCACGCTACCGCCGCAAGACGGCGCCAACCTGCAATTGACGATCGATCCGTTCATCCAGCAGGTGGCCGAGCGCGAGTTGAAGCAGGCGATTGACGAGCAGAATGCCGATGGCGGGACGGTGATTGTGCTCGATCCGCGTACCGGCGCGATCCTCGCTATGGCGAGCTGGCCATTCTTTGACCCCAACCGCTGGCAAGAGTACCCGCCGGAGGTGTACGGGCGCAATCCGGCGATTGGCATGGTCTATGAACCGGGCAGCACATTTAAGATGTTTACCGCCAGCGCTGCGCTCAGTTCAGGTGCGGTAACGACGAGCACTACCGTGGATGATCCGGGGTGGGTGGTGCGCTATGGCCGCACGCTGCGCAATTTTGACGGCGCGCCGCGCGGGTCGCTGACGCTGGCCGGCATGCTCTACTATTCGAGCAACGTGGCGGCGTTACAGTTTAACGAGCTGACCGGCCCGGAAGCGTTTTACCGTACCCTGACCCGCTTCGGCTTCGGCCAGCCGACCGGGGTTGATCTCGCCGGCGAAGAGAGCGGGATTGTCAATTTCTACGGCGGCGCAGGCTACAATCCGCTGACCTTCTTGATCAACGCCTACGGCCAAGCGATTTCGGTGACGCCGTTGCAATTGGTGCAGGCGGCGGCGGCCATTGCCAACGATGGGGTGATGATGCAGCCCTATGTCGTGCAGCGAATCTGCCGCAACGATGGGTGTGTGCAGACGCAGCCGCAGGTGGCGGGGCAGCCAATCGAGCCTGAGGTGGCCCGTGCTGTGCGCGAGATGCTGGTCGAGGCGGCCAACCACTATGCCCCTGTCATCTGGGGGCCGCGTACCGGTAATTGGCGTGACCAATGGCTTGTACCCGGCTACCGGGTTGGGGCCAAGACTGGTACCGCATCGATCCCGTTGCCCGGCGGCGGCTATGACCCGAACTACACAATCGGTTCGGTGCTGGGGATTGCGCCGGTTGATGAGCCGCGCTTTGTGGTGTTGGTCAAGATCGATCGACCAAAAAAAGATACTCTCGGTGTGTTAACCGCGATTCCGGTCTATTACAACGTGGTCGATCAATTGTTGCGGTACGCGCATGTGCCGCCGGATCGGTCGCTCGTCAGTCCGGGACAACCGTAGGTGTGGATATGGCGTTCGCTCTCTCAGCTTGGTATCAGCTGCCGCCGTCGCCGCTCAATCGAAACGAGCGGAAGGGAGATGCTATAATGGCCTCCGCGAGGCGCTTGGCGCGCAAGGTGACGTTGGGAGGGCGATTTGATCAAGCTCGACAATTTGTTGTATGGGGTGCAACCGCGCACGACGCGGCAGGCGGTGGCTGTGCCGCCGCCGTGGGTCGGCCGGCTGATCGGCCCAGTGGTGACCGATTCACGCGAGGTGACGCCGGGATCGCTCTTTGTAGCCCTAGCCGGCGAACGCACCGATGGGCATCGTTTTTTACCCGATGTGGTGGCGCGCGGCGCGGCGGCAGCGTTGGTGTCGCCGGTGACGCTCGCGGTGTTGGCTCCCGATCTGGCGACGGCAGCCCGGCCATGGCAGTTGATCGAGCCAACCCAAAGCGCGTTGTTGGCAAACGTTCCGCCTGATGCGTGCCTCCTCATCGCTGTAGACGACCCGCTGCAAGCGTTGCAGCGCGCAGCCGTCTACCATCGGCGGATGTTCACGCCGACGGTGATCGGAATCACCGGCAGCGTGGGCAAGACCTCGACCAAAGAGGTCGTCGCGGCTGTAGTAAGCCAGCGATTGCGAACCTTAAAAAGCCAACGTAGCTTTAACAGTGATGTGACATTGCCGGCTACTTTGCTCGGGCTAACTGCCGACCATCAAGTGGCAGTGCTCGAGATGGGGATGTGGGCGGCGGGCGAGATCCGCTTCTTGGCGGCGCTCGCTCGTCCCCACATCGGAATTGTGACTAATGTCGGCCCGTCGCACCTCGAACGGCTTGGCAGCATCGAGGCGATTGCCAGTGCGAAAGCGGAATTGCCTGAGTCGTTGCCGGCTGAGGGCTGGTGCATCCTCAATGCCGATGATCCGCGGGTGGTGGCAATGGCGACGCGCACGCCGGCGCGGGTGTTGACGTATGGCTATGCGTCGCACGCCGATCTGCGCGTGACCGGTGTGATCAGCTATGGCCTATACGGGATTGAGCTCACGGTTGTCTATCAAGGCGCGCAGCATCGTTTGCGCACTCCCTTGATAGGGAAGCACCACGCCTATACGGCGCTGGCGGCAATCGCGGTTGGTTTGGTGCTCGGTTTGGATTGGGAAGCGATTGCGGCCGGTTTGCGCGATCCCGGTGAACAGTTGCGCCTGCGGGTGGTGCAGAGCCAGACCGGGGTGACGATTATTGACGACACCTACAATGCGGCGCCGCTGTCAATGATCGCTGCGCTGAACGTGTTGGCCGAAACGCCGGGCCGCCGGATCGCCGTGTTGGGTGAGATGCTCGAATTGGGAGCGGCAACCGAAGAGGGGCACCGGCAAGTGGGTGCTGCCGCTGCCCAGACCGCTGATTGGTTGGTGGCGGTTGGCCGGCAAGCGCAGACGATGGCTGAAGCGGCGCTCGCGGCGGGTATGCCGCCCGATCGGGTGGCAATCTGCCCTGATAACGAATCGGCGATCGAACTGCTCAATCAGATGATCCGCTCTGGTGATTGTCTGCTTATCAAAGGATCGCGCGGTGTGCAGATGGAAACGATCGTTGCCGCGCTCCGAGCCTGAGCGTTATCCCATGACAACAGGAGAAGTTGCGTGAGCGTCCTGCGTGCAGTGTTGGTTCAAGATATGGCGCGCGCCCTGTTGCTCGCCGCTGCTGCGTTTGCGCTAACCCTGATTGTTGGCGCATGGTGGGTGCAGTTTGCCCGCAAACACAAGCTGGGCAAGCGCATCCGGCCCGATGGCCCGCAGAGCCATCTGGTCAAGGTGGGTACGCCGACGATGGGTGGGATTATGATCGTCAGCACCGTGGTTGTGTTGACCGCGCTCTTCAATCTGGTTGATCGCTGGTCAATGCTGTTGCCGCTCGGTGTGATGGTGAGTTTCGCCGTCTTAGGCGGGATCGACGATTGGTTGTCGCTGACCGGCTCGCGTTCCAAAGCGCATGGCTTCACGGCCCGGTTTAAGTTTTGGATCATGATGGCGGTGGCCTTCGTCGCTAGTCTTGCGCTCTACTTGCCGCAGCCATACGGGCTAGAGCACGAAGGCTTGGTGCAGATCCCCTTCGTCGGCGAGGTCAATATCGGGCTGTGGTTTATCCCGATTGCGGTGCTGATCATCGTGTTCATCTCGAACGCGGTGAACATTACCGATGGTCTCGATAGTCTGGCCGGCTGGAATTTGACCCTCGCCTTTGGCGCGTATGGCGTGATCACCTTTCTCGCCGAGCCACGCCTCACCAACCTGATGGCGTTCTGCTTTACCGTTGTCGGCGCGTGCGCCGCCTTCCTGTGGTACAACGCCTATCCGGCGCAGGTCTTTATGGGTGATCTGGGGGCATTGGCGCTGGGGGCAACCCTCGCGGTGGTGGCCTTGCAGTCGCAGCAATGGCTGCTCTTGCCGGTGATCGGGATTGTGTTTGTGGTTGAAGCACTCTCGACGATGATCCAGACCGGTTACTTTAAGTGGACAAAGTGGCGCTACGGTGAGGGCCGGCGGGTGTTTAAGATGGCTCCGCTCCACCACCATTTTGAATTGCTGGGCTGGAGCCAGCCGCAGGTGACGCAACGCTTTGTCTTGATCGGGACGGTGGCGGCGATGGTGGGGATTTCGCTGGCGCTGATCTTTGGGCCGCCACGGGTCGAGTCGCAGGTGGATCAGACGCCTGTCATTATGCAAGAGCGTGATGGGAGCCGGTGATGGTTGCGGTGGCCGGAAAACGAGTATTGGTGATGGGCTTGGGCGTGCATGGCGGCGGGTTAGGCGTGGCCCGCTGGCTGTTGCGCCAAGGCGCTGAGGTGACAGTGACCGACCTGGCTCTGGCAGATGCGCTGGCCGAACCGATTGCCCGCCTTGATTCCTTCGCCGCCGAGCTCGGCAAGCAAGTGCGTTATACGTTAGGCGAACATCGCGCCGAAGATATTCGCGCCGCTGAGATGTTGGTGGTTAATCCGGCAGTGCGGCCCGACTCGCCATGGCTGGCGCTGGCTCGCTCGTGCGGGGTGCCGATCGAAACCGAGATGACTCTCTTCTTCCGCGCCTGCCCCGGCCCGATCCTCGGCGTGACCGGCACCAAAGGCAAAACGACCACCACCTTGCTGCTGGCGGCGATGATTCGGCAGCGCTACCCCGATACGGTGGCGGCAGGCAATCTGCGCGTCTCGGCGATCGAGGCGCTCGATCAAATCGGGCCGCAGACGCCGGTAGTGCTGGAATTGAGCAGCTTTCAGCTCGAACGGCTAGGTGAAGCGCGGTTGAGCCCAGCATACGCGCTCCTCACCAATCTGGGGAACGATCACGTCAACTGGCATGGTTCACTCGCCGCCTATGCTAACGCCAAACGGCAGATTATGGCCCATCAAGGGCCAGACGACGTCGCGGTTTTACCGCCGGAACAGGCGCGGGAGTGGGGCGGCGTGAGGCAAGGGGTGATCAGTTACAGCCTGACCGACCCGGCTGCTGACGCAACAGTCACGGCTGATGGTGCCTTTCGCTATCGCGATGTGATCCTGTTTCACCGGTCGGATCTGCGGTTGCCGGGAGAGCACAATGCAGCCAATGCGTTGGCGGCGGCGACGCTGGCCTACCGGTTTGGGATTGACCCCGCCGCCATTGCGGCGGCGCTGCACACCGTGAGCGGCGTTGCACACCGGCTCGAACTGGTGGCGACGATCGATGGCGTGCGCTATATTAATGACACCACTGCGACGAATCCGGTAGCCACCGCAGTGGCGTTGGCGACGGTGCCGGGGCCGATCGTGCTGCTGGCTGGCGGGGCCGACAAGAATCTGGATTTGGCGGCATTAGCAGATACCATTGTGCAAGGCGCAGCGGCGGTCGTGCTCTTGGCCGGCAGCGCCACGCCCACCTTGCAGGCGTTGGTGCAAGCGCGAGCGCCGTCGTTGCCGGTGGTTGGCCCCTTCGATGATTTGCGAATCGCTGTGGTGCAGGCTCGCCTGCTCGCCCAACTCGGCGGCGCTGTCTTGCTCTCACCCGGATGCGCGAGTTTCGGCATGTTTCGGAATGAATTTCATCGTGGCGAAGCGTTTCGCCAAATTGTGCGCGAGTTGGCCGCCGTTCGCGCTGGGGAGCAAGCTCATGGCACGCCCGCCCAATGAACCCGACGAGATCGAAGAGTTTTTGCGCCGGGCCGAACGGGAATTTGGCCGCCGGCCTGATCTGCCCGAAGAGCCGCCGCTGCGCCCTACACCGCCGCCGCCGCGTCCGGTTGTGACGTATAGCCTGCTCTGGGTGATTGGAATGGTGTATGTGTTAACCAGTATTCTCAGCGGCTCCTTCTTTCAACCGGCGTTTCCAGTGCTGGTGGCGCTAGGGGCGAAGGTCAATGACCGGATCGCCAACGGTGAAGTGTGGCGGTTGCTGACGGCGGTTTTTCTGCATGCCAACCTGATCCATATCTTCTTCAACGGGTATGCGCTCTCGGTGTTGGGGCCAGAAGCGGAACGCTTCTACGGGCACGGGCGGTTTCTGGCACTCTATCTGCTCAGCGGGCTAGGCGGCAGTATCGCATCGTATGCGCTCTCGCCAGCGCCAGCGGTTGGCGCGAGCAGTGCGATCTTCGGCTTGATCGGCGGTCTCGGCATCTTTTACTACCTCAACCGGCAAGCGTTGGGTGAGTTTGGCCGCAATCAGGTGCGCGGCATCGTAGCGATTGCCTTTATCAACCTGCTGATCGGGTTTGCCGCTCAGGGAGTTATTGATAATTGGGGACATTTGGGCGGGTTAGTCAGCGGGGTGCTGATCGGAATGGCGCTGTCACCGCGGCTGACGATGGATTTGCGTTTCTTTCCGCCGTTGCTGATCCGGCGCTTTCCGGCGCAGGGTTGGCTGTGGGCAATGGCGATTGCACTGGTGATGATGGTGCTGGTGCGTTTGGTGACCCCGGCGTAACGCTAGGTTTGCCGCTGGTCGCCGCTCACCGTAACGTACCAAGCCGCATGGCTCAGGTAGGTATCGTTTGCACTAGCGCAGGAGTTGTTGCGATCGCACCAACCGCGCTCCGGTTGGGCGCAAGTGGCGCGGGCCGCTGGCCCGCCCTCTCGGCAGATAAACACTCGCTCAGCGCCGAGCGCTGTGCAGCCGGTGACGGAGGAATCACATTCAGCCCGCAGTTGCGAGCACGATGAGAGAGGACGGTATGGCCAACCCTGGCACATCACCCGCTGCAATCCCGCTGTTCGATCGCGTCACACACCCGCCCGATCGGGTATTGTTGGCGACCGTGATTGGTCTAACCGCGTTCGGGTTGGTGATGGTCTATAGTGCCAGCTTTGTCGAGGCGGCGGTTTTCAAAAGCAACCCGTTCTATTATGCCTTGCGGCAGATGACTGGTGCGCTGATTGGTTTTGGGTTGATGTTCGCCATGCAACGGATCGATCACCGGATTTGGCAAAGCTATTCGATCCATCTGATGGTTGGGTCGCTGCTCTTGTTGGCAATCGTGTTGATCTTGCCGGCCAGTATGACCGAGGTCAACGGCGCGCGGTCGTGGATTCGCTTTGGCGAAGGGTGGCTCGGCATTTTCAGCATTCAGCCATCAGAATTTGCCAAACTGGCGATGATCATCTACTTTGCCCATTGGCTCTCGCGGCGCAGCCACCGGCTCGGCAATGTAACGTATGGGTTAGCGCCGTTTGCGGTGATGCTAGGGTTCATCTGCGGTCTGATCATGCTGCAACCCGATTTAGGCACCACCATCGTGATGGTCTTAATCGGCGGCTCAATCTTCTTTGCGGCGGGTGCGAATCTCTTGCACGTCGGCGGCGCGGCCCTATTAGGCGCAACGGCATTTTGGGCGCTGATTGTGACCTTTCGGAGCGGGCGTTGGGAAGCGTTTCTCGATCCATGGTCGCGGGCGAGTGCCGAGGGATATCAGATCATCCATGCACTGTACGCGCTGGGCAGCGGCGGAATCTTCGGCCAAGGCGTGGGGATGAGCCGGCAAAAGTATCTCTGGTTGCCGCAGCCGCATACCGATACCATCTACGCGATTATCGGCGAAGAGTGGGGCTTGCTCGGAACGATTGGCGTCTTGATCGCGTTTGTCATCATCGCCGCTCGCGGCTACCGGATTGCGGCGCGTGCGCCGTCGCCGTTCGCCGCACTGATGGCGGTTGGGATTACCTCGTGGTTGGTGTTTCAGGCATTTATTAACATTGCGGTCACGGTCGCGCTCATTCCGTTTACCGGTTTGACGCTGCCGTTTCTGTCGTATGGCAGCTCATCGCTGATCAGTTGTCTGATGGCAGTGGGCATCTTGTTGAACATTTCACGCCATGTCGATCGGTCAGAACCAGTTAGTACAACAGCCAAACGTTACCACCAAACCGAACCCGCTACGTCTGATCCTGTCGGGTGGCGGAACTGGCGGTCACGTGTATCCGGCCTTAGCCGTCGCCAGCGCGCTCGCTGAACAGGCGCAGGTGGTGTATGTCGGCAGTGTGGGCGGGATGGAAGAGCGGATCGTCACGCGCGAGAGCGCATTGCCGTTTCGCGCGTTGCCGGCAGCAGCCATCCGCGGGCGCGGGCCGTTGCAGATGGTGCGGTCGCTGCTGATCCTGCTGCGCGGGGTGGCGGCGGCAATGCAGTTGCTCGCGCGCGAGCGACCGAATGCCATTCTCGGCACGGGCGGGTATGTCTGCGTGCCGCTGTTCGTCGCCGCTAAACTCCGGCGTATTCCCACAATGATCTATCTACCCGACGTGGTACCCGGTTTGGCGGTGCGGTTGCTGAGCCGGATCGCCGATCTGACAGCGGTGAATGTGAGCGATGCCTTGCCGCGGCTGGGGTTGCACGAAGGCCATCGCCGGGCAATTGTCACCGGTTATCCGGTGCGGCCCGAACTGTTTACGATCGATCGGGCGGCAGCGCGGGCCGCGTTTGGGATTGCGCCTGACCAGACGGTCTTGCTCGTCTATGGCGGCAGCCGGGGGGCGCGGAGCGTGAATCGAGCGATTGCGACGCTCTTGCCAACATTACTGCCGCTCTGTACCATTATTCACGTCTGTGGGCGCGAAGGCGATCAGGTGTGGTTGGAAGAAGCAGCAGCGCGCCTTGATCCGGTTTTGCGCGCGCGCTACCTGCTCTTCCCCTATCTCGAAAGCGGTAGCGTACAGAGTATGGCAGCGGCGCTGGCCGCGGCAGATGTGACCGTCTGCCGCAGTGGCGCTTCGACGTTGGCTGAATTGCCGGCAGTGGGGTTGCCGGCAGTGTTGGTGCCCTACCCGTATGTGCATCAAGATGAAAATGCTGATTATCTGGTGCAACGCGGCGCGGCGCTGAAGGTCGCCGATCAAGCGATGTTAGGCGATGGTGATCCAGCCGAAGGGCCGCTCGCGCAGGCGGTGCGGCAATTACTAACGGATGGGGGGATGCGGAAGCAGATGGCAGCTCGTAGCCGCGCGCTGGCCCGCCCTGATGCGGCCCGCGCTTTGGCTACGGCGCTGATTGGCCTCGCGCAGAGGAGTTCGGCATGATTGAGCAGTGGATGGTACTCCCCCTTGGGCAGACAGCTATTACTGTTAATCTCAATGGCGTGGCGATTTTGCTCATTCTGATGGCGTTGGGTGGGTATGCTGGGTATCAGCAGGGCTTGCGTAACCTGTTGACGGTCACAATTTGGACGATTATCGCTTATGTATTGTGCGTGCGCGGCGGTACGTTTGTGGTTGAGGTGATCAACCGGTTGTGGGTCAATGCGCCGCGATTTGTAGCGTTTCTGATCGGGAATGACCCAACATTGGCCCCGCCGCTCGACCCGTTGATCACGCCGGGATTTCAGGTGCCGCTCTTCTTCCGCACCATGGCCTTTATTGCGCTGATCTTGCTGGGGATGTTTTTTGATAGCAAGGCCGCTTGGAAGGGGCCGCCCAAGGAAAAGCTGGCTCGCCCGCTAGGTCTGTTTGTGGGTGCGCTGATTGCCCTCCTCTGGTCGAACGCGGCGGTCGTGTTCTGGCGTGAGTTTATCGAGGGCGGTGGCACGTTTGAAGGGCCGATTGCAACCTTCTTGAACGTGTTGCCCGATGTCAGCATCTTGTTGCCGTCGCTGATTGCGATCTTCTTTATGATTTTGGGTTTGCTGATTTTGTTCAACTTTCCAAAGGTCTGGAAGCCGTGAGTCACTATCACATCATCGGAATTGCCGGGGCCGGCATGAGCGCCATTGCCCACCTGTTGCTTGACCAAGGCCATACGGTGAGCGGGTCTGATCTGGCTACGAATCGGGCGACGGCGGCGCTCGCGGCGCGGGGGGCGCAGATTTGGCAAGGGCACGACGCGGCGTATGTGCGTGGGGCCGATGTGGTGCTGGCTACTGCCGCCATCCGCGGCCCGCATCCTGAACTCGAAGCTGCCGCCGCGCTCGGCATTCCCCGCCTGAGCCGGGCCGATCTCTGGCGGGAATGGTCGGCCCAGCGTCCGGTTATCGCAGTGGCCGGCACCCATGGCAAGACGACCACCAGCGCGATGACGGCGCTCGCTCTGCGGGGTGGCGGGGTGGAGTGCGGTTTTTTGATCGGCGCCGAGGCGCCTGATCTCGGCGGGAGCGCGCAGTGGGGTGATCCGGCAGCGCCGCTGGTGATCGAGGCCGATGAGTATGATCGGGTATTTTTGGCCCTGACACCGGCGCTGGCGATTGTCACCAATGTCGAGTGGGATCATCCCGATATCTACCCGTCTGCCGAGGAGTATGCGGCGGCGTTTGCAACCTTTGCCCGGCAGGTGCGCGATCCGCGCCGGTTGCTGTTCTGCGCCGATGATCCCAGGGCGGCGGCGCTGGATAGCGATGGCCAAGCTCGCCTCTACGGGATCGACGAACAGATCGCGTGCGATCCGGTCTCGTGCCGGTTGGCCCCGCTCGATTGGACGGCGAGCCGGGTGGAGGCTACCGCTACCGGCCAACAGTTCGATCTCTGGTATTACGACCGGCAGACGTTTGCCCGCCGGTTGGCGGCGATGGTGACGTTGGCGGTGCCCGGCCT
The DNA here is from genome assembly GCF_034431535.1 of Chloroflexus sp. Classification (GTDB taxonomy): domain Bacteria; phylum Chloroflexota; class Chloroflexia; order Chloroflexales; family Chloroflexaceae; genus Chloroflexus. Next base: position 9,081 of record NZ_DAOUDC010000012.1, on the reverse strand, counting down.
GCACAACGTGCGCAATGCGACGGCGGCGTTGGCGGCGGCGGCGTTGTGGGGAGCCGATCTGAACGCGGCAGCAGCGGCGCTGGCAACCTATCGTGGCAGTAGCCGGCGGTTTGAGTGGCGCGGCGAAGCTGCGGGGGTGACGGTGATTGACGATTATGCCCATCACCCGACTGAAGTACAGGCCACGATCGCGGCGGCGCAGCAGCGTTACCCCGGCCAGCGCGTGATCGCCTACCTGCAACCGCACACCTTCAGCCGCACGCGCAGTCTGTGGGAACAGTGGCCCGACGCTTGCCGCGCGGCAGCGGCGGTGTTGGTGGGTGATATCTATCCGGCCCGCGAACAGGGAGATCCGGCGGCGCTGGCGGCTGAGCTAGCGGCGCATCTGGCAGCGCACGGGATTGACGCGCACTACGCTGGCGCTCCAGATGCAGCGGCGGCGCTGATCGCCACCGTAGCCCGGCCCGGCGATGTGGTCTTGACCCTCGGCGCCGGCGATAGCGATCGGGTGGCGGCGCTGGTGTTGGAACGGTTGCGCGCGGCGCAGACGGAGGCCATCCATGAATGAGACGCTGCCAATCCCGCTCCGCACCGATGAGCCGATGGCCCGCCATACCTCGTGGCGAGTGGGAGGGACGGCGCGCTACTATGCCGAACCAGCGACCCCTGATGAGGCGATCGCATTGGCGGCGTGGGCGACTGCTCGAGGCTTGCCGCTGATCTGGGTGGGCCGCGGCACCAATTTGCTGGTGCGCGACGAGGGGTTTGCCGGTGTGATCGCGTCATACCGTGGCCAGCGCTGGGCATTGCGCGAGGCGGGTGATGAGGCCGAGTTGTGGGTCGAGGCGGGTGCGCCGATGGCTGGCACGGCTCGCCGGTTGGCGGCGATGGGGTGGGCAGGCTTGGAATGGGCCGAAGGATTGCCCGGCGCCATCGGCGGCGCGATTGTCGGTAATGCCGGTTGTTACGGTGGCGATACCGCGAGCGTGCTGATTGCCGCCGAGCTGTTGCTCAACGAGTGCGAACGGGTGGAGTGGTCAGTGAGTGCGTTGGCGTATGCGTACCGTGAGAGCGCGCTCAAGCATCCGGTAGCGGAAGGCATCCCCCCGCTGGTGTTGGCCGGACGCTTCCGCCTGCGGCGGGCTGATCCGGCTGTCTTGGTGGCGCGGATGGCAGCAATCGCCGCCGAACGGAAACGCAAAACGCCGGCAGGCAGTTCGTGCGGCAGCGTGTTTAAAAATCCACCCGGCGAGAGCGCAGGACGCTTGATCGAAGCTGCTGGTCTCAAAGGCGTGCAGATCGGCGACGCTGCGATCAGCCCGATCCACGCCAACTACATCGTCAATCGCGGCCAAGCACGCGCTGCTGACATTCTGGCGCTGATCGAATTGGCGCGTGCTACTGTCGCCGAACGGTTTGGGATCACGTTGCACCTTGAGGTACGGGTGATTTAGGGAGTAGGGCGATAGGGGTGCGGGCCGCCGGCTCGCCGGTGTGGGAAAGAGTGCAGGCGAGCCGCCCGCGCTCCGGGGATGGGAAAGAGGGGCGCGGGCCGCTGGCCTGCAGACGGATCAAAACGTTACGCATTGAAAAACCCTCTTGATGTGGTGTTGAGTCTACTATCGTTTCAAATGCTTAGCTAGAATTAAATACAAGATCAACATGAACGAAATCATGCGCAAAATTTTTCTAACCATCCCGTTTATTCAAAAAACGATCGGTTCAGCGATCGCTGATCCGGTTCCGGGAGGCGGCCAATGAGCACACCGATCACGATTGCCGTCATCTTCGGCGGGCAGAGCGGTGAACACGAGGTATCGCTGGTTTCAGCGCACGCCGTCATCAATAACCTCGATCCCGATCGATACCACATCGAAACGATCGGTATCGGCAAAGACGGCTGCTGGTGGCACGGTCCCGGCGCGTTGGCGGCGTTGATGGCAACCGCCGATCCGGCTTGCTTGCCGGCCAGCGCTACGATGGCTGCTCCCGGCCCGGTGCGCGAATTAGGTCGAGTCGGCGCGCCGGGATGGGCCTTGCCCGCGGCTGATGTCTACTTTCCCGTATTGCACGGCCCGTATGGTGAAGACGGCACCATACAGGGGTTGCTTGAGCTGGCTGGCGTGCCGTATGTCGGTTGCGGCGTGGCGGCTAGCGCCGTCGGCATGGATAAAGGCTTGATGAAAGCGGCCTTTGCCGCCGCCGGCTTGCCGGTATTGCCGTGGTTGCTGGTGCGGCGCGCTGAATTGGCGGCTATCGAGGCGGTATGCGATCGGATCGAAGCGGCGTTGCGCTTCCCGATTTTTGTCAAGCCGGCCAATCTCGGTAGTAGCGTTGGCGTTAGCAAAGCGCGTGATCGGGCGGAATTGATCGCGGCGCTGCACGAAGCCGCTCGCTACGATCGCCGGATCGTGGTCGAGCAAGGCATCCCGGCGCGCGAAATCGAAATTTCGGTGTTGGGGAACGATCGGATTGAAGCCAGCCTTCCCGGCGAGATCATTCCTGCTGGTGAGTGGTACGACTACCACGCTAAGTATATCGATGGCGGCTCGCAAACGATAGTACCGGCGGCGCTCGTGCCGGCCCAGATCGCGCAGGTGCAGACTCTGGCGATACAGGCCTTTCAAGCGATCGATGGCGCGGGCTTGGCGCGGGTTGATTTTCTGCTTGACCGTGAGCAGGGCCCGCTCTGGCTCAATGAGGTGAATACAATGCCCGGCTTTACCCCGATCAGTATGTACGCCAAAATGTGGGCTGCGAGCGGTTTGCCCTATCCGCGGCTGCTCGATCGGCTGGTGGCATTGGCGTTAGCGCGGGCCGGGTATAGGTCGTAAGCGATGAGCGAGGCATCAGGGGTTAGGTGAAGGGCGCACAAACCTATGGAATACAATCCGCCGAACACACGCGAACGAGTTGCCGCGCGCCGGCAGCGAGCGCGCCGGCCTACTGATGAACCGGCGGTGCCGGGTTGGCACCGGCGCTTGCTCGATAGCTGGCACAGCGGGCGGATTGCCAGCGGCGCGATCTTTGCCGTAAGCTGTTTGGCCCTCTTGTATGCGCTCTTCAGCGGCCAGTTTCGCGTGCAGACAGTCGAAGTGGTGGGGGTGGAGTTTCTCAGCCCTGAGCGGATTGTAGACGCAATCCCGCTGCGTGGGCAGCCGATCTGGTTGATCGATGAAGAGCAGACAATCGCGCCGTTGCTGGCGAGTCCCTTTGTCGAGCATGCCCGGCTGAGCCTGATCCTGCCCGATCGGGCGCGGATCGTGATTGTCGAGCGCCAGCCGGCAGTCTATTGGCGCACCGGCGGGATCGATTATCTGGTTGACCGGCAGGGCTATGTGATTGAGCCGGCGCCGGCGCCAGACGATGCGCTCGTCATCGTGGATACTTCTAATTTGCCGGTCGAACCGAATATGCGGCTCGATACCGATGCTTTAGCCCTAGCGCGCGAACTGGCTCTGCTGTTGCCGAATGAAGTGGGACTGCAACCGGCCCAGATCGGCTGGGATTTCGGTTTAGGCGTCTTTGTGCGCACTGCGCAAGATCAAATGATCGTGTTTGGCCGCAGCGAGCGGCTCGAACGCAAACTAACAATATTGGCGTATATGCTTGCCAATGGCACACCATTTACCTATCTCGATTTACGACCGATCAACCCATATTACCAAAACCGCACCGACGGCAGGCCGTGAGCGCCGTCTGCGGCAGGCAGCGAGGATACTATGGCACGAACCATGGCACGCACCATTGTCGGGATAGATGTTGGCACAAGCAAAATCTGTACTATCGTCGGCCAAATTGGCGATGGTCGGCGGCTGAATATTCTTGGGGTGGGAATGGTGCCCAGCCGTGGGATTGATAAAGGGGTGGTCGTCAATATCGACGATGCGGCTTCAGCCGTTGAAGCCAGTATTGAAAAGGCTGAGCGGGCCAGCGGTTTGAGTATCAACCATGCCTTTGTCGGGATTGCCGGGCGCCATATTTCCTCACTCAATAGCCGGGGAGTGGTGGCGGTGCAAGATCCCGATGGGATTTCGCGCCAAGATGTGACGCGGGCCATCGAAGCGGCGCAGGCGGTGGCATTGCCGACCCAGCGCGAGATTATTCACATTATTCCCCGTGCCTATGTGATCGACGGCAACGATGGCATTCGCGATCCGATCGGGATGAGCGGCCTACGGTTGGAAGTAGAGACTCACATCATCACCGGCGAAGCAATGGCAATCCAAAATCTGATTCGTAGCGTTGAGCGGGCTGGGGTGCAGATTGACGATTTGGTCTTGCAACCGTTGGCTGCCGCGGAAGCGGTGCTCAGCGATGATGACAAAGAGCGCGGGGTGATGCTGATCAATATTGGCGGCGCGACGACCGATCTCGCGATCTTTGCCCAAGGCGGGGTGTGGCACACCGGCGTGATCCCGGTCGGCGGCCAGCACTTTACCAACGATATTGTCTACGTGCTGCATACGCCGCCCAACACTGCCGAATATCTCAAACTGCGCTACGGTAGCGCCATCGCCGGCAATCCGCCGGCGCCGGGTGACGAAAGTGACCTGATCGATGCCGAGACGTTGACGGTAGGGGAAAAGCAGCAGATCAGCGCCTATCTGCTGAAACAGGTCTTGCAGGCGCGCGCCGAAGAATTGATCGAATTGATCGTGGACGAAGCGCGGCGCAGCGGTTACGAGAGCATGTTGCCGGCGGGCATCGTCTTGACCGGCGGTGGCGCGCAGCTCAGCCGGTTCGACGATTTGTTGCGCGACGATTTGCGGTTACCGGTACGGATCGGCATTCCCAGCGGGTTAGGCGGTTTACATGACGCGCTTGACTCGCCGGCGTATGCAACGGCTGTGGGGCTTTTACGATGGGGAATGCGGTACGGCGGGCGGCCGCCTGAGCAGTCTTCGTCTGATGATACGAGTTCGCTATACGAGCGCTTCCGCCGCTGGTTGCGCGAATTATTGCCATAACACTACCCAAGGAGGTTCGCACATGGTTGATCGAAGCAGCAATGGCTTCTCTCTGGAAGACTTCGCCCAGATCAAGGTGGTTGGCGTTGGCGGCGGCGGCAGCAATGCAGTGGATCGCATGATTGCCGCTGGCGTGCAGGGGGTCGAGTTTATTACCGTCAATACCGATGTGCAGGCATTGATGCACTCGCTGGCGCCGGTGCGGATTCGCATTGGTGATAAGCTCACCCGCGGTCTGGGCAGCGGCGGCAACCCGGTGATCGGGCAGAAGGCGGCGGAGGAGAATCAGGAAGATATCTACGAGCAGTTGAAGGGCGCTGATATGGTCTTTGTCGCTGCCGGCATGGGTGGCGGCACCGGCACCGGCGCGTCGCCGATCATCGCCGGGATTGCCCATGACCTTGGCGCACTGACGGTTGGTGTCGTAACCCGCCCCTTCACCTTTGAAGGCAATCACCGCCGCAAAGTGGCTGAGGCTGGGATCGAACAGTTGCGCCCGGTGGTTGATACCTTGATCGTCATTCCTAATGACCGCCTGTTGCAGACTGCCAGCAAGAATACTACCTTCCAGCAGGCGTTTTTGATGGCTGATGATGTGCTGCGCCAAGGCATTCAGGGCATTTCTGACCTGATCACCCAGCGCGGTCTGATTAATGTGGATTTCGCCGATGTCAAGACGATCATGGCCCAGCAAGGTTCGGCGTTGATGGCGGTCGGATACGGCAAGGGCGACGCTCGCGCACTTGATGCCGTCAATCAGGCGATTGCCAGCCCCTTGCTCGAGGTCAGCATCGACGGGGCGAAGGGGGTGCTCTTTAACATCACCGGCGGCGAAGATCTCGGCATTATGGAGGTGTATGAAGCTGCCGATATTGTCGCCAAGCAGGTTGATCCCGACGCTAACATTATTATCGGCGCCGTGATCGATCCGAACTTCCCGCCCGGTGAGATCAAGATCACGTTAATCGCGACCGGTTTCGATATGAACCGCAATTCCAACGTGCAACGCACTCGTTCGTATCCGACGGCGGCGACCAGCACTGGCCAAGCGACTGGGCAGATCGGTGGGCAGCCGGCCCAGCGCCCCAAGCAGACGACACCGGCGCCGGTGCAGCCACCGGTGCAACCGGTGCGTCCGGCTATGCCTAGCGACGATCTCGACATCCCGCCCTTCTTGCGCGGGCGTGATCGCAATCGCCAGCGGTGAGATGAAGGCCGGTTTTAAAGCGTCCAGCAGGCTATCGCTTAAAGTGATGTATGGAGTGCGGCAGTGCGATGCGACTGCCGCACTTTATCGTTTGTGTAAGCCGAAACTTGCTTATCATCCAGACGGTGTGTCAAGGCGTCTGTTGAGCCGGCGGCGCTCATACCGCTAAGGTGTCGTTTGCTGAATACGGTGGAGATCTGCATTTGGAGTGCGGCAGTTTAACTACCGCACTCTATAGACTAAAAACACGATATTATCCCACGCGCCACAGGGCAGTTGCGAACATGCGGCAGTCGCACTGCCGCACTCTAGGCCGGTTACACACACGATCGGCGGGGATGTTCCGTTGCGAATATGTGCGGCAGTCGCACTGCTGCACTCTAGCGGCTGTGTCAGCTACATGCAACCGCAAACCCACTGCGCTGCTACACCCCTGCTACAGTTCGCGCAGCGTAAAACCGATCATCGTTGCGAGATCGCGCACGATCGCCTGCGCGATGCTTACATCGCGACCCTCGGCGGCGGCATCGATGATCGTGCCGGCCATCGTGTGCAGCGTCGCCAGTGCTGCCGGCGTATCCAGATCATCGTCCATCGCCGCAATCACGTCGGCGCGACCACGGCTTACATCGAGCGGACTGTGGTCGCTGCCGTGGACGGTCACGGCCCGGCGGAGATCAGCAGCGTACTGCTCGTAGCGCGCCACTGCATCGCGCCGGTAGTCAAACTCCTCGCGGTAGTGTTCGCTGAGCAAATACCAGCGGATCGCGTCGGGGTGGTGCAGACGCAACGCATCGCGGGCGAAGACCAAATTTCCCAACGACTTACTCATCTTCTCGCCATCGAGCCAGACCAAGCCGACGTGCATCCAGTAGCGCACGAAGGGCTTTTTGCCGGTGGCTGCTTCGCTCTGCGCGATTTCGCACGAGTGATGCGGGAAGATCAGATCGGCCCCGCCACCGTGAATGTCGATCTGATCGCCCAAGTAACGTTTCGACATCGCGCTGCACTCGATATGCCATCCCGGCCGGCCTATCCCCCACGGACTCTCCCACTTTGGTTCATCAGGATTGCCGCGCTGCCAGAGCACAAAATCGAGCGGATCGCGCTTGCAGGGGTCATTGGGATTATTGCCGCGCTGATTGGCAATCGCCAATAACTCGGCATAACCCATCCGCGCCATCCGCCCGAAATCGGGGTCGGTTTGAATGCTGAAATAGACGTTGCCATCGGCGACGTAGGCATGACCGAGTTCGATCAGGCGCTCGATAATCGGGATCATCGCACCGATTTCTTCGCTCACCCGCGGGAAGAAGGTCGGCGGCAGAATGTTGAGACCGGCGCAGTCGGCACGCAACTGGGCAATTTGGCGTTCGGCTAGCTCGTACCAATCCACCCCGTCGCGGCGGGCACGCTCGAAGAGCGGATCATCAACGTCGGTCACGTTCTGACAGTAGCGCACCGTTGCGCCGTGCCATTGCAGATAGCGAACCAACACGTCAAAGACGATGAAGGTGCGGGCGTGTCCCATGTGAGTTGTGTCGTACGGTGTCACCCCACAGGCGTAGAGCGTCACCGGGCGATCGGTGGGGATGGTAAATGGTTCGCGGATACGGGACAACGTATTAAAAATCTGCATGGAGAGTGTCCTTTGCTGAAGCCATCAGGCATTGTGATCGTGCTGCTCTCTACTATGGTAGCACTAATTGGTGTCGCTGCGTTGCTCTGATCTCATCAAGAGCCGGCCCCGCGGGCCGGCTCTTCCATCATCAACCTATCAGCCATTCCTACGGCGTGGCGACCGGTACCCGTGCTGCGACGTCAGGCGCCACCTCAAGCACTGCTGCCGACATCCAGCCGGTCTGGCCATCGGGTAGGCGTACAACGTACCAGTTGGCGCGCTGGCTTTCGAGCAGCACTTCGGTGTTAGCCGGCACAACCGTGATAATCCGAGACGAGGTGCCGGGGCCGTTGCGCAGATTTGCTTCCACATTGACGCGCCCGACAAAGCGTTCAGCAGTGGGTGTGACCGTACTCGGCGGAACGAGCACAATCGTTACCGGTGATCGGGTTGGTTGCGGCGTCACCGGTGTGACGGTTGGCAAGCGGGCTAAGGTGGGGAAGGGGCTGGGAGTAGGCGGCAGCGCCGCCGCCAGATCAATGCAGGCGGTGAGCAGTAACGCGCCGCTCAACCACATGCACCACCACCAAGCAGTGAGTCTTCGGTTCATAGGAGTTTCTGTTGCACGTACGATCACGTATCTGAGTAAGGATAGCAAATATTCCCTGCTAACAGTCTACCAAATCATTTATCGAAAGCGAGGGTGTAAGATCGACCGGAATCTTTACGACCAACCCGCGATAGCGACAATCGGGTGGCAATGGTGATGGCTGTCTGAGGAGGCATGATGTCATTGCGAGGGCACGAATCGTCCGAAGCCATCTCCCACTTCAGCGCATCACATACCTGAGCGTATCCATTCCGGTCTCGTGGGAGATGGCTTCGCCGTGCGAGGGCCGAGCTGCGCTCAGCCCCTACTGCACGGCTCGCAATAACCATCGGGGAGCGACGCTTCCCCAAAAAAATCTCTGCGCCCTTCGCGCCTTTGGGTTTGAATCCACTGTGTCTTGGCTCGCTTTGCGGCAAGGGCTTGGGGTGGAGGGTTCTTGAGGACTAGACCTAAGCCAAAAGCGTCTGTGCCATCGCACAGACGCTTCTGTTATCTGGTCGGGGCGAGTGGATTTGAACCACCGACCTCCGCGACCCGAACGCGGCGCTCTACCAGGCTGAGCCACGCCCCGATGCCTTTTCGTGGTGCCGAAGGTGGGACTTGAACCCACACGGGGGTTGATCCCCAGCGGTTTTTGAGACCGCCGCGTCTGCCATTCCGCCACTTCGGCGCG